>JBKPNH010000036.1:0-44237 GCA_046732535.1 Acidobacteriota bacterium
CGCATAGCCGATCCGCGACGGCGGCGCTTAGTGAACTTTTATTGACTGACAAGGAAAACGGAGTTCGCGGGGCGGCGGCAGTCGCGTTGGGAGAGATCGCCGACGAAGCGGCGGTGATCAGTCTGGTCGGAACGTTGGCGCCGGAATTGTCGACGCGTGGAAGCGGTAAACAAAAGCGTGAACAGAACGTGTTTGTGTTGCGGGCGGCTGCTGCTGCGCTCGGAAAAATCAAAAGCCGCGCTGGGACCGCGGCTTTAGTATCGGTGCTGAATAATGAAAAACTCCCTGGCGACCTGCGGCGTGAGGCGGCACGTTCGCTCGGACTGATTGGCGATCCTTCGGCCGCTCCGGCGCTTCGCGCTGCCTCAACCGCCGCGGATCCCTATCTCTCTCAAATCGCCTACGACGCCCTGCGAAAACTGGAACGGCCTTAAACTAGAATCCCTGTTTCTTTAAACCGGAAGACTATTGCTCGCTCTTGTCTCCGCGGCCTTGTCCCTTCTTCGCCGCCTTCGACGCTGCCGGGATCGGCAATCCTACGCCACCTGAAAGTGATTCACTCGAAACTTCCGCCGCTTCGTGCTGCGGCATGTTGTCGTGAATCAACGCGCCACCCGAGCTCTTCGAGAACACCAGGCGGTTCTTGATACCGTCGACGTCGACGTGCACCAGATCGCCCAATCCAATCTGTCCCGTAGCGACGAGGTTGGAAAGCGGGTAGACGAGAAAACGCTCGACTGCTCGTTTCAAGTGACGAGCGCCGTATTTGTAATCCAGCCCTTCCTTGAGCAGCATGTCCTTCGCCGTTTCGGAGCATTGAAAGACAAACTTGGTTCCGGCCGATTGCATGATGCGATCCTGGACGGCCTGCAACTCGAGGTCGAGAATCTGCCGCAGGTGATGCTCTTTCAACGAGCGGAACACGACCACCTTGTCGATGCGGTTCATAAACTCAGGCGAGAATTTACGACGCGCAGCCTCGACGGCGGTGCGATAGATCTTCTGATCGACTTCAGTGTCGTTCGGCGTCTTCGAACCTTTACCCGGCGCGAATCCGATGCCGCCGGAGATGAGTTCAGACATCTCGCGCGCGCCGAGGTTCGAAGTCATGATCACCATGGCCTTGGAGAAGTCGACGCGACGGTTGTCGCCCAATGTCAAAGTCGCTTTGTCGAGAATGCCGAGCAGTAACTGCCACAGGCTGTCGGAAGCTTTTTCGATCTCGTCGAACAGCACCAGCGAGACTTTCATATCGTCCGTGTGCATGCGATCGAGATTTTCCTGGGTCAGCATCGGCGAAGTCTCGCGATGGCCCAGGTAGCCCGGAGGCGAACCGATGAGCTTGGCTATCTCATGTGAGTGTTGAAACTCGGCGCAGTCGATCTTCACCACCGCATTCGGGTCGCCGTAGAGAACCTCGGCAGCCGCTTCGATGACGCGCGTCTTTCCGGAACCGGTCGGTCCCAAAAAGAGCATCGTCCCGATCGGCCGGTTCGGCGGATTCATCCCGGCGAGGAAGATCTGGTAAAGGCCGCTCATGCGGCGAACCGCACGTTCTTGTCCCACTATGCGAGCGGTAAGTCGCTCTTCAAAATCCTGAGCACGGGGGCTTTTTTGATCTGGGTCCAGGAAAACCGTTCCCGTAGTATTCATGTTTCGTGTCTTTGTCACTTCACTCTCAACTAACATCGGCTCTGCTCCTTGCCAGTCGGGGCGATTTCAAGAGCGCTTTGGGCCCGTGAATACGTTCTGGCCCACTTTCCACTAGCAAGGAACGATCCGGACAATAAATGGATGCATTAAAAAGCTACGAGGGTTCGCCAAACCGGAGTTTTCGGGGAACCCTACCGGCTGGACGGATGCTATATATACAACTCCGCCGGAATTGTCACCACAAAATATCGCATCCTGCTGGTTAATGCTTCAGATGCTCAATTTAGCGTGACATTTCCTGTCAAAACATCACTGACAAACTGACAATTAATTGCAGTAAACCGTGTATGAAAGCACGGATTGGTAGATCAGTCGTAGTATTCCAGCCCCAGGTGCGTAATCAAATCCTCGCCCCGCAGATGGCGCAGAGTGTTCTTGAGTTTCATTAGCTGAATGAAGATGTCGTGCTCGGGATACAAGCCGGGCGCCGTTTGCGGAGATTTGAAGTAGAACGACAACCACTCCTGCACGCCTTTCATGCCGGCGCGCTGAGCGAGATCGAGAAACAACGCCAGGTCGAGAACGATCGGCGCGGCGAGAATCGAGTCGCGACACAGGAAATCGATCTTGATCTGCATCGGGTAGCCGAGCCAGCCGAAGATGTCGATATTGTCCCAGCCTTCCTTGTTGTCTCCGCGCGGCGGGTAGTAATTGATACGGACGACGTGCGAGAAGTCTTTGTAGAGGCTCGGATAGACATCCGGTTGAAGGATGTACTCGAGCACGGAGAGCTTCGACTCCTCTTTGGTCTTGAAGGAGTCAGGATCGTCAAGCACCTCGCCGTCGCGATTGCCGAGAATGTTGGTGGAGTACCAGCCGTGCAGTCCGAGCATTCGCGACTTCAAACCTGGAGCGATGATGGTCTTCATCAACGTCTGGCCGGTCTTGAAATCCTTGCCGCAGATGGCGAGCTTGTTTTTGTCGGCGAGCGACATCAATGCGGGAAGGTCAACCGTGAGGTTCGGGGCGCCGTTGGCGAAGGGCACGCCGCATTTCATCGCGGCGTACGCGTAGATCATCGACGGCGCGATCGCCTTGTGGTTTTCGCGCATCGCTTTTTCAAACGACTCGATCGTCTTGTGGACCGCGTGCGTTTTCAGGAACACTTCAGTCGAGGCAGCCCAGATCATCACTAGCCGCGAGCACTTGTTCTTCTTCTTCCACTCGTTGATCTCGTCGATGAGCTGCTCGGCAAGTTCAAACTTTGTCTTTCCGGTCTTGACGTTCGTTCCGCTCAGGCGCTTCACGTAAGACTGATCGAAGACGGCTTTCATCGGACGAATCTTGCGCAGCGGTTCTTTGAGGCGCGCGAGCAACTCCTTCTCGAGCACGCCCGCATTCAATGCTGCGTCGTAAGCTGAATCGGGGAAGATGTCCCACGCGCCGAAGACGAGATCTTTCAACTGGGCCAGCGGAACGAAGTCTTTAATTAACGGAACACGATTGTCGGTCCGTTTGCCGAGGCGGATCGTGCCCATCTGGGTAAGGCTGCCAATGGGTTGCGCGAAACCTTTCTTGATCGCTTCGACGCCGGCGATGAAGGTCGTACTGACGGCGCCGAGGCCGACTAACAGGACCCCGAGTTTTCCTTCGGCTGGAGTTATTTGTGTTTGTCTTTCGGCTGGCATGCTGGACGGATCTCCTTTGATAAGGATGATAACGGCCAGAGCGTCATGCGAAGCGACGGATCTTGCTCATTATTGGCGACGCGTTGCTATCAGGCCTTTGCGAAATTCACGCGGAGTTGTGCCGGTTGCGAGTCGAAAGGCTTTGGTGAAGTGACTCGCGCTCAAGTAACCGACTTGCGCACCGACTTCGGTGACGGAGAGATCAGTATCGGCGAGTAAAGTCTGCGCTCGGGTCGCACGAATGCCGGCGAGGTAGTTATGCGGCGTAGAGCCGGTGAGTTTCTTGAACAGCCGCGCGAAATGAAACGGCGAGAGATATGAAGCTGCGGCGAGAGCTTTCAGGGTGAGATCCTGATCGAGTTGAGTGTGCATCAGCTCGACAGAACGACGGATGCGACGGTCCACCAAACCGACGCGCGAGAGTTCGAGCTGATCAGAAAGACGCGGCTGGGAATAGTTTCGCAGTACATGGACCAGCACCTGCTCGACCAGCGCGCGCATCACGATCTCCTTGCCGGGTTTGTCGTCCGCGAGTTCGACGGCGAAGTCAGTAAACAGCGCGTTGAGTTTCTTGTCTTGATTGAGATGGCTGCGCGTGAAACTGACGGTCGAATTCGGTGGGATGAGATGCATGTTCGTGGCGCATTGAAGCACGAGCGACGCTGAGAGCGTCAGGAAGAGAAGCTCGGCCTGATTGCCGCCGGCAGTGATCGTGAGATTGGGTTCGAGTACGACTGACTCCGATCGCGCGAGCACGTTTTTCTTCCCATCAACGCTGTATTCGACTTCACCGTCGAGCACGCTGAGCAGTGAATAACCTGCGCTCGCCTGGTTCTGCCAGTGAAGATGTTTTGCTCGTCGGTAGTACACCGAGAATTCAGGCGAGACAAAGAACCTGTTGAGCGGGGACAGCGAACGGGTCATCGACCCAAATGTATCAAGGCGGAGGGATTGTTGGTAATCAGCGCGTGGACGTCCAGCTCTTGCGCACGTTTGACCCAGGCTGGATCGTCGACAGTCCAAACAGCGACTTTAAAACCGGCCCGGTTGGCCTCCTCGACGACACGCGTGCTGGCTAATCGATGGTGCAGCGCGATCCCGTCTGCGCCGACAGCTCGCGCGCGTTTGAGTATGAATGCAGCCGGCGGTTGAAAGAGTGCCGCGGTTTTAAATGACGGATCGATCTGCTTGATCGTTTGCAGCGCGGAGTGCTCGAAGCAGGCAAAGATAGTCCGATCTTTCAAGCGGTATTGTTCGACTAACCGGCAACACTCTTCGATCAGTTGACGCTGTGTGTCTTTGAGTTCGAGATACAGAGAGAGTTCGTTTGACGCGAATAAGTCGAATAACTGCACGAGGCTCGGCACGTCATACTGGCCTAGTTGATCTGCTGACATTTCGGCGACGCGCCCATGCACACGGCTCGTGCGATAAAGCGTATCGTCGTGAATAACAACCGGAACGCCATCGCGCGCCAGACGAACGTCAAACTCGATTCCATCCGCACCCGCCTCAATGGCGGCCTGGAAGGCAGCGATAGTATTTTCGGGAGCCACAGCAGAAGCGCCGCGGTGGGCAATCAGTAACACGGATTATTTCGCTGCGACAGGTGGGTTCGTAATCACGCGCTTCAGTTTGATATCGAAAGTGCCGTATTCAGTCTTCGCGCGACCGGCAACCGGAACATGTCGTTCGTCAGCCGTCACCCAGATCGAAAACTCACCTTCGTTTTCATCCATCAGCCGCCCGGGCCCAAACAGCTCCGGATTCACACGCAGCACGTCGACGCGGCCCAGGATCGTCTTCATCCGTTTCTTCTCGACGACCTTCACCGGGATCTGATAAACGCGTCCACCGTCTCCGATGAAGATGTCGAAACTCTTTCCGACTTCCAGCCGCTGCGTGCGGATGAAATAGATCGCGGACAACACATCCTGAAGCTGGCCTGAAAAATCGGTGATCTTGTGACGAGGCTCGTCGGCCGGATTGTTCGGATCGCGCAGCGTCCACGTCATCTTGCCTTTGGATCTGTCAAACGTTGCTTCAGTGGCGCGAACCCTTTTGCCTTGTTCGTCGAGGATCGTCGTCTTCTTGACGGTGAATGAGATCGGCTCGACTGTCGATTCGACCCGCTCGCGAAACTTTAGATTGAACAACCTGGCGAAGAAACCCTTGCTGGCTATATCCGCCGTGAACGTCAACGCGTACGGAGAGACTTCCTCCGCGGACTCTTCCGAAGCGGCGACGGGCGTGCGGGTCGCGCGAAACTTCAGATCCGCCACGTCCAGTTTGCGCAGCAGCGACCGTGAAAACTCAGCTTCGAAGTGAAGCTCTTCGCCGGCCTCGAAAGCTTTCGTTGTCCCGGAATGTTTTTGGGCGAGCGCCGGCGAAATGCAGATCGCGAGCGTTAGCAGCAGAATGGCAGTCGTGTATTTCACGGTTGATTTCACAAATATAAACTCTTAATCAAAAGCAATCCCCACGCGATGATCAGCCCGAGCGCCGCTCGATACTCACGGTATCGCAGGTAAAGCGCGCCGTCGAACCTGACGCGGGCCGAATCGCTCGAATTTCCTTGCCGGTACGGCTTTAAGCGGGGAAAGAACAAGGGAACCGAACGTCGATACATCTCAAATTCACTGCCAAACAACTGGGCCATTTCCGACGCTTCGACGCGCATTACAGGCAGATAGATGCCAATAAAAAGCGCCGCAAACAGCAGGGCCAGCGGCCAGCGACCCGAGGCAATCGTAAACCCGAGCCCCAGCAGGAAGCTGCCGAAGTACAGCGGGTTCCGAGTAAACGCATAAGGCCCGGACGTGGCGAGTTCAGCATTTTTTCGGATGTGGCCCGACGCCCAGGCACGAATCACCAACCCCAAAACCGAAACACAGGCTCCGGCAGCGAGAGCAACCGGCGTGGGCCGCGCAAAGAAAAGAAACACGGCCGCGCACAAAAACCCGAGCGGCACTCGCCAGCGCTGTATCCACGTTCCGGATCGCTTACTCATCCGATTCTTTTTTCCACAGCCCGAAACACGCGTTGGACCTCGATGTCCATGCAGATCCACTTTGAACACGAGCGCCGGTGACAGTCAACACGGCAGTCGATGTCAGTCCGTTCGACGCAAATGTCTTCCGCGCGAGGACTGCCGTTGCGCCACCATTCAGTCGGTCCAAACAGACCGACAATCGGCGCGCCAGCCGCGACGGCGAGGTGCGTTGGCCCGGTGTCGCCGCCGACGTAAACTCGCGCGCCTTTCGCCAGCGAGTAAAAAGCCTTCAACGAAAGACTCACAGGCCTGGCTCGTCCGGTTTCTGACGCGCGCCTGACGGATTCAGCAAGTTCTTCCTCACCCGGACCGTAAGTCACGAGCGAGTTCAACCCGTAACTGGACCACAACGCATCGGCAAGTTTACCAAACCGATCGGCGCTCCACAGTTTTGTCGGCCAGCCGCCACCGGGATTCAGAATCGCGTAGTTGCCCCCGGCACCGTTGGCCGCCTCTCGCGCCGCTGTCTCATCGGCCGAGTCGACCGCGATGGGAAACGAAAACCTCTCCGGCGCGGACGGGACCGGTACACCCAAGGCACCCTCGACCAGCAGTAAGCCTTTCCGAATAACGTGGGTCCGTTTGGGGACAGAAATTCTTTTTGACAGGAATATACTGCTGGCTGGTTCACGCAGGCCCACGCGCGAGTAGCCAAAAACACGACGCGCGCCCGAAAGGCGCGCTATTGAAGCGGATTTGAGTAGTCCCTGGAAGTCTAAAGCGATGTCGAAGGCAGAGGCGCGTAACCGACGTAACTGCTGGCGCGGTGCCCGCAGCGTCTCCCCAGACATCAGCCCGCGCCTCAACGCCTTCGTGTCGACTTCGATGAGGCGATCTAAAATCGGGTTGTCTCTTAAAATCTCAGATAAATTTCGTTCGACGACCCAGGAGATTTCCGCCTCCGGAAAACCTTCACGCAACGCGGCGAGGGCGGGCAAGGTGTGAACAATGTCGCCGATACTTCCCAGCTTTACTATCAGGATCCTCATGCGACTGTTTCAGGTCCCGCCGAAATAGATGAACTTCAGCTTCGCGTCGGCTACCTTTTTCCCATCCTTGAACTTGCTCAACGTGCCTTCGAGCACCGGCGTCTCCTCGCCGCTCCAGGTCGCGGCGAAGTCGCCGCCCTTAAGAAACTTTCCGGCAAAACTGTAAGAAAGACCACGCTTGGTGTCGGTCGTGAAGCTGAAATTACTTTGCTTCACGACAACGGTGCGAAACCGAAACGAGGTGCCATCGTTTAGTTGCAGTCCTGTAGTCGGCAGCCGCCTCAAATTCCGCATATTCAGATTTATGGAACTGAAATCCGAGAATTCAGCCGGAGGCTCACCAGAGATCCAGAAAGCGCCACTCGGATCGAAACGGGTCCGCTTGTACTGTGCGCCGACCGACAGCGACGCTGTGATTATCACCAGAAGGATCGCGGCAATGGTCACGCGTTTATTCATTTGGGCCTCCGAGCCGGGTCAGAATCGCGGTCGTTGAATGGTCCTTGGGGTCGCCGACGATCGCGACGCGGCCACCGTAGGATCGTACCACGGCCCGCTCGGGAACCGTGTCTTCGGTGTAATCGGTGCCCTTTGCGTGGACGTCAGGCTTCAGCGCAAGCAAGAGCTCTTCGACGGTCGGTTCCTCGAAGATGGTGACGTAAGTGACGGATTCTAATGAGGCGACGAGTTCAGCGCGCTCGGCGGCGGTAAGCACGGGTCGGCCCGCCCCTTTGAGTCGCGCGACCTGATCATCGGAATTGATTCCGACGACGAGGACGTCGCCCAGTTCGCGCGCGCCCGCGAGGTATCGCACGTGTCCAACGTGAAGCACGTCGAAACATCCATTGGCGAGAACGATTCGGGCACCGGATCTGCGCGCCTCTTGCACGCGTTCTATCAATTCTTTTCGGCTTAGGACGATCGAGTCGATTGGAATGGTCATCAGTCGTTTTCGCAGTTGAGAATCGAGTGCTCCAGTTCGGCTGCGGTTACTGAAGCCGTGCCGCGTTTCATCACGACCAATCCGCCGGCGTGGTTTGCGAGATGAGCGGCATCCGCGAACGAAGCGCCCGACGCGAGGGCAAGGGTGAACGTCGCAATGACTGTGTCGCCCGCGCCCGTGACATCGACCGACTGTTGCGCTCCGACGGCAGGAATATGAATTGGAGTAGTGTCTTCCAGCAGCATCATGCCGTGTGGACCGCGTGTCACGAGTAAAGCTTGATGATTGAGCTGTTCTTTCAGTCTCTTTGCGGCAGATTCCAGTTGCTCGACCGAGGTTAATGGATGTCCTACGAGGTGCTCGACTTCATCTTCGTTTGGAGTAGCGGCAGTGAAACCAGTGAACTCAGCCAGACGAAAACGCGAGTCGACAAGGACTGGTTTGCGAAATGATTCCCGGATGAAAGCAATCGCGCGGTCGTCGACAACGCCGTAGTTGTAGTCAGAAATGATGGCGGCATCCGCTGAGGTTACGGTGCTCTTCAGCGTAGTGATGATTGACTCGCGAAGGTCGTTATCCGCGACGGGATTTCCTTCATAGTCAATACGGATTACCTGTTGTTTGTTCGAATGCGCGTGACCGGCGAGTATGCGAACTTTGGTTGTCGTCTGGATCTTCTGAGAAACGATCATGCCATCGACGTCGACGCCTGCCGCGGACAGCCTTCGGCGCAGTTGCGTTCCCGGTGCGTCTTTACCGACCGCTGTAATCAACGAGACTCGTGCGCCGAGCGCGGCGAGGTTCATCGCGCAGTTGGCCGCGCCGCCGGGAACGGTTTCAGTCTGTTCGTGGCGAAGTATAAAGACAGGCGCCTCGCGTGAAACACGGCTGATGTTTCCATACAGGAACTGATCGGCAATCGCATCACCTACGACAACGATCTGCCTATCCGCGAAAGTTCGCACGATTTCGATGAGGCGGTTCATTTCTTAGATTCGTGGTTGACGATCGACTTTACGGCTTCCAACAAGTTCTCACAAACGAGGTCGGGCTGGTGCTTCCAACCCTGACTCTGATACTCCCACTCGCCGCGCCCGTAACCACTCAATACGAAAGCGGACCGCAAACCCGCGTTTCGAGCCAGTTCGACGTCGCTGTAGCGATCGCCGGCCATCCAACTTGCCGTCATGTCGATCTGGAAATCCCTGACGGCTTGCTCGATCAAACCCGGCTTGGGTTTGCGGCAGTCACAGTCGAGCCGGTACGGCGGTTCGCCGACTGAAGGATGATGCGCACAATAGTAAATCGCGTCGAGGCGCGCGGATTCTTCGCGCAGGCCGTTTTCCAACTGCCGGTGGATCTGTTTGATGACGTCTTCGGAAAAATAACCGCGCGCGACGCCCGCTTGATTGGTGATCACGATCGCCAGCCAGCCGCTGTCGTTCAGGATTCGGATCGCTTCGGACGAATAGGGAAACAGCCGAAAGCGCGACGGATGATTGACGTAGCCGACTTCTTCCGAGATGGTCCCGTCGCGATCGATGAAAACTGCCGGTCGTTTCATTTCCACTCACGCGACTGAGTCGCACAGGCTCCTGACTGTTTTCGCGAAACTGCCGCGTTTGAGCAACGCGTGCGAGTGTTCGAAAACTTCGTCGACCGTGATCGCCGTCATGCAGCGATGATCGATCGGGCAATCGCGCAGCATGCACGGCGCGCAGTCCGGCGGATGACGAATCATCTCGGCCTTCGGCGAGAACGGGCGCGTCGTCAACGGGTTTGTCGGACCAAAGATGACGATCGTCGGGCAACCGAGCGCGGCGGCTATGTGCGCCGGGCCCGTGTCGTTCGTGACCACGAGATCGACGAGCGCCATTACGGCCGTGATCTGGTCCAGGGTCGTCTTTCCTGTCAGCACGACCGGACGGTGTTGCATCCGCCGCGTGACGAGGTTCGTCACGTCGATCTCGTCTTTCGAACCGATCAGCACGACTTGCCGGCGATCCTCGATTAAACGATCCGCCAGCGCCGCGTACGATTCCGCGGGCCAGCGTTTGGCGCGGCTGTTTATCGAGCCCGGACAGATCGCGACAACACTCTTTTCTTCGGTGACGCCATAAGAACGCAGCAACTCCGACGCTTCGGACTTGCGCGGTTCCGAGATCGACAGACTTACATCCGGTTCTGTCTCGCATATCGTGCTCGTGCGAAACAACAACTGCTCGAGCGCCGTGATCAGGTACAAGTAATAAAAGACTTCGTGCTTCGACGAGCGCCAGTCAGGCAAGGGAAGCGGATGCGTCAACATCGCCTGCCGCGACTCAGTCGCGTAACCGAGCCGCATCGGCACTCCTGCCAGAAACGGAATCAACGCCGCTTCAAACGCGTTCTGAAACAACACCGCGAGATCGAACTGCCGGCTCTTCCACTCGCGCACCTGTCCAAAAACTGAAAACGCGTTTCGCCTGTCGTAGATCAGAACGTCGTCGACGAAATCGACGTCGGAAAAGATTCCCTTGGCGCCGGGACGAATGGCGAGTGTGATTGAAGCGTCAGGCAGGATGCGTCTCAACGCGCGCAGCGCCGGGATCGTCATTATCGAGTCGCCAACCCAACTCGTGCCGCGGACAACGACTCGCTTGATCTGATCTGCCGTCATAGAAAACTAAAACACCAGGCGCAGAGCGTCGTCGAGTGCGGTCTCGGGTCTCCAATTGAGCTCCTGGCCGATGAGCTTTAAATCGGAGACGTACCGCAAAGGCACCGGATGCGGCACGTTCGGATCCTCGACGATCACAGGCTGTATCTGCAGCATGTTTTTGACTCGCCGGATAATCTCGCGCACGCTCACTGCGTTCCAGTTGCCGCCGCCCAAGTTATACAAGCCAAACTCTCGCTTCGAATCGATGAAGGCACGGCAAGCGCGTGAGAAATCGTCCACGTATAGAATGTCGCGCACCGGATCGCTGCCCACCGGCAGCCGGATGGGCCAACGATGTTTCACTGATTCAATATAGTGCGTGACGAAACCGTTTTCGTTACCTTCCGTCGGTCTCGCAAAAACCGCCGACATGCGAAAGATGCAGGCCCGCAGACCGCGCTGTTTCGCGTAAAACTCCACGTAGCGTTCGCCGATGAGTTTCGACAACTCGAACGCCGAAGCGCCCTTCTCTTGAACCGGACAGTCTTCCGGCACTTCGTCGTAGGCGCTCGCGTTGTAGCCGTAAACGTCCTTCGTCGAGGCGTAGATGAAAACTGAGCCGGGCCGCATGTTGCGAATGATGTTGCGCGTGCCGTCAGCGTTGGTCCGAAAGCACTCTTCCGCGCCTTCCGGAGATTTATCCATGTGTCCGGCCAAGTGGATAACTACGTCGTAATTTTCGACGATGCGGGCGTCGGCGTCGTCCAGAATATTGAGGCTCGAACGGCGTGAGAAATCCTCGGCGCTGAAGAAACTACGCACGTGGGTGCCCAGATAGCCGCTGCCGCCGGTTACGAGAGTATTCATTTAATCAGTATTTTCCTGCAATGATGCCGATGTTAGACTCATCCCTGAAGTGTGGCATCAAAACCACTGTAGCAGGGCAGCCACGTTAGCGAAAGCGGGTATCCCTGTCAAACGAACGTCGACAGAACCGCGGCACAAATGTTACGTAGTATGAAGAGTATTTGAGGTTCGGGTCGACGGCTCGAATTTATGCCAGTACGTTATCCACCGAATAACACGCGATATCCCGGCGGGCGCGGGCCGAACGTCGTTTCCTACGTCGAACCCGAGCAGAGTTTCGCGCGCAGGTTCATGCGACGGCTGTTCAGTGCGCCAGTCATTATTCCAGTGGTGTTTGTCGGCGCTGTCGTACTCGGTATTCTGATCTACTACTGGACAGTTTTTTCAGGACGAATCGACAACCTGTTGCAAGGCGAGGTGTTTACTCGTTCCGCCGGCATCTACGCTGCTCCCAGACAACTTCGCGTCAACGAAGTGACGACCCTGGACGACGTGGTCGCTTTTCTAAAGCGCGCCGGTTACGTCGAGAAGACGCAACAGGCTGACACGAACCGTGGCCGCTTTTCGTTGAGTGGGACGAGCGTCGAGATCGAGCCGAGTAGCGCTTCGACTGTCGACGGACAGAAGCAGTTTCAACACGTCAAGGTCCAGTTCACCCCCAACGGCAAATCGATCGCGACCCTGACGGACGTCGAAAACCGTTCTTCCGTGCAACGCGTTTGGCTCGAACCGGAGTTGATCAGCTCCGTAACCGGCACCGAACGAGCGAAACGAAAAGTCATCGGCTTTGGCGACTTGCCGCCGCACCTCGTCAAGGCGATCACGGTTACGGAAGACCGCTCGTTCTTCGAGCACTACGGAGTGAACATTCGCGGCATCATCCGCGCTTTCGTCCGCCGCGTCGACACCGATCCCAACTCGCCGATCGCACGACAGGGCGGCTCGAGCATCACGCAACAGCTCGTCAAGAACCTGTTGTTGTCGCCGGAGCAAACGTGGCGGCGCAAAACGGCCGAGGCGTACATGTCGATCATTCTAGAGACGCGCCTCAGCAAAGAGAAGATTTTCGAGCTCTATTGCAACCAGGTCTATATGGGCCAACAGGCCGGGTTCTCGATCAACGGCTTCGGCGAAGCGGCGAGCGCCTATTTCAACAAGGACGTTACGAACCTCACGTTGTCCGAATCGGCGTTTCTCGCGGGACTGATTCGCAGCCCAAATCGCTACAACCCGTACAGCAAGGTCGACACGGCCACCGCTCGCCGCAATCAGGTTTTGGATTCGATGGTCGAAGCCGGCGAGCTCTCCGCGGACGAAGCGAACACAGCCAAAGCGACGCCGCTGCAAGTGGTTCCGGTGCGAGGCCGAATCGACGTCTCGGATGCGCCGTATTTCGCCGACTACGTTCAGAACCAGCTTGGCGACATGATTGCCGGTCCAGGCGCCGCTGAACACCTGCGCATCTACACGACCATCGACATGGACCTCCAGCGCGCTGCTTATGCCGCGCTCACGAAGCAGCTCGCCGCGCTCGACAAGATCCAGTCGAAACGCTTCGAACCCGGAACCTTGCAAGCCGCGCTCGTCGCAATGAACGCCAAGACCGGCGAGATCGTCGCGATGGTGGGCGGCCGCGACTATTCCAAGAGCCAGTTGAATCGCGCTGTGGACGCGTATCGTCAACCGGGCTCGGTCTTCAAGCCGTTCGTCTACGCCACCGCGCTGAATACAGCTTACGATCCAGTTCCTAGAGTCATCACTCCGGCGACGACGTACATGGACGAGCCGAAGACGTTCACGTTTGATAACCAGGAGTATTCACCCGGCAACTTCGGCGAGAGTTACAGCAACGCGCCGGTGACTCTGCGCGACGCGCTCGTTCACAGTCTGAACGTCGTCACGGTCGAGGTCGCGATGGAAGTGACGATCGGGCGCGTGATGAATCTCGCCGCGAAGGCCGGGTTGCCGAAGCCTGCGCGCGCATATCCCGCAATGGCGCTCGGCACGAACGAAGCGACGCCGTTGCAGATCGCGTCCGCGTACACGGCGTTCGCGAACCTCGGAACCAGAACGACACCACTCGCGATCAATCGCATCACCACCGGCAACGGCGTAACGATCGCCGCGCCCACAACGCAGCGCAACGAAGTGCTTCGTCCCGATGTCGCTTACGTGATGACGTCGTTTATGAAAGACGTCATCAATCGCGGAACTGCTGCGAAGGTCCGCGCGCGTGGTTTGAAAGGTGTGTTGGCCGGCAAGACGGGAACATCGCGCGATGGCTGGTTCGCCGGTTACACACCGGAACTTGTTTGCGCCGTCTGGGTCGGTTTTGATGACGGATCTCAACTCGGTTTGACCGGCGCCAACTCCGCGCTTCCGATCTGGGCCGATTTCATGCAGGTGGCGCTGGCGAAGCATCCGGAGTGGGAAGGCGACTGGGAGATGCCCGCGGGCGTCGAGCAAGTCGAGATCAATCCGAAGACGGGGGAGCTAACCGCGTCGGGCGACGCCGAGAAGCGGATCGAGTTTTTCATCAATGGCACTGGGCCAAACACTGACGCCGACGCTGCTGCGGAAGAAGCGACGCCGGAAGAGCTGCCCTCGCCGCTTCCGAGCATTGAAACTCCAAGCGAAATGCCCGCGCTGCCAAGTCAACTGCCGTCACCGTCGCCGCCCAGAAAGATTACGGCACCGCCGCCTGATGGACGTCTCGAAGGAACGATCACGCTGGACATCGATCCATCTACAGGATTGATCGCGGTGGAGACCTGTCCCGTGATTCGCACGAAGACGTTTGTGCTGGGAACCGAACCGAAGAAGTATTGCGGTCCGGAGTATCACCGAGGCAAGACCATCGAGCCGGCCGGTCCGGGCCGTCCGCGTGTTGTCGGCACGCCGCAGCGTTAGAAGTCGCTCAGCGCCGCGTTGAGAGTTTCAATCGCCAGTGCCGCCGCATGTTGTTTCCGCGACGGCAGTCCACCAATCGCGTTTACAAGATCGACGCGCGTCAGCTTCCTCGCTTCGTCAACAGATTGGCCTGTGATTAACTCGGTCAGGACCGATCCGCATACAAGCGTCGGCGGACAGCCGTAAGCGAGGTATCGCGCCGCTTCGATCCGCTCGTCACTCACAATCAACGACAGCCGAATACGATCGCCGCAAACCGGATTCTCCTCGTCCGCGATGGCGTTTGCGCCGGGTAGTTCGCCGGCATTCCTTGGGTGCGCGAGGTGATCTTTGAATACGGTGGAGTACAAATCAGTGGCTAGGCTAAGGTAAGTGGCGGGGTCAGTGGCGATAATGCGCGCAGTCTTTCCACAGCCCGCGACAATACTTCGACGACGTGATCGACGTCTGCCTCGGTGTTGTCTTTTCCAAAACTAAAACGGATCGAGCCGCGCGCCACTTCGTCGCTGACGCCGAGGGCGCGAATCACCGGCGACGGTTCCAGCGTACCTGACGAACACGCCGACCCTGTCGATACGGCGACGCCTTCCAGATCGAGGTTTATCAGCAGTCCTTCGCCTTCGATAAAGCGAAACGAGATGTTCGATAAGTGCGACAGCCGCTGTTCGCGATCGCCGTTCATCACGACGTCGCCGATCGCGTCCCGGACCCGGCGTTCAAACAGATCGCGCAACGCTGAATCATGCGCGACTCGTTCGTGCATCTCTTCGCGTGCGAGTTTCGCCGCTTCGCCGAAGGCGACGATCGCGGGGACGTTCTCCGTGCCTGCGCGGCGTTCGCGTTCCTGGTGACCGCCGACGTTCTGCACCGCGAGTCGCACGCCGCGTCGCACGTAAAGCGCGCCGACGCCTTTCGGCGCGTACATCTTGTGCGCCGACATCGACAGCAGATCGCAACCGATCTCGTCGACGTTCACGGCGACTCTTCCGGCGGCTTGCACGGCGTCAGTGTGAAACCAGAGATGTCGCTGGCCGGCGTTGCGTCTTTCGCGAACCAACCCGCCTGCCTGGCGAACGGGTTGAATCGTGCCGATCTCGTTGTTGGCCCACATCAAAGTGACGAGCACCGTGTCGTCGCGAAGCGCAGCGCGCAGGTCGTCAACTCTGACGATGCCGTTTTCATAAACCGGCAGCCGCGTGACTTCCCAACCTCGCTTTTCAAGAACGTCGCAGACGCCTCGAACCGAGGGGTGTTCGATAACGGAAGTGATGATGTGGCGTCCGTGGGTGGTTGACGCCTCGCAAATCCCCCGGATGGCCAGATTGTTCGCTTCAGTGCCGCCCGAAGTGAAGACGATCTCGTTCTGTTTCGCCCCGACGAGCGCCGCCACTTCGCGGCGCGCACGGTCGACCGCCGCCCGCGCCTCTTGTCCAAACCCATGGACGCTGGAAGGATTACCGTACGTTTCGGTCAAAGCACGGCCCATCGCGGCGGCAACCCGAGGGTCGACCGGCGTAGTCGCGCTGTGATCCAGGTAAACTCGGCGGGTGGAAAGCTGCATCTGATTTATCCGTGTTTTCAGCGTACACGGATTAGTGTAGCATGCCAATGTTGCTTCGAGTTGGCTCTCCTCAGAAGGATATAACTATGAATCTTAAGCTTCTCCTGGTGATGGTGTTGGCGATTGGCGTGAGCGGAATGTTCAGTTTCGTCTCGACGACGCAGGTTGCCGCCCAGGGTGGGTCAACGGCACTGGAGCGTGGCTATCGCACCGGTTATTCAGACGGTTACACGGCGGGTTTCAGCGATATAACCAATCATGCCGCCCGTGATTATCAAAACAAACAGGACTACCAACGCGCCGATCGTTCCTATAACGACGTCTGGGGACCAATCGAGGATTATCGCGACGGCTATCAGCAGGGCTACGAAAAGGGCTACGCCGCCGGCTACGAGAACCAACAGTTTAATTCGAACCTGCCGACGGGTCTGCGCCGCCGCGGAAGCTCTGCGCCGGCGCCTGCCGGTGGAAGCTCGGCGCCAGTTCCTAACGCTCCTAACAACAACGGTGACGACACTGGTAATCCCGCACCGGTCCCGAACAATCCCGACACTGTCACAAACGACGCCGGAGTTGTCATCGATCAGAGCGGTCCGGTCTCGATTCCACGCAACACGATTCTCGCTCTCGAACTGCTCACTCCGATTTCGACGGACGTTAACCAACGCGGCGATCGTTTCCAGGCGCGCGTGGTTGAACCGGCGCAATACGCAGGGTTCATCGTCGACGGACGCGTTTCGGAGCTTAAGCGGCCGGGGAAAGTGAAGGGCGTCGCCCAACTGCAACTCGCATTCGATCAGATCCGTTCGACGGATCATCGCGTAGCTCAGCTTCGCGCCGAACTGATGGAGATCACGCCGATGGGCGACAACGCTCCGGAGGTTGATTCCGAAGGCGGCGTCAAAGGCAGCGACTCGACGAAAGACGATGCGGCGAAAGTGGGCGCAGCTTCTGGTATCGGCGCGATCATCGGCGCAATCGCCGGTGGCGGAAAAGGCGCGGCGATCGGCGCGGTCATCGGTGGCGGTGCCGGCACTGCCGGCGTGATGACTAAACGCGGCAAAGACCTCCGCCTCGAACGCGGACAGCATTTGAAGATCCGGACGTCTACCGATACAGGCGTTCAGTGAGCATAATTACTTTGCTCACCGACTTCGGAACCGCCGACTATTTCGTTGGCGCGATGAAGGGAGTCATACTCTCGATCAATCCGAAGGCGGTCGTCGTCGACCTCACTCACGAGATTCCAGCACAAGACATAGCGGCGGGCGCGTTCACCGTGCTCGCCGTTTACGACACGTTTCCGGCGGGGACAATTCACGTCGCCGTTGTCGATCCCGGTGTCGGATCCGTGCGCCGGCCGATCGTGGTGAGCGCGGGAGAGCACTTTTTCGTCGGTCCTGACAACGGGTTGTTCACCTACATCTACGACGGCGACCCTTCGTTTCAGGCATTCCACATCACGGCTTCGCAGCACTTCCACCAGCCAGTGAGCACGACTTTCCACGGCCGCGATATCTTCGCCCCGATTGGCGCTGTACTGTCGACGGGCGTTGATCCAGTGTCTTTAGGACCACGGATCTCCGATCCAATCCGGCTGTCGGTGCCGGTCACACCTGCGATCATTCACATCGATCACTTTGGAAACCTGATCACCAACATCACCAGCGACGTGTTGCCGAATGGCGGACGTCTCCTGGTTAATGGAACGTTAATTACTAACTTCCGGAGTTTCTACGGTGAGGAGAGCGGCGCTGAACCGTTTGCTATCTGGGGCAGCGCCGGCTTTCTGGAGATTGCGGTGAACGGAGGCTCCGCGGCTGACTATCTCGATGCGAAACGGGGAGACCAGATCGAGATCCAGACTTAACTACTGGTCCGCTCGCACAGCAGGTTCCTTCGGCATGGCGGTCGACATGTAGTAGCCCTGGCGTGAACTCACGAGCAGCTTTCGGTTCTTACCCTTTTCGTCCTTCGCCTTAACACGCACTTCAAGACTGTGGAGACGTCCGTCGTCAGTCTCGTCCTCGGCGAGCGCGAAACCGAGACTGTAGCGCGCCGTGAGATTGCCGATGATGCGCGCCAGGCCCGCCGTGTAGTCTTTGGGTTTGCCGGCCTTCAGTGCTTCACCGCCGGATCTCTGCGCCAGGTGTTTGGCGCTGCCGTAAAGACTGATCCCCAGCCAGCCAGCGACCGGCTTGCCGACAGGCATCAGGAACTTGAACAACGTGCGCAGGTCGACCGTCAACGAGTTGAAGATCACGTTTTTGCGGATCAGAACCTGTTCCGTGGCGTCGCGGTCTTCGAAGAAGATGGGTGCGATGCCATCCGATACCCAGACGATCGACGGTTGCGAGTTTGGACGCAGCTCTTCAGCCTTGTGTGTGGCGTCTTTCACTGCCGCTGCAATGTCGTAGACTGCGTTGATCTCTATCGTGACGTCGCCGTCTTTGTTGACGCGCTTCACGTTTGCAGATCCGTCTTTCATCGTAGTGCGCGTAACGACAGCACCGTTCTTGCCCTTAATGGTTTCCGTTTCAAGCACTTCCTTCGACTGGTCACCTGTTGCTGTTGAATCTTTCGCCTCCTTAGGGAAACTCTCTTTCTGTTCAGAGATCGCCTGCACACGGGTGAGCGCCGCGGCGAGCTTAGCACGGTCGTTGGTAAATTCAGTGACCCAGAACCGCTCCAGATCTTCGAAAGAATTCATCGCCATGATCGCGACTTCATCTCCCGGCGGCAGCTTCGCCAACTCCTCTTCCATCGCCTTGATGATCTCGGGTCGCTTCAAGAACCGGCCCGCGCCATCCGCGCGCAGATCGAGAATCAGGACCAATGCCAGCGGCTTTCGCGCCTGACCCTCGCGCGTGAAATAGGAGATGGTTCGTGGCTTGCCGTCGTCAAGCACCTCGAAGTTCTCAGTCGACAGATCGGACACGGGAACATTGCTCTTTTTGTCTTTTACGAGCGCATCGAGGAAGACGACTCGCGTCTTGATCCGGATCGTGTCTTCTACTTCCTGTGCAAACGCCGGCGCTGCCAACACAAGCAGCAAGAGGATTATCAAAAGACGTAAGGACGCGAAACGGTGAGCAGCCTCGCGAAGACGGCCGGGCCCGAGAGAGCGGTGATTCGGCCAAACAAGCAAACCTTGTCGCCGCGTGGCTAATACTCCCCGTGCTTCGCGTCCTTGCGTCTGTTGACGAGCTCGATTTGTAGTCATGACATCACTCCTGATCGTTGATGGTTGCTTCTTCCGTAATGGCTTTACCCGTGCCCTCAGGATCTTTCATGAGCAGGGCAAGATTCTTCGGCGAGAGATTTACCTGGACGACGGTCGCGTCGCGCTGGTCGATCGTGATCACGAGCACGTTGAACTTGTCGCCTGCCTCACGCAGAAAGATGTAGGTCTGTTCTTCACCGCCGCCGCCGACTGTCTGGATCAACGGAGTCCACGTTGCGGTCAAAGCCGTGTTGAGCGACGTGCGAAACTCAGTGAACTCCCGGTTGAATGCCTGGTCTTCGAAGACCGCGAGCTTGATGCTGCCCGCTTCCGCGATACGCCTTGCGGTGCCGCCTTTGATACGCGCCGCGGTCGTTCCCACTTTCATTCCCGCCTTCGCGAGAAACGGAATGCCCTGATGCTTCACGCCGTAGAACTTTTCGATCAGCTTCACGACGGAATTGAAGTCATCGCCTTTCGCCTGGACCAAAGCCGCGGGAGCGAGCAGCGCGAGCACGAGTGCGGCGAGTCGAATCGTCTTCATCGAACACCTCACTTGTCGTTCTTCTTCTCTTTTTTCATTTCGATACCCAGCTCAGGAATGCCCAACTGGCCCTCGAGTTTGGCTAGTTTATCGAGATTGACTGGCCCGACTATGTTGACGACTGTGAACTCGCGGTCATCGGTAGAGAGCACCGCCAATCCGGCAATCTGGTCGCCATTCATCAACAGATGGACTTCCAGGTTGCCGTCTTTCTTGCTGGTGAAGTTCATGAGCCGCGTCCAGGATGGTCCACGCAGTTGCGAGCGAATGCTTTCAACGTCGGCGTTCGTATACTGGCCGTCGGCGTCGAACTCGAAACTCTTGACGTAGATCCCTTTGATACCCACGATGAGATCCTTAACGTCTTTCTCGTCGCCCTGATCTTTGAAGAGCTTGGAAGCCAGCCGGATCAAACGTTCGTCGATGTTGACGTCGACTGTTTGGCTGGCTTTTGAGGCGAGATGGTCGAGGCTGGTCATTTGGATTCTGAAATCCTGAGTTTGCGCAGCGACGAGCACCGGCGTCGTGACAAGCACCGCGACAAGCAGCGGCAGCTTCAGTGTTTGTTTCAGTGTTTGAAAGCGATTTTTCATAGCGCGTACTCCGTTATCCGACTTTATGCTGGTTCTTGATCTGGTTCGGCGACGGGCCCAGAGTTCTTCGTTGGGCCAACTTCAGCTTTTCGCTCGCCACACGCAAAGCCAGCATCAATTGCTCTTTTGCTTCGAGCGCTTCTTTGCGCTCGTACTTTGTGAGAGATCGGTTGAAGTTGCGTTTACGTATCGACTTTTTGGGTAAATCCGTGTTCCTGACAACCTCCGGTTCTTTGTACACGGATGGGGCGGATGGTACCGATGGCACGGATTTGGCTTCTTGTGGGGGAACGATCTCCTGTTTTCGTGAACGTACCCACACACCCGCAGCCAGCAGAGCAATCAGCACCGTCGCGGCAATCGCCAAAAGTGGAACGTAGTTACGTTTTTCGAAGTCAGCGGGCAATTCCAGTGGCGTCGGTTGATAACGCAACGGCGCCAGGATCTCTTCCAACTCTTGAATCTCCGGATCTGGTTCGCCGCTCTTGTCCCACAAGTAGTCGTCGTTCATAAGCCCTCCGTAAATCCGAGCTTCGCTCGCAGCAGTTTCATTCCCCGGTGAAGGTTGACGCGCACGGACGCTGCCGTCAGTCCCGTCCGAGCCGCTATCTCCGGCCCGGTCATACCTTCCACCAGTCGCAACACCAGCGTTTCGCGGTAAGCCTCCGGCAGGTTGCGAATCAATTCCAGGATTTCAGCGGCGCGGGAGTCTGATGTACTACTGCCGCGCAAGTCGTCCGTGATCTCGACCGTCTCTCGTGAGCGCCGGTGAAAATCGACGGCGCGGTTGCGGGCAATCATCGCGATCCATGGTCCAAACGCCGCGGCATCGCGCAACGTGTGCAGCTTCTTGAAAGCGTGCAGGAATATGTCCTGCACCAGGTCGTCGACTTCTGCGCGCGGCACGCGAGCCAGCAGGATGCCGTGTACGAGCGGCGCGTAGCGATCGTAGAGCCGGCCGAAACCTTCGCGGTCGCCCGCCAATGCCGCACCGACGAGCACGGTTTCCATGGCCGTTTCGTTCGTCTGCTGCATTGCGGCGGTTGCTTGAGGTCTCATCAGAAGCACGTCCGCTGTGGCGTCAAGGTCATACATCGCGTTGCCTCGATCCGGTTTTGACATGGACTAAGACGGGAAAAAAGCGGGGAGTGTTAACAACGCGGGCTCAGTTATGCGCGCGCATTGTCCGGCGGTCGAATGCTTACTACGGCGGACGATGTCGCCGGGTTTTCTTCAGAAGTCAGCTTAAGTAGTTCCGGTGTGGCGGAAAGCCAACGCATGCGCCAGACAATCAGAGTAAAGACGGCCATCGCAATCGTGCAGGCGAGGCCGCCTTCGATGCCGTAGTTGCCGCCCGTCAGCCACTTCGGACCGGCGTCTTCTCCCTGGAGCAACGGGTTCGAAACGAGCCGGGCGCCGCTGACCGGCAAACCGAAGAACCAGCCAAGCGCCCAATTCCAACCAAAGTGCACACCCAACGGGCACCATAAACTTCTCGTTCGCAGATACGCGATCGCCAACCAGACGCCGGCCAGCACGGTGTTGCTGAAAGTGACGACCGGCACTACGTTCGGATTTATGAGATGAACCACGCCAAACGGCACAGACGTCACCAATATGCCGAACCACACGAGCTTCGCGCGGGTAAGCGTTTGCAGCCCATAGCCGCGAAACGCTGCTTCTTCGGCAAGCGCCGCGACGAGAAAGAGTATGGTTGAAGAGACGAGCGACTTCCCAACACCTAACAGCCCGGCGGTGAATGAGAACTTCAGCCCACCCGCCGCAGCCGCGATGCCGACTGCCAGTGCGAGTGCGGCGAAGCCGATCGCCGATCCGATGACGAGATCACGCAACCAGCCTTTGTGCAGTGTCATGCCCAGCGAGCGCCACGGCAGACCCTCCAGCAGCCGGACACAGAGATATCCAGCGCCGAGTGCCGCCGCCAGTATGGAGAAACGATAGATGAGCTCTGCAAAGAAATCGGCGTAAGGAAGGGAAGGAACGAACTCGCGTCCGATCACGAACCCCGCGCGCATGACGTTGACGAGCAACAGCGCCGCGGCGATGAACGCCAGGAAGTAAAACACCAGCCGCAGTCCGCTACGCAGCCGGCCAAACTCGTTGAAGAAGACGTTGTACAGACCCATTCGGTATTGGGCAGGCATTCTAACAGCAACACGCCGGATCGCGGGCATCGGTGTGCTAGACTTTGCGAACGCGTTCCATGGCCGAAAATCGCGAAAATCTAACCCCTGAACAGCGGGAACGAGTTCGCCGTCGCCGCCGCGCGTTACTGTGGGTCCTCGGCGCCACGGTCTTGCTGCTGCTCGCCATCATCGTCTCGCAACAGCTCTGGTTATGGACCGTGATTCGCCCCGACACCGCGTCTGACACGCTGGTCCTCTACGCCTTATCGACCCTCAACTTCGTCGCCTTCGTCGTTTTCCTTTTTATCTTTGTTCGCAACCTGCTGAAGTTGCGGCGCGAGCGAGAAGAGCGCCAGCTCGGGTCGAAAGTCAAAACGCGTCTATTGATCTACTTCATCTCGATCAGCTTCCTGCCCATCACGGCAATGGCGGTCTTTTCTTACCTGTTTCTGAATCGCTCGCTGGAAAAGTGGTTCAACCCGCTTCCCGAGGAGATCCTTCAGCAGGCGCAAACAGTGCAACGTGAAACGCTCGAGAGTAACAAGAAAACATTGGGCGACATCGCTTCATTGCTGGCCCTGTTACTCAATAAGCAAGCTCCAGAGGATCGACAGGCGACACTGGACCAGATCGTAGCGTCGGGACAACTGGCGCGCGCCGAGATTGTTGGACCAGACGGATCAGTATCGATCTCGAGCGGTTCGAGTTTGCCCGCCGGCGACGTCATGATTGTTACGCTGAATAACTCGGAAACGCTGAGTATCGCCCCGCCGAAGCGCGCATCAGAAGATCTCGCCGACTTCGTCAGCGCTTCCGAACGCGACTACCAGGAGTTAGTCAAGAAGCAGCGACGCGTGCGATTGCTGGGACTCTCAACCCTCGGTTTGATGACGTTGATCCTTTTCTTCGTTTCGAGTTGGGTAGCGATCTACCTGGCGCGCGGCATTGCGACGCCGATCAAAGCACTCGCCGAAGCCTCGAACGAGATTGCGCGCGGTAACCTTTCACACCGCGTGACGACGATTGCCGACGACGAGCTCGCATTGCTCGCCGAGTCGTTCAACCAGATGACGGCGCAACTGGAGGAGAACCGCAGCCGCATCGAAGCCAGCGCCGCTGAGTTGCGCGAGAAAAACCTGGCCCTCCGCGAACGCCGCAACTATATCGAAACGGTGTTGCAGTCGTTGTCGACAGGCGTGGTTTCAGTAGACGAGAACGACCGCGTGACGACGTTGAATGCCGCGGCGTCGCGCATGCTTGGGTTAGTCGATCGAGCCGAAGCCAATCCGAGTCTGAACAGTCTCATCGGCGAGGGAGACTGGCTCGTCGTCGAACGGCTGATGCGACGCGCGCGACGCGTTGGTCACGCAACTGAGCAGACGCAACTGGAAAGCGGCGCGACTAACGGAAACGGTCCGCTGCCGGTGGCGATGACGGCGACGGCGATGCGCGATTCGAAGGGACCGCGGCCCGGCGTCGTGTTCGTCATAGAAGACCTGTCGGAGCTGCTGGCCGCTCAACGAGCTGCGGCCTGGAGTGAAGTCGCGCGGCGCATGGCCCACGAAATCAAGAACCCGCTCACGCCGATTCAGCTTTCAGCCGAACGCATCGCGAAAAGCTATGCGCGCGCAAACGCGACCATGAATGGCGGCAATGTCGCCGCCGTCATCGCCGAATGCACCGAAACGATCGGCCGTGAAGTCGCGGGGCTGAAGGCGATGGTCGACGAATTTTCTCGGTTTGCCCGCCTGCCGCCCGCGCGTCTCGAAGTCGCAAATCTGAATGAAGTCGTAACGCAGGCGGTGGGATTGTACGAAGAACGCCTCGACGGCGCGCGCATCGATCTACAACTCGATCGCGATCTTCCGGCAACCATGCTCGACGTCGAACAGATCAAACGAGTGTTCGTGAACCTTATCGACAATGCTCTCGAAGCGCTGGGCTCCGACGACGAAGATCGATTAGTTACGATCACGACCAGCCGCGACATCGAAACGGGAACAGTGCGCGCCGCCGTCGCGGATACAGGACACGGAATCGCGCCCGGAGATTTCCGACGCTTGTTCGAGCCGTACTTTTCGCGAAGCGATAGCGGCACCGGTCTCGGCCTCGCGATCGTGCAACGAATAATCTTCGAGCACGGCGGCACGATCCACGCCGAGAAAAACAGTCCTCGCGGCGCGAGGTTTGTTATTGAGTTGCCGGTGAACCACGGATAACACGGATTGAATGGACTCGATTCTCATAGTTGACGACGAACGCGGGATTCGCGAAACGTTGCGTGCGGTGATGGAAGACGAGGGCTTCGCCGCAGACGCCGTTGCGACCGGCGAAGAGTGCCTGAAGGCGCTCGGCAAGCGCGCGTACGGCTGCATCCTGCTCGACGTCTGGCTGCCCGGAATCGACGGCCTGGAAACGTTGAAACAACTGCGCGCTGCCGGTTCGGATGCCGCCGTCGTGATCATCTCCGGTCACGGCAACATCGAGACCGCCGTCCGCGCCACGAAACTCGGTGCATTCGACTTCATCGAAAAGCCACTCTCGATCGAGAAGACAGTCCTCACCGTCCGCAACGCTCTTCGCCAACAACGTCTCGAACTGATCAACGCCGACATGGCTGCCGCGCTCGCGCGCGAGTACACAATGGTCGGTGAGTCGGTGGCGATGCGTGCGTTGCGCAAGCAGATCTCCGTAGTCGCTCCGACGGATGGCCGCGTTTTGATCTATGGCGAATCGGGCACCGGTAAGGAACTCGTGGCCCATGCGATCCACGCCGAGTCGCTGCGTGCGTCGTCGGCTTTTGTCGAGGTCAACTCGGCGGCGATTCCTGAGGAGCTGATCGAGTCGGAGTTATTCGGACATATCAAAGGCGCATTCACCGGCGCGACCGCCGCGAAGAAAGGCAAGTTTGAGATCGCCGACGGCGCGACGATCTTTCTCGACGAAGTCGGCGACATGAGTCCGAAAGTGCAGGCGAAAGTCCTGCGCGTGCTCGAGGAACAACGGTTCGAACCAGTCGGCAGCGGCACGTCGGTCAGCGTCGACGTCAGACTAATCGCCGCTACAAACAAACGCCTCGACGTGGAGATCGACCAGGGAAACTTCCGCGCCGACCTTTTCTACCGGCTGAACGTGATTCCGTTCGAGTTGCCGCCGTTGCGCGAGCGTCTTGAAGACGTGCCGCTCCTCGTCGACTACTTTAATGGACACTTCTCGCAAGCATATGGAAAGCGACCGAAACAGTTTCTGCCCGAAGCGATCGACGAGATGCAGTCGTACTCGTGGCCCGGCAACGTGCGCGAGCTGCGAAACACGATCGAGCGCGTCGTCATCATGCATCCGGGCGTCAAGGTCACAGCCCCCGATCTGCCGCCCCACGGCAAGGAAGAACCGCCGGCAACCTCGTTCAGATTTCCCTCCTTTAAAGAGGCGACAGAGGCCTATCACCGCGAGTTTATTCAGCGAAAGCTGGAGGAAGCGGAAGGAAACGTTTCGCGCGCGGCTGAGCTGATGGGCGTCGATCGCAGCCACCTGTATCGACGTATGCGCGCGCTAGGCATCCAAAACCGCGGTTAGTAGAGTCTCACGTGAGCGCCGATCCGTGTTAAGATCTGGCGATTTTGCGCCTGCGCGCGAAGAGATTGAGGGGGTAGATGGACTTTACGACCAAAGAGCTGTTGAAGCGCTACGCGAAACTCGCGATCGGACAACCGTTTTCGCCGGTATTGTTGAACATTCTGGTCACTTCCGTTTGCGACATGCGTTGCACGCACTGCTTCTTCACGGACGAGCTGGACGATCGGCCGCGGAAGAAGCTCCAGATGAAGACCCATGAGATCGAGCGGATCTCCGAGACGCTGGGCGGAAATCTGGGTGTTTTGATCCTGGCCGGCGGCGAGCCGTTCACGCGCAAGGACTTGCCGGAGATCGCGCGGGCGTTCTACACCAACAACAAGCTCGAATCCATCTACATCATGTCGAACGGTCAGATTCAGAAGCGAATCTTCCCGGACGTGACTCGCGTTCTTCAGGAGTGCCCGGACCTCAACGTCACCGTCGCGCTCGGCATCGATGGCCCTAAAATGGAGCACGAGAAGATTCGCCAGAAGCCCGGCTCATGGGACATCGCCATCGACACCGCACGCCAGCTTCAGGCGATCAAGAAAGAATACCCGCGGCTCGACGTGCAAACGTGTACCTGCTTCATGAACTCCAATCAGGACACGATCTTCGAGTGGTACGACTTCCTGAAATACGATCTGAAGCCTGACAAGGTCAACTTCAACTACATTCGCCCGCCTTCAGCCGATCCGAAAGAGCTGGAGATCGACCACTCGCGCTACGCGAAGCTGGCGCAGATGATCGACGACGACTCGCGTCATGCCGCAATCAAGAACAACTACGGCGGGAAGGCCGGGTTCTTCAAAGCCGCGATCGACATTTACATGCACGGTCTGATCGCGAAGACGCAGGAAACACAGACGGCGCAGATGAAGTGCTACGCCGGAACCGCGGGCGGCGTGATTTACGACGAAGGAACCGTCTCGTCGTGCGAAAACCTGGCGCCGATCGGCAACCTGCGTGATTTCGATTGGAACTTCCAGAAGCTATGGCTGTCGCCGGCGATGAAAGCGCGGCGGCAGAAAGCGGCTGACGGTTGTTTCTGCACGCACGAGTCGAACAGTTACTATCCGTCGCTGCCGTTCAATCCGGGCCACTTGATTCAGATCAAGAAGCTGGAGCGAGAGATGAAGAAGGCACGGAAGACGATCGATCGCCTCAATCCGGAGCCCGAGGGTGTGGCGGCTGAAGGGTTTTAGCCACAAAAAGGCACAAAAAGGCACAAGACCAAAGAACAAAGTACAAAGACCCAAGGCCAAAGACCCAAGAATGTCTCCGCAACCACGCATTCCCAAAATCCTGATCATCTCGTCTGACACGGGCGGCGGACATCGTTCCGCGGCGGCGGCCATCGTTGCCGGCGTGCAGAAGTTTTTTGACGGTGAGTCGTATGCGGTGCGCGTGGTGCGCGCGGTTGAGGAGTCGCATCACATAGCGGACAAGTTAGTTCGTCTTTACAACTGGATCCTGCGCAACCGGCAGCACTGGATGAAGTACTACTACTGGTTCATCAACCGCCTTCGTCCGGATACGCGCGAGTTTTTTCATAAGCGAAGCGTCGGTTACGTAAAGGACCTGTTCGAGCGCTGGTGCCCGCACATCGTCGTCAGCGTTCACCCGCTGACGCAACACATCTTTGGACGCGTGCTGAAAGACCTGGGACTCGCGGGACGAGTACCGTTGGTGTCGGTCGTCACGGATCCCTGTTACGGTTTCTGGAAAGGCTGGGCGTGCGACGCAGTCACGCTTTATCTCGTCGCCAGCGAAGACGCGCGGCGGCAGTTGATCGACTACGGCGTGGCGCCGGAGCGCATCAAGATTTCCGGTATGCCGGTCCATCCTAAGTTTGCTTATCCGGGCGAAGAAGCCGCGCAGGCTGCACGACGCGCGCTCGGCCTGGATCCCGAGAAGTTCACAGTCTTCGTGAACGCGGGTTGGGTAGGCGGCGGCAATATTCCGCAGATCTTCCGCGAGTTGGTGCGCGGTGAACTGGACGTGCAGGCGATCTTCCTCGCGGGCAAGAACGAAGACCTCCGCTTAGCGGCCGAGACGATCGCGCTCGACGCGCCGTTTCCGATCAAAGTCATCGGCTATTCCGACGAGATCGAGAAGCTGATGAGCGCCGCAAACGTCATGATTTCGAAACTCGGTGGCCTGACGACTTTTGAAGCACTCGCGTGTCGCTTGCCCATTATCGCCGACGTCATAACCGAACCGATGCCGCAGGAGGCGGGCACCGCCAACATGATCGCGCAGGGCGGCGCGGGCGTGATGCTCAAGCGCCCGGGCGACGTCGTACCCGTCGTGCGGCGCATGCTTGAAGATGAATTGCACTATTCACGGTTGCGAGCCGCCACCGCCCGACTTGCAATCCCGAACGCAACACGGCACATTGTTGAGGAAATCGCGGCACTGATTCCACCGCCTGAAAGCGCAGTTTTGAGTGAAGTCGCCTCCGCGTGAGACTGGAATCACGTTTCAACCCAGCCACAGACTGCAGATTAGGAGAAAAGAGAAAACTGAGTGAGTCTTTTGCTTGAGGGAAAGAGAGCGTTCATCACCGGAGGAACGCGGGGCATTGGTGCGGCTATTTGCGAGGTCTTTGCACGCGAAGGCGCCGACGTCGCTTTTAGCTACAACTCGCGCGACGATCTCGCCACCGAAATGACCAGCAAGATCGAGGCTCACGGCCGGCGCGCGTTCAGTTCGAAGGTGTCTGTGGTCGATCGCGTCGGCATGAAGAAGTTGACGCGCGAGCTGATCGAGAAATGGGGCGGCATCGATATTCTCGTCAACAACGCGGCGATCAACCGCGGCGACAACTTCGCGACAACCACCGACCGCGCCTGGGACGAAGTGATTCACACCAACGTCGATAGTCTGTTTGCGGTGACGAAACCGATGTACAAACACATGATCCGGCAGCGGAAGGGAAGCATTCTCAACATTACTTCCATCGGCGCTCTGCGTGCGCTGCCCACTGCCGTTCATTATGCGACTTCGAAAGCCGCGATGATTGGATTCACGAAATGTCTCTCGCGCGAGGCGGGGACGTTTGGCATCAAGGTGAACGCGATTGCGGCGGGAATATTCGACACCGATCTCGCGCAGGCGCTTCCGGAACGATGGCTTCAGATGCACGACTTCTGGACTTCAGCCGGAAGGCTGGGACGGCCTGAAGAGCTCGCTGAATACGCGGCGTTCATGGTCAGCGACCGCAACAGCTTCATGAATGGCGAGGTCGTGATTGTCGATGGCGGCACGGTTACTTAGTGTCTGTATCTTTCAACCGTCGCTCGAGGTCGCGCACGCTTCGTTGAATATCTCCTAACCGTCGAAACGCCGCCGTCGATCGCAGCCAATCGCGATTGTCGAACGCGGGAATTCCCGAGATCACCTTGCCTGCCGGGATGTTGTGGCTCGTCGCGCTCTTCGCGGTGAGCACGACGTCGTCGCCGATCGTGAGATGACCGGCCACACCCGCCTGTCCCGCCAGAATCACACGGCTGCCGATATGCGAACTGCCGGCTAATCCGACCTGCGCGCAGAGCAGTGAGTCCTCGCCGACCGTACACGAATGTCCGATCTGGACCAGGTTGTCGATCTTGGAACCGCGTCCGATGCGGCTTTCGCCAACTGACGCGCGATCGATCGTGGTGCCCGCGCCGATCTCGACGTCGTCGTCGATCACGACTCTTCCGGCTTGTGGAATCTTGAGCCAGCGCCGTTCTTCATCCTTCGCGTAACCGAAACCATCGCAGCCGATGACGGAGTTGTTGTGGATGATGACGCGTTCGCCGATGACAGTGCGTTCACGCACGGCGACGCCGGAGTGGATCACTGAGCCGCTGCCGATCGTTACGTCGTCGTAGATCGTGACGTTCGGATGAATGATGACCCTGTCAGCGATCTTCACGTTGCGGCCGATCACAGCGTGCGCACCGATGGCAACACCGTTCGGCGCGAGTTGGGCCGTCGAGTCGATCACGGCGCTCGGATGAATGAACGCTTGAAACTCCGGCTCCGGGTAGAAGATTCTGAGCGCCCGCGTGTACGCGAGGTAGGGATCTTTAACTCTTAGAATCGAGATTTGTCGATCTGTGGTCACGTCTTCGCTGAGGTAGATGGCGGAGGCGCGCGTCGTGTTGACGCGAGGCGTGTAACGAGGATTGGCGAGAAAGGTGACGTGACCTTCGGTTGCTTCGTCCAACCCGGCTGCGCCAGTGATCTCGATGTCCTCGGCTGATCCCTCAATACGTGCGCCGGTCAGTGCGGCGAGTTCAGAAAGTTTCATGCGCGGCAGTTTAGCGCACCCGGTTACATGATGGATACCGGGTCGATCTCGAGGTTGACCGAACGCAGATTTACCACGGATTTAAGCGCAGCGTCCGCAACTTCGCGCACCTGTTTTCGGCTCCGCGACTTCAGCAGAAGCTGGTAACGATGTTCGCCTTTCAAGCGCGCGAGGGGCGCGGGCGCTGGGCCAAGTATGCGGCACTTACGATCTTTGTTCGCGAGGTCGAGTTGCTTGCGAAGCTCCAACGCATCGGTACGCACGCGGCCCAGGTCCACGCCGTGAACAAGCAGGCTCGCGAGGGCCACGAATGGCGGATACGAGTGGTTCTTCCGATAATTGATCTCCTCTTCGTAGAAACCTTCGTAGTCCTGGGCGCACGCATGGCGCAGCGCGTAGTGATACGGATGGTACGTCTGAATCAACACCTTGCCGGGACGATCGCCGCGGCCTGCGCGTCCGGCGACTTGCGTGATCAGTTGAAACGTCCGCTCTGCTGAACGGAAGTCCGGCAACGCCAGGCCCGTGTCGACGGACACGACTCCGACGAGCGTCACATTCGGAAAGTCGTGGCCCTTAGCCAGCATCTGCGTGCCGACGAGCGTGTCGATCTCGCCGGCGCTGAAGTCCGCCAGCGACTTCTCGAACACGCTCCGCCGCGCCGTGGTGTCGCGGTCGATACGGGCCACGCGCAGAGCAGGGAAGAACTGCGTGAGCATCTCCTCGAGTTGTTCCGTACCTTCGCCGACGTAGTAAATATATTTCTTCTCACACGAGGGACAGACTCTCGGCACCGCCTGGCGATGGTTGCAGTAGTGACAAACCATAACTCTTTCGCTGCGATGGTAAGTGAGCGTCACGTCGCAGTTCGGGCACTGAATGGTTTCGCCGCACGAGCGGCACAGAATGAACCGCGAATAGCCGCGCCGGTTGAGCAGGATGATCGATTGCTCGCCGCGCTCGCGAGTCTGGCGAATGGCTTCGAGCATTTCGTCTGAAAAGACACGCGGCTTGCCGTGACGCGCAAAGACTTTCCGCATGTCGATCATCGTAGCCGCGGCCATCGGACGCGCGCCGATGCGTTGCGGCATGGTGATCAGAGCGTACTTGCCGTGTCGCGCGTTGTAGAACGATTCGAGCGACGGCGTCGCGGAGCCGAGCACGACGGTCGCCGATTCTTTTTGCGCCCGGACGATCGCCGTGTCGCGCGCGTTGTAATAGGGTGACTCCTGTTGCCGGTAGCTCGACTCATGCTCCTCGTCGACGACGATCAAGCCGAGGTTCTGTACCGGAGCGAAGACGGCCGAGCGCGTCCCGATCACGATCCGCGCGGCGCCGTTTTTGACGCGCGTCCATTCGTCGAATCGTTCGCCCTTTTGCAACGACGAGTGAAAGATCGCGACCTGATCGCCGAAGTGCGCGCGCAGCCGCTGGGAGAAGACGGGCGTCAAGGCGATCTCCGGAACGAGCATCATCGCCGCGCGGCCAAGGTCGAGAGCGTGGCGCATGGCGCGGATGTAAACTTCAGTCTTTCCACTGCCGGTGACTCCGTGCAATAGAAACGCGCCGTAAGTACCGCGAGCGATCTGTTGTTCGACCTCGTGCAGCACACCGCCTTGTGCGTTTGTTAACGTGAATGCCTCGGGTTGCAGCTTCGCCGCGTGAGCGAGCGGATCTCGCCGCACGGCCTCATCGTAAACTTCGACGCGGTTTTTTCTGGCGAGTGAAGAAACAGTTGACGCGCTGACTTCAGCTATCTCGCATAGTGATTGCAATGACGTTGTCCCGCTTTGCTGGAGGATGCTGATGACACGACTTTGGGCCTTAGTTAGTTTTTCAGTCAGTTTTTCTTCGCCTGCATCAATCAAGCGAACAAAGCGACGCAGTTTTGGTTTAACGGCAGAGCGTGTCATGCCCGGCGGCAGCGCAGCTTTGACGACTTCACCCAGGGGACAGGCGTAGTAGTCTGCGACCCAGCGCGCGAGTTGCAGAATCTCAGGACTGCACACCGGCTCCAGATCGACGAGGCTTTGCGCGTCCTTGAGATCAATTTCGGCGAGATTGGCCGGAAGTTCATCGGTTAAACCTACGATGTAGCCCGTGACGAGCTTTCGGCCCAGAGGCACGACGATGCGAGCGCCGACTTCCGCTTGCATACTCAGTTCGGGACTGAGTCGATAAGTGAAGGTTTGGAATACGTGAAGCGGCATTGCCACTTCAGCATACGCAGGCGATGAAGCGTCGTGAGGTTCGCTTTCTATGTTCTTCACGGATTATCCAGGTAGTCGCGGACTTTCTTCAGGTCTTCCCAGGTTTCGCGTTTCTTCGACGGGTCGCGCAGCAGGTACGCGGGATGGAACGTCGGCATGACCTTGATGCCTTTGTAATCCTGAAAAGTCCCGCGGATTCGGGTGATGCCTTCGCGCGTGTCGAGCAGGTTCTTCGTTGCGGTGTTGCCAAGAACGACGATCACTTCCGGTTGGACCACGGCGATCTCGCGCAGCAAATAAGGTTTGCAAGTGGCAACCTCGTCCGGCATTGGCGGACGATTGCCGGGCGGACGGCAGCGGTTCACGTTTCCGATCAGCACGTCTTCGCGCTTCATGCCGATGGCTTCGATGATCTTGGTGAGTAACTGTCCGGCGCGGCCGACGAAGGGACGTGCCTGCGCGTCTTCGTCCGCGCCGGGAGCTTCGCCGACGAACATCAGGCGTGCTTTTTTGTTGCCTTCGGTGTGGACGACGTGAGTACGTTCCTGGTGCAGCGAGCAACGCGTGCAGTCGCCGATCTCCGCGTGGATCTGTTCGAACGTCTCGGTCGAACGGGTGAGCTTTACGGGCGCCGGTGCGATGTCGCCGAATAGTGATTCAGGTATTTGATCCGTGGTTTGTTCTGAAACACGGATTTGAATACTCTCGACGCCCAATTCGCGGAGGTGTTCAAGTTGTTTTCTTGTCAGTTCAAGAATTTCAGTTTTCATCGGATCTAAGACTGACGATAACGTCCAAAATACGATTGGCTGCTTCAAGTTTCGACATCACGGGCAGCTCAACTGTGTCTTGCCTGGTGATGATCGTAACCGCATTAGTCGTCGTGTCGAAGCCCGCATCGGCACGCGTGACGTCGTTTGCGACTATGGCGTCGAGGTTTTTGCGTTGTAGTTTATCTCGCGCATTGTCCAGCACGTTCTCTGTCTCGGCCGCAAACCCGACGACCAGCATTCCATCTGAGCGCGAAGCCGACACTTGCGAGAGCACATCCGGCGTTCGTTCAAGCGCCAGGCTCAGCGTGTCCTCCGACTTCTTGATCTTCTTAGTTGCCCGCTGCAGTGGTCGATAATCAGCAATCGCCGCCGCGCCGATAAACACCGACGCATTTTCTATCTCACGCCCGACGGTCTGGGCCATCTCTTCCGCTGACAACGCGCGAACAACTTTCACGCCCGCCGGCGGTGAAACGGTGGTGATTCCTCTTACTACGGTAACTTCAGCGCCGCGTTTCAACGCCGCCTCCGCGAGTGCAAACCCCATTCGCCCCGATGAGCGATTGGAGATGAAGCGCACCGGATCGATCTCCTCGCGCGTCGCACCGACTGTGATCAAAAACCGTTCGCCAGTTAGATCTTTTGCACGCGATGACCTGAGGATCTCCAGAGCCGCCGCAACGATCCGCTCCGGTTCACTCAATCGGCCCGGACCGATCGTGCCGCACGCCATCTCACCGGCGTCGGGTTCGACGAAGTACACGCCGTCCGCTCGCAGTTGCTCCAGGTTGCGCTGCGTCGCCGGATGTTCCAGCATCGTCGTGTTCATCGCCGGCGCGACCAGCACTGGCGCAGAACACGCGAGATACGTCGAGCTAAGAAAATCGTCGGCAATGCCGCGGGCAAACTTTGCGATCATGTTTGCCGTCGCCGGCGCCACGATCAGCAGGTCCGCTGTTTGAGAGAACGTGATATGAGCTATCGGATCCGGATTGTCAGGCGCGTAATCGTCGACTACGACGTGCGAACCCGACAGGGCGCGAAACGTTAGAGGCTGCACAAACTCGCACGCTCGTTTCGTCATCGCGACGCGGACCACGCAGCCCGCCCGTTGCAGACCACGGAGCACCTCGACAGCCTTGTAGGCCGCGATGCCGCCACAAACGCCGAGCGCGATATTGAATGGAGCTTGAGAGTCTGGCGAAGCCATGCCGCTTAACGGAAAACGAAGATCAATGTAACATTGCCGACAGAAGGGCGCAATTTTGTCATCCGAGGTGCTGTTATAATCGCCCCCGTCGCAACCAAAATAGGATAGACTCGACCCGGCAAATCATGGCAACTCGCAAGGGAAGGTTATCAGCTCTTCTGATTATCGGTCTTCTTGCGTTTTCGTGTGTGCAGGCAAGTCAGGATTCGCGCGGGTCATCAGACGAGGAGTTTGGTCCGGTCGTGCGTGCATATCTGGGTTACCTGCGAAACGAGCAGGAAGTGGTCGACGATCGGGCCAGCCGTCACGAAGTAAGCTCGAGCTACTATCGCCGCAATTCGAATCGCATTCGGGCGCTGCGGCAAATGGCCATTCGCCTTGCTCGCGAAAGTCATAACGACTATCTTCCCGAGCTTGAAGCTGTGGCAGGCAACGAGTTCGGCCAATTATTCGGCTCGCAACCGCCTTCGCTCTCGAGTCTCAAAGTCGGCGAAGTGGTGCGAAACACATTTAGATACCTGGGCGTGGTTCGCTCCGGCGAACCGTTCTACTTATTTGCCCGTTTGGATCCTTACGAGCAGGCTGAGCTCTCCGAGAAAACCGTTTCTAAATCTGCGGGAGTAGACGTCGCGCCGAAAAACATGACGCGCAGCCGCCGGGTCGTTCCGTAACCACGATCCATTCACCAATCCAGCTTTTTGCCTTCGCAATCATTAGCGATAAAGGAGAATCAACGACATGTCTCTTTGGGGACCACTGGAGAACAGATACGCGACCAAACGGCCGCGCAAGCTGCTGGCGCTCGATGGTGGAGGTATCCGCGGCGTCCTGACTTTGCAGGTTCTGATCAGAATGGAAGAGTTGCTGCGCGAGCAGAGCGGGCAAGGCCAGGACTTCCGCCTCTGCAACTTCTTCGACTACATCGGCGGCACCAGCACCGGCGCGATCATCGCCGCCGGCCTCGCGCGTGGGATGTCGGCCCAGGACTTGTCAGACTTTTACATGAAAGCCGGGCCGGCGATGTTCGACAAATCGTTCATCCTCTTTCGTCTGCGCCATCTTTACGAAACGAAGCCGCTGGCGGAAGAGCTGCAAAAGACGTTTGGCAAAGACACGACGCTTCATCCGGAACATCTCAAGTGCTTGTTATTGGTCGTGACGCGCAACGTCAGCACCGATTCGCCCTGGCCCATCAGCAGCAACCCATATGCTGATTTCAACAGATCCGACCGCGCCGATTGCAACCTCTCAATCCCACTGTGGCAACTCGTGCGCGCGAGCACCGCGGCTCCGGTTTACTTCGCTCCGGAAGTCCTGCAATGGGACCCGAACGATCCGTCGAAAACGTTTGTCTTCGAAGACGGCGGGCTCACGCCTTACAACAATCCTTCGTTCCTGCTGGCACGCATGGCGACGGTTAAGGAATACAATCTGAACTGGGAAGCCGGTGAGGACAAGTTGCTGGTGATATCAGTTGGCACCGGCGCTGCGCCGAAGGTAGACGCTGAAGTCTACTCATCGGGCAAGAGTGCGTTCACTAATCTCGCCAACTTTCCCGCGGCGTTGATGTACGGTGCTCAGGTCGATCAAGACGTCAACTGCCGAACGATGGGTCGCTGCGTTTACGGCGCGCCAATCGATGTCGAGGTCGGCGACCTGGTTCCACGCGACGATGCGGGTAATGTCCTTCCTGTCGAACAAGATCTCGGCCGGCGTTTTCTGTACGCGCGTTATAACGCGGAGCTGACGGCGAAGTGGCTGAGCGAACATGGTCTTGGCGACGTCGATGCCTCGCAAGTGTCGCAACTCGATTCAGTCGAGCACATCAAGGACCTGATCCGTGTCGGACAGAAACTGGGGGAAGAGGTAAAGATCCAACACTTCAACCTCGATCGGTTTGGACAGTTCTACTAATAAGCGGGAGTACCTCATGCGCGCTTTTATTATTCGCCCGTTCGGTAAGAAGAAGGACGCGAAAGGCAACGACATCGACTTCGACGCCGTGGCGCAGGACCTGATCAGTCCGGCGCTGGAAGCCATCGGCGCCGAAGGACGCGAGACGCTCGACATCGTCAAGTCAGGCAACATTCGCGTCGACATGTTTCGCCGTCTCCTCACGGCGGATCTCGTCGTCGCCGACCTCTCGATCCACAACGCCAATGTGTTTTATGAGCTCGGCATTCGTCATGCGCTGCGCGACCACGGCACCCTGATGCTGCGCTGCGACGCCGACTCTTTCCCGTTCGATCTGCAAACGGATCGTTACTTCACTTACGACCGAAACGATCCGAAAGCGAGTCTGCCGCAGTTGATCGCCTCTCTACGAGCTATCAGAGAAGAGCAGGAGAAGGACTACACCGCAAAGGACAGTCCCGTCTTCGCCTCGTTGCCCAACCTCACGGAGCCCGATCCTTCGCACTTCAACGCGGTGCCGCAGGATTTCGGCGAGGACGTTGCACGGGCAGCGGCAGGCAAGCACGCGGGCGACCTCGCGTTGTACTCGTATGAAATACAAGGCTTCGAATGGGAGTCGCGCGGTTGGCGCCTGCTCGGCAAAGCGCAGTACGACATCGACGCGCTCGCGGGTGCGAAGACCACCTGGGAGAACGTTCTCGATCTCGATCCACAGGACCTCGAAGCAAACATCCTGCTCGGCACCATCTACCAGCGACTCGGCGATCTGGTGAATTCCAACCAGGCGCTCGATCGGGCCTTACGCAATTCAGAGTGTACCCAGGAGCAGCGCGCCGAGATTTACTCGCTGCTCGCCCGCAACTGCAAGACTCGCTGGCGTGATGATTGGGAAACAAAACCTCCGGAGGAGCGCGCGCCGGCTGCGCTGCGTTCGCCTCAGCTCCAGGAGGCTTTGGAGAACTACGAGTGCGCGTTCGACGAGTTTCTCAATCACTACTACTCGGGTCTGAACGCGCTCGCAATGCTCAAGATCCGGATCGCGCTGGCCGAACAGCTTCCGGACGTGTGGGCCGCGCAATTCCCGACTGATAAAAAGGCCGTTGCCGCGCTCGAGGAGCACCAGGAACATGCGGACAAACTCGCCGCGGCTGTTCAGCTTTCACTTGATTCGGCGTTCAAACGGCTCGAACGCCAGGACAAGAAAGATGTTTGGGCCGAGATAAGCCAGGCTGACCTTGCGTGTCTCACCCAGAGCTCTGCGCAAAGAGTCGCGGTTGCTTATCAACGGGCCTTATCGTCAGCGCCGGAGTTCGCCAGCGATTCGGTGCGCCAGCAACTCGCCATCTACAGGGATCTCGGCGTGCTCAGTGGAAATCTGGCAGAGGTTTTCAAGGTTGTCGGCGAGCCGCCTGCGCTGGCGGCCTCTGGCGTCAAGACTGAGGCCAGCCCGCGGCGAAAGCGCGTTCTCGTATTTTCCGGACATATGATCGACGCGCCCGATCGAAAAACTCCGCGTTTTCCGGCGGAGAAGGAGTCGATCGCGCGCGAAAAGATCAAAGAGATTGTTCTCAAGGAGATAAACACCGGCGGCGGAGTAGCTTCCGGTTATGCAGGCGGCGCGAGCGGCGGTGACATACTCTTTCTCGAAATCTGTGCCGAGTTGGGAATACCGACTCGTCTTTACCTCGCGCTTCAACCGCAGCTTTATGTAACTGCTTCAGTGATGAAGGCCGGCTCGGATTGGGTGCGTCGCTTCTGGGGTTTACACGACGAGCATTCAACGCGAAAGCAGGTGCGTGTGCTGAGTGGCGCCACGGATGTAAACGATTCTGTTGAGCACCTGCCCGCGTGGCTTCGCTCCAAACCCAACTACAACATCTGGCAACGAACCAATCTCTGGATACTCTTCAACGCACTGGCCGAGGCTTGTGATGAGCAGACCGGCGATCCAAATATCACGATGATCGCGCTGTGGGATTGCGCCGGGGGCGATGGCGCAGGCGGCACCGAAGACCTGGTCCAGAAAGTGGAAAAGCTGGGCGCGCGCACTGAGATCGTCAATACCAAACAAATCTTTGGTCTGTAATCTTAGTCAGAGCGGTTCAGCGTATAACTAAAATCCTTGTCGCCTACCAATACGCGGCCGTTGTTGTCGAGAAAGAAGAGAACTCCGTCATCTGCTTTTAGAAGATAGACTGGCCCATCGGATCCGAACGCGTCGAGTTGATAGACGATGGCGTTTGGGTCCGTTTTAGTTCCTCTGATTACTTTCCACTTTCCTTCGCGCGGCTGTTCTGTTTCGGTGGGATCGTGCCGGTAGAGCGTTCCTCTGAGTTTGTAGGTGGTCGGAGCGAGTGTTTGCGGATCGCGACGAAGCTCGAGGGCCCACTTGAGTTTGAAGCAGTCGGCGGGAACTGAATGCTTCAACTCTTTCGCGATCTCCTGACAAGGGCTGCGCCCGCTAAAAGATGTCTTTGCGTTTGCGCCGTTCTCGATGAACGTTTGACTTCTAAATCCCTGGCCTTCGGCGGCAGAGGCGTGGAGCTTATTTATCGTGTAACTGGCGCCGCTGTTTCCGACCGTGAGCCGCTGATTCGTATCCAGCAGATGAAGGACGTTCTGATCGACAACTGCAAACGCGATGCTCTGCGCCCTATCGCCGTGGAGCTGTAGTACTGTCGCTTGTGGATCGTATGCGCGGCCCTTAGTGGTCGCCAACGACCCGTCAAAACTCGCCGAGCCGTGGGATTGATACGTTCGGTTGTCGACGTAAAAACCATACTCGCGTGTCAACTGGTACGTCTTCGAATCGGGTCGAACGCTGAGTTTCCACGCGATGCGATCGCATTTCACATCAGACGGAATGCGCAGGAACGGCTTTACGAAATCGGCGCAAGGGCTTGTGCCCGTGAAGACGTCCTCGGACACCGTGGTTGGGTTAACGGTCGTAACTGATCGGCTAACCGCTATAGCCGACAGGACGGCTATCGTTGCCAAGAGAATTGTTTTCATAACCGGTTAGACGCTCGAGCCGCCGCGTCTCTTCCGTATTCTATGACCGTTCACGTTCCAGGACTACGTCGAAAATTCCTGTTTGGAAAACTTTGCCGTTGATGGTGCGCTCTTCGACGGCGATCGCGTTCTCAGTACGATACATCGGATCGCTCTTCTTCGGGTCGCCTTGAAAGTGGATCTCGGTGACGAGCGGTTGGTAGCCGGGCGCGATGGCCACGAGATGGAAGTGCGCGCAGCGCCAAAAGTCAGGAGCACCGGCCGGATGCTTTCCAGTTCATACTGGCCCGTCTCGGATGAAACGAGCCGGCCGCGGTTGCGAAAGTCAGTCACGCCGTTCGAATACTTCTCCTGCATATCGACGTGCCAGAAGTCCAACACCACGCCCGCCAGCGGACGCTTCGTATCGTACGCCCACACTCGTCCCGAGAGTATGAACGTCGTGCCTGGTTCGCCCGGTAGACTCAGCTTGCCTCTGAACGGCGCGCCTGCGCGGTAGAACGGACCGTACGGCTGCGGCGTCACCTTGCGCAATTCACCGCCCGGCGTCGCCGCTTCGCGCGGCGGCGGTCCCATCTGAATCAGAATGCGATCCGAACTGTCTCGGCTGACTTGCTGCGTCGGCTGTGCATCGCAACGAAGCACCAGGCCCGACACGCCGGCGGCAGCCAGTCCGAAAGCTGAGTGTTGGAGAAACGATCGCCGCGTTGAACCAAACATAATCCAGCCCTCCAAATGAGAAACACCAGAGCGACCGGATTTGTGTTGAGAGTTAAGCTCGTCAGCGCCAGGAGGGCGAGAAAGCGTTGTTGACCAGCAGCCGCGGATTGCCGCCCTTCAAAGAAACGATCCACAGATCTGTATCGCGATCCTCATCCAACGACTTCGCTCGCTCGAAGACGATCGACTGTCCGTCAGGTGAAATGCTGAAGTTTCCGGTGAATTCGTTTTGCAGACGAGTTATCTGCGTGACTTTGCGCGTGGCGAAGTCGTAACGGAAGAGGTTCGCCGAATCGCGCATCAACGTCTGGTTTGAAAATACGAACCCTGAACCGTCGGGAAGCCAGTGAAGGTCGAAGAGTAGCTGATATTCGATGTTGGAATACTGGGCCAACTTCTCGCCCGGAGGTTTTCCGCCTTCAGTGATACGAAAGACGCTCGAGTCTCCAGAAGCGTTCTCCGTGTAGAGAAGTTGATTGGCTGTTGCGGCCGTCGGTCCCCAGTCCCAGACGCATGTGCCGAGCGGGTTCTTTCCGTCGAACAGTGGGTTGTAAACGTATTCGCCCGGCGTTGGACTGACCGGAGCGCTATTCAACGTACACATGCCGGTGCGATAGCTGACGCGCGAGCCGTCGCTTCGCCACGTGGGGCGAAACGCGCCGAGTAGATCGATACCGTCGCCGCTGATGCTGAACACGGGCGACTTCGCAGTGCGGCCGGCTTGCACGTCCAGTCCGGTCGTGAACCAACGATGCTTGCCCCACATCGCGACCACTGCCTGGGCCATGTTGCCGAAGTCCGCGACGTTTTTGAAGAGCAGCGTCTTCGCCGTGCCCGGTGGCAAAGTGATCTGCTGCGGCTCATCGGCGCCGGCAACGTAGACGATGAAGACTCCGGCGCTGGCTTCCGACTGTCGATAAGTGGGCTGGTCGTTGCGCACCGTGACGCTGACCGCACCCTTCGGATAGCGCGCAAACTCGGCGCGATCGGGCGGGTTGGTCAATTTGCGAAAGCCGCTGCCGTCCGGATGGATGGCGTAGATGTCTGCGTGATAGAGCGAGTAGACAGCGGCGTGACCGCTCGAGAATGCCAGCTCCTTTCCGTCCGGACGCCAGGCGACGTCGAAGATGCCGAGTTCCTTTTTGGCGTCAGGGTGGGTCCATAGCCGCCGGTCATTCGAACCATCAGCTTCGATGAGCCGGATCTCCGTTCCACCACGGACGTACGCGATCGTGCCTCCGCCGTTTGCAGCGGCCCGCTGAACTGGATTCACGTGGGCCAAAGCCAAAATCAGTAACAGAACGACGGCAACTATGATCTGACGAAACATCTTGATCTCCCTCATTGATCTTTGCAACGACGCAGGTTCCAGGTGATCGTGACGGTCCTCTCCACGCCACCGGTGTCTTTCTGCGTTATGGTGTCGCTTCCGGAAATCTCATCCGGCCTGGCGGGATCGACCATGCCTTTCCCGATCAGGGATGGACCATCCGGAGAGAGCTTGTAGCGTTCAACTTTGCTCGTTTGCGCGAGGTTTTTGTTGTAGGGATTGTTGCAGGTTCCTTTGACTTCGCTTGTGACCGTGTAGTCACCGGAGCCCTCGACGACCATCGCCGGCGCCGACACACTGTATTGGCCGGTGCGTGGATTCAACGAGATGCTAAAACCGGTGGTATTTTCCTTACCTTTGCCCGTAACTGCCTGGATTTGCCGGCTCACGCGATAGCATGCGCCTTTGCCGTTGCCGCCGCGCTCCTTAACTTCGCTGGCGTGAGCTTCCACGCGGGCGATGGGCGCGCCGAGATTGTCTGTTGTGCCGTCGAGTTGAGCTCTCGCTTCGTAGTAAGCGTCTTCTTTCCAGTAAGAACTGTTGACGGTGTTCTCAACAGATCCTTCTTTTTTGGTCGTCGTGCGATACGTGATCGCGCCCTGCCACTGACCCTTGCACGGCTCCCAGTCTTTCACCAGGAAATAGAACGGTTGAGAGCTGTACCAGTTGGACCGGTACAGCGTTTCGGTCGCCGTGCCGACTACCGCGCCGGCTCGATCCCCCGTCAAAAACGAAAACGCATTGCCGACGATGTCCATGATGGTTGAGAGGCCATCCTTCATGTCCTTAATACGCATCGGCTTCAGTTGAACGTCGACGCGGACGCCGGCGGCCTTTGTCACCTCGAACAGTTTTCTTTTTGAGAGATCAGTCTTCTGTGGCACGCCGACGACGTTCATTTGCGATTCGCCTTCGCCGTTCGTGGTCTGTTTGGCCGGTGACTTATTGCCGGCGCCTGGTAGCGCGTCGAAGAAAATGAGGCTGTCGCCGTAGTCGGCATCGCCGCCGAGAATCGTGAAGAAGTCTTGCACAGTGCCCAGCCACCCACGGCTATCCCCACCGAGGACCATGATCCACACCACGTTGACGCCTCCCAGCGGACCTTCCGCGGGAACGTCGACGTCGAGCCCGGCGGCGTTCAGTGCCGGACGAAGGCAGTTGATCTTTTGCCACTTGCCCGGATCCATTTTCAGCTTCGCGGTGAGAGTCTTTTTCTCGCCGGGCCTGGTGTCTTTAGTCCGCGTCAGTGTGTCGCCGTCCATCGTGATCTCAACTTCGAGAGACGCGTAACTCACGATGAACTTGAAGACCGTTAACACGATATTTGCCATACCGGCTATGTCGGCGTAGTTAGAGACGCGGCCGCCGAGTCGATTAGCGAGGAAGCCGAAGAGAGTCGTCGAGGCGAGGGCGTTGTAGTCGAGCACCAGGTCGCCGGTGTCGGAGACGCCACACGGACCGTCCGGCATTTCGTTGCGCGGTCTCGCGTGGTGGCCGTTGGCTGGACGGCTGCGCTTTTCGAGGGCCGCGAGGTCGCCGCTCAAACGGCTGAGGATCAGAGCAACCTGAATGGCGTCGAGCCGTATCTTCGCGGGATCGACCTGACCCGTCAGATCGTAAGGAGCCGGCGAGAGTTTTCCCAACTCGACGATGAACTTCGACCAGAAACGCACGGCGGGATGATTGCTCTTCGAGCCGGCGCGAATGCTATCGAGCAAATCATTTGCGAGCGGCACGTCTTTCAATGCCGGAACAGTGCTGGTGAACGACTCGCTGAGATGGGCCAGCGTGACGCCGTAGTCTTCGCCGTAAAGCTTCGCGGCTGCCGCTACTTCCGACGCTTGAAGGATCAGGCCCTGACCCTTGTCGGTTGTTTGCCTCACGCTGCCGTCTGAGTCGCGAACGCCGTAGCCGGCGGCGAGGATCGCGGCATACAGCGCCGCGATGGAAGAGTCGTCGCCTTTCGTTACTGCTTTCGCGAGGGCTGCTGCCTGCTGGTCGACGTTTCCGGCCGGCAGTCGCATCGGTTCCGGCAGTTTTCCGTTCTTGAAGGCCTGGGCCAACGCGCGCGTCCGAGGCGGCCGGACGAGATTCGCGCGTTGGCCCAGCGGTTGACCTGTAACTATTAAGATCAGTGTTACCAGTGCGGCGCAGCGCATCTTTGCTCCCTGGTTAATTCTTCACAGCCGCAAGGATTGCTTGCGAGGCTTTTTGAACTTCGGGAGTGATGATGTCTTCGCCGTCCGAACGCGCCTTCGCTTTGGACGTGTTGCTGAGTACGGTGCTCGACGTTTGCAGATTGTCGAGCACGTACTGGAACGACAACTCGTCTTTGGCTTTTA
>JBKPNH010000037.1:0-59196 GCA_046732535.1 Acidobacteriota bacterium
AGCTTAAAGAGATCCCGGAGGTTCGAGTTCCGGCTGCCGAGGATTTTAGTCCGCTGGATGATCCCGCAGACTACGTAGCAGAGAAAGGGCTACGCGATGCTGTAAACGCAGCATTGCTGTTGAGCAAGCCGCTGCTGGTCACTGGGGAGCCAGGCACGGGCAAGACGCAACTCGCTTCGAGCATCGCCCACGAACTCGAGCTTCCAACCGATAGCGCCAGGCCTGAGGGAGTCACCATTACAATCGGCGAGGCTAGCCAACCGCGCCAGAAAAAGACTCCTGAGCCTATTACGTTTTACACAAAGACCACGTCTACTGCCAAAGATCTCTTTTATCGCTACGATGCTTTGCGCCATTTTCAGGACGTCCAACTTAAAAAAGAGAAACCAATCGAAGCATATATATCTTTTGAAGCTCTGGGGAAGGCCATCCTTCTGGCTGACGAACCTGCGCGCGCCATTCCATATCTACCCGAAAACCTACAGAGAGGACACAAAGAACCAGTTCGCTCCGTCGTGTTGATTGATGAGGTTGACAAGGCTCCGCGCGATTTTCCCAATGACATTCTCAACGAGATTGAGAACATGGCATTCGAAGTCAAAGAATTGGACGTTACTTTCAAAGCTCAACGCGAATTCAAACCCATAGTTATTCTTACGAGCAATTCGGAGAAGAACCTCCCGGACGCTTTCCTGCGCCGCTGCGTCTTCTACAACATTCCGTTCCCCGACACCGTCAAGGATTTAAAACCAATCATTGACCGGCGACTGAAAGGGGTTACGCCTCTCTCCGAGCCGCTTCGCAGGAACGCGATCGACCACTTCCTCAAAATTCGCAAACTGAATCTTAAAAAGAAGCCGGCTACTGCCGAACTCCTTTCATGGATGAGACTACTGGAGAACGCGCAAACTGACGTCAGCAACGCAGCTAATAAAGATTTGGTCATTTCTACCTATGCCGTCCTTGCCAAAAATGATGACGACATGAGGCTGATGCGCGAGAAGATGTGGAGCTAACTTTTCTTCAAAAGCAAAGATAGGGTGAAACAGTCAGAAAAAAGCGCAACAGTTCCGTTTCATAGCGAATTCTTGACCTATCTGCACCAGCAGGGATTTAAGGTTGGGATCGAGCACCACGTTTGGTTCCAAACTTTGCTCACTCGACTGGGCGAGAAGTGGTCACCCGACGACTTGAAGACTCTTCTATGCCCGCTGGTTGCCACCAGCGAAAGCGAACAGCAACAGTTCTACCGGGAATTCGATATCTTTTTCGAACGCGTTGGCACGCCGCAGCCAGGTTCTCACGTTGTAAGCCCACGACAACTCGAACCATTCACACAGTCTCAAGCGCCGACTGAAGAACCAAAGCCGGTGACAAAGACAAGTAATATGCAATACGGTCTTGTCTGGATCATTGCAATCGGCTTGATCAGTGTCTTAGTTCCACTTGTCATCAATGGGCTCGTAGATTCCACCAACATTGAGAATCTTATCCCGCCTATAGAACTGCCGGTCCAGACTGCCACACCTACGCAGCCTCAAGTCATTACGCTTCCTGATCAACCACAACCGACCCCGACACCAGCGCCAGTCATCTACAGCGTCAACCCAACTTCGGGAGTCACTGATACCGAGAATATCGTAGAGATCAGGGGCGAGAACTTCATCGGGTCGGTCGAGATATTCTTCGGCTATGACCCAGGCAAACACGTCGGTGTCGTCAACGAAACGGTCATCACTGTATCAACCCCAAGATACCCGGCTAGTGACTCTGTCGATGTAACTGTGACAGCCGCGGGCGGCCGCAGCCAACCGTTTAAGAGCTTTACATACGTTACCCCACCTGCTCCCTCACTTCTGGAGAAAGCTTTACAGCAGGCGCGCTATCTGGCCTTCGCAGTTTTCGCCGCCCTGTTATTTCTCATTGGCTCGGAACTGTATGGGCGCTTGAGGCAGCGAAAGATCCTACGGGAGCAGCTTACTAAAAAGCCGCCGGTCGTCTGGCCGATTGAAGTAAAGCCTCCGAAACTTCCTTTCTTTGGGTCGCCGGATCTACACCGCGCCGCGCGTCTATTGCGCAGGCGGCAGGTTTCCGATGAACTGCGTTTGGACATTCCTGCAACGATCATTGCGACGATAAAATCGCTCCGCTATCCGCGTTTTCTCTACCGCCCCACGGTCAAGTTTCCCGAGTACCTGATACTAATCGAGCGTGTCTCGTTCTTCGATCATCAGGCGCAATTATTTCAAACGCTGGCCGAGGCGCTCGGCCGTGAGAACCTGTACGTCACGTATTACTTCTTCGATGACCCACGCGTCTGTTGCGACGCGACCGGGGAACAGTACACATACCTGGCCGATTTGGAAATAAAGCATGCAGGTGACAGGCTCCTCATCTTCAGCGACGGACACAAACTGCTCGATCCCGTAACCGGCCAGCTACAGACCTGGATTTCGCTGCTGCAGTGCTGGAAAGAAAAGGCCATCTTGACGCCTGTTGATTCTTCGGAGTGGGGGGGTGCTGAAGAAATACTGGCATCGGAATTCATAGTCGTGCCCGCTGAGATAGATGGCCTGGCTTCAATGGCTGAAAGCTTTGAAGGAGAAGCGCTATCCAAACCCAGGATGTTGACTCATGAGCGGGTGGCAATCCGGCCCACTGATTTCGATCACCCAGATGATGTCATCAAAAAACTGCGTGGTTATCTCGGTGAAGATGTTTTTCAGTGGTTGTGTGCCTGTGCGATCTATCCCGAACTTCAGTGGGACCTGACACTGCATCTTGGCGTTGCCCTATCCAGGGATGAGACTTTGCTGGAGGAAGAGAATCTGCTGCGTCTCATGTCTTTGCCCTGGTTTCGCAGTGGCTCTATGCCTGATAACTTGCGGAACTCTCTGCTCCAGCAGCTCGACAAAAAGACCGAGAAACTGGCTCGCTCAAAAGTCCTTCAGTTAATGCACAGCAATCCCCCGAACGAGCAACACTCGGGCACTCTTGCGGAAAGAGCTTATCAACTGAACCTTGTCTCGCAACGCTGGCTCCTCACACACGACTCTGCCACTCTCGAAGACGTGCTCCAATTACCAGAATTGGCCCAACGTCTCAAATCACTACCGAACACATTTTTGAATGCCATCCTAGCCCGGACAGGCATTCCCGGTGTGATTAGATACAAACACGGCATCCCAGTCTTTGGCCTACAAACGGGAGTCCGCCTGCTTCTCGTCACTTTCATGGTTGGCCTGGTATTTATCTTCTATCTTCTTTTGCAAACCGTCGGAAGTGCTGTTTCGTCTCCCGACGACAATACTAATTCCGCCACGCAGTCAACAGTCAATAGCAACCAGTTGCCCAATAGCAACCAGTCGTTCAACTCCAACAATACGAATGTAGCCAATACGAATGCCGATGAAATGGCGAAGGCGTCCGTGAACACAAATAACCAGAATCGGAACGCGAACACGAACGTTAGGGCGGACAACTCGAACACTGCGACGGCCGGCAACGCTAATTCAACCGACATCGCCAGCAGGCCGCCGATCCCCAATGTGGCTCCCACTATAACGCCACCGCCCTGCGCCCCCCTTCGCATCTTCCAGTGCCCGACTGAACCTGTTGCCGAAGGCGCGGAATTAGAGTTGATCGGCTGGATTCAAGCGCGTGTTCCGGAGGCCCCACCCACTTATCAATGGACGGTTGAGCCAAATGCCGTTTCGTCGTCAAAGACAGGATCAAAACTCGTGATTGGGACGAAGGGATTCGCGGGCAAAGTGATTACGGTCCAGTTAAATGTCCCAGATCTGCCTTGCGCGGGCGGCAATACATGCGTAGTGAGAGTGATCGCGAACGAACCGACGCCGGATTCCGGTCGCGTCCATTTGAGTGTTACGACGAAAGCTGAAGACTTCGTCAGCGCCCCTCCCGCACTGGATATCAGGGGGGTGCCGATAAAAACAGAAAACGTGCACGTCACTGTGCGAACCTTTGACTACCGTGGTAACGAGGTGTCTGGCCTTCGAATTTATTACGCCACGCAACTTGTATACATAAAGGAAGGTAGGGATATTAAGAGAGTATCAGGAAGGCCCTTTCCAGACCTGTCGTCTCCGGCAAGCATCGTGTTGGGACCGGGCATTTTCGTTATGTGGGCAATCAATCCTGCAGACGATACGGTCGTATCCGACCCGGTATCTGTTCGCGTAGCGGTAAATCCTTAATAGATCGCTACCTTCCCTACACTGAATGAAGTGTGGCTTCATGTTTGCACCGCTGACAGCAGCACACCTGTCTTCCCAGTCAAAAATTAGTCTCGGTAACTACTAGACAAGCAAGTACCGACACCCTATTCTGGCGTTGCCCGGACCCCCTTTCCCAAAATATGGATAGTGACCTTGAGTTGGTCGTAGGCTGCCGGCGCGGTGATCCGCTCGCGTGGGAAAAGCTGATACGGCGTTATCAACGTCTGATTTATGCGATTCCGCTCCGCGCCGGACTCGACGAAGATCAGGCTGCCGATATCTTCCAGGACGTATTCACTACGCTCTTTCAAAAGCTGAACGATATAGAAGAACCGGATAAATTACAGGCGTGGCTGGTTACCACGACGCGCCGGAAGACCTGGCGAATCATTTCCCAGCCGCAAGGCACTCCACGCTCGACTAAAGACTACGATCTCCAGCAACAGGAAGCTTCCACAATTCGTGATGAAACGCCGCTTCCAGACGAGAAACTGTTGCTTCTCGAAGAGCAGCATCGGATTCGTACAGCCGTTTCGGCGTTAGACGACCGCTGCCGGACCCTGCTGGAAATGCTGTTTTATCGCCACGAGCCGCCGTCGTATGCTGAAATAGCAGCTTCTTTAGGGATTCCGGAGGGAAGTATCGGCCCCACGCGAGCTCGCTGCCTGGCGAAGTTGCTTAGAATATTAGAGAAATAGAAGATACGTGTATTTTCGGATACTTCGCACGCTCTGTTTGAATCAGAGCGAGAGAAATTCCCGATGAACGCCTCAGCACATATCGCCCTGGAAACGCTAGTCGACATAGCCGAGGACCGCCTGACGGCGGGAACTCTGGAAACTGCGCTAGCCCACCTCGAAACTTGTCCACACTGTAACGAGAGCCTGCACCGCCTTCAGCAAGCGATCCAGTTAATGAAAACTGATACGACGCAGGACGCTCCGCGCGACGTCCTCGCGTCCGCTATCAATATTTTCGCACCCGAAAGGAAATTCACCGCTGTACGGCGCGTCGTGGCGGCGTTGACTTTCGACAGCCGCAGCGCCGGTCCCGCTTTTGGTATGCGTTCACTGCATACAGCCTGGCGTCAGTTGCTCTACTCAGTCCAGGAGAGTGACGTCGATCTGCGCGTCAGAGTTCAAAACGAAGAATGCTTCATCACCGGCCAGGTCATACACGAAGGTTGCGATGGTGGTTTTGTCGAGATCTCCGGTCCCGGCGGGTCGTCGCAAGCGAGCCTGAACGCCTTGTGTGAATTCGCGCTCCCGGCGATACCGGTAGGAAAATATTCGCTCAGAGTAATGCTGCCCGACGTTGAGATTGAGATCCCAGATCTAGAGCTCGAGGATTAACCTGATCAATGCAGCATGCGCAACTCGCGACGCTTCTCGTTGATTCCAGTCATGCGAAACGAGAAACGTTGCTTCTGGAAAACTCCATCCTCGCCGACGTAGAGCTTGCCTACTGTCTGAAAGAGATCTGTCTTGACGGCTGGAGTACCAATCCCGCACAAGCGCTTGGAGCTGCTGCCTCGCTTCGATTACTGGCAGAGCTGCGGCCCTATCCTGAAATCAAGGCGTTAAGCGCGTGGGCGGCCGGCCTCAAAGCGCTCATCGACGGAGAATTGCAACTAGCGATTTCGGAGCTGGACGACTCGGAGCGCCGGTTTCTACGTCTCGGCAAAATTCACACCGCCGCAGCCACACAGGTCAGCAAACTGATCGCTCTTTCACTGTTGGGGCGATACGAAGAGGCGGTCGAGTGTGGGCTTCAGGCGCGCGAAGTTTTCCTCGCCTACAACGATGTCCGCGCCGCCGGCAAGATCGAACATAACATCGGCAACCTGCATTTTCGCCGCGATCGCTACTACGACGCGGAAATATTTCAAGCCGCGGCTCGCGAACGATTCGTCGCACTGAACGATCACAAACAGCTTGCGACCGTGAATAATTGCCTCGCGAATACCTACGCCTTGCTCCACAAGTTCAAACCTGCCGAAGAGCTTTTCGAACAGGCCCTCCAACAAGCAGAAGCAGCGGCACAGCCGGTAACGCTCGCGGGAATTGAAGGCAACATCGGTTTATTTGCGCTACTGCAAGGACGTTACGATCGAGCACTGGATTATCTCGAACGTTCGCGGCAGCACTACACGTCGCTGGGGCTCACCGTTCAAGCAGTCCTTGCCGAACATGATATCGCTGACGCCTACCTGGAACTCAATCTTGCAACGGAAGCGCTGGAGATCTACGAACGAGTAATCCCCATTCTCGCTCAGCATGGAATGCGTGCTGAAGAGGCGAGGGCGCAGGCTTACGGCGGCCGAGCGCTCACGTTATTGGGGCGTGCGAAAGAAGCACAGCGCTGGCTCGATCAAGCACACCGGCTCTACGCGGCAGAAGAAAATCCCGTGGGTGCTGCACTAGTTGCCCTGATGCATGCCCAACTACTTTACCGGGAAGGGAAAGTTGAAGGCGCGAGAATGATGGCGACCCAGGCCGAGCCGGCTTTGTTGGTCTCCGGAAGCTGGCAACGACTGTTTCTTGCCCGGTGGTTGCGCGCTGAAGCTGACCGCGCGCTCGGAAACGGTGGACGAGCCCGTGATCTGCTCGAACAGACTCTGCAACAGGCAAAAGCACACGGCCAACCGCAGATCGCCGAGCGTTGTTTGAGTTCGCTCGGGGCTATCGCCCTTGATGATGGAGACGTAAAACTTGCCGAGGTGAATTTTAAGAAGGCGATCGAATTGACGGAAGAGCTGCGTGCTCCGATTCCCGGCGAGGAGTTTCGTACGGCATTCTTCTCGAACCGAATCTCGCCCTACCATCAGCTCGCCCGGCTTTGTCTCAGCGACGGCGACACGCGAGTCGGCGAAGCACTGATCTTCGTCGAACGTGCGCGGTCGCGAGCGCTTGCAGACGCATTAGCAGGACGGCTCACACTCTTCCCTCAGCCACGCGACGACTTCGAAGCGCACATGCAGGCGCAGGCCGGTAAATTGAGAGAAGAGCTGAACTACTTGTACAACCAGATGCATCGTCCGGTTCGTGGAACAGTTCAGACGCAGGAAAAAAATTCGGAGCTGGAGCGTGAGCTTCTCGAACGCGAACGTAGGCTATTGAAGATCACGCGTCAACTGCAACATCGTCGAGTAGGCGTCGAGAAAGAGACTGACGAGAAAGATAGCTTTTCCGTCACTCAGCTTCAGGCCGCACTAGGTCCGGATCGCGCGCTGGTTGAGTACACGTCAATGGACGACAGTCTGGTCGCGTTTGTGGTTACGAATGAGCGCGTAGAAGTCATACGAGATCTGGGCAGGGAATCGGAGGTCGTATCGGAGCTCGAACGATGTCGTTTTCAAATAGACGCACTCCGATACGGTTCAAAACGATTGCGAACTCATCTGCCGGCGCTCATCGACCGAACGCAGAAGCACTTACGTTTTCTCTACGACCGACTAGTACGAACAGCCGAAGCCATGATCGGTGAGCGCCAGTTGGTAGTCGTGCCGCATGGAGCACTCCACTACTTGCCGTTTCAGGCGTTGCACGACGGCGACAGTTATCTGATCGAACGACGGGAAGTTTCTTTTGCGCCCAGCGCGGTCGTTTTACTCCAGTGTCTCAACCGGCCGCAGCACGAGTTTCACAATGCTCTGCTGTTGGGAGTGGCTGATGAGCAGATTCCCGGCGTGCGTGACGAGGTCCATGCACTCGACGATGCGTTCGCGAACGTAAATCGTTTCCTGGACGAAGCCGCAACGACCCAGGTGTTACGCAACAAATCGACGGACGTCGACGTGCTGCATCTTGCTTGTCACGCGAATTTTCGTTCTGACAACCCATTGTTCTCCTCGCTCAGATTGAGTGACGGATGGTTTACGGCGCGTGATGCTTATAAGTTGAAACTCAATTCGGGGCTCGTAACGCTTAGTGCGTGTGAGACCGGCATGAATGCGGTTGTGCCGGGCGACGAGGTCATGGGTCTTGTTCGTGGTTTTCTCTCGGCTGGATCGTCGAGCGTCATGATGAGTCTTTGGACCGTCGACGACGAAGCTACGACCGAGTTGATGGTTGCGTTTTATGGTGAACTTGCCCGAACGAAGTCCCCGGCCACCGCGTTACGTGCCGCACAGATGAAGTTGCTGAGAGAAAGACAGCATCCATTCTTTTGGTCGCCCTTCGTTCTTGTTGGGAGTTGGTGAGTGGGTTGGCAAAAAGGGACAATTTTAGTTATTTTAGTGCTTCGTCCCGACGAGTTTGTAATTCACCGAGCCCTCGCAGAGAGGACCGCTTATGCGTCGTGTCCTGACATTTTTGGCCTTATTGCTTGTAGCCGTCTGCCTGTTGGCGGAGGTGAGGAACAAGAGTGTCGCCACGGCGGCTGACGGTGGTGAAGATTTTGTCCCGGGTGAAGTAGTTGTGAAACTGGCGCGCGCCGCGGATTTGGTGGCGGTTGCTGCGCAATATTCCCTCGATCCCACGCCGCTCGATCAATTCGGCTCGCGGCCGATCTTCAGATTGCGTCTTACCGATAACGGTTCCGTCGAAAACCGGGTAGCCGCGTTATCCAACGATTCTCGCGTTCTTTTCGTCGAACCGAACTTTACTGCGAAACCACCCGTTGGCGGTGGAAATACGTGGAGCGTCGGCAACACCTGGAGTGTTGGCGGCGACTATGGAACGTATGTGTCTCAATGGGCGCCCGACAAGATTCATCTGCCTCTTGCACATCAGGTGAATACAGGTATCGGTCCTAAAGGTCCCATCAAAGTCGCCGTTCTTGATACCGGAGTTGATTCAAGCCATCCGGCGCTGGCCGGACATCTGTTGCCGGGATGGGATTTTGTCGACAACGATAGCGATCCCAGCGAAGTGGGTGATCAGCAAACGGGACCATATGGGCACGGCACACACGTCGCCGGACTCATCGCTTTGGTCGCACCCGACGCGAAGATTATTCCGATTAGAGTGTTGGACCGTTATGGAGTCGGAAACATCTGGGTGTTGGCGGAGGCGTTGGCGTTTGCGGTCAATCCCGATGGCGATCCACGTACGGCAGACGGCGCGGACGTGATTAATCTCAGCCTGGCGACTTCCAGAGAGACACGGTTGATCGCGAGTCTGCTGGAAAAGGCTTGCGGCGGCACTACGAGCGACGGCCTGGATCTTCCCGTTTCAGTGAATCCTTATCTCTTCGTCGTGGCCGCTGCTGGAAATGAAGGAGATACGACGCGCCAGTATCCCGCAGCCGAAAATGTCGACGGACTCATCGCCGTTGCAGCTTCCACTGCTAACGACACGCTCGCGGCGTTTTCGACCCGAGGTTCGTGGATTCAAGTGGCCGCGCCCGGCCAAGCCATTCTGAGCACTGTTCCTGGCGGTCGATACGCTACCTGGAGCGGGACTTCAATGGCGGCGCCGATCGTCGCCGGTGAGGCGGCACTTGTGCGTGCGGCCTTCCCGTCGTTGTTGAATAAGGACATCGCTCGTCATCTTGAACGCATGTCGGTACAGATTGATGGCGATGTTTCGTTTCGAATCGACGCCGGCCGCGCGTTAACAAGCCTGCCCGAAGACTACCCGACGGCGAGTCCAACACCAACACCCACACCAACTCCGACGCCAACTCCAACACCTTCGCCGAGTCCCACTGCACAAAAACCGGCTAAGCGACCTCGCGCCTGAATTCCCTGTCGCTTTTTCCACTCCGACGTATTTTTTGTCCATTAGCCCGCACTGTATCTCTGCTTACTGCCCAAGACCGGGGGGTAGCGGACGGGCGACTGAACGCCAGTGAGTGGAGTGTTAAGTCGTCCTTTCGGCGGCGCGAGTGTATCCACGCTCGCGCCGCCTTTCTCATGCGCGATGAGGCGCTGGAGCTTGCTCGCATCGACCAACGATGTTATTCATATGTCGCAGCGTCACCCAGAATGCTGCGTCGTCGTTCCTGCGGTACGATCGAAACTCAGTCCTTCAATTAATTCTTCAAGGTGGTATGAATCTCTTGAAATCTTACTCCCGAAAAGGCCTGATCTGTGTAATCTGCAGTTTCGTTTTTGCTGCCGCTTTTACGCCCGCAACTTATGCTGTCGACGGCTGTTCGGCGGCGTCCTTCAAGGTTGCTACACGAATAGATCTCCAAACGACACCTTTCGAAATCGTCGGCGCGGATTTCAATACCGACGGTCATCCCGATCTCGCCGCATCCCCGAATGGCGCTCGTGAAGTCATCGTCTTACTGGGAAGAGGAGGAATGGACAAGTTCGGCCCTCCCACGTCCTTTCCGGCCGGCGGCAGTCCTCACTCAATCGCCGTGGGAGATTTCAACAACGACGGTAAGCCCGACCTCGTCGTGAGTCTCGAAACCTCTTCCATATTAGGCGCCCATCGTATCTCGATCCTGCTCAACGACGGCACAGGCAAATTCGGCACTCCGATCCCGTTCGATTTGCCAGGCGATCCGGAGGCGCTTGTCGTTGCCGACGTCAATAACGATGGCAAACTCGATATCGTTACCTCAATGTTCACCGGCGGCGGCAAGCCTGTAGCCGTGCTGTTAGGAAACGGCTCAGGAGGTTTTACTCACGCAGCAAACTCAGCGTTCTTCGTCGTCAGCGTCAACCTTCCAGCGTTTGTTATTGGTGACTTCAACGAAGACGGCAAACTCGACATGGCAATGCCCGGCAGCAGCGATGGTGTTTTAGATATTCGACTCGGAGATGGCGCTGGTGGTTTTGCTTCACCGGTGAGCATATCGATAACCGGCTTTGGTTTTAACCTGACGATGGGAGATTTCAATGCCGACGGGCATCTCGATCTAGTGAGTAACAACCGGCTGGTGCTCGGCACTGGGACCGGCACTTTTGGCGCGCCTATAACGGTCCCTGTACCCCAGAACAGCGGTAAGGGCCTTACGGGTGACGTCAACAACGACAACCACCTCGATATGATAGTCGCCGGCTTGGGCGGTGTGACGGTCATGCTGGGCAATGGAACCGGAAACCTGGTCCAGGGTAAGTCTTACACATCGGGCTTGATTTTCGGCGCCTTCCGTTCTTTCGGCGTTCTTGAAGACTTCAACGACGATGGAAAAGTAGATCTTGCAGGGATTCAAACCCTGGGTATCGGCATTCTTAACGGCGACGGTACGGGCGAGTTCCACGATGCGCGCCGTTATGATTCAGCTCTGCCGGATCCGCGTAACCTGGTAGTGGCCGATTTCAATAACGACGGCAAGCAAGACTTTGCCACTTTTGCTCTCGGCGCGTTTTTCGGTAGCGCTGTTGGGCGCGTCGAAGTCGCGTTGGGCGATGGAAGCGGCGGCTTCACGAGAAAGTCGGTGAGTAGTTTCAGACCTACGACACGCGTTGACGGTATTGCTACCGCCGATTTCAATAACGACGGAAAGTCCGATCTGGCAGTCACGCGATCCATAGATAAGCGAATCACGATCCTTTTAAACGACGGTACTGGCGGGTTCCCGACGGATGGATTGACCGCCACAAGCTATCAAGTCGCCTTTCAACCCACGGCGATCGAGTCAGGAGACTTCAACAACGACTCCAAAGCCGATCTGCTTGTAGCGGTCGCTAATAACAACAACTTCGTCGTGCTCCTGGGAGACGGGACGGGCAACTTCACTCTCACCGGTGATTCTGCATTCGCCGGCGCATTCAGCTTTGTCGAAGACTTAGCGATCGCCGATTTTTCTGGCGATGGCAAATCAGACTTCGCGATCATTAGGACTAACAATAGTTTCGTCAGAGTCTTCCAGGGCGACGGTAACGGACAGTTTTTCAACAGCGTCACGGTGTTAATTACGGGAACACCCATTTCGCTCGTGGCGCGAGATTTGAGCGGCGATGGAAAGCCTGACATTGCAGTTACTACTACTTCCACCGGCTCACCGTCTATACCTGCACTCGTGACGGTTTTCATCAACAACGGCGCCGGCGGGTTCAACGCCGCTACGAATTACCCATCGGACACAGCAGGCTCGCTCGCCGTTGGCGACTTCAACGGCGATAACCACCCGGACCTGGCGGTGAGCGGTGCCGCTGGCGTGGTCAACAGCAGTATCGACGGTATCGCCGTCTTCACCAACAAAGGGAACGGTGAATTCAATGCTCCGATCACGTTCACAGTTGGCTCAAGTTCGTCTCATGCGACAGTCGGCGACTTCAATGGTGATGGTGAAGATGACGTTCTCACCAGCAGTCCGTTTTCGGCCAGCGTTGGAGTGTTGTTGAATAACTTCACTGCCTCGCAGCCATGCCTGAGCATTAACGACACAACAGTTACCGAGACCGATCCCGGGGCCGTTAACGCAACCTTCACCGTCACGTTGTCGTCGGCGAGTGCGCAGACTGTGCGCGTCAACTATTTCGTTACCACGGCCAGTGGATTTACCGACACGGCAACGAAAGGCGCGGACTTTGAAAACGCCTCAGGCACGGTGACGTTCGCACCCGGCGAAACCACGCAACCGATCAACATACCCATTCCAGCGGATCTTATCGATGAGCCGGATCAATTCTTCTTCGCCGTGCTCACGACGCCGATCAATGCCGCTATCACTGATGCAAAAGGCTTCGGAACGATCGTCGACAACGATGCGCCGGCTACCATTTCGATCAACGACGTGACAGTCACGGAACGAAATTCATTTCCGACCGCGTCCGCCGACTTCACCATCTCGCTCAACCGCCCGAGCGAAAAACCGATCACCGTACAAGTTGCGAGCGAGGCCGGCACCGCGTCCGCAAATGATTTCATCAACGGCGGGACCACCCTGGATTTTCCTGTCGGCACCGTCACGAGGACCATCTCGATTCAGATTAATCCGGATAACGTCTTCGAGCCCGACGAGACGTTCTTCGTTAATCTGAGCAACCCGACCAACGCGACGATCGCTGACGGTCAGGGCCAGGGCACGATCGCCAACGACGATCCGCTGCCGGCTATTTCAATCAGTACATCATTCCGCGCCGAAGGCGCAGCAGGCACGAGTGGCAACTCTACCTTCCAACTCACGCTGTCGAATCCGTCGACCCAGACGATTACCGTTGCCTATGCGACGGCAAACGCCACTGCAACGGCGGGTGTCGATTACGTCGCGACGTCAGGCACGGTGACCTTCAATCCCGGCGAGACGACAAAATCGATCACGGTGGAAGTGCTTGGCGACAACGCAGACGAACTGTCCGAGACCTATGTCGTAAACCTGAGTAATCCGACGAACGCCACCATCGCTACCTCTGGCGGCGGTGTCGGGACGATTGGAGACGATGATGGTCCAACCGTGAGCATAAGTAACGCTTCGGCTCTGGAGGGAAGTCCCTTTATTGTTCCCACTATAATTTTTACGGTAACGCTGTCAGCACCGACTGTAGAACCCGTACTCGTCGGTTATACGACCCTGAACGGTACGGCAATTGGCGGCATTGACTTTCAGCAGGTTTCATCGAATATGGTCGTCATACCCACGGGCGCAACGACGGCGACGTTCCCGATTCGGATCCTTGGCGACTTTAATATTGAGCCGGATGAGCAGTTCACGGTTAACCTGACATTCGCCTTCAGTGCAACGATCGCACCGGGACAGGGGTCGGCCACCGGCACGATCCTGAACGACGACTCCAACGGCAAGCTCCAATTCAGTAGTCAGACGTTCAGCGCAAGCGAAGACGCAGGCGGCGTTATCGTCAGGATAAATCGAGTAGATGGAGCGACGGGTACAGCGACGGTTGATTTCGCAACCAGCGACGGCACCGCAGTCGCCGGATCGGACTATCCGGCGACCACAGGCACGCTTACGTTCAATACGGGAGAGACGTCGAAGTCGATCTTCATCACGTTCTTGAACGACAACGTTCTGGAGGGCGACGAGACGCTGAACCTTACCTTGAGCAACGTTACCGGCGGGGCTGTCCTGGGCACACCGACGACGGCCGTGCTGACGATCAAGGCCCTTTCGCTGCTGCTCGGTCTGGAAGAATCAGCGGCAGATCCGAATCAAGTCGCCGCATTGGATTCGTTGTTGTATCTGAGGGATCCGTTCTCGGTAATACGCCCGTTCGATCTGTTCAACCAGGCTCCTGATCTAAATACGCGAGTGGTAGTGTTCGTAGCGAACCTCCGTCTCGCACAGATCGCCGCGCCGTCGGCCGTCAAAGTCAATTTGGTTGCCAGCAATAGTCAGGCATTTGAAGTCGGTGCAGAGGACGTGCGGGAGCTACCCTTTTCCAACCTGATACAGGTAACATTCCGTCTGCCCGAGAACCTCGCCCCCGGCGTGTGTACCCTGAAAGTAAAAGCACACGATCAGGAGACTAATTCCGGCACCATCAGGATCAAACCTTAGGTGCTTCAAGCGGTGAAAGGAGCAGTGCCATGCGACAGGTCGTGATTTTGTTAATCGTCCTTTTGGGAATGTGGACTGGGTTGGCGGCGGGTCAGGATACACAGGGAGTGCGCGTTCATGCGCCGGCCGAGCAGACTAAGAATGCGGTCGAAGTGGCCGTCGAGGAGTCGAAGAAACGCGGCGAAAAGGTCGTTGGCCGCTGTCTTCAGGATTGTGAGGAAAATGCGGATAGCGCAAATAAGGATGTGGCGGCCCAGATTATCTCGCTACCCAAGCCTGCTTATCCACCAATCGCTCGCGCCGCTCACGCTTCCGGCGCCGTCGACGTACAGGTGCTGATAGACTTTGATGGAACAGTCATCGCAGCCGTAGCTCTCAGCGGCCACCCGTTGCTCCAATCCGCATCCGTCAGCGCAGCCCGCTATGCTCGCTTCGCCCCGATGGTCGTCGAAGGCGAGGCCGTCAAAGTAACCGGGGTGATCCGTTACACCTTTACACTTGATGAATAAAGGCTCGATGGTAATAAGTTGATCGGTTCGGCAACTTCTTCCCCTGGTAGGTAAATACTCACCAGTGGAAGGGTTGTTATGAGCAAGAACAAACTGGATTTATACGAATCGTTAATAAGGGCCTCACTCGCACTGATATTCGTCGTCGCACTGACCGTGGCAACAGTTGGCGTGATCGCTATCTCGCAGATCTTGATGCGGCAGAATGTTTCGGCCCCAAAGCTTTTAAACACAGATTCATTCAGTGAATCTCACAATCGTCGCGCCTAGTCCTCCAGCTTCCGGAGGCGCGTCAGTCCAGTCGAAGACAAACGGGGTTCGTGCGAGGATTGAGCGGACCATATCGCGTTGCACGCCGACGCCTTTGCCGTGAATGACTCGCACGCTGCGAAAGCCCCTCTCGCGCGCGATCATCAGATACTCCTCAACCACCCGCTTCACGTCGCGCGGCGGAATCGTGTGCAGATCGAAGACATCAGTGATCTCGATCTCGACGGGCTCAGGAAAAGGGTTGTCAGCATCGACGTCCATCACTACCCAGATTTGACACCCTCTCCGACCGCTTTGTAAACTCGCGCTCTTTTAAACCTTGGCTAATCAAACAATTCAATCAAAGGAATAAAGCGAAATGGGTGCGCGAAAGAAGATTACTGTAGTCGGCGCGGGTAACGTCGGCGCAACAGCGGCACACTGGCTTGCCGCTAAGGAACTCGGCGACGTAGTACTCGTCGATATCGTCGAGGGAGTGCCGCAGGGCAAAGCATTGGACCTTGCTCAAGCGGCGCCAGTCGAGGGTTTCGACGTCCGCATGATCGGCGCAAACACGTACGACCAAACGGACAACTCCGACATCGTGATCATCACCGCCGGTCTCGCGCGCAAACCAGGAATGAGCCGCGACGATCTGCTGAAGACGAACGCCGGCATCGTTTCGCAAGTGGTAGACGAAGTAGTCCGCCGTTCACCGAACTCGGTCCTGATCATAGTATCCAACCCGCTCGACGCAATGTGCCAGGTGGCGCTGAAGCGATCCGGTTTCCCGAAGCACCGCGTGATCGGCATGGCCGGAGTACTCGACTCCGCGCGCATGCGTTGCTTCCTCGCCGAAGCGCTCGACGTCTCCGTCGAAAACGTGACGGCGTTCGTGCTCGGCGGACACGGCGACACGATGGTGCCGCTGCCGCGCTACTCGACCTGTGCCGGTATTCCCATCACCGAACTGCTCTCGAAGGAGCAAGTCGACGCGATCGTCAAACGGACTGCGGGCGGCGGTGCAGAGATTGTCGCTTTGTTGAAGACTGGATCGGCTTACTACGCACCGTCGGCTGCTGCGGTGGAAATGGCGGAGTCGATTCTGAAAGATAAGAAGAAGATTCTTCCGTGCGCTGCTTACCTTGAAGGTGAGTATGGTATCAACGGTCTTTACGTCGGCGTACCGTGCAAACTCGGCGCGCGCGGTTTGGAACAGATCATCGAGATCAATTTAACCGCGGAAGAGAGGATCGCGCTTCACAAGAGCGCATCGGCGGTGCAGGAGTTGGTTGACGTTATAGGAATATAGAACACGGATTTTAATCCGTGTTACCCTTTGAGCCAACCAAACAATCCCTGAATAACAGTCTCGCGGTTCTCTTCGTAGATCGCCCGCGTTAGCGGAATCCCCATCGGACAGGCCACTACGCAATTCTGCGCGTTGCCGCAGTTGGTGATTCCGTCTTCACCCATGATCCCTTCGAGCCGCTGCTCGCGTGTCATCTTTCCGCTCGGATGCATGTTGAACAGGCGCACCTGCGCGATCGCCTGCGGCCCGATGTAGTTGTTGCCCTCATACTGCGGACACGCCTCGAGACAACAGCCGCACGTCATGCAACGCGAGTAGGCGTAACGCTCCTGCACGTCTTCCTGCTCCATCCGCGGCCCGGGCCCGAGATCGTGAGTTCCATCCAACTCGATCCACGCATGAACCCGACGTAAATGATCGAACATCTGCGAGCGATCGACGACGAGATCGCGAATGTTCGGAAACTTCGACATCGGTTCCAGCTTGATCGGCTGGTCCAGGTTGTCGATCAGCGCGGAGCATGACTGGCGCGCGCGGCCGTTGATGATCATCGTGCAGATGCCGCACACCTGTTCCAGGCAGTTCATCTGCCAGACGGGCGGCGTGGTCCGTTCGCCGGCCTTGTTCACCGGGTTCTTCTGAATCTCCATCAGGCACGAAATGATGTTGAGGTTGGGCCGGTAGGGAATCACAAACTCTTCCCAGTATTGCGACGCATCCGGATTGGCACGGCGGCGGATATGAATCTCGACTGTGTTCGGTTTGGTAGCCACTGATTCTAGACCTTTGCTGCTTCTTTCTTGCCCTTGCTGTAGTCGCGCTTGCGCGGCTGGATCAAGGAAATGTCCACTGGTTCGAAGGAGAATACCGGGCCTTCGCCGGAGTATTCGGCGATCGTCGTCTTCAGGAAGTTTTCGTCGTCGCGATCCGGAAACTCCGGTTTGAAGTGCGCGCCCCGCGACTCGTTGCGATTCAAAGCTCCCAGCGTGATCACGCGCGCCAGCTCCAGCATGTTGGCGAGATGGCGGGCGTGCGGCAAGGCCATCGTGGCCCACAGGTTTGAATCGTTGATCGATATTCGCTTGTAGCGATCCATCAGCTCGAGCAGTTTGTTGTCAGTCGCTTTCAGTTTGTCGTTGTAACGGATGACGGTGACGTTATCCGTCATCCACTCGCCCATCTCCTGATGCAGCACGTACTGGTTCTCGTCGCCGCTCTGCTTGACGAGCCGGTCGTTGATCTCCTGCTGAAGCTTGAGTTCCTGATCGTAAATGCGCGAGCCGTCTGCGCCGTTTCGTTCAACGTTCTTCGCGTACTCGATGGCCGCGGGCGCAGCGACGAACCCGCCGAAGACACAGCTCACTAGCGAGTTTGCTCCCAAACGATTCGCGCCATGAATGGAATAGTCGCATTCGCCGGCGGCGAGCAGGCCGGGAACGTTTGTGCGTTGATCGAAATCGACCCACATCCCGCCCATCGAGTAATGAACACCCGGAAAGATGCGCATGGGAACGTGACGCGGATCGTCGCCGACAAACATCTCGTAGATTTCGAGGATCGCGCCGAGTTTTCGATCGAGCACTTCGGCGGGAATGTGCGTCAGATCGAGATAGACCTGGTTCTGACCGCCGATGCCCATGCCGTCGAGGCACACTTGAAAGATCTCGCGCGTCGCGATGTCGCGCGGCACAAGGTTTCCGTAAGCCGGATACTTCTCTTCGAGGAAGTAAAGGCGCTCGTTCTCGGGAATCGAGGATGGCGATCGCGTGTCGCCCTGTTTGCGAGGCACCCAGACTCTTCCGCCTTCACCGCGCGCGGATTCAGACATCAAGCGCAACTTGTCTTCGCCGGGAATGGAAGTCGGATGGACCTGGATAAACTCGCCGTTCGCGTATTTCGCGCCCTGCTGATAACAGGCTGAGACGGCACTGCCGGTGCAGACCATCGAGTTTGTCGATTTGCCGAAGATCAAACCCGGTCCGCCGGTGGCGATGATCACTGCGTCGGCCGGGAACGCTTTCAACTCGAGGGTCTGCAAGTTCATCGCGATCAGGCCGCGACACACTTGATGGTCGTCGAGCACCAGCGAGAGCATCTCCCAGTGTTCAAACTTCCGCACCTTGCCGCTGACTTCATAACGGCGCACCTGTTCGTCGAGTGCGTAGAGCAACTGTTGTCCGGTCGAAGCGCCGGCGAAGGCAGTGCGATGATGCTTGGTCCCACCGAAACGTCGAAAGTCGAGCAGTCCTTCATTCGTGCGCGAGAAGGGAACACCCATGCGGTCGAAGAGGTAGATGATCGCCGGGGCCATTTCGCACATGAGTTTGGCGGGCGGTTGATTGGCGAGGAAGTCGCCGCCATAGACGGTGTCGTCAAAATGTTCCCACGTCGAGTCGCCTTCGCCCTTGGTATTGACCGCGCCGTTGATGCCGCCCTGCGCACAGACCGAATGCGACCGCTTGACGGGGACAACCGAGAAAAGATCGACCGCGTGGCCGGCCTCCGCGATCTTCATCGCCGCGGCCAATCCGGCGAGCCCGCCGCCGACAATCGCGATCTTCATGCCGTTACTAGCCATAGCCATTAATAAATAATTCCTCCTAACAGACCGCCCGGACGCAGGAAAGCAACGGCCGCGTTGATTCCGACCGCCAGCAGCAGCACGCCAAACGCGATGCACGCGTATCCCGTCAATCGCTGCGCGCGTTCGCCAATGGTGATGCCCCAGTCGACGAGAAACAGCCAGATGCCGTTGGCGAAGTGCCAAACGGTGGCCGTGATGCCGATCATGTAGACGAGGAAGATCGGAACCATGCGAAACTCGCCGGCGACGATTTCGAAAGCCTTGTCCGGAGCGTGCGCGACAGAGACCGTGTTCAGTCCCGGAATCATTCCGAAGCGGAAGTTGAGCACGTGGAAAAGAATGAAGAAGAAGAGCACGACGCCGGTGATCCTCTGGATCAGGTAGAACCAGTTGCGGGGATACGGATAGGCGAGATTGTTGGGCCGTGCTTCGACCGTGATCACCAAACCATAGACGGCGTGATAGATGAGCGGTATAAAGATGCCGCCAATCTCGACGAATAGGATGTACGGGATCGATTGCAGATCGTCGACGGCGCTATTGAAATCGCCTGGACCGGTGAGCGCTTTCGAGTTTGTGTAAAAGTGCTCTAAAAGAAAAATACCTAGTGGAAAAATGCCGGAAAGCTGGTGGAGCTTGCGCAGGATGAAGGTCCTGCTCAAACGGATAGCCAAGAATGCGCTCCTTTGGTTAGACGGGTTAACATCGGTGTCGATGCAAGTATAGATCAACTAACCACGAATTCGAGAATGACGTTTGACTTGAACAAGCTGGCGGAATCGATCAAGACGCGGGAGATCTCGCCTGTTGAAGCGGCCCAGGAGTGTTTGGACCGAATATCGGAGTTGAATCCGGCGTTGAACGCGGTTGTGACTGTTGCGCCTGACGTGCTCGATCGAGCCAAAGCAGCCGAAGCCGCGGTGATGCGCGGCGAAGCGCTCGGCGTGCTTCACGGCGTGCCGTTGACGATCAAAGATACCATCGAGACTGCGGGTCTGCTGACGACCAGCGGTTCGACGATTCGCGCCCATCACGTTCCGTTGAACGACGCGCCCGCGGTTGCGCGTTTGAAACAAGCAGGAGCGATCATTCTCGGCAAAACTAATGCATCGGAAATGGCGATGGACTACAACGCTGACAATCCGCTCTTCGGCAGGACCAATCATCCGCAGAATCCAAAGCTCACGCCGGGCGGATCGAGTGGCGGGGAGGCGGTGGCGATCGCGACCGGTATGTCGCCCGGTGGACTGGGCAGCGATCTCGCGGGATCGGTTCGCATTCCCGCGCACTTCTGCGGCATCGTGGGATTGAAGCCGACGACTGGACGAGTTCCTGGCGAGGGACAGTTTCCGCCGAACAGCGGGCCATATTCTCTGGGTGCAGTAATTGGGCCTATGGGTCGGAGTGTTAGAGACGTGCGTCTATTGTTTACAGCATTAAGTGAAGAACACGGATTTAAAAATACATTATCGCGCGTTGCCTGGTATGCGGACGATGGAGCCGTTCCGGTTACTGATGAAACGGCTGAGGCCGTTCGAACAGCCGCACATGCTTTGGCGGACGCGGGATTCATGGTCGAAGAGCGCCTTCCACCGCACATCGATCGCGGAAACGAGTTGTGGTTGAAGTTGTTTTCGCGAGCATCCGTGATCCAACTACGCCAGGTCTATGCGGGCCGTGAAAAAGAAGGTGGTTCGTTTGTAAGCTGGCGCCTGGCGAACGCCGGCGAACCGTCGTCTTTGGATGATTACATCGCAGACTGGATGGAACGCGACCGGCTGCGAGAGGAGTTGCTGCGCTGGATGGAAACGACGCCTTTGATTATCGCTCCCGTCGGCGCCACGCCTGCTTACGAACACGACACGCTCAAAGTCACCGTGCGCGGTAAGACGATGGGAACCTTCCGCGCCTTCAGTTACGCGCAGACTTTCAACGTCTTCGATCTGCCGGTCGTCACTATTCCCGCAGGCCGATCGAACGACGGCCTGCCCATTGGCGTACAGATTGTGGGCCGTCCGAATGCGGAAGAGATGGTTTTAGCGGCCGCCGCTGTTGTCGAACAAACGCTTGTCGAACAAGCGCTTTCGGCTTAATCTTCGTCCCGGTTTAGGAGTCGTCCTGATTTAGGAGTCCATTATGGAACCAGTTACCTCCGCCCTTGCTTTCATGTTCTTCGGTTTCCTCGCGTTGGTCCTTTTGATCATCGCGGTGAAGACGATCCGGATCGTACCGCAGGCCACCGTCATGCTGGTCGAGCGTCTCGGGAAGTTCGACAAGGTCGCTTCCAGCGGCCTGAACATCCTCGTCCCTTTTTTGGACAGACCGCGCGCCGTTTACTGGACCAACACGCGTCCCGGCCTCACGTCGATCGATCTGCGTGAACAGTACATCGATCTGCCGCCGCAGCCCGTGATCACACGCGACAACGTGACGATTCATGTTGATTCGGTCGTTTACTGGCAAATCACCGATCCGGTGAAAGCTGTTTATGAGATGAACGATCTCGTCGGCGGCATCGTGCAGTTGACGATCACGGGTATGCGTGCCGTAATGGGCGACATGGACCTGGATCACACGCTTTCGCAACGCGACCAGATCAACTCCAAGCTACGCCTGATCCTCGACGAAGCGACGGACAAGTGGGGCGTGAAAGTGACGCGTGTAGATGTGAAGAACATCAATCCGCCGGAAGACGTGCGCATCACGATGGAGAAGCAGATGACGGCGGAACGCAACCGCCGCGCGCTGGTGTTGCAGGCGGAAGGCGATCGGCAAGCGGCAATCACGCGAGCTGAAGGCGAGAAGCAGGCGGCCGTGACCCGCGCTGAGGGTGAAAAGCAGTCGGCGATTCTCGCGGCCGAAGGTTCGGCGCAAGCGCGCTTGCGCAACGCGGAAGCCGAAATGGAAGCGCTCAATCGAATCGCGCAGGCAATACCGGGCGGCGATCCGGGTCACTACTTGATCACGATGCGCTACATCGAAAGTCTGCGCGACATGACGAAGACAAACAATTCGAAAGTGATCTTCATGCCGGTCGAGACCTCGGCGATGCTGTCGAGCATTGGAGCGATCAAGGAAGTGTTTTCGCAGACTGGTGAGAACGATAAGGAAAGTTTGCCGCCAGCGCCGCCGAAGCCACGCGAACTGCGTTAACACGGATTAGGATAATTCGTGGCGTGAGATCGCCGTGTAACGCGAACCTTTGCTGCTCAATTCGCTGCGAAAGACGACGAACTCGTTTACGGTTATCTGTGTTTGCTTGAAACCCATTTGCAGGTGAGTCTCGGCGAGACGTCGCGTGCCTTCCGGTTTGCGGATACGGGCAATCGTGAGGTGCGGCCGGTAGGCGCGATCTTCTTTAGCGAAACCCTCTGAAGCGAACTCCTCTTCCAATCGTTCCTGCAGTGCCGCCAACCGGCCCGACGGATCGTCAACGCCGATCCAGAGCACCTGCGCGCGGCTCGGTTTCGGAAACACGCCCGTGCCGCTGATCGCGATCCGGAACCACGGATAGTCTTTTACAGCGCGCGACGCGGCGTCGGAAATCAAGGACAATTTCTTTGTAGGGACGTTGCCGAAAAACTTCAGCGTCAAATGGACGTTCTCGGGGCGGCTCCAACTCGGATTCGCTTCCTGAACCGCTTCACGCAAGCGTCGCACGTGATCCTGCATTTGCGCGCGCACCTGATCGGTTAGTTCGATGGCGACGAACGTGCGCCATTCCTCGCTCATTTCTGCGGTTCCAGCACCAACGTCTCTTTAGTCGCTTTTGCAACGGCCGCGGCGCTGAATGGAAACTCGCGCGGCGTGACCGCGCGCCAGTCCGCGAGTTGGTCACTCCAGTGCGGGCTCTTCGGCAGACCCGATTCGCCAAGCGCGATCCCTTGCTGCGTCTTGTCCCAATCGCCCGGGTCGGCGATCAACCTCATCGAAACCGCCGAGCCGACGTTGACGGTCGCGCCGATCAGTCCACCAGTACCATTCTGCGGAAACGGCGGCACCGTGAACTGCGTACCGATCAACGGCGCCGCCGAAAGCGGATGCGGAAAGCGCGCTTTGGCAAGTTCGCCCCACGTCCATTTCGACTCGTCCGCGCCGAGGAGCCGTGTCAAAATGCCTACGGCCTCCAGATAAGACGCGCGCATGAAATCCGCATAACTGGCAAACTCCTTCGGAAGCCAATCGGCCGGCTGGTCCTTGAGGATGCGATCCAGCGTCGTATCGAAGTTGCTCCATTGAAAGTTCTTGACGAGATCAGGTCCGAGTGCAACCGCCAGGATCTTCGATCTGAACGCGAGTCGCATCTGGGCCGCGAGAGGCGCGACACTCGATTCGGCGTTGACTCTGCCGTCCCACTTTTCGAACGCATCGAGCGTGGCGCGCAGCTTTTCGTCCTCCGCCGTCAACTTGGGCCGCAACGTTCTTACGACTTCCTTGGCGAAATGCGCGCCCGCGATGGAATAGACGTCGCCGAGGATCCGGCGAAAGTCTTCCGACGTGTGTATCGGTTTCTCACTCAGCAGGTCGTAGATCCGCCGCGCGCGATACGGCTGCGCCCATGAATACGTGAGATGATACGGGTAGTCAGTCCCGGCGATCCGTTGATTGGCCGTGACGATTATCCCCGAAGGTGGATCGTAAACGTTCGGCAGTTTGGCGATCGGAATGTAGTCGACCCAATCGCCGGCGTTCGTCGAGCCATCGTAGGGAACGGCGCCGTCGCCTGATCGTCGAATCGGTATGATGCCGGCCGCGTGATAACCGATATGGCCGTTAACGTCGGCGTAGACGATGTTCTGCGTGGGTGCGGTGAACGACAGCAACGCGGCGTTGAACTCGTTCCAGTTTTTCGCGCGGTTCAATGCGTAGCTCAGATAGCCGCCTCCAATCTTGGAACTTTCAAAAGCCGTCCAGCGAAGCGCGTAACGTTTGCCGTCGCCTTCGAAGATGATCGGACCATGACGAGTGACGGTCACGTCGTGATTGACGACGTCGAATTCGGCGCTCGCCAATCCTTTTCTGACTTTTATCTCTTCGCGCCGGACGACGGCATCCTGCCAGCCCGACGGAGTCTGGTAGCGTTTCGGATTGGCTGAATCGAACTTCTCGACATAGAGATCCTGCACATCTGGTCCGACGTTGGTGAATCCCCAGGCGATGTGCTCGTTGTGACCGATGACAATGCCCGGCAGTCCGGCTGCCGTGACGCCGGCGACGCGATAGCCCGGCGTGCTGAGATGGACCATGTGCCAGATCGACGGCGCGGTCGGACGCAGGTGCGGATCGTTCGCAAGCAGCGGTTTGCCGGAAACGGTGTGGCTGCCGCTCACGACCCAGTTGTTGCTCGCTGCAAGCTCGTCAGCGTAAAGACCGACGCGGGCGAGCGCGTCCGCGACGACCGACGCGTTGTGAGCGAGCGCTTTTTGGGATTCACGAGAAAGCGGAGTGACGACAGCCCCAGTTGAGCGAGCCGGCGCGGCTTTCGCCGGGACGTCTTTTCCGACGACGAGAACGTCAATCGGGGACGTCGACGGCATCAGTGCCGCACGTTTCTCAGCGGGCAACGAAGCGAGACCCTGTCGCATGAGATCGAGCCGCCACGTATCCGAAAGCGCTTCGAAGAACAGCTTGATGGCGACCAGGGAATCGACCGGCGTCCAGGGCCGAAACTCGTAATTCAGAATTTGAAACTCGGGCGGCCGCGACTTGGCATCGAGCGAAGACGCGTAAGCATTTACTCCGCGAGCATAAGCCTCGAGCAGCGCGCGCGATCGCGGCGAAGCAGCGGCGTATTCAGCTTCGGCAGCCTGCGTAAAACCGTACGTGCGGTGCAGCTTGTCCTGGTCCAACCCTGGATTGCCTACTATCTCCGCAAGTTCGCCTCGTGCGGTGCGTCGAAAGAAGTCCATCTGCGAGAGCCGGTCGGCGGCGTGCGCATAGCCTTGCCCGAAGTAGAGGTCTTCGTCGTTCTGGGCCTCGATGTACGGAATGCCGCGCTCGTCACGCCGGATGGTGACACGATCCTTGATTCCTTTTATTTGAACAGCTTGAGATTGAGCATGCTGACTGACAGGAACCCAGGCGAGGAGACACACACAAACAAGAAGAGTTACAAGGCTTCTCATTGGCGCATACTATCACATTGACGCTTTCAGTTGCCGCGACATAGAATCACGAACGCGGATGAAACGACTCCTCCCAATCTTGACGCTGATGCTTTGCGCGGTTGCCGCTAACGCGCAGCAGCGGCCGTTGCTCACGGAAGACGTCGACATCATTCCGCCGGGCACAATCCGGATCGAAGCCGGCATCGATTTTATGCAGGGCGCGAGGTATCCGGTCTCCGGTATCAGGGGCGACCTGACACGCGTCGGCGTGATCGGCGTCAACTTCGGCATGGGCCCGAACGTCGAGTTTCAGATCGAAGGAGTCGCGCAGAACTACGTCAGCATCAACTCCCGCGGCCTGTCGACGATTCCGCTCGAGCTGTTACCCGGAGCGAACTCGACGAACGACACGGGCGATTTCACGCTCGCCGCCAAGTTCAAACTTCGCAACGAAACGCGCCGCGGTCCATCGCTCGGATTTCGCTTCGGCGTGCAACTGCCGAATTCTAACGAGGCGCGCGGCATCGGTCTCAATCAGACCAACGCCTTCGGATCGATCCTCGTCGGCAAGAAGTTTGGCCATGACGGCCGTTTCAATACATTCGGCAATCTCGGGCTCGCGATCCTTACCGCGCCGACGGAACTCTTCACGCAAAACGACGTGATCACGTACGGCCTGGCGGGAATCTTTCGCCTCAACAAGCAATTCAGCATCGCGGGCGAGGTCAACGGCCGAGCCAACACGCGTCCCGGCAATGGTCCGCTCGGCACAGAGTCGATGTCGGAAGCGCGGCTCGGCATGCAGGTTCGCGCGTCGGGACTACGGTTCGATTTCGCGGGTATCAAGGGTCTCACCAGCTTCAGTCCAAACTCAGGATTTACAGTTGGAGTCACTTACGACACGCCGGCAATCTTCGCTCCAGTCAAGTAGGCCACGAAACACGGATGTATGACTGGTTAGCGGCGATTGCGCGGTGGTTGGAAGTAAACGTCATCGGTCTGCCTATCTACCTGGCGGCGCCGGCGATGATCATCATCGGCGCGCTCGACTCCTCGCTGCTTTCGCTGCCTGAGATCAACGACTATCTCGTCGTCGGACGTTGTTTCAAAGATCCGAGCGCCGCTTTCTATTTTCCGTTATTCGCGGCGGCGGGATCTGTCCTCGGTTGCCATGTGCTCTACACGATCGTTCGGCGCGGCGGGCAGGCGGTGTTGCGCAAGCGTTTCAACCTGGCGAGTATCCAACGAGTCGAAAGAGCTTACGAGCGGTTCGGGTTTCTGGCGATCGGAATCCCGGCGATACTGCCGCCTCCGCTGCCGTTCAAGATATTCGTCGCGACGGCCGGCGCGCTCGAATATCCGCGCTGGAAGTTTCTGCTGACGGTGATGATCGCGCGTTCGTTTCGTTACTACGTCGAAGGCATACTCGCGGTGTTCTACGGCCGGCGAGTGTTGCTGTTTATGAAAGACAATGGCTTGATCGTCATCAGCATCGTCGGCTCGCTCGTACTTGTGGGCGGCATCGTGTATCTGATAGTTAATCGACTCAGAAACCGGGCAGCCGCTGCTGAAGCCGAGGTCGAGAATCCTGACTCCGAAAGGGCCGCTGATTGAAATCTGTTCTTAGCCCCATAACCAAAGGACTCACGCGCGTCTCCGAATACTTGATCACGTTCGGCGCGTTTGGCGTGTTTGCTGTCGCCTTCCTCGACTCGGCGTTTGTCCCTTTGCCGAGCAGCGCCGACGCGATGGTGCTCCTGTTGTCTACGACGTATCCGCGCTGGATGGTGCTCTACGCCTTGATGGCGACTGCCGGATCCGCGCTCGGTTGCTGGATCCTTTACCTGGTGTCGCGTCGAGCCGGCGCGCGTGCGCTGCGGAAGTTTTCCGAAGCGAAACAGAAGCGAGTCAAAGGATGGATCGAGCGTTACGACATGGCTGCCGTGCTGGTCGCGACTCTGTTGCCGCCGCCGTTTCCGTTCAAATTATTCGTCATTACCGCGGGCGTGTTTCGTTTCAGCCTGGTGCGGTTCATGATTGCGATCGTCGCCGGCCGCGCCTTTCGTTTTCTGCTCGAAGGGTATCTGGCCGTGCGTTATGGCGCCGAGGCGAAAGCGATCCTGGCCCGTTACTATCCTTGGATCGGACTTGGGCTGGCGGTGGCTATTCTGATTTTTGTGGTAGCGCAGCGTCGGGTGATGAGGAGCAATCCGGAGACTGAGGTTTTGGAGAGTTAGCGTCCCACGTGTCGTGGAGTAAACACAGATCGGCGAGATCTCTTACGCCGTGTATCTCCTCCGCTTTCGCAAGTAGATGAAGAAAGATCTCGGCGGTGGCGAGTGCGTCGCAGCCGGCGCGGTGTCTGCTGGCTATCGGGATCGAGAAGTGGTCGGCGATGGTGTCGAGGCGGTGATTGAGCAGTTCCGGCAAGACGCGCCGCGACAGTTTGACCGTACACAAGTGCTGGTTCACCATGCGGTGACCGGGATAGACGCGCGAGACTTCGTGATTGATAAAGTTGGCGTCGAAGTTTGAATTATGAGCGATGAGCACAGCGTCGCTCACGAAGTCGAGCCACTGCGGCGCCAGATCGGCGAAGACAGGCGCACGCTTCACCATCTCGTTTGAAATTCCGGTCAACGTCGCGACGAAGCGAGGAATCGGGATCTCCGGATTGACGAGCGAGAGAAACTTGTCGACGATGCATCCGTTGCGAATGCGATAAGCGCCCAGCTCGATGAGACGATTGGGCGGCGTCTTCGCGCCGGTCGCCTCGACGTCGACGACGACAAACTCGAGGTCCTTCAAGAGTCGCGACTGGCGATCGTCTTGCAGCAACTCGACGGTGTAGTTCTCGATTTTAAATCGGCGATCGTTTCTGATTAGATCGGCGACGAGTAAACCTGCGAGTTCGTCGTCGACATGGGAGAGTTTGAAGACTGCGTCAACGATCTCGGTGGCGGCCGCACGTCCACCGGAGCCGGTTAGAAGGTCGATTGTGTCCTGAACCAGGGTCGAATTAGAAACTAAATTCGGATAAAGCGGCATTCGGGCTCGGATTGTAGCACGGAGGACCGTGTTATCGAGGTGACAATTGAACGCTGAAGAGGTAATTGACGAGTTCAAAAGGACCGGAGCGCTGCTGGAGGGCCATTTCCAGCTTACCAGCAGACTGCACAGCACGGTCTATTTGCAGTGTGCCCGGGTGCTTCAATTTCCCGATAAGGCTGCTGCGTTTGGAGACGCGATCGCGCGGCAGTTTGCGGGCCAGGGGATTCAGTTGGTGGCCTCGCCGGCGATTGGCGGAATCGTGATCGGACATGAAGTCGCACGCGCGCTCGGGGCCCGGTTTATTTGGACCGAGCGCGAAGCCGGGAAGATGACGTTGCGCCGCGGGTTCACTGTTTCGCCGGGCGAGAAGACGCTGGTTGTCGAGGACGTGATCACGACCGGAGGATCGACGCGCGAGACGATCGATGCGCTCGTCGAAGCAGGTGCTGACGTCTTGGCCGCTGCGTCGATCATCGATCGCTCAGCGGGTGCGGCGGACGTCGGTGTTCCCCGAGTGGCGCTGGCGTCGTTAAAGGTGTTGTCGGTCGAACCGGCGGTGTGCGATGCGTGCAAGATGGGCGAGCCGGTGGTGAAACCGGGCAGCCGCAAATCACAAGCATGAATTTTAAGCTGCTCCTTCAATACGATGGGACAGACTTTCACGGGTGGCAAATCCAGGAAAATCTGAGGACGGTGCAAGGTGAACTCACCGCCGCTTTGTCATTAATCGATGGCCGGTCCGTCAACGTACATGGTTCCGGGCGAACGGACGCCGGCGTTCACGCTGAAGGACAGGTGGCGAGTGTCGATATACAACGCGAGATCGCGCCGGAAAAACTGCGGAACGCAATCAATGGAAATGTTGGAAAAGACGTGCGAGTGCTCCAGGTGGAGGAGGTCGATCCGGAGTTTCATGCTCGGTATTCGGCGCTCGCCAAGACGTACGTCTATCGGATCGTGAATGGACCAGTGATCTCGCCGTTCTGGTCGCGCTACGCGCATCACGAAGCACGCAAACTCGATCGGGATCGCATGCGTTCGGCAGCCCAGTTGTTTCTCGGTAAGCACGATTGGACCGCCTTCTCGGCTGCGCAGTCAGACGTCGAGGATCGCGTTAGAACGATCAGCAACCTGGAAGTGCGTGAGCAAGAGGATGAGCGTTTGCTCGATCCGATGATCGAAATACGTGTTACCGCTGATGGATTCCTGCGCTATATGGTACGCGCGATTGCCGGAACGTTAATGGCCGCCGGTCGCAAAGAGCTCGATAATGAATCGATTTTGGACGCAATTTCGACCGGCGGCCGGCCGCTGTCAGCGACCACTGCGCCCGCCTGTGGATTAACGTTGGTCTCAGTGCGTTATTCATAGGTTAGAATGCCAAAGTCATATGCTTGCTGATTTCACAGGAGTGATACAGAAGGGCACGCGCGAGGAGTCGCTCCTCGCAGCCGTCGCCTGGGACAGACTGCCGCGGCACATCGCCATCATCATGGACGGCAACGGCCGTTGGGCCGCGCAACGCGGGCAGCCGAGGATTGCCGGACACAGGGCAGGCGTCGAAGCTGTGCGCGCGGCCGTCGATACCGGCGCGCGACTCGGTATCGGAGCGCTTACGCTCTACGCATTCTCGACCGAGAACTGGAAGCGCCCGCGCTACGAGGTCGACGCGTTGATGCGTATGTTGCGCCGTTACCTTCGCATCGAGCTCGACGAAATCGATCGCCAGAACATCAAGTTTCAGACCATCGGACGCACCGGCGCACTCGCCGACAACGTTCGTAAAGAGATTCAGCGCGCGACCGAACAGACGGCGCGTAACAAAGGCATGGTCCTGACAGTCGCGTTGAATTACGGCGGCCGCACCGAGATCGTCGACGCCGCGCGCGCGGCGGTCCGGCGGTTGCTCGACGAAGGCATCCGGCCTGACGAGATTACTGAAGAGCGCATCGCCAGCGAGCTCTATACGCGAAACCTGCCGGAGCTGGACCTGCTGGTCAGGACCAGCGGCGAGTTGAGGATTTCAAACTTTCTGCTCTGGCAGAGCGCGTATGCGGAAATATATGTCACGGACACGCTGTGGCCCGACTTTCGCCGCATTCACTTGCTTGAAGCAGTGGTGGACTACCAGCGCAGAGACCGGCGTTTTGGCGGACTGAAACTCGTCGTCAACAGGGACCACGGATGAAACGACTCCTAACGGCCGTCATCGTTCTTCCTTTTCTGATCGCGTCGATTCTCATTCCATGGTTGTGGTGGTTATTCGTTCTCATGGCAGCCTCCTCGATGGTCCTGGCGCTATGGGAGTTTTACCTGCTCGCCAAAAAGCTGCAGCTCAAGCCTGATCCAGTTCCCGGTTTCGTGGCCGGCGCCGCGCTCATCACGATCTCGCTGCAAAACGAGCCCTGGCTCAACTTCTTCCTGTTTCTCGTAGTCGTCATGGTGCTGGTCATCGTGACGCTAACCGGCGCCATGATGCGCGGTGCGCCGTTTGACAAGATGATCGCTTCCAGCGGCGCGACGATTCTCGGGGTCCTCTACGTCGCACTGCTCGGAACGCACCTCGTCCTGATTCGCACCGGTTTCACGCCGGAGCTGTCACGGCACTTGCTGTCGTTCTTTTTCCTCGTGCTGATGGGTTCAGACGCCGGCGCGTACTACATTGGCCGTGCTTTTGGAAAACGCAAACTCGCGCCGAAGATCAGTCCCGGTAAAACGTGGGAAGGCGTTTTTGGCGGAGTGGCAGCGGCGCTGGCTATGGGGACACTCGCCCACTACTGGTTCTTTCGCGAACTGCCGTTGAAATGGACGCTGCCGCTGTCGTTCGCGATGTGCATCGTCGGCATTCTCGGCGACCTCGTCGAGAGCGCGCTCAAACGCAGCGCATCCGCAAAGGACGCGGCAACCCTCCTGCCCGGTCATGGCGGACTACTCGACCGGTTGGACAGCTTGCTCTTCAATGCGCCGCTCATCTACTATTTTGCCGTCTTTTACTTCAACATTCGCGGCTAAAGTCTAAAGGGCCGATGACCACGAAAAAGATACTCTTGATAGTTGGCAGCGTGGTCATAGTTCTCGGTCTCATCGTCGCTTTGTTTGTAGGCGGAATCGTCGGGTTCGCGCTTTACCAGGTCAGCAACAGTCAGGCGGCGCTCAAGGCGAGAGATTTTCTGCGCTCGAGCGAGAAACTGAAAACGGACATCGGCACAGTAAAAGACTTCGGCAGTATCGTTACCGGCAGCGTTGAGGTCGCCGACGGCAACGGTCAGGCAACTTTGCATCTCAAGGTCATCGGCGAACGCGAGACCGTGAACGCATCGGTGCAGCTCGTATACGCAAACAGAGGCGATTGGCGCGTCAGCTCTGCGTCATACGAGAATCGCGACGGACAGACAATCGACCTCCTCGACCCCTACAACTCTAAAATTCCCGTCCCGCTCCTGGTTGCTTAACGGTTCTCATGCATAGTACAGGCGTCGCGATACTTGGCTCAACCGGTTCCATCGGCTGCAACACTCTCCGTGTGGTCGAATCACTAACAACCCACAATCTGCGCGTGGTCGGACTAGCGGCAGGCGCCAACGTCGAACGACTCGCGGACCAGATTGCGACTCACCTGCCGGAAGTCGTGTCAGTCGACAACGAAACTACCGCACACGATCTGCGCGCGAAACTCTTCGAACGTGACGTCGATCTGCCGCGAATCGTGACTGGCGAAGCAGGACTGGTCGAGGTCGCAACTCATCCGCAGGCGGACTGCGTCGTCTCTGCTACCGTAGGTGCGATTGGATTCGTGCCGACCTTGCGAGCGCTCGAAGCAGGAAAGCGCGTGGCGCTGGCGAACAAAGAAACCCTGGTAATGGCCGGCGAACTGATGACGCGCGCCGCGCAAAAGTCAGGCGCGGAGCTGCTTCCGATCGACTCCGAGCATAACGCGCTGCACCAGTGTCTGCGCGGCGAGTGCCCGGACGAAGTGCGGCGCATCGTTCTGACCGCTTCCGGTGGACCGTTCCGCACTAAGAATAAAGCCGAGATGAAGCAGGCGAGTGTTGCCGAAGCCATGCGCCACCCGACGTGGAAGATGGGAGCGAAGATCACCATCGATTCCGCCACGTTGATGAACAAGGGTTTGGAAGTGATCGAGGCACACTGGTTGTTTGGTTTCGGACCGGAGCAGATCGACATCCTGGTACATCCGGAATCAGTCGTCCACTCGATGATCGAGATGATCGACGGATCGGTGATCGCGCAAATGGGCATCACGGATATGCGCCATGCTATTCAGTACGCGCTTACGTATCCTGAGCGGCACGAATGCCAGTTGCCGCCATTGGATCTGACGTCGATCTCGGGGCTGCATTTCGAAGCGCCGGATCTGGATCGTTTCCCGTGTATTGCGCTCGCCTATCGAGCACTTCGGGAAGGTGGGACGCTGCCGGCGGCGATGAATGCGGCGAATGAAGAAGCCGTCGGCGCTTTTATCGACGAGCGGATTTGTTTAACCGAGATCCCGGCCATCATCCAATCCGTCATGGACGAACACACAAACCAGGCAGTCGTCGACATCGAAACCATTCTCGCAGCCGATCGCGCGGCGCGCCTCGCGGCCCAGGCCGAAATCGAAAAACGAGCGAAGGCAATCGTTTAGTTGAGAAGCCTTTTGTTTGACGGGCGACTTCCGCGACGCGTAAACTCCCAGTGCAACCTGACTCGTAAAGGTCGAGTCTAACTGTGGTTGCGGCGGCGTAAATCTTAAGAAAAAGGGTCTTTAATGGATTTCCTAATAGTCCCACTTGCTTTCATTTTCATACTCGGATCGGCTGTTGTTCTTCACGAATTCGGTCATTTTATCGTCGCCAAACTTTTCCGCATCCGAGTCGAGACCTTCTCTGTAGGATTTGGCCCGCGTCTGTTCGGCAGGAAGTGGGGGCATACTGACTATCGCGTCTCAGCGATTCCGCTCGGCGGCTACGTGAAACTCGGCGGCGACGAGTCGAACGCGCCATTGGAAGGCGCGAGCGCCACGGACATCCCGCCTGCGGAGATGTTCAACTTGCGCCCGCGCTGGCAGCGTGTGTTGGTCGCGCTCGCAGGCCCGGTGATGAACATTTTGACCGCGATGGCGATCCCGTTCGCCGCGGCGATGATGTACGGCGTGCCGGCAACACCGTCGCCCGTGGTTTATTACATTATTCCGGGTGGCGCCGCGGAACAGGCTGGTCTTCATCAGGGTGACCGGATCATCTCCTTCAATGGAACCCAAAATCCCTCGTGGGACTTGATCAACGGCGACGCACTGCTCTCGCCCAGCCGGCCGATGCCCGTCATCGTTAATCGCAACGGCTCCGAGATCTCACTAACCCTGACGCCTACCGCGCGAACCGAAAACGGTGAGACTGCGGGTTTCGTGGATTTCGTTCCTGACTACGGCGGCTTGCCGATTGTCGTCGGGGACGTGTTTAGCGGCTCTCCGGCTGAGGAAACAGGACTAAAGACGGGCGACCGGTTGGTCAAGGTCGGAAACGAAGAGGTCAAGAGCGCGATGCAGGTAACTGAGTACATTCGCACTCACAACGGGCCGGTTTCGATCACGGTTGAGCGGAACGGCCAGATGACCCAACTTACCGCGCCCGACCGCCGTATCGAAGGCACGAAGCTCGGCTTCAGGGTTGGCGAAAAGTTCCCGCTTCACGACGCGACGGTGGCTACCGCAGTGGTGTACGCGTACGAAACAAACATCCAGATTCTTCGCCTGACTGGTAAGGCGTTGGGACAGGTCTTCACCGGCCAACGTTCCTTCCGAAACACGCTTTCCGGCCCGATCGGAATCTACCAGGCAGCGCAGAAATCCGTCGAACGGCTTGGTTGGGACGGCGTGTTCAGTATGCTCGCTTTTCTGAGCCTGAACCTCGGCATCTTCAACCTGTTGCCGATCCCGGTACTTGATGGTGGCGCGATTTTCCTCCTGCTTCTCGAAGGATTGCTCGCCCTCATAGGTTTATCGATCTCCGCGGCGGTCCGCGATCGTATACAACAAGTGGGCTTCGTGATGGTCCTGCTGTTGATGGTTTTTGTCATCAGCAACGACCTGCTGAAGACGTTTGGGGGAAGTTCCGAGCCGGAGAAACCGGCTGCAGCAACATCCGCCCCGTCGAAGTAAATGCGCCAGTCAAGACCAGTTCAAGTCAAGCACGTTCAAATCGGTGGTGGCGCGCCCGTGTCGATTCAGTCGATGACGAAGACGGACACGTCTGACGTCGGCGCGACTGTGGCGCAGATCGAAGAGATGGTGCGCGCCGGTTGCGAGATCGTACGAGTCGCGGTGCCCGACAACGACGCGGCGGTGGCGCTGAAAGAGATCCGCAAGCGCGTCCCGAACGTTCCGCTCGTCGCAGACATTCACTTCCATTACAAGCTCGCGTTGATGGCGCTCGAAGCCGGCATCGACAAGCTGCGGCTGAATCCGGGAAATATCGGCGCGCACGATCGCATTCGACAAGTAGTGCGTGCGGCGCAGTCGCAGAAAGTTCCGATTCGGATCGGCGTGAACGGCGGGTCACTGGAAAAGGATCTGTTGAAGCAGTACGGGACCGCGACGCCGGAAGCGATGGTCGAGTCGGCGTTACGCCACATCCGCATTCTCGAGGATCTCGACTTCACCGACATCATCATCTCGTTGAAGGCTTCGGACGTACACCGGACAGTCGCCGCGTATCGTCTACTGGCTGAAAAGGTCGACTATCCGTTTCATCTCGGCGTTACTGAAGCAGGGACGTCGTTCACCGGCACCGTGAAGTCGTCCATCGGCCTCGGCATCCTGCTGCACGAAGGAATTGGCGACACGATCCGTGTTTCGCTGGCGGCGGAGCCGCAGGAAGAGGTTCGCGTCGCGTGGGAGATAGTGAAGTCTCTCGGATTGCGGACACGCGGAGTGACGGTGGTTGCTTGTCCGACTTGCGGCCGGCTCGACGTCGATAACTTTGTCGGCATCGTGACGGAGATTGAGCGACGGTTGGCCCACATCGAGGAGCCGCTGCATCTTTCGATCATGGGCTGTGCGGTGAATGGCCCAGGCGAGGCCCACGATTCTCAACTCGGTATCACGTTCGGACGCGGCGTGGGAATGATCTTCAAAGACGGCGTGCCGATGCGCAAAGTCGCGGGCGAGAACATCGTTGAAGCTTTCGTGATGGAAACCGAGAAGCTACTGGCTGAAATTAAACCGCAGATTTAACGGATTGATTTAACGAATTTTGGCGCGCTTCGGAATCGGGACCTCACCGGCCATTGCAAGGAAAAGCGCATCCGTTGTCACTTTACGATTGACGTTTACGATCAACTGTTCGCGCACGTCCTCGATCTGCAATATCCAATTCGCTGCTCGGCTCGAATCAAGCTCCTCGCTGATCGGTTGCAGCTCACTCAACAAATCTTCATTCACCAACTGCGACGGCTTCACGCCCAGCGACAACATCCACGCGTCGCGAATAAGCGTCTCTAAAACATCCAGCCGTTCTTCAAACTCGTCTTTGTACTGAGCCTCGTTGAGCTGTTCGGCGGAACGAAGCAGTTCCGCGCGATTATTGCTGACGACGAGCGCGTTGAGCACCTTGAGCATCGCTTTGCGCTGTGACGTGAATGTCACCAGATCGCCGGCCATCGCGCGGCCCATACTGCCGCCGGCAGCGCGTGCGCGCAGACGCGCCGTCTTCTTGTCGATGTCCTTTTGCGTGAGATGAGCTTCGATCTCGTCCGGTGTCAGCGGTGCGAAACGGATCATCTGGCAGCGCGAAAGTATCGTCGGCAACAGCATTGCGGGCCGGGCCGTGATGAGGATCAAGTATGACGTGCGCGGTGGTTCCTCCAGAACTTTCAATAATGCGTTAGCGGACGCGTCGTTGAGTTTGTCCGCTTCGTCGATCAGAAACACGCGCGCCTTGCCCTCGAACGGCCGGAAGTTCGCTTCTTTCTCAATCTGCCGCATCTGCTCCACGCGCAGCACACGTCTTGGGGCCACGACGAGACCGACATCAGGATAATCAGTCCAGAGGATCTGGTTCCACTCGTCTGCGTCGTCACGTTCGGGATAGTTGATCTTCGCGATGCGCGTGCAGGCGGAGCATTGACCGCAAGCCTCACCGTCTCGCAGCGTGCGGCAGTTCAGCGCGCGCGCTACTTCGAGCGCGAAGAGCTTCTTGCCGACGCCTTCTTCACCGGCAAACAGCAGCGCGCCGGGAAGCCGCCCGGCTTCAATCATTCTTCTCAGTATTTCTTTGACCCGTGAGTTTCCTGCGATTTGATCAAACATAGATCCGTGTCTTCAAAAACGTGACGACGATGTCCTTCACGCGTTCATGCGTCAGCTCGACTGGACCACTACTATCAACCAGCTTCACTCGCTCCGGCTCGTCACGAGCTATCTGTAGATAAGCGTCGCGCACGCGCGAATGAAACTCGGCATCTTCGATGTCCAGCCGGTCGCGGCCGGTCTTGCTCGACGATTTGCCCGTTGAGCGCCGCGTAGTGCGCCTGGTCGATTCGTCGATTCCCAGATCGAAGAGCACCGTCAGATCCGGTTTCAAACCTTCCGTCGCCAGTTGGACGATCTCGCTGATCAGCTCCGGCGAAAAGCCGCGTCCGGCGCCTTGGTATGCCACAGTCGCATCGGCGTAGCGATCGGAGATGACGATCTGACCGGCTTCGATAGTGGGGCGAATTACCCGTCGCACGTGCTGGGCACGGTCGGCGGCGAAAACGAGCAGTTCAGTAAGTGGATCCACCTCCTCGGATGCGTCGAGCAGCGCGGCCCTCAGTCGCAGACCGACGGGCGTTCCGCCCGGTTCGCGAGTGATGAGCGGATTGTAGCCGTTGGCCCGCAGGAAGTTGTCGAGTAAGCGCAGTTGAGTGGATTTCCCACTTCCGTCAATACCTTCGAAGGTAATGAAAGTTCCAGGCACAAAAGTCCTCTATTGGGTAGTGAAAGACGAATATCAGGGACAAAGCCGACAGAGTGTAAACGAATGTCACGCCTCAGGCGAGTTGGTATCGCGGACGTCTCTGGCGTGGGCTTCGGCGCCGGTCTGCGAATGCAGATCGCCGGTGGCGCGCCGAGCTTGGGAGATCGTCGAGATGGCGTGTTTGAAGATGAGTTGCTCCTGTGAGCCGGACTCCAACAGCACCGAAAACTTGTCAAAACTCCTGATTCGGCCGGTTAGCTTGGCCCCGTTCAGCAGATAGACGACGACAGACGTCTTCTCGCGGCGAACCGTGTTAAGGAATGCGTCCTGAATATTCTGCGGTGCCTGTTTGCCGTCAGACATGTTGAAACCCGGAATGAAAGCGCAGTTGCAATCAGATTATAACACCGATCTATGACTGACAAGAGATTGCGGCAGATGTGAGAGAAACATGATTATTTGGACCGCGGTCCACCGCGGATGGCCCCTAAAACCGACTGCAAAATGTCTTTTTCCTCACCAAAACCCTGGAACCACTCAACTCCGGCTTCATGGCGAAACCATGTCAATTGCCGCTTTGCATAGTGCCGCACGTCCAACTTTGTCTGCTCTATGGCACTCGCGAGGTCTCGCTGGCCCTGTAGGTACTCCACCACTCGCCGATATCCGTGCGCGCCGAGGGCGTTGGAAACAGCCGGAAAACCGCGTTTCAGCAGGTCTTGAACCTCGGCGACAAGACCCGCCCGGAAGTGCGCCTCGGTCCGTTCGTTGATGCGTTGATACAGCTCCGCACGAGGCGGATTGAGGGCGAGGATACGCAACCGGCGCGAGCTTTCAGGTGGCTCCGGGCGTTGGCCCTTTTGGTCCATGATGGAGCGTCCGGTCTGCATGTAGACCTCGATGGCTCGTTGGACGCGAGGCCAGTCGCGAGGAAAGAGCTGGCTGGCCGCTGCTGAATCGATGCGGCGAAGCAGGCGGTGAAGATATTCCGGACCGCGGCGTTCGCGGATGTTGTTGAGCCGGCGGCGAAGCGCCTCGTCCGTTTGTGGGCTCTCGAAAAATGGTTGCCGAAGTGCGCGCAAGTAAAAGCCGGTGCCGCCGACGAGTAACGGGATGCGGCCGCGACTCTCAATCTCTTCTATCTTGCGTGCTGCTTCACGGGCCCATTCGACGGCGGTGTAGTTGACGTGCGTCGAGACGAAGTCGATCAGGTGATGCGGAACGCCCTTTTGTTCCTCGAGTGGAACCTTTGCAGTTGCGATCTGGATCTCCTGATAGACCTGGACGGAGTCGCAGTTGATGATCTCGCCGTCGAGTGCGAGCGCGACTTCAATCCCCAACGTGCTCTTGCCTGACGCTGTTGGACCGACGATCGCGATTACGGGGTTCATAAGATGCGGAAAAGCGCCACTACCCAGATGAGGAAGAGTAGTATCAGGCCGCCGAGGATCTGATTACGCGAGAGATTCAATAGATCCGTGTTAACTGAATGCCCGAATAATAAGCCTTCAATATTTGCTCTGCCGACCAGCCCTGTTTCGCGAGCCCGTACGCGCCTACCTGGCACATGCCGACGCCGTGGCCCCAACCGCGACCGGTGAAGATAAAATCGGTGACTCTTCCACTCTCGTCGTACTGGCGATCGATGACGAAGAGTTGTTCGCGCAGACCGAGTGCGGAACGGATGCGCCCGCCGCGCACGTGGGCGGTGCCGTTCGTGCCCACGATCTCGAGGTCAGTCACGCGATGTGAAGATCCGCGCGAGGCGACGCGAAGATCGACAATCGGTCCGATGCCACGCGCCGCGCGCGCCAGACGCGCCTGCACCTGGCCCACGCTCAGTTCTTTGGTCCAATTCGAGAATGGCGAGTAACGATCGGCGGCGGCGCCATTCGGCGCAGGCTTCACTTCGAGATAATCGATCTGGCCGTTGGGCGCGAGATGGTAGGTGACCGGCTCGCCACTCATCAATACGACCGATGAAACTGCATATGGCCGCTCGCCGATGTGTCGAAACAAAAAGACGTCGGCGTTAATTCTTAGCGTCTGGTCCTTACCTTTTGAGGGACGCAGGATCACCTGGTCCATGCCTGAAAGCCGCGCGCTGGCCTTCTGGAGTTGCAACAGATTGCGCGCCTCGAGTAGTCGAGAAATAGCGTGCAGCACGCGGGCTCGATTTAGCGGTTCACGCGGCCGCAACGTCGCATCGGGGTAGACCATGAGGTAACCGTCGCGAACGAGCATTCCAAGGTCGGCCCGGTTCGCCTGTGGTATAGCTTCGGCGTCCCGAACGGCCACAAAGTAACCGGCATCGGCATTGTTGAAGAGGGTGCTCTCGCGGCTGTCGCCCAGGACCGCGCTCGCGAGTGCGGTCGCAAAAGCCGGCGGGCGGTTTACGTCTTCACCCGTTTGCGGCGGCGGTTGCCGCGCAAGGCGTGCTGCGTGTGTTAGCCAGTTGCGGACCTCCGCTGTGGAAGCCTCGCCGGCCAGCCATGCATCGGAGACATGCGCCGGGAGCGATCCGAAGTTTTGCGTCAACAGGAGCGCAACGTCACGAACGAGCGTGACGTTGCCGTCCTCGCGTACTTCAGCAAAGGAGCGCGTTGTCTTCACCACGTATTGCTCGAGCGGGGAATACTCCTGGCCCGCGCACTCGCGGCCCCGCAAGTACGGGACGGACTGGTTGAAGATGTTTTCGGAATCTTCAGTGCGGCCACCGCAGGTCGAGGTGTAGAGCGCGTTTATAGGTTCGCCGTCGTAGGTCGCGACGAGGCCGCGAGTTTCGTCGACGGCGCGGCTCGACAACGGGTTTTCAGAAGTCAGTCCGCGATAAACCTGCGAACGCGTGGTCGGCAGGATGTCGAAACCCTGCGCCATGAACTGTCCGCGATTCTTGAGCGCGTAAGTGCGGGCCGCGATCGCCTGCGCTTTCAATGCTTCGATCGCCGGATAGCCACCCGGCGAGAGCTCGTTGGCGACGACGCCGCGAACGTAGTCTTCGAGGCCCAACTCGTTGACGACCGTCAACGACCCGCGCAGGTTTGTGAAGACTTCGATCCGGCCGCGATACGGCTTGTCGTTGAAACGCACCGGCGACTTGGCTTCGTCGTCTGAAGCAAACGCCACCGGACTACTCGAGCTGAACATTGGGCCACTCGACGACGAAGCGACTACTTCACGCGACGGCATTCGCGTCGATGATGCCAGTCGCACGACGCCGCTCGAAGTCGCAGGCGCGGCGGCGCTCTTTTCAATTTGAGGCGGCGGCCCTTCGATGGCTGCATCTATGCCAGCCGCTTCGAGACGCGCGAGCACCTCTTCCGCTTCTTCTCGCGGACGTTTTGATCCAACTACGAGCCCCCACGTCTTTGTTTCAGCGTCGTAAGCGACGTGCGCATCGTCGCCGCTGATTTTCTGGATCTCTTTCTCGTTCTCTTCTGCTTCCTCGCGTGACGCGGCGCCGCCAATCACGACGCGATACTGAGCTTCGTCGTTGTTGACTGGCAGCGGCGAAAGCATTCGCGCATCGACTCGCACGCGCGAACTGTCGAGCGCTAACAGTTTCGAACCGCCTCCGCTCGCATTCATCAAGTGACCGTTAGTCGAAATGACTGCCGAATGCGCGCTAGTCGTAAGCGCAACACGAATCGTGGGTTCCGGACCTGTAATTGGAGTAAGAGTCGGCGACGTGATGACGGGCGTAGAAGCTGCCGGCGCGGGCCATGCGGGCTGTGTTCGCCGTGGCCGCGTTTCTTCCCGCGATTGTTGCTGACCAAAGCTAACCGTCAGGAAAAACGATTGCAAAAGTAAGAAAACAATAATGCTTCGGCCGAGGGAACTACGCATTGCCGCAGCATAGTACTACGAAAAGGGTACACGGAAGAGACTAATCTATGGTATAGACGAGCAACCCCCCGGTCGGCTGATGGATAACGACAGCGGTTTTTTGGGCTGTCCACAAATGAGGAGGTCCCGAGTGTCCTCATGAGGAAGACTACATCCCAAAACTTGGCGGTCGTGGCGGCGATGGGGCTATGCCTGGCGCTCATCTCCACCAGTTGTTTGCCAAAGCCACCGGCTGAAAGCGGCGATATCACGATCACGCTTTACGGCTTCTCGATCATGAAAGAGTCGCTGGAAAAAGCGATCTTTCCGGGGTTCTCAGCTCGTTGGAAACAGCTTCACGGCCAGCAGGTAGGTTTTCAATCGTCATTCGCGGGCTCGGAGACAGTCACGAATCAGATCTTGCAAGGTGCGCCGGCCGAAGTCGCCATACTTTCGATCGAACGCGATGCGCAGCGCTTGAAGAACGGCGGTTTCGTCACGACGGACTGGCGTTCGTTCCCCAGCAAGGGAATCGTCAATAAGACGCCTTTCGTGATCATCGTGCGCAAGGGTAATCCGAAGGGCATCCGCGACTTTTCAGATCTCGGCAAGCCGGGTATTCGGTTGATTCATCCGGATCCGGTGAGCTCGGGCGGGGCGCAATGGTCGATTCTGGCGATTTACGGTTCCGAGTTGAAAAAGAGTGAAACCGATTCGAGTGAGAAAGACACAGCACGCGCGCTGCAAACGTTGCGCGCGATGTGGAAAAACGTGATCTCGACGCCAGGTTCCGCGCGTGAAGCGCGCACGACGTTCGAACTCGGCAACGGCGACGCCTTGATCACTTACGAACTCGAAGCCCTGTTGATGAAGGAAGCAAACGCGCCGATCGAGATCGTCACTCCGCGCTCGACGATCTTCAGCGAGCATCCGGCGGTAGTGATCGATAAAAACGTTTCGGCTGAGAAGCGAGCGATCGTCGATGCGTTCATGCAGTACCTGTGGAGTGACGAAGCGCAACAGGCGTTCGTGAAGTATCACTTTTATTCGACGACGAACGACGCCTTCAACCAGGCGAACACCGGATTCAGTCACGTCGAGCTGCCGATCACGATCGACTATTTTGGCGGTTGGGACAAAGCGTATCCGGATGTGATTGAAAAGATTTTCAGAGATCAGGTTCAAACTCGATGAGCACGTTCGTGCCGACAATGCGTCACGTACGAGGGTTCGACGTCGTTCGGCCTCTCAGTATCGGCATGCTCATTTTCATGATGCTGCCGCTCGTCTTTCTCCCGCTCGCTTCGATCTTCATCTTCGGCACCAGAACCGGCCTCGACAAATTCTGGGCGGCGTTGACGGCGCCGGAAGCAGTGTTCGCGCTCAAACTGTCGATGGCCACCAGCTTTTGGGCGACGGTTTTCAACGTCCTTTTCGGTCTTTTCGCCGCCTACGTCCTCTCTCGTTACAACTTCTGGGGACGCAACGCGTTGATCGTCACGATTTCACTGCCGACGGCGATTCCCACGGCCGTTGCCGGTTTCGCACTGCTGCTGCTCTGGGGACCATACGGCACGCTCGGACGTTTTATGGTGCCGCACGTCGAGATCATGTTCACGGCGCTCGCCATTATCCTGGCGAACATCTTCGTCACGTTCCCGCTCGCGTTCGGCGTCATCAAGCCGGTGTTCGACACGATGAGCCGCTCGCTCGAAGAGGCGTCGGCGACGATCGGGGCCACGCGCTGGCAAACGTTCTGGCACGTTACGTTGCCGTCGTTGCGTGGCGCGATTGTTTCCGGAGCGCTGCTGACGTTCGCGCGCGCAGTCGGCGAGTTTGGTTCGACGATTCTCGTTTCCGGCAACCTGGCCGGGCGCACACAAACAGCCCCTCTCTATATCTTTGCGAAATTCAACGAAGGACAGATCGAAGCCGCGAACGCGATCGCGATCGTGCTCGCGCTCTTTTCATTTCTGATTTTCAGCGTGCTCTTCTTCGCGCGTGATTGGCTTGACGTTGACTGAGACCGAACCTGTGAAAGCTAAGGAAACATTGATTCCACGGCCTGTCGAACCGGCGTCGCCCGCGGAACCCTCGCCGGCTGCGGCGAGTGTGGTCGGCATCAGCAAACGCTTCGGCAAGACCAGCGTGCTCGAAAACATCAGTTTCGACGTTGCCGAAGGCGAGGTGCTGGTGTTGCTCGGCGCGTCCGGCAGCGGTAAGACGACGATCCTTCGCATCATGGCGGGTCTGGAAATGCCGTACACCGGAAAAGTAATCCTGCACGGCAAGGACGTGACGGAGCTGCCCGCCCGCGAGCGTGGCGTCGGCGTGATCTTTCAGTCGTACGCCCTGTTTCCGAAAATGACGGTGGAGAAGAACATCGGTTACGGCCTGCGTATCCGCAAGCGGAAGCGCAAGGAGATCCGCGAGACTGTCAACGAGCTGCTGGCGCTGGTCCAACTGGAAGAGCACCGCAAGAAGTATCCTTCACAACTGTCGGGCGGCCAGCAGCAACGAGTCGCCATCGCGCGCACACTCGCTTACAAACCCGAGGTGCTGCTCTTCGACGAACCTTTCGGCGCGCTCGACACACAGACGCGCGTTCACCTTCGCCGCGAGATCCGCGCGTTGCTGCGAAAGGTCAACGTGCCGTCGATCTTCATCACGCACGATCAGGAGGAAGCACTCGAACTTGGCGACCGCGTCGCCGTGCTATACCAGGGGCACATCGAACAACTCGGAACGCCGTTTCAAATCTACAATCAGCCCGCGACTGAATACGTCGCGACTTTCCTCGGCGCCGCTAACATCCTCGAAGCAACGGTCAGGAATGATTTTCTCGAAATCGGTTCGGCGCGTCTTCCGGGTAATCTGGATCCGGAGACTTTTCAGGATGGCGCTTGCGTGAAGATCGTCTTCCGGCCCGAAGACGTGGTGCTGAGCAAAAACGAATTACTGCGCCACGGCGCTTCGAAGATTGCCACCGGACGCATCGAGGAGATCGCTTTTGTCGGCGCGTACGAACGGCTGCGATTGCGATTGGACCGCGGCGGTGAGGAATGCCGCGGCGATGAGACTCCCTATTACCTCACAACTGAAACGCCGGAACGCCAATCGACGAAGGCCATCATCGCCACGCGTCCGAAACCCGAAGCCGCGGCCACGAAGCTGCAAATCGGCGATCGAGTGGTCGTGGGGATCACTTCCTTTACCGTCTTGCCGCCACAAAAAGGCACAAAAAACACATAGAACCGCAGGAACAAGCTACAAATGATACCAGTTCAACTTCGATATTTGTTTTGTATATTTTGTGCCTCTTTGTGGCTAACGACACCGGTTTCAGCTCAGTTGGACCAGACCGACAATCAGTTTTGGTCCGACTTTCAACTGGTCGTGCCGGTCACGAAACAGGTCGATTTCAATTTCCTCGGCACGTTTCGATTGGGCCGCGACTTCAGTCATCCAGTCGACGAGCGTGTCGGCGCAGGCTTCTCGTTCAAGTTCGGCCAGCACGTCACCGTCTCACCCAACTACTTACACATCGGCATGCAGCCTTTCGCCGGCAGAAGAATCTGGGAGAACCGTCTCACGTTGCCTGTTGTGCTGCAGTTCAAGATCGACAAGTTTACCTTGCGCGATCGAAACCAGATTGAACGCCGCTACCGTAATTCGGGTGTCAAGTCGACGCGCTATCGCAACCGGTTTCAGGTCGAACATCCGGTCGGCTCCGACAAGCTCGGCCTCTCGCTCTTCATCACCGACGAAGTGTTTTACGACTGGACCGTCGACCGGTGGGTGCGGAATCGTTTCGGAGTGGGCGTCATCAAGGTATTCAACAAACACTTCACTCAAGACCTCTACTATCTACGACAGAACGACGGCGTCAGCGTACCGGGCGATCTGAACGTGATCGGCACCACGCTGCGATTCCGTCTTTAGCCACAAAAAGGCACAAAAGACACAAACAAAGTGAGTGCATAGGAGATTCATTTGTGTCTTCTGTGCCTTTTTGTGGCTAACCCAGTGAAGCGACTGCGAGGCTGTGAAAACGACGGCGCACGGTGTTGATGTTTGCGAAGGGAAGCTGGCGCGCGTGTGTGCGGTTGGTGAGCAGGATGAACACGCGTTGATGTTGGGGATCGATCCAAAGCGACGTTCCCGTGAATCCGGTGTGACCAAAACTGTCCGGCGGCAGATCGACCCCGGCGGTCGAGTCTTTCGTGCCGGCGAGTTGCCAGGCCAGCGACCGCGCCTCCTCGAGTCCCGGTGTCATATCGGTGCGAAACAGCGCGCACGTCGGCGGCGCGAGTAGTTTCGTCGATTCGGCGAGAAACTGTTGGGCCAGCGTGAACGTTTCGGCCGCGGTCGAGAATAATCCGGCGTGGCCCGCAACACCGCCGAGAAAGTAAGCGTTGCCGTCGTGAACTTCGCCCCAGATCAACCGCTGGCGAGAGTTTTGATAGATGCCGGCGCCGCTCTGTTCGCACATGTCGCGCTCGTAGCCGTTTCCATTCTCGCAGGCGGCGATTCCTGTTTGCAGCGCGGCTTCCGGATTAAAGAATGTCTGTTTCAATTCCAGAGGTTCGAGGATCTCATGCCTTGCCATCTCGGCAAGTGGCTGGCCCGTCATTCGCGCCAGCAGGATGCCGAGTGCGATGAATCCGAGATCGCTGTAGACCACGCGCGTACCCGGTTTGTACTCCAGATCGAGACTGGCGATCGCGCCTGCGGCCCGCTCGGGTTCATCTTCGGCGAGCAGGTAAAGCGGTCGCCAGGCAGGCAAGCCGGCGCTGTGCGTCAACAGTTCGCGGATGGTGATCATTGACTTGTCGGTGCGATCAAACTCGGGCAGGTAATGAGAGACGGAACTGTCGAGCGTCAACTCGCCGAGCTCGATCCGCCGTGCACAAAGCATACCGGTGATGAGCGGCTTCGTGAGCGACGCGAGATCGTAAATCGTGTCGAGCTTGTTATTGATGCGATAAGGTTCGACGGCGGAATGGCCGAGCGAACCGGTAGAGACTATGCGACCGTTTTCGCCGACGAGATACACGGCGGAAGGGAAGTCGCCCGCGTTGATGTGTTCTTCAAGCAGGCTTGAAATTCGATCTGTGTCATGTGTGTTCGACATTAAGCTGCTCAGAATGCGCCTTAATCCTCTCCAGTGTCCGCAACGCTAGACTCAACGCGTTGCGCCCGTCGGAGCCTGATACAGCGACCGGCGCTCCATTCTGCACCGATTCAAAAAACGAGACGATCTCCGCGCGCAACGGCTCGACGTCGACGATATCCAAACGCCTTACGCCGACGACGGGCCACGATCCCGGCATCTTTGGCGGCGCGAGACTGCTGATCGAAGCGTGTTTGGTCGCGTAATCGATGGCGATGTAATCATGCGGCTGGAAGAAACGCATCTTGCGGATCTTCTCCGTGCCTACGCGCGAGGCGGTGATGTTCGCCACCGCGCCGGACGAGAATTCCAAACGAGCGTTCGCGGCGTCGACCTTGTCGGTCAGGATTGCGATGCCGACCGCATGGATGTTTGTGACTTCGATCTCTTCGCCGACGAGCCACTGCACGATGTCGAGATCGTGAATCATCAGATCGAGCACGACGTCGATGTCCAGCGAGCGCGCGGTGAACTCGCCGATGCGATGAATTTCAAAGTAGACCGGCTTGCGAACGTGCGGACGCAGCGCGACCAGTGCCGGATTGAAACGTTCGAGATGTCCGACCTGAAGCATGGCGCGGCCTCGCTCGGCAGCGGCGATCATCCGGTCGGCTTCTTCGAGGGTGCGTGAAATCGGTTTCTCGACGAGCACGTGAATGCCGGCTTCGAGCAGTCCACACGCGATCTCGCAGTGTGCTTCAGTCGGCGTGACGAGGCTGACAGCGTCGACTCGTCCGATCAATTCGCGCCAGTCAGTGGTCCACTCGGTTTCGCGCTCGGTGGCGATGGCGCGCGCACGCTCGGCGTCGAGATCGCAGACAGTCGCGAAATGCGACATGCCTTCGTTCGCAAGTGCTCTATGAATGCGCGCGTGTTGGCTGCCCAAACTGCCGACGCCGATGACTGCTGTACGTAAAGACATTGGTTTTTGGTAACTTAGACCGCGGATCGGGAATTAACACGGATTTCGGATCGGAGCCGAATATACTTGCAACCTTCTGCGCTTGCCAAGCGAGTCTACATCGTCTTTTTTTTCGTCATCATCGCCTTTTATCTTTATGGTCTCGGAGAGTTGCCGCTGCTTGGTCCGGACGAGCCGCGCTACGCGCAAGTCGCGCGTGAAATGTTTTTGCGCGGCGATCTCGTGACGCCGACGCTTGGCGGCCATACGTGGTTTGAAAAGCCGGCGTTGCTCTACTGGATGATGATCGCGGCGTACAAGGCTTTTGGCGTCGGCGAATGGACGGCGCGATTGGGACCGGCGCTTTGTGGTGTGTTGACGATCGTGGCTATTTGGCGTGTTGGACGCGAAGTAGAGTTCGGATTCTGGAGCGCGTTGGTGACGGCGAGTTGTTTGGGACTGATTGTTTTTTCGCGCGCGGCGAGTTTTGACGTGGTGGTGACGATGACGGCGACGTGGTCGCTCGCGTTCTTTCTGCTGTACGAGCTGCGTAAAAATATTTGGTTACTCGCCGGGTTCTACGTGTTTGTCGGGTTGTCGCTGTTGGCCAAGGGATTGGTTGGAGTCGTCATTCCGTTTGGCGTGGTTGGTTCTTATTACCTGTTGAGAAGGAGATGGCCCGAGCGGCGTGTGTTTGTGAGTTTGCTCTGGGGCATTCCGCTGGCTGTGGCGGTGGCAGCGATTTGGTATGGGCCGGTGATCGCCAGGCATGGTAGGACTTTCCTTGATGAGTTTTTCGTCCAGCATCACTTCGCGCGTTACGTTTCGAACAAGTATCACCATCCACAGCCGCTCTACTTCTATCCCGCGATCATCCTGCTGCTTGCCCTGCCGTGGACTCCTCATTTAATCGCCGCGCTCGTAAACGCCAGGAGATGGATGTGGCGAGGCGACGATAGCCATAGCATTGTTCGCGTATTTGCGCTGGCCTGGCTCGTGATGCCGAGCGTGTTCTTCTCATTCTCCGGATCGAAACTGCCGGGTTACATACTGCCGGCGTTGCCAGCCGCGGCCCTGCTGGTTGCTGATCGCATCGCTGCGCGTAACGGGTTGATTCCGCACGTTGCGATGTTCGCTGGGACGCTGCTGGCGGTCGTGATCGCTTTGCACTGGATAGCGCCAAAGTATGCACAGCGTGAATCAGTTCGAGATCTGTTGCGACTCGCGGATGCACGCGGTTACGCAAACGTTCCAGTGATCGCGCAACGAAGCGACGATCGCTCCGCGCAGTTCTACGCTCACGATCGCGTCATCTACAACGACGAAGGCGAAGTGATCACTTTCGACGAGATCTCGCTCGACGAAGCGCGGGCGCATGGCGCGAAGCTGTTGGTGTTGATTCAGTCGGAGTACGTCGACGACTTTCGTGGCTCGACCAGTATCGAAATCATTGGCGACAACGGCCGGATCGCCGTTCTCGGCTGGACTCCACCGCCCGCGAATTAACGGAGATTGCGATCGACGAACTCGATCACGACACGATCGTAAGCCTCGCCTTGTTCGCCCGTCGCGGAGGGCAGACTATACCCACTCAAGGGCAGATCGGTCCGTGCTTCGACGTTCGCGGGTGTGGGGAAACAGCTTTGCAGCGATGCGGTCGCGGCTTGCAGACGTCCGGCTTCGGCGCCCGATAGAAGCAGCACGCGCTGCTCGCGTACCGAGCGGGCAAGGTCGCACGCGGAGGTGTTGTCGTAGCCACCGAGCATGTACGTTTTCATTGCTGTCCGCGAAAGATACTGGACCAGGCCGTTGTCGATCCCGACGCAGTTGGAGACCGTGCTGTTCAGCAGCTCATCGGGCGAGGCCGTAATCGAGTCGAGCACGAGCACCTTAATCTTTCCCTCGTGCGACGCCGCTTTCAAAGCACTGTACGCGCCGAGCTCGACGCCGTAAACGCCGAGATTGTCGCCCACCAGTTTCTTCTGACTTTCCGATTTCAACGTGTGCAGAAACTCGATCGCCGCCAGCACGTCGTCGCCTTCACGCCCGCCGAGTGAGGTCCAACTAACTAACGGGTTCTCGCCGTGGCCGCGTAACTCCGGCCAGAGGATCGTAAAGTTTGTCGTCTCGTTGATCTTGACGCCGAGATTGAAGAGCCACGAACGGTCGCCGCCATAGCGATGCAGCAACACCACGGCCGGCGCGCCTTCAGCGCCTTTGAGCAGCCAGCCGCGCGCACGCTTCCCGTCGCGGTTGGTCCACGTCTCGTCCGACACCTTGATCGCGCGGCCGCTAATGCGCGCGAACGACTCCGGCGTCACGACGTAAGGACGCCGCGAGGGGCGCGTAACACAATAGACGATGAACGAAAGTGAGCCGGCGAGTGCCAGCCCGATCACCAGTACTATTGGCAGGAAAGACTTGACCAGCCTTTTACCAAATCTTCGTCGAGGTGGCATGAGAAACTTTGATCCGTGGTCCCTTAATCAGGTCTCCGGAGGACACGGATAATGCCATAATAGTCTTCCGGCGTGTTGATGTTAACAAAAAACCTTTCCGCTTGAGCCAGATTCGCGATCTCGGCGAAGTCGACCCAACGAGTGTGAACGCTTTCCAGCAGGTCCAAAGGACGCCGCCGGCCCGCTTCGATCAACTCCGTAGCGACACGCCGGCAGGGATCTACGCGGTAAAGCGCAGCGAGTGGTTGCGGTCGCCCGTCCGGTTGTATGGGAACTATCGCCTGGTGTCCGTTGTCTAAAGATGCGAGCCGCTGGAAGAGCTCGGCTGTGACAAGAGGCAGGTCGCAGGCGACGACGATGGCCCACTCGCGCTGGCAGGCGGTGAGCGCGGCATGGAGCCCGCCGAGCGCGCCCCACTTCGGATAGACGTCGGCGACAATCGGAAGCTCGGAATTGTTGAAAGGACCGACCAACGAAACCGAGTCTGTGACCATCCGAAGTGTGGTCGTTATTCTTTCCACAAAGGTCTGATCATCGAGCAGCAGTTGAGACTTGTCGCTGCCCATTCTGCTCGACGCTCCGCCGGCGAGAATGAACGCTTCAATTTCGGTGTTCCGTGTTTCCAAGCTATTAACCATCTTAATCTTGACCGCCTTCTGAGCGAAGCTTATAGTCCTGATTTATGAATAGATTTACCTCCATATTGAGCGTGCTACTTCTCCTCGCACTGGCGAGTTTGGCCATAGCTCAGCAGCCAGCGAAAGTGAACGGCCCCGCACTATTTCCTTTGGAAGACCTGCGTCCCGGCATGAAAGGGACGGCGAGAACAGTTTTCAGCGGCTCGGAAACAGAGGAGTTCGGCGTCGAGATTCTCGGCGTGCTCCCCGGTTTCCCCGGCCCGCGCCAGTCGGCCATCATCGCCAGGCTGAGCGGATCTAACGTCGAGAAAACAGGCGTATTTGCCGGTATGTCCGGCTCGCCGGTCTACGTTGATGGAAAGATTATCGGCGCCATCGCATTTAGTTTTCCCTTTTCGAAAGAGCCTATCGCCGGCATTACGCCCATCAAACAGATGGTCGAGCTCTTCAACAGGGGCTCCGAAAACGAGAGAATCAAACCAAAGGAACCGCGCGCTGTTTCCTTCGCGCAGCTTGCCGGCACTGACTGGAAACCGAACCTGCCCAAGCCGGCCGTTTCGTCGGTCTCGCTGCTGGCGCCCGTGTCCGCCGGCTCGCCGTTAATGCCTTTGATCGGACAGCAGATGACGCCGATTGCGACGCCGCTCGTTTTCAACGGTATCACGCAGGAATCATTATCGATGTTTGCGCCACAGTTGGTGGCAAATGGTCTGCTGCCGGTATCCGGCGCCGGTGGTTCAGCCGCGATCACGCCGCTCGCCGAGGTCACAGAAAAGACATTTCCAGCCGGCAGCTCGATCAGTGTTCAGCTCGTGCGCGGCGACTATTCGCTCGCAGCCGCGGGCACCGTCACGATGCGCGACGGCGATCGAATCTATGCCTTCGGCCATCCGTTTTTGAGTCTAGGCGCGTCAGACATGCCGATGACGGAAGCCTCCGTCGTGACCGTCATTCCGAACGTCAACAATTCGTTCAAGCTCGCAGTACCGGGCCGCATGGTGGGCTCGATCTCGCAGGACCGCGCGTCTGGAATCTTCGGCATGTTGCGCCAGGCGCCGAAGATGATTCCGGTGAAGGTGAATCTGCACACGAGCCGCGACCGCACGGAAACCTATTCTTATGAAGTCGCCAACGACTCGTTCCTGACGCCGTTGCTGCTGAACATCACCATCTTCAACACGATCACGTCGAGTGAGCGTGTTCTGGGTGATTCGACCCTGACGGTGAAAGGCGAGATCAAAGTGAAAGGCCAGGAGCCGATCACGATCGATCGCCGTTTCTCGAGCAACCAATCACCGATTCAGGCTGCGGGAGCGATCGCCGTGCCAGTCGGATCGTTGTTGACCAGTGGTTTCGACGACGTCCAGCTCGACGGCATCACGCTCGATATCTCATCTTCAGAAACGAAGTACGCCGGAACTCTCGAACGGATCACGCTCGATCGCACGGAAGTCCGGCGCGGCGAGAAGGTGGAAGTTCAGGCTTACGTTCGCACTGAGTCGGGAAAACAGTTTGTGCAGCGGATTCCGGTGCAGATTCCTGAAGACGCGGCTTTGGGCCAGTTGCTGGTGTTTGTCGGCGACGGCGGCGCGTTGCAGGAAGGTTCGCCGGCGAAGTCGTTTGTGCCGCAGGATCTAGGCCAGTTGGTGCGCGCTATCAACACCGTGAAGAAGAGCGACCGCTTGTACGTGAAGCTGTTTCGCATCACGCCGGGCGCCGTGATCGGAACCAGCGAACTGCCGAGCCTGCCGCCGTCGATGGTCGCCACCTTGAACAGCGACCGCACCTCGGGCGGTTATACGCCGACTGTATTGTCTCCGGTTTATGAGATGGAGTTGCCGCCCGCGGACTTTGTGATCTCGGGGCAGCAACTCATCGCCATTGACGTGGTGAGGTGAACCGCGGATAACCCGAATATCCGTTTACCCGCGGTTTACTAACTAGCCCTTACTGACCGAACCGGCGGGGTTCGCCAAAGCCTCGATCCTCGCCTTCAATGCCGCAGTCAAAGTATCAACTTCCTCAGGCGTGTAATTCGCTGCCCGAAAACCGTCTTTAATCTGCTCGTCAGTCAGGCCTTTAAAGCGGTCGCTCAGCCAACGAGCGTCCGCAACGGTGATGTTCTCGAAGAGCTTCTGGTTCTTACCGCTGTAATTAAATGCTATGACGTCGCCATTCACGGCCTTGATGAAGTCGGCCTTGACGTAGTCTTTCGGCTCGTTGCGGCTGCGCGAGAAGAAGCCGCCCGTCTTGCCGAATGAACCGCCGAGATCGCTGATGATGTAGCGTAACTCATTCTCCCCGGTGGCGTTGTTACGCGTCGCGAGAATCTCGTTGTTGTCGTCTTTCATGTCCCAGTTATTGATCATGACCATGAGGATCTTCAGACCACGAAACTCAGGCGTGTTCTGGAACGGATTGTTTTCCCACATCCAGTTGCCGACGCGGTCAACACTCTTCGGCCGCGCCTCGAGGCGGACGTTTTCAAACTCGCCCTTGCCTTCGATCTTGAGCTTGGGAATGAGATAAGCGATCTCGGTTTCGTATCCCAATGCCCAGAGCAGGCGATTGGCTGCTGTGTCGGTTTGCGCTTCCTTGCCGATCTTGGCGATCCACTCGTTGCCTTTGGCGTCCTTCACCTTGTACTTCGTTGAATAACCGCCGGTCTTCTGTTCGATAAAAGTGACCTTGCTGATATCTGGCTTCATTTCCTCCCCGCCCGCACCGAGCAACAGGTTTCGGCTTGCCTGGTCGGTCGGGTCGCGCCAAAAAACGGGCGTGCCCGTAGGCATCGTCTTCTCTTTTTTATCTTTGTCTTTTTGTGCCGAAGCGGTAAGAGGAAAGGTCAGCAATAAAACCAGCAAGCTGACGCGCCAATATACGGATCTCGTACGCAACATGATTTTCTCCACGCTGTAAGTTTCTGGTACAAGACTGACATAGTCTCTGTTTTGTTAACGCGCACAAAACCAGAGAAATGTGTCAGCCACCTGTGTGTAAGGCAACACAGATACCTGAGATCCGTGGAGATCAGTGTTTTTACGGATTGGGTGGAGTCGCGCCTCGTGGTGTTATCCAGAGTTCGACGAACAGCTCGTTTCTCGGGCTGCCGACCAGAGTCACGATGCGGCTTTGGTCGAGACCTCGCGAATTGACGAGGTAGTCGACGATGCGCTGCGCGTGCCCCTGCACCTCGCCGCGCTTGCCGTTGCGGCCCGGATGGATGATGACGTGGGCCGTCGCAGTCGGATCGTTCTGCAACTCGATAACGAAATTATCAAGCCGCGCCTTCTCGTCGTTACGAGCGATGTCGGGAAACTCGTCGAATCTCCGCGCACTAATCTTCGGCAACGGAATCGACACGCCGCATTCAGCCGAACAGAGCAGTGATCCGTATCCGCCCATCGAAAGCGAAGCGCGGACTGTCTGTCCTGCCAAACCGTTGGTGTCGACCTTGATCGAGTTGGTCCCCTGCCCTTCCAAAATCGTTCCCGCAGAGACGGTCCAGTTATACGCCGGCGTGATCGACGGCGTGCCGCCGCTATAGCGCGACGTGAACGTCAGCGGTTGATCGATACCGATATTCGTCGGGCAAACGATCTCGACGGTCGGACAAACAGGCGGAATCACGGGACACGGATTGACGAGCACCGTCACTGACGAAAATGCCTGACACGTGCCGTCGGTGCCGTTGGTTGAAATGTCGAGAGAGGCTTTGTGGTAACCGGGTGTTAGTCCGGTCAAATCCCATGTAACGTCCGGGCCATCGCCCGTAATCGCGCCGCCGCTCGTAGACCAGCGATACTTGATCGGGTAACCGCCGGGCGAAACGGCCTTCGCGTGGAGTTGCACTTTTGGACTACCAGCTTCGGTGCAGGCGCTGACAGCCGCCGCGTTAGAAGTCAGGCTCAAGGTCAGCGGAGCATTGACGGACGAGACCACGGTCGCTTTTTGCGCGCGCGTGTGCTGCGAAAGAAACATGGCGGCCAGGGCAATTGGCGCCATGAATAGGATGATCCGGCTTTTGTTTTTCGACATGGGCACTCCTGAAAGAAATTAACAAGGAATCCTGTTTTCCAATTCGAGGCCGTCCTGGGGTTGCTGGTTTGACTCGCTGCCGAAATTGGCGTTAGATACGTGTCCTGCGAGATGAGAATAATTTCCTTATTCTGCTCCGTGTGCTTACTGCTGTTTACCGTCGGTTGCAAGCGGAGCGGTCAGCAATCGACGAATAATAGTGCCGGAACCGCGGAAGTGTCCAACGGTTTATCGGGCGACCAAACGCAGGCGAAAGTGCTGCTGGATAAGGGCAAGCAGCTTTATCGCGACGATCAGGATACGGACGCCGTCGCCGCTTTCGAACAGGCCGTCAAGCTCGATCCCGAACTCGCCGAGGCGCATTTTCGTCTCGGACTCGGCTACGAAGCGCTCCAGAAACGCGAAGAAGCAGAGTCGCAATACAAAAAGGCAGTCGAGGCATATAAGAAGTATTTCGAGTCGAACCCCGACGATGCTGAGGCGCACTATAATCTCGGCCAAACGTATTCGAATCTCGGTCAATACAGTGAGGCAGTGCGCGAGTATCGCGTCGCGACGAAGTTGAAGGACGACGACGCGGACATTTACTACGATCTGGGCATGGCGCACATGAAGTTGGCGCAGTACGACGCGGCGGCCGCTGCATTTTCGAAGGCGCTGGAGATCGATCCCGATTATTACCGGGCGCAGGACGCGCTGAACGAAGCTAAAGAAGGCATTAAACGGATCCGCGCCGGGAAGAAACACCAGGAAGACTTGTTGAAGAGACAGAAGGAAGAAGAGTTGAAGAAGGCTGGGCTGACCGTCCCAACGCCAACTCCGAAGGGCTAGATTATGGCTACCTACACGCCGCCACCTTATTTCCCGCAGAGTTCGCTATCCCCGCCCGACAAGAACAGGTATCGAAAATTCAAATTGGTGATTTTGTTGTTGAGTCTGCTATTGATCGCAGTGATCGGCGGAGCGGGTTTTGGCATCTGGTATCTCGTCAAGTGGCTCACATAACTTGACATACTCCGGTAGCGACCGTATAGTCTCCCGTTTCGGACACGGGGAGTCTGAAGTAAAAGAATAAGCAACGTCCAATTGGTTCTGTCGGTGTGGAGGCGTTGCTCGGCCAGGCGGTAATGGCCGTTGACAATTATTGTGGCGTAATGGCGCGCGTCGCGGCCAACTTCGGTCGGTCGTCCCCTCGCGTGCTCGCGCGAAGTGAGAGCTTCTCGCCAATTAATGCGACGCCACAGAAAAGTTCCGGCTGAAGGGAAGCCACGATCCACGCCCACCGCTAACATAGCGAAGTCAGAACGTCCCTAAAAACACAATTTATTCAACAGGGCAGCAGCCTGCGCTGACTGCCGGACTAGTTCCGGAAAGAGGCAGGCACGGCCCCTTTTTGCGCGTTTTGCAGCGCTCAGCAAGTTAAGAGGGAAACAGTGCCGACGATAAATCAGCTCGTTCGCAAAGGCCGCCAGCAGGTCAAGTACAAGACGGCCAGCCCCGCGCTTCAGAGTTCGCCTCAAAAGCGCGGCGTTTGTACTCGCGTGTACACGCAGACGCCGAAGAAACCCAATTCGGCATTGCGTAAAGTGGCGCGCGTCCGGCTCACAAACGGTATCGAGGTCACGACCTACATCCCGGGTGTCGGCCACAATCTTCAGGAGCACTCGATTGTGCTCATCAGGGGCGGCCGTGTGAAAGACCTGCCCGGCGTCCGCTATCACGTGATTCGCGGAACGCTCGATTCGGTCGGCGTTGCCGACCGCAAGCAGGGACGTTCGAAGTACGGTGCGAAGCGGCCGAAAGCGAGTGCCAAGTAAAGAGATAACGATATGCCAAGACGACGAGTAGCCGAACGACGCGAAGTGCTTCCGGATCCTGTTTACAACAGTCCGCTCGTGACCAAGTTCATCAGCGGCGTCATGTGGGCGGGAAAGAAGTCGGTAGCCGAAGGGATTTTTTACGATGCGATGCGCCAGGTCGGCGACAAGACCGGCGAGGAACCCTTGAAAGTCTTCAAGCGCGCCATCGACAACGTGAAGCCGACTGTTGAAGTGAAGTCGCGGCGCGTCGGCGGATCGACGTATCAGGTGCCGATCGAAGTACATCAGGAGCGCCGCGGCGCGCTGGCAATTCGCTGGATAGTTTCATACGCGCGCGGACGCGGCGAGAAAACGATGACCGACCGCCTCGCGGCGGAGATTCTGGACGCAGCTAACAATCGCGGCAACGCAGTCAAGAAGAAGGAAGACACGCATCGCATGGCTGATGCGAACAAGGCGTTTGCGCATTACAAGTGGTAACGAGGTAATCCGTGTTAACACGGATTGAACGTAATGGTTAAGCACGATTTAAGTAAATTCAGGAACATCGGCATCATGGCCCATATCGATGCCGGTAAGACCACCACCACGGAACGTATCCTTTATTACACCGGCATCACGCACAAGATCGGCGAGGTGCACGAGGGTACGGCGACCATGGACTGGATGGAACAGGAACAGGAGCGCGGTATCACCATCACCAGCGCGGCAACCACCTGTTTCTGGGAAAGAACAGGCGTCGATCACCGCATCAACATCATCGACACGCCCGGCCACGTTGACTTCACGATGGAAGTGGAGCGTTCGCTGCGCGTGCTCGACGGCGCTGTTGCCGTGTTTGACGGCGTCGCCGGTGTCGAGCCGCAGTCGGAGACTGTTTGGCGTCAGGCTGACAAGTACGGCGTTCCTCGCATCTGCTTCATCAACAAACTCGACCGCGCCGGCGCGTCGTTCGACCGTTCATTCGAGTCGATCATTAGCCGCCTTGGCGCCAATCCCGTCGCGATCCAGATTCCCATCGGCCTCGAAGATCAGCTCAAGGGCGTCGTCGATCTGGTCCTGATGAAGGGACTGATCTGGAAAGACGAGTCGAAGGGCTCGGAATACGAAGTCGTCGATATCCCGGAAGACCTGAAAGACGAAGCCGCAGCCGCTCGCGAGAAACTGATCGAGGCAGTGGCCAGCATCGACGACGATCTGATGCACAAGTATCTCGAGGGCGAGGAGATTTCCGAAGCTGAGATTCGCAAGGCGCTGCGCGCCGGCACGCTCGGCTTGAAGCTCGTTCCCGTCGTCACCGGTTCTGCGTTCAAGAACAAAGGTGTGCAGACGTTGCTCGACGCAGTCGTCGACTATCTGCCGTCGCCGCTCGATATTCCGCCGGTTGAAGGCACGAACCCGAAGAACGGCCAGGTTGAAGCGCGTCCGCCTGATGCTGCTGCGCCGTTTTCCGGCCTCGTGTTCAAGATCATGGCTGACAAGCACCTCGGCCAGTTGTCGTTTGTCCGCATCTACAGCGGATCGATCAAGGCGGGTTCCTACGCCTACAACCCGATCAAGGATTCGAGAGAGCGCGTCGGCCGTCTGATGCGCATGCACGCGAACAAGCGTGAAGACATCGAAGCCGCCAGCGCCGGCGAGATCATCGCCATCGGCGGCATGAAACAGGTAACAACCGGCGACACGATCTGCGACGAGACCAAGCCGGTCGTGCTCGAGGCGATGGAGTTTCCCGCGCCCGTTATCCGCGTGGCAGTCGAACCGAAGACGCGCCAGGATCAGGACAAGCTGGGCGTGGCATTGAACCGGTTGGCCCAGGAAGATCCGTCGTTCAACGTTTCGACCGATCAGGAAACGGGCCAGACGATCATCGCCGGCATGGGCGAGTTGCACCTCGAGATCATCGTCGATCGCATGAAGCGCGAGTTTGGCGTTGAAGCGAACGTCGGTAAGCCGCAGGTCGCGTATCGCGAGACGATCACGAAGCCCGCGCCCGGCAAAGAGGTTTACAAGAAGCAGACCGGCGGCCGCGGTCAGTACGGTCACGTCGAGATCGAGATCGAGCCGGCGCCCGGTGAGGGTTTTGTTTTCGAAAACGAGATCACGGGCGGCGCGATTCCGAAGGAATACATCAAGCCCGTCGAGCAGGGCATTCGCGACGCGATGGAGCGCGGCTTCCTGGCCGGTTACGAGATGGTGGACATCAGGGTCAAGCTCGTATTCGGTAGCTACCACGAAGTCGACTCGGATGAGCGTTCGTTCCACATCGCCGGTTCGCTGGCGTTTCAGGATGCGGTTAGAAAGGCCGGTCCGGTACTGCTCGAGCCGATCATGCGCGTCGAAGTAGTCACGCCAAACGACTACACGGGCGCAGTGAACGGCGACTTGAATTCACGCCGCGGACGGATCGAGAGCATGGAACCGCGCGTCGGAGGTGCGCAGGTGATCACGGCTTTCGTGCCGCTGTCGGAGATGTTTGGATACACCACTGACTTGCGCTCGGCCACGCAGGGCCGCGCCACTTCCACGATGCACTTTGAGAGGTACGAACAAGCCCCAAAGCAGATCGCTGAAGAGGTGATTGCCAAGGTCCAGGGAGTAGCAAGATAGGAAGAATTGTGAATTTCGAATCGCGAAATTCGAAATTTTAAGGAGGGAAGATGTCGAAGGAAAAATTTGACCGTTCCAAGCCGCACGTGAACATCGGGACGATCGGGCACGTGGACCACGGGAAGACGACGCTGACGGCAGCGATCACGAAAGTGCTGGCGAAGCACAATCCGAAGGTGCAGTTTGTGGCCTTTGACCAGATCGACAAGGCGCCGGAAGAGAAAGCGCGCGGCATCACGATCGCGACGGCGCACGTGGAGTACGAGACGGCCAACCGTCACTACGCGCACGTGGACTGTCCCGGTCACGCGGACTACGTGAAGAACATGATCACGGGCGCGGCGCAGATGGATGGGGCGATTC
>JBKPNH010000038.1:0-8849 GCA_046732535.1 Acidobacteriota bacterium
TCGTTGGTCTTGCGATCGACGGCGAAGAGAGTGCCGCCGGCGATCGGTTGATTCAACTCGCCGTGACGCAATTCACCGGTGATCAACCCGAACGCGCTGGTAAATGGGACGTCGTCCGGTTGCAACGCGCCCGGACCAGACGCAGTAGAACCTTCGGGATACGTGTACGAAGCCCACGCGATGTCGTCTATCGCTAACGTCCTCTGCGCAAGCTCCGCTGCCGGATCGCCAGTGTCGATCGCCGGGAACATCGTCGAACCGCTGCCGTCGGTGGCGCTCGTCTGATTGTGTTGCGCGTGCGACAGGCCCAGTGAATGGCCGAACTCGTGAATGGCCACGCACTTCAGATCGACCGAGCGCACAACGGTATCGACTTGTGCTGGATCGATCGTGAATCGGAGCCCATTGTTTGTTTTGGTGTTGAAGAAGACGTCGTTGTCGAGGATCGTTCCGGCTTTGTAGTCGCCGGCAGGAAACTCGATGTCGCCGTCGTTATCGACGTCAGTGGCGACAGTTATCGCCGCAGAGACGTCGGAGTCGGCGTCGGCGTCGATGTGATCGCCGTCGTGCAACGTAACGTCCCGAATTAAGTTCACTGAAGGCGAGGCGGCGATGGCGGCGAAGTTGTTCGCACTGCGAAACGACAGTTCATTGACCATGTCGAAACCCGGCAGGCCGAGGTTCGCTCGCGTGCCGACTATGTGCATGTCGATAAACGACGTGGGAAGCGAGTTCCAGTCGTCGAACGACTCCTGTAGTGTCGCCGTAGCCTGTGCGAGTGTCAGGAACGCGGGGCCCAACGGATTGGGGATCGGATCGAGCGTGTTGTTGATGCGATATTGAACCGGGATGGTCCGTGCGTCCCATTTGATGGGAATCGCGCGAGCGAGAAGATGGCCGGGGATCGGAGATGGTCCGGCGTTGGTAAGGTCAAAGCTTTCGAAGGCGCCGCCCGCAAGTGTGGTTACGACGCTCATCAGAAACATAGTTGTAGCCAGCAGGATCGATGTGAATCTTCGAATCATAAGTCCTCCTCGGGGATGTAGATGTTGAGAGTGAGCGGGCGCGCGCGCTATTGCTGCTGCAACTGGCGCTTGACCTCGGCCTTCAGACTCGACAGCGGAGTCAGGTTGGACGGTCCGCGGCGAACTCCGTTGTTGCCCTTGAGCGACAACTGTCGGAGATCGCGCGAAACCATCAACTCTCCGTCTTCATCCTTGACGATGGAGAACTTACCTTGAGCGAAACCGGCTACGGTGTAACTGCCGGATACTTCGCCGGTGTTAGTGAGAAACAGGAATACGTCTTCGCCCGGCGTAATACGTGGGGCGCCGGGATAGTTCATGGCGATGGGGAACTGGCGATTGGCGTCTGCGCCTCCCGGCAGGGACACGGTGAGACTCGTCGTGGACTCGTCGCCCTTGAGAGTCTCGTTTACCGTGAGGGTGGCGAGCGTTACTAAACTCTTATCAACCCAAACGCTTTGCGTCTCGGTACAACTTCCGATCGCGATCACGTCTGACTGGTTGACCATGTCGTCAAGTGAGAGCGCAACTGCAAGAGTCGTGTCTGCGGTTTGAAGAGTGGGGTCGGCGGGAGCGTTGTCGGCGCGGCTTGCCCAGCGAGCAGAGGCCACGAGGGCAGCAAGGATCACCAAACAAATAGACAAACTCTTATTTTTCATACTTGTCCTTTCTGTTTTTCGGCGCACGGAACTGTGAACAGAAGAAACTCCGGGGGAGACAGCCTTTGTCGGGGCCGAGTTGAGTTTCGGTTTTAGAGCGACACAGGACTGAACAGCGAGTTGTTGCTAACTCTTTGTGAATATTTCGTCCGGGCTTGACGAAAGTGCGTCGCACCTTATTCTGCTGGTAGGATAAAAGTCAAGAGGAAAGACGCGAGATGAATGGTTCGCATAAACAGTTTCGACGCGCGTCGATGTGCGTCGTATGCATCGCGGCGATTTTCATGCTTGCGTGCGGGCGTGCGGATGTTCTTTCAAAAGGTGGGAGCAAGATGAAGCCTGGTCCGATTGTTTACGTAGCGCTTGGAGATTCGACTGGTTCAGGGGTGGGTGCAACGAACGGCGGTTATGTTGCCCGTCTTTTCAGACGGCTTTCAGATGCGCGGTCGGGATCCGAATTGTTGAACCTTTGTGTGAGCGGAGCGACGACGGAGGACGTGTTACGACGTCAGTTGCAGCCTGGCGTCGACAAGGCGCCGCAGCTTGTCACGGTGGGAATCGGGATTAACGACATCGGCCACGGCTTCACGATCGAGCAGTTTGCGAAAAACTTCGACGAGATCCTCAGCACGCTCAAGGAAAAGACGCAGGCGGAGATCGTCGTGACGAACATTCCCGACATCTCGAGCGCGCCACGGATTCCGTCGTCGATGCGCAGCGAGTACCAGCGACAGATCGAGCGCTTCAACGAACGGCTCGACGAGATAGCGCAGCGTCACGGAGTCACTCTCTTTGACATCCACTCCATCACCCGCCTCGAGCTGCCGTCGCATCCGGAGTATTTCTCGAGCGATGGCTTTCATCCCTCGGATGAAGGTTACGAACTCTGGGCCGAAGAGATGTGGCCCACGCTTGCGCAGTTGATTGGTTTGGGTTGAAAATCCGCGGAAAGATCTGTGTGGGACCCCAAAAGAAGGTTTGGAGAAGCCGATGAAGAAGACTGCGTTGCTTGTATGTCTCGTTCTTTCGCTTAGCGGGAGTTTCGTCCAGGCGCAGACGTCGGCGCACTGGCCGCAGTGGCGGGGGCCGTTTTTCAATGGGATGGCGCGTGGCGATGCGCCGACGACGTGGAGCGACACGAGCAATATCAAGTGGAAGACCGAGATACCCGGACGCGGGCATTCGACGCCCGCGATCTGGGGCGACCGCATCTTCTTGACGACAGCAGTCCCAACCGGCAAACCACCCGCTGCTCCAGCAGAGGCAGCGCCGAGCGAGGGTCAACAACAACGCGGACAACAACGCAACGCCGGTCCCTTACTCGAGCATCGTTTCGACGTTCTCTGTCTCGATCGCAAAACAGGCAAGATCCTCTGGCAGCGAACCGCTAAAGTCGCCACGCCGCACGAAGGCTATCACCGCGCTTACGGCAGCTTCGCTTCCAACTCGCCCGTTACCGACGGCAAGTACGTCTATGCTTCGTTCGGCTCGCGCGGCATCTACGCCTACGACTTCAACGGCAAACTGATCTGGCAGAAAGATCTCGGCGTGCAAATGAAGATGCGGCTTGCGTTCGGCGAAGGCTCTGCGCCGATGCTCGCCGGCGATCGACTCTTCCTCGTTTTCGATCACGAAGCCGAATCGTTCATCGTCGCTCTCGACAAACGCGACGGCAAAGAATTGTGGCGCGTCGCTCGCGACGAGCGCAGTTCGTGGAGTACGCCGTTGGCAGTCGAGCACGGCGGACGCATGGAGATCGTCGTCACTGCCACCAACAAAGTTCGCAGCTACGATGCGGAGACGGGCAAAGTGCTCTGGGAGTCGGCTGGTTTAGGCGCTAACGCGATTCCGGTCCCGGTCTATCAGAACGGTATGGTCTACGTCATGAGCGGATATCGCGATCCAAAACTCATGGCTATCAAGCTCGGCAGGCAAGGCGACTTAACTGGTTCGGATGCGATCGCGTGGAGCCATACGCGCGGCTTGGCCTACACCGCGTCGCCGGTCCTCTACGATAACAAGCTCTACGTCGTCACTGACAACGGCATGGTCACCGCCTTCAACGCGACGACGGGTGAACCCTATTACGCGCAAACACGCTTGCCTAAAACTTACAACCTCAAAGCGTCGCCCATCGGCGCGAACGGCAAGTTGTATCTGGCGACAGAAGACGGCGACGTCGTTGTGCTGAAGATGGGTGAGAAGTTCGAAGTGATCGCCACCAACCATCTCACCGACCAGGTCTTCATCGCCACTCCCGTCATCGCGGCAGGTGAGCTTTTCCTGCGCGGGCAGACCACACTCTTTTGCATCGGCGATAAGAAGTGAGGAATAAGTTAGAATGCGCCGTCGATGCCCCTGGCCCCCAAAACACAGTTAGGACGTTACGAGATCCGCTCGCTGCTGGGCGCGGGCGGCATGGGTGAAGTGTACCTGGCGCACGACACCAGCCTGAATCGACGAATTGCCTTGAAAGTTTTGCCCGCCGAAGTCGCTTCCGACCAGGATCGGATGCGCCGTTTCAAGCAGGAAGCCATTGCGGCGGCGTCGTTGAATCATCCGAGCATCGCGCACATCTACGAGATCGGCGAGGCTAACGGCGTCAATTTCATCGCTATGGAGTACGTCGAAGGCGCAACGCTCCGTGCGAAGATTCATCACGAAAACGAAGAGCTCTCGAAACTGCTGCGCGTCCTGCAACACGTCGCCGAAGGACTCGCGAAGGCGCACGATGCCGGAATCGTCCATCGCGATCTAAAGCCTGACAACGTGATGATTACGCCCGAGGGTCACGGCAAGATTCTCGATTTCGGTCTCGTCAAACTCCTCGAACCGGCGCCCGCGAGCGGAAGTGTCAGCAGTGAAGAGCCGACGATCCTACAACACTCGACTCCCGGAGTGATCCTCGGCACCGCGGGCTACATGTCGCCCGAACAAGCACAGGGAAAGACGAAAGAGATCGATCACCGCGCCGACATATTCTCGTTTGGCTGCATTCTCTTCGAAGCCATCACCGGCCGCCGGGCGTTTGCCGGCAGTGACACCATCGACACGCTCAATAAGATCATCCGTGAGCCCGCGCCGCCAATCGCGAGTCTCAATCCCAGCGCGCCTGCCGATCTGCAACGAATCGTTCGCCGTTGCCTGGCGAAAGATCCCGAGCAGCGTTACCAGAACATCAAAGACGTTGCCATCGAGTTGAAGGAGATCCGGCGCGACTTACAGGACGCCGGTGCGGGCTCGACATCGAACCGCCAGTCGCAGCCGCTGTCGGGCGTTGACACCAATCGCAACGTGACTCCGACTGCTTCCGCCACGATGGCGCCGGCGAGTTCGCCTTCGACGCGAGCGTCGAGTGCGGAGTTTATTGTTAGCGAGATCAAGCGACACAAGGCAGCGACTGTGATTATCGCGGCCCTGGCTGTGCTCGTAGTTATCGCTGTCGCCTACGGCATTCGCTCCTATTGGCACGCGGCCAATACGGAAGTCGCCATTGAGTCTATCGCCGTCGTCCCATTCATGAACCAGAACAAGGATGCAAACGTCGACTGGATCTCAGATGGTCTGACCGAAAGCATCATCAACAAGCTGACGCAGCTTCCGCACCTCAAGGTGATCGCGCGCAGCTCAGTCTTCCGCTACAAGGGGAAACAGGACGATCCGCTGGCCATCGGTAAAGAGCTGGGCGTTCGCGCTGTCCTTACCGGACGCATCATGCAACGCAGCAACACGATGATCATCAGCGCCGAGCTGATCGACGTTCGCGATAACAAACAGCTCTGGGGCGACCAATACGAGCGGCCACTGTCGGACATGCTTTCCGTGCAGCGTGAGATCGCGCAAGAGATCACAAACAATTTGCGGCCTACGTTGTCAGGGGTCGATCAGTCGCGCATGCAGAAGCAGCACACGGCGAGTGGCGAGGCGTACGAGCTTTATCTCAGGGGACGTTTTTACTGGAACAGGCGTACGGCCGATGACTTCAAGAAATCGATCGGGTTTTTCGAACAGGCGATTGCGAAGGACCCGAACTACGCGATGGCGTATTCAGGTTTGGCCGATGCGTACACGCTGCTGACCGTTTACAGCACGGAGTCGCCGCGCGAGTTGATGCCGAAAGCTAAAGCGGCGGCACTCAAAGCGCTCGAGTTGGACGACAAGCTTGCCGAAGCACACGCGTCGTTCGGACAGATCGTGGTCTATTACGATTACGATCTCGCTACCGCTGAACAGCAGTATCGTCGCGCGATCGATCTCAATCCGAACTATGCGACCGCGCACCAGTGGTTGGCGGAACACCTTGCCTCCGTAAAACGGTTTGACGAAGCGATTACAGAGATCAAACGCGCGCTCGAGCTCGATCCTTTTTCGCCCATCATGAACCGCATCTACGCCGACGTGCTTATGGACGCGCGGCACGTTGACGAAGCGATCGCACAATACAAGCGGACCCTTGCGCTCGATCCGAAGTTTCCCACCACATACGCTTTTCTCGGACGCGCTTACGAAGCGAAAGGCATGTACGATGAAGCCGTCGCCATGTACGCAGACGTCGGAAAGCTCACAGGCTTGCCGCCGGAGATCCTCGCCAAAGCTAATCAGGTCTACGCGAAGTCCGGTTGGAAAGCCTACCTGCAGGAGAGCCTCGACCAGATCTTACGGCAGCCTGGGAACCGCAAGTTTCCTCCGTTCGTCATCGCGACCTATTACTCGCGGCTTGGCAAAACAGAGGAGGCCCTCGAATGGCTGCAACGTGGTTACGATGAACGTGATTTCCGCATGACGATGATCGGTGTGGTGTGGGAGTTTGACAACATTCGCTCGGATCCGCGGTTTGTAGATCTAGCGCGCAAAATTGGCTTACCCGACTAACTCAGATACAATTCCACAACCTTCCAAATGCTTCGACTACTTGCGCTCATAGTCGTGTTTCTTGTGTGCGCTCCGGTGCTGCACTCCCAGACTGCCACTCAGGATGACGACGTCATTCGCGTCGAGACCGACGTCACGAATCTCCCGTTCACGGCGATTGACAAAGACCGGCGCTTCATCACGACGTTGCGTGCTGAAGACGTTCGCGTGCTCGAGGACGGCGTCCCGCAAACGCTCTTCACGTTCCAACAAGAGACGGACCGTCCATTGGCGCTCGCGTTTCTGATCGATATAAGTCGCTCGCAGGAGTTCACGCTGTCGGACGAGAAGGCCGCGGCCCGGTCATTTATCGAAAACGTGTTTCAGTCGAGCCGGGACCTGGTCGCGATCATTCCGTTTACGGGTCTCGCTTATCTCGAACAGGAGCTGACGCGCGACGTGTTGAGTGTTTACAAGGTGTTGCAGCGCGTTGACATTGCGATGCCGGCGTATCTCGGTTCGGGGCGGCCGTTGACAGGAATTCCGACTGGTCCAGGTTTACTTGCGCCGCCGGAAGAAGGTACGACGGCGATTTGGGACGCAGTGGCGCTTACGTCCAGTAACGTCCTCGCCAAAGCGCCGGGCTTGCGACGCCGCGCGATCATTCTGTTGACTGACGGGCACGACACGACGAGCCGCCTGGCAAAGGTGAAGGCCGTCGACAGTACGCTCGCGGCTGAAGCCGTGATCTATGTGATTGGAATCGGGAGTAAGGATGAGGGCGTCGATCGTGGCGTGCTTCGCGATCTGGCGCAGCGGACGGGCGGCCGTGCCTTCTTTCCCAGCAGGAAACTGGACCTCAACGCCGCCTTTATGGAGATCGAAAAAGAGCTGCGCACGCAGTACCTGCTCGCCTACTCGTCGACGAACAAGCGCCGCGACGGCGCCTATCGCAAAGTGACCATCGAAGTCACCAACCCCGAACTGCGCAAACAGAACCTCGAACTCCGCCACCGCCCCGGCTACTTCGCAAAACCCGGAGCGCCCGGATCGTAAGACACACTTAATTAACAAAAAAGTTCTTGACACGTCTGGGGTGGTTCATTTATACAACACGGTTTCCACTTGGACCGCAGACTGGTCCATAAAGGAGTGACGGATATCTATTTGATGATCAAGACGACACAAAGAGAATACATGCAGTGGGCGCCGGGTGGCGCCGCGGTCGCTCTGCGTCTGATGGTCGATAGCCGGTTCATAGAGCAATAATCAGCGGGAGCGGACTCCCGCTCCCAAATCTCCAAGAAAAATCGCGAGAATTGCAGGAGCGGGTTGCTTCCCTCGGAAGCTCAAAGCCCGCTCTTTTCGTTTTTTGACAATCGAAATACCTTTTTGCGAGATGAAGGCAGGGAGCCTCTGCGCGTGCGCGCGCCGGATGATGAACTCGGTGCTTTGCGAGAGTCCGCGAGTTCGCCATCCTCAGGAGAAGTGTGCCTCGAAGTGTGTTCGGAGCAGCGTTCTCTCTGCCTTCATCTGTTTTGTAACACAGTTTAGACTAAGAAAGGAGGTGAACGGAGTGTCTTACGAAAAGCTACAGATCGGCGGCGCGCAAAAGGAGATCCTGTCCTGGGCCAACCACGCCTTCAGCATCGAAGAGCAGGCAATGCTGCGCAACGTTTCGCGTCTGCCATGCCTGTTCAAGCACGTCGCGCTGATGCCCGACGCGCACCTGGGCAAGGGCAGCATGGTCGGTTCGGTGGTAGCGACCAAAGAAGCGGTCATTCCGGCAACGGTCGGCGTCGACATAGGCTGCGGCATGATGGCGGTCAAGACGCCGTTCAAGAGCGGCATCCTCGACGGCAAGTTGAAGGAGTTGCGCTCGAAGATCGAAGAAGCGATCCCGACCGGGTTCTCTCAGTATCAGGAATCAGTAGACGAATCTTCGTACTGGGAAGGCTGGAACGACTTCGGCGAGCTTCACGCCGGCGTCCGCGATCGCAAAGCAAAAGCGATGATGCAACTCGGCACGCTGGGCGGCGGCAATCACTTCATCGAAGTTTGTCTCGACACCGAAAACTTCGTTTGGTTGATGCTGCACTCAGGCTCGCGCAACATCGGTAAGGAACTTGCCGAGCGTCACATCTCGACAGCGAAGAGCCTGTGGCGTTTGAGTGAATTGCCGGATCCCGACCTCGCTTACTTCATTTCCGGCACGCCCGAATTCAAGGCGTACTGGAAAGACCTCGAGTGGGCGCAGCGTTACGCGATGAAGAACCGCGAGATCATGATGACGCGTCTGTTGAAGGTCTTCAAC
>JBKPNH010000039.1:0-6142 GCA_046732535.1 Acidobacteriota bacterium
GCGATGTACTACGACGCCCAGGGTCATCTTGAGGACGTTGTCTGCTTCTACGTGAACACGTGCGCTCCCGAGAACAACTGAAATGATTGCTAAACCCGCAATCAAATCAATACTGCCGGCCGCTGTCTTCGTGATAGCGGCTGGCCTTACCTATCTCGGCGTCACACATTGGCCCAGCCCTCAATCCAAAACCGAAACCAACGATACGATCGCTGAGATCGACGGACTGAACGTAGGCGAAGTGATCCAGCTTTCTGAATTAACCACTCGCGACGGCAAATCGATAGCGTTAAATAGCATGGCCATGGACAGATCGCTCCTGGTATTCTTCGCGCCAGCCTGTCCGGGTTGCGCGGTGGACGCCGCCCTCTGGAAAAGCCTCAATGACGAGTCAAAGAGAAGAGGCGCGGGATTTTATCTAATCGATGTGGGCCAGGATCGAGATGCGCGGGACAAGTTCGTCGTGGCCCACGATTTGGCTAATCTGCCAGTGCTGTTCGACGACAATCGCAAGATCGGACAAATGCTTAAAGTGCACATCGTTCCGCAGTACCTGCTGGTTTCAAACAACGGAAAAGTTTTGCATCGATGGGACGGCGTCAGGCGTTTCGACCAGACTCCGACTTCCGCAGATTTAGCAAAGTTCTTTGAATCAGGAAAAGGCGAATGAAATCACCCTTACACGTTCGACTTTCATTGTTTGTGCTGGCGATGCTGCTTTCATCGCCCGCGATGGCCCAACGCCGCAATTTGTTGACAACACCACCCGAATTTCCGTCAGCACTTTCTGCCGATCAGCAGAATGCGGTTGATCTGCTGAAGACGCTCGCGCGTGACTTGAAGAAGGAACCTGACAAATTAGCGGTCGCAAGGTTGCAGGCGCGAATTGCGGATGAGTTGTGGTCGTTTGATGAACCATTCGCGCGCGAGAGTTTTCGCTGGTCGTTCGACGCGGCCGCTCAGCCCTTCCGCGAGGATCTGCCGAAGGAAAAGCAACCGGCATACGTTGCTAGACAGGCGTCGGCAGTAAAGGAAGTGCTGCGGCGGTTCGGCGCACACGATAGTAAGCAAGCGGAAGCGTGGTTTAGCAGTTTTCAGGACAGAATGTCCGCAAAGAATGACGCGAGTAAGTCCGACAGCGCCCGGCTCGATCTGCTGATGCAGATCGCGCAGCAACTCGCCACGTCGGATCCGGAAAAGGCAGCGCGCCTCGCGACGATCGCGCTATCGGGCGATCGCATCCCGCAGGGTTTTGGTCAGGTCTTGTTTTCACTTGCCATTAATTATCGCTCCCTCAGCAATCAACTGTTTCGCGCCGCGCTTACGACCTTGCGACGCAGCAACTACGCTTACGATCCGGCGCTGATCTCGCTCACAAGCTATCTATTTTGGCCGAATGGCGAGATGCAACCGAATGCGAGCCAATCAGATGCTCAACTGCTGGCTGATTTTTACGTCGACGCCGCATGGCGACAGGCCGGCGGCGACGGCGCGCCGCTCTCGCCTTCGAGCGCCAGTTTCTATACGCAGCTCGAGCTTCGCGCCGTTCCAATCGTCTCGCGTTACGCTCCGGAACGGCTGCCGGAGCTGCGCGGTCAAATGACTCGCCTTGCTTCCGGTATGAATGCAGAGCAAGCGCAACGCATGGACTTATGGCGAGCGACGCAGCAACAGCAAGCCGCTGTCTCCGATAGAAATAACTACAGCCTCGACGAACAGCTCGAACGCGCTGAACGAGAGAAAAACCCCCAGGTGCGCGACGCGCTGTTAACCAGCATCGCTTATATGCTGATGAGACAGGACGCCGATCGCGCACTCGCCGTGGCGAAGAAGATCGACGATACGACACTCAAAACAACCGCCGAGGACGACATTAATCTCGTCAAAATCCAGCCGCTTCTACAGTCGCGGTCGTATCAGGAAGCGCTAAAGCTCGCGACGAACTTCAACAACTCCGTGTTTTGCGCCAAAGTGCTCGTCGTATTGGCCGGACGTGCATGGTCCAACGGGAAAGACGCCGCGCTGGCGGCGGAAATACTCTCAGAAGCAATCGCGGCGGCTGCGAAGGCGGAAGACACGCCCGATAAAGTGTTAGCCCTGCTGAGTGCTGTTGAGCAGTTTGCGTTGTTTGATTCGATCCGGGCGTTCGAAACGTTAGGGACGGCAATCACTACGTTCAATCGACTGAAGCTGGACGTGGAGCCGGCGCGATCGTCGTCGCCGGCGAAGCCGCCGCCGCTGTTGAGGATCAAGACTTTCACCGTCGTCAACGGCAAGGAGATGACGAGTGAAAACGACGCGACGATCGACGCCATCGATTTCCACGAGATCGGACCGCTTGTCGTTCAGGATTACATGCAGGCGCGGCTGCTCGCTAACAAGATCGATCAGCCGGTGCAACGGGCGAACTACTTGACGGCTCTGGCGACGAGTGTTTTGAAGTCAGAAAAACTAACGACTTCCAAAAACTGAACCACGGATCAAAAACTGAGCCACGGATCTAGGCGGATTTTTTCTTCTTTTCTGCTGCACGTGCTTCGGCGCGCAGTTCCCACACATGTACGAGCGCGAGGACGATTAGTGTTAGCGCTGTGCTGATCACGGCGAGTCCCAGTTCTCCCAGACCGACGGCGATGCCGATCGCGGCAGTCATCCACAGACCGGCGGCGGTGGTCAGTCCCTGGATGTCTTGCTGTTCGCTCAACTTGAGAATGGAACCTGCGCCGATAAAGCCGATGCCGGTCACGATTCCTTGAATCACGCGCGAGAGGCCGTCGAGGTTCATCTGCGCGCCGGAACAGGCAAGGACGACGACGGCAGTGCCGAGGCAAACGAGTATGTGCGTGCGCAGTCCAGCAGGCTTGCCTGCTTTCTCGCGTTCAAATCCGACGATCGCGCCGAATAAGGTGGCCGTGATTACGCGCAGCAGAACACGGACCAATTGCGCGCCATCAGGAAAGCCCGCACTCAACTCCTGCCACAGTATGTCCATCAACCCTCCTTGCACTTCTTTGTCCTTTTTAGTTGCCGAAGAAACCGGGATCCATCATGTACCAGTTAATCAATCCGGCGAACAGACCCAGGGCAAACACTGCCAGCAACACCAGCCGGTCGCGCGTCGTTTCCGGCCGTCCAGCCATCGTGGGGAATAACATCAAAAAGAATCCACCAACCACTCCTACGGGGCCAAACGCCGCCATTTTCAACGAGTAACGGCCGTTGTCCCAAAGCTGTTGCCAGTTGTAATAGGTCAGACCAATAAACCCGATAATCATCACCAAAGCAAATAAACGTTGCTTAATGTACATTTAAATCAACTCCAACTCATCAATTCGCGCTCACAATTTCGTCGCACGGCAGCGCTCCGGATAGTAACGCGTAAATCTGAGTCGTTGCGGATTTGACGGGTGATTAAGCCTGTCAGGCCAGCGGCACTGACTGCCCTGCCTGGACGTAGGCGTGTTCGAAAAGCATGAGGCCGATAAGAGCGAACGGTGAGCCGCCGATACCGTATGACATATCGAAAGCGTTGAGCATGGCGAGCAATGGCAGCAACCCTCCAAGGAATGAAAGGATTATGCCCATCCAGAATTCCGTTTTGTAACGTCCCCTCACCATCTCCCAGATTGCCAGGCGAGCATGTGAGGTCGGATGCGTCAACGACACCTCACCCCAAATCATAAGAAGGTGAATGAAGCTGGAGATAGCGAGAATCCGCGTCAGCCAAATCAGTTCCTGGCCAGCCACAAAAAACTGACTTACCACCAACAACACTGCCGAACCCGCCAACACCGCTTGAAAGGACAAGTGCGGCGGCAGCAGCGGGTTCTGCCACATGTCGCGCGCTTTCGCCTGTGCGAAGAGATACGCCGTATAGACCGCACTGATCACCGACAAAGGAATGCCCGGTATCATCAACCACTTTTGCAGCGATACTGATCCGGCCCAACTCGCGAAAAAGTGCGTCACGAGTACGAGCGTGTAACCCGCGATCACAAAAGCGCCCTTCACCAACCAACTACGCCACTGCGGCCGCGTGAAGATCAGATAAAACCGCGCCGGATGTTCGAGGTCCCAAAGCAGCAGCCCGCCCGTGAACGCGAGAAACGCACCCGAGACAATCGGCGTGGCCCATAGCCAGGCACGACTGTCAGCGCTGAGAAATCCCATCAGCACCAGCAACGAGGCAACCAGATAGACTCCCGACGCGATTCCCTTGGTCCATGTATAAAGACTGACGCGCCAGTCCCACGGTATCGAATGCGCGACGTCGTATGACAAGAGCGCCGCCGCTGATGAGTTGTTGTAATTCGGATTGCCGGAAACGACGAACTCCGACCCGGCCTGTTGCTCGCTCCACATAAAGAGTCCGCCTTCGGGACGCCGCGCTGCTAACGGATCGAGCGTCGCCTGGTGCGCGCCTTTATAAAACAGCTTCGGCAGCGTCTCTTTCTCTGGCCGGCGTACGGCGACAGCTTCACGATTCACGATCTGCGCAACGTACGAATCGCCGTCGTTCATGTCGCCGACGAGGATCGCCTGCGTCGGACAAACGACAACGCACGCCGGTTCGAGCCCGACGTCGATGCGGTGCGCGCAAAAGTTGCACTTCTCCGCCGAGTGATCTTCCGGATTGATGAAGATGGCGTCGTACGGACACGCCGCCATGCACGCTTTGCAACCGATGCAGATCGATTTATCGAAGTCGACGATCCCATCGGGCCGCTTGAACATCGCCGACGTCGGACACGCGGTCACACACGGCGCGTGCGCGCACTGGTTGCAGCGAGTGACCTGATGTGCGCGGCGCGCCTGTGGAAACACGCCGACGTCCACGTGCTTGACGTACGTGCGTGTGACCGAAAGCGGCACCAGGTTTTCTGATTTGCAAGCCGTCGTGCAGGCGTGACAGCCGATGCAGCGCGTATGGTCGATAACCTTGGCCCACTGAACGGGGGCTGACGGTTCCATCATCTATTTTGGTTTCTTGTCAACGGGGCGGCCTTCGCGCTCCCATCCCTGAAAACCGCCGAGGAGTGCTGCTGCGTTTGTGAAACCCTTCGATTTGAGTGTGTCCACCGCACCGGCGGACGTATGTTCGTTCGGTCAAGAGCAGTAGGTAACTATCTGCTTGTCCTTCGGAAGCTCATCGACGTGGTTTGCGATCTCGCCGACGGGAATCAACTTCGCGCCGCGTATGTGCCCGGCGTCGTACATCGTCTGGTTTCTCACGTCCACGACGAATACTTTGCCTTGCTTCATCAGCTCGTCGAGCTCAGCACTCGTAACGCGCTTCACGCCGTCGTTAGTTTGCGCCGGCGGGGTCGCATGATTCGCGTTGTTCGTCTGGCTGCTCACTTTGGTATCGACCGCATTGCAGCCCGCGAACACTAACGCAACGAAAAGTAATAATAGCTTCAGATTCATAAATCAACTCCAGTTTACGTCTGTGGTACAGCTTGCGTTACAAACGCCGGCAGCGGCGTTACAACCTTCGCCGCCGGAACACACAATACCGGACAAGGCGAGTTTCTGATCACTCTTTCAATCTCCGATCCAAGCACCGGATTGTTGCCAAACAATGAACCGTGAACAGCCGTCCCTAACACGACGAGGTCCGCTTCGATCTTCGCTGCCAGTTTGACGATCTCCTGGTACGGCCGGCCCTCGATGATGTGCGTCTCCGCCGGCATCGCGCCGGTTCGCGAGAGATTGGCCATTCGTTCCTCGACGAGACTGCGCAGCCGAGTCAACGCCGCGAAACCGCCTTCGGGAAAAATCGCCGAGATCTGTTCGAAGTAATCGCCGATGACGAACACCGCATGAAGTTCCGCGCCGAGTTGTTTCGCTATGCCGGTCGCCAGTTGCGTCGCAGCAGCGGATGACGGGCGGAAGTTGGTCGCCAGCAGCACGCGGTTCATGCGAATGCTGGTCTGACCGCCGCGATGTTCGACGAAATCGTGTTGCGGCGGACGCACCACCAATACGGGACTGGGCGAGTCGGCGACTGCGGCTTCGGCCAGTGAACCGCCGAACGCGCGTGAAAGCCGGTTGCGATCGCGAGTGGCCACTGTGATCAGGTCCACTTCATGCTCGAAGGCAGCGCGAGCGATCTGCGTTGCTGGATCGCCCTCGAGCAGCA
>JBKPNH010000040.1:0-71913 GCA_046732535.1 Acidobacteriota bacterium
GTTGGCGGCATTCTCATATTGCTCGTCGGCGACAACCCGATCGAAGCGTATCGTTTGCTTCTCGGCAGCGCGCTCTCATGGCCCGACGGGATTGGCTACACGCTCTTTCACGCCACGCCATTGATCTTCACCGGCCTGGCCGAGTTGGTCGGCTTTCGTTGCGGACTATTCAACATCGGCGCCGACGGACAAATCTACATCGCCGCGTTTGCGACCGCCTGGGTCGGAATTACTTTCGCCCACCTCACTTCATGGCTACTCATTCCACTTTGCTTCCTCGCCGCGATCTTAACCGGCGCGTTTTGGGGAGCGATTCCGGGAGTTCTAAAAGCTCGTTTCGGATCGCACGAAGTCATCAACACGATCATGTTGAACTTCATCGCGCTCTATCTGATCAGTTACCTGACGCAGTATCACTACAAAGCGCCGGGCGATCCGATTCTCCAGACTGTGCCGATCGGCTGGGGCGCGCACATCGCTCGGCTCGGAAAGTTCGTTCCCGGTTTGCCGGAACGTATTCCGTTGAATGTCGCTTTTCTTTTGGCGCTGCTTTGCTGTCTGCTGGTCTACCTGTTTTTGTGGCGCACGAAGTGGGGCTACGAGATACGCGCGACGGGCAGCAATCCGTCGGCTGCTGAATACGGTGGGATTTCGATTCGCAAACAGATCGTTCTCGCGATGGCCGTTTCAGGAGCACTCGCCGGCATGGTCGGAATCAACGAAGTGATGGGCTATCGTTATCGTTATTACGACGGCTTCTCCGACAACTACGGTTTCACCGGAATCGCCGTGGCCTTGCTCGGGCGCAACCATCCGGTCGGTGTGATCCTCGCGGCGCTGTTGTTTGCCGTGTTGCAGCACGGCGGAATCTACGTCGACGGATTTTCCGAGCACATCACGAAAGATATTGTGCAGGTGCTTCAGGGCATCATCATCCTGTTCGTCGCCGCGGAAGCCTTCTTCAAGTGGTCGCTCGGAAGGTTCGGATTCAGACGGTTGAGGGGCCTAAGCCGATGAGAGACATTTTCACGTGGTCACTAGTTGCGTCGACGATCAGGCTTGGCACGCCGTTGGTCCTGGCGGCGTTAGGCGGACTGTTTTCCGAGCGCTCGGGCGTAATCAACATCGCACTCGAGGGCAAGATGTTGGCCGGGGCTTTCACGGCCGCCGCAGTCACATATGCCGCTGACGTGAGGTTCGGATTGGGCAACGCGAGCCCATGGGTCGGTTTACTCGCAGGCATGCTCGCCGGTCTGTTCATCGCCGCGATTTACGCGGTGAGTTGTATCAAGTTCAAAGCGGACCAGGTTGTCAGCGGGGCGGCCATCAACATCCTGATGCTGGGCATACCCGGGTTTCTGAGTGGCGCGCTGTTTCTTTCATCAGGTTCGACACCTCAACTTCCCAAGGACCACTTGCTGCCGCAGTCGCCGCTGATCATTGCAATTGCGATTCTTGTTCTGGTGGCTGCGATCTGGTACGTCATTTATAAGACGCCGTTTGGTTTGCGGCTGCGTTCGGTCGGAGAAAAACCGGAAGCAGCAGACGCGGCGGGCGTCAGCGTGAGTAAGATCAGGTACTCGGGCGTGTTGCTCGCCGGGATGCTGGCGGGCATTGGCGGCGCATATCTTTCGATCGGACAGTCGTCGTTGTTTACGAGGAACATGACGGCCGGCCGCGGCTTTATCGCTCTCGCTGCGTTGATCTTCGGCAAATGGCGTCCGGTGCAGACCTTGCTTGCATGTCTCCTCTTTGGGTTTACTGAAGCGATTTCGATTCAGATGCAGGGCGCGGTAAAGTTACCTTCGGGTGAGGACATTCCGGTACAGTTCATACAAATGGTGCCGTACGTCTTGACTATCGTGGTGCTGGCGGGCTTTATCGGATCGTCGCGGCCGCCCCGCGCGCTGGGAATTCCGTATCAGAAGGAGAAGTAGAGCAAGGCAATGGTGGAACGACTGGCAAGCACAAGTCTTTACGAACGTGCTGAACATGCGGCAAGGACCATTCGCGCCCGACTGAGCGTCGAGCCGCGCATCGCGATCGTGCTCGGCAGCGGCCTCGGCGGATTCGCCGACGACTTCGACGACGCGGTTCGCATTCCTTACGATCAGATACCGGGGTTTCCGCGTTCGACCGTCGAAGGACATGAAGGGCGGCTGATCGTGGGCAAGGTCGACAGCGTGCCGGTGTTGGCGATGCAGGGCCGCGTGCATTACTACGAAGGCTACGCGCTCGAGGAAGTCACGTTTCCGGTCCGCACTTTCAAGTTGCTCGGGATCAAGACGCTGGTTTTGACGAACGCCGCCGGCGGGATTAACGTGGCATTGACGCAGGGCGCGTTGATGGTGATCAGCGACCATTTGAATCTGATCGGTGACAATCCGCTGCGTGGTCCGAACGATGAACGGTTTGGTCCACGCTTTCCGGACATGTCGGCGGTTTACTCGCCCGCGTTGCAGGAGCTGGTGGTGGAAGAGGCGAAGGCGATCGGCGTCGAAGTGCGGCGCGGAATTTACGGCGGACTGTCTGGTCCGAGTTATGAAACGCCCGCCGAGATTCATCTGCTGCGCAACCTGGGCGCTGATGCGGTGGGCATGAGCACGGTGCCGGAAGCGATCGTCGCGCGTCACATGGACATGGAAGTGCTCGGGATTTCGTGTATCACCAACATGGCGGCGGGCCTCGGCGACGAGCCGATCGATCACGCGGAAGTGATGGCGACGGGCGATCGCGTTCGCGGCACGTTCACGCAACTGCTGCGCAAGGTTGTGAGCGCGATTAACAACCGAGTGGTCTGAGATCTCAGATCTGAGATCTAACGATGAGCATGATAATTGGCATTTGTGGCGGCACCGGATCGGGGAAGACGACGGTCGCGAATCGCATCCTTGAATCGGTCAGCGCCAGCGAAGTCGTTTTCATTCAACAGGACTCCTACTACCGCAACCTGACGGACCTTCCACTCGATTACCGCGGCATCGCCAACTTCGATCACCCTGACGCCCTCGATAACGATCTGCTCGTCAATCACATTCGCCGCCTGAAGTCAGGCGAGGCTATTGAGTTGCCGCTTTATGACTTCAAGACGCACATGCGCTTGAACGACACGCGATCGGTCCAACCGAAACCGATCGTCATCGTCGAGGGAATCCTGATCTTCGCCGATGCTCGATTGCTCGAGCAGATGGACATCAAGGTCTTTGTTGACACGCCTGACGATATTCGTTTCATTCGCCGTCTGCGCCGCGATATCGCCGAGCGCGGGCGCACTGCTGAGTCTGTAATCGAACAATACCTGGCGACGGTCCGGCCGATGCACATGCAGTTTGTCGAACCGTCGAAGCGTCATGCTGACGTAATCATTCCCGAGGGTGGTCATAATCTGGTAAGCATTGATTTGCTGAGCGGAAAAATTCGCGAGAGGCTGGCCAGTGCTTTATCGATAGCTGGAGGTCAACTTTGAGCGAAGATTTACAGCCGTTGATTGAAGCGGCTCAACGGGCGCGTTTACAGTCGGTGGCGCCGTTTTCCAATTTTCTTGTCGGAGCGGCGGTCACGACTGAGAGCGGTAAAGTCTACACCGGTTGCAACGTCGAGAGCGCAAGTTACGGTTTGACGGTGTGCGCTGAGCGGGTCGCGATCTGGAAGGCGTTGTCTGAAGGTGAGCGACAGTTCACGGCGTTGGCCGTGGTGGCCGATACTGAGACGCTGACGCCGCCGTGTGGCACGTGCCGGCAGATAATCTGGGAGTTCGCGCGGGAGGCGACGATCGTGTTCGCGAACCTCAATGGGCACAGTGAAGAGTTCCACATCGCCGACTTGTTGCCGCGGGCGTTTGATGCGCGGTTTCTGAAGAAGAAATAATATGCGACTGCTGATTTGTTTCGTCCTGATAACCATGCTCGCAAGCACACCATCGAATGTTGCCGCACAGAATCGCAGGCAGGTCGATCTTCTCGTTCTGGGTGGCACGATCGTCACGATGGATGGCGGGCGCCGCGTCATTGACGAAGGCGGTATCGCCGTAGCGGGTGGCCGCATCGTCGCCATTGGTCCGCGGGCGGAGATTGAGGCTGGTTACCGGTCGCGGCAGAGAATCTTCGCGACGGGCAAAGTCATCACGCCGGGTCTGATCAACGGTCACACGCACGTGCCGATGGTCCTGTTCCGCGGGCTGGCCGACGATCTCGACCTGCAGGAGTGGCTGACGAAGTACATCTTTCCGGCCGAAGCGAAGAACGTCACGGAAGAGTTTGTTCGTATCGGCGCGCGGCTTGGTCTCGCCGAGATGATTCGCGGAGGCACGACGACCTACTGCGACATGTACTACTTCGAAGATGCTATCGCCGACGAGACTGCGAAGGCGGGAGTCCGTGGCGTGCTCGGCGAAACGATTATCGACTTTCCGGTCGCCGACAATAAAACGAACGCCGAGGGGATGGCTTACGTCGAGAAGTATGTGAGCCGCTGGAAAGGGCATGACCTGATCGTGCCGGCGATCGCGCCGCACGCGCCGTACACCGTTTCGGAAGCGCATCTGAAGGCGGTGCGGGCGTTTTCCGATCGAACCGGCGCGCCGATCGTGACCCACATTTCCGAAACGAAACGCGAGCTCGACGATAGTGTCAAAGACAAGGGCGCGAGCCCGGTTGCTTACCTCGATCGCATCGGCTTTCTGAATGCGAAGTTGATTGCCGCCCACGTCGTCTGGCCGCAGGGAAGTGACATCGCGATCCTGAAGAGGCACGGCGTCGGCGTGGTTCACAATCCGCAGTCGAACATGAAGCTCGCATCCGGCGTTGCGCCGGTGCCGAAGATGCTGACTGAGGGCGTTTTCGTGGGACTGGGCACGGACGGAGCGGCATCGAACAACGACCTGAACATGTGGGAGGAAATGGATACTGTCGCCAAGCTGCACAAAGTCTTCAGTGGCGACCCCAAGGTCATCTCGGCGCAACAGGCCTTCGAATTGGCGACGATTGGCGGCGCGCAGGCGTTGCACATGGAGAAGGACATCGGCTCGCTGGAGACCGGCAAGCGCGCCGACCTGGTGATCATCGATCGCGACACGCTCAATCAGATCCCGCTCTACAACATCTATTCCGACCTCGTCTACGCGACCAAGGCCGCGGACGTCCAAACGGTCGTCATCAACGGCCGCATCGTCATGCGCGACCGCCGTCTCCTGACCCTTAACGAACTGACCATCAAAAACGAGGCCCGCGCGCTCCGCGACAAAATCATCAAGAGCCTCAACCCTTCATCCCCGTCGCAGTGACGGAGGCCGGGGTATAAGGGAACACGGATTTAACGAGAGACAAGCCGTTTAGCGTGACACTTGCCTGATTTGACCGATCCGGCCATAATACTTTCGACAAATTGATAACAAACCTAAGCGAGCATTAGGCTCGCTTTCGTATTTCAGGAGTCAGCAATTTGAGATTTTTTTCGGATTTTCGCCCCTACATCCATGCAATCCTCCCGACAGTTCTGATTCTTATTACAACCGGTCTCGCGGCAGGCCAGACGACTGGCGCCACGGAAGAAGTCCCCGCAGTCAATCCCGTCATGCGCCGGATTGAACGAGCCCGGGCTCTGGCTGCCATCCATCAGCTTCAGGCCGCGGCCACCGAACTCGAAAACGTTCGCGCCTCTGTGTCCGACGTGACGCTGCGAAATGCCACGACCCTGATGCTGCTCGGTATTTATCTGGAAGACGGGAATTACGGACGCCCACAGGCATTACTGGAAGAAGCTTACGCGTCGCGCGCGACGCAGAAAGACGAATCTCTTCGCACCTATTTCGCGGCCGCGGGTCAAACCCTGAACGGCATTCGCTCGCACATCGCGAGATTTCGCAGTTACGGCATCAACACCGGCGATTCCAATCTGCCCGTCGAAGTCAACACCGATCTCGATCGAGTGCGCACTCTGCTCGAACGCGTGATCGCTCAGGCCACGGAAATATCGAAGGAAGCAGGACGCTCGTACGACGCAATGGCGCTCCTCGAAGACGTGCTCGGAATACGCCTTTCGCTCGCCCGCAACAACGAGGATCGCACGGTTTGGCAGACGCAGTACCAGGCAGCACGCGAGAAAATGGCATCGTCAGGCGTCGAGGTACAAGCGCTCGGCCGTTCGCAAGCTCTCGAGGGCGTCACTTCCAAGATTCCGAATCCGTTCGCCAATCAAAAGTCTTCGACTGAACCCCCGCAAACCGCCGCACAGCCCAACAACACGACGGCGACTCCGGCCACCACAGCCGGCCCGGAACCGCAGCTCGTCAGCACCGGTTCACTCAACGGACGCGAAAGCAAACGCGTGACGCCCGTTTATCCGGCAATGGCAAAGACGCACAACGTGACAGGCACCGTGCGCGTGTTTGCGATTGTGGACGAGAACGGCAAGCTCTGGATTACCAACTCCGAAGGCCCCATGATGCTGCGGCAGGCGGCGGAAGAGGCCGCAAAGGGTTGGGTGTTCCCGCCACCGACTTTCGCCGGCAAACCCGCGCGCCTCGCGGGGTATTTAGACTTCGATTTCAAACTTTAAACCAGCGACTTACACGGATGATTGGAAGTCTGCCCGTAAACTTGACTTAAAAATCAGGATTAGGCTAAGATGCCTGCGGCTAATAAGTTAGATGAAGATTTCGGCACAAGAAGAATACGGTTTGCGCTGCCTTCTGCAACTCGCTCGGGCGGGCACTATGGGCGAGTCGTTGACCCTGGCACAAATCGCACGGCTCGAAGGAATCTCGCAAGCGAACGCGGGCAAACTCTTGTGGATTCTCAGCAAAGCCGGACTGGTGCAGTCGACGCGAGGAATCAAAGGCGGCTACTCCCTCGCGCGGCCTGCGTCTGAAATCAGGTTGAATCAGGTGATAAGAGTGCTCGAAGGCGAGCCTGCCGAGTCGCATTGCAAGAGCTACGCGGGCGTGCTCGATGCGTGCGTCCACACGGGCGACTGCGGCATCCGGCCGGTGATTATCGAGTTGCATCAGATCGTCGACAACGCGCTCGCCGACATCACGCTCTCGCAATTGTTGGGAACGGAAGCAAACGTCGACGCCGTGTTGCACCAGATTCAAAGCGTCAAGCCGCCAGACAATCGAATTTAGAAGAAACTGATGAGCACAGCAGAACTTTTAGGCAAACAAGAATATAAATACGGCTTCGTCACAGACATCGAGTCGGACGTGATTCCGCGCGGTCTGACCGAAGACACTATCCGTTTGATCGTCGAGAAGAAGAACGAGCCGGAATGGATGCTGGAGTTTCGTCTCAAGGCGTTTCGTCACTGGCTGACGATGACTGAGCCGAAGCACTGGCCCAACATCGACTACCCGGCCATCGACTACCAGGACATCATTTATTACAGCGCTCCGAAGCAGAAGCCGACGAAAGCGAGCCTCGACGAAGTCGATCCCGAACTCCTGCGGACCTTTGAAAAACTCGGCATTCCGCTAACGGAGCAGAAACAGTTGGCCGGCGTCGCCGTCGACGCGGTATTCGACTCTGTCTCCGTCGCCACGACGTACAAAGAGAAGCTGAAGAAGCACGGCGTGATCTTCTGTTCGTTCACGGAAGCGATCAGAGAGTATCCGGAGCTGGTCAAGAAGTATCTCGGCTCCGTCGTTCCAACTAACGACAACTTCTTCGCGGCATTGAACAGCGCGGTGTTTTCTGACGGCAGCTTCTGTTTCATTCCGAAGGGCGTTCGCTGTCCGATGGAACTGTCGACCTACTTCCGTATCAATAACGCGGACTCGGGACAGTTTGAGCGCACGCTGATCGTTGCGGAAGAAGGTTCGCACGTTTCGTATCTCGAGGGCTGCACGGCGCCGAAGTTCGATCGTAATCAGCTTCACGCTGCGGTAGTAGAATTGATCGCGCTCGACGACGCACAGATCAAATACTCGACGGTCCAGAACTGGTACGCCGGTGATGAAGAAGGCCGTGGCGGCATTTACAACTTCGTTACCAAGCGCGGCAAGTGCGCGGGAAGAAACTCGAAGATCTCCTGGACGCAGGTGGAGACCGGTTCGGCGATCACGTGGAAGTACCCGTCGTGCATCCTCGCCGGCGACAACTCGATCGGCGAGTTCTATTCAGTCGCGCTGACGAACCACGCGCAACAGGCCGACACGGGCACGAAGATGATCCACTTGGGCAAGAACACGCGCTCAACCATCATTTCAAAGGGAATCGCGGCCGGTAAATCAAACAACAGTTATCGCGGGCTCGTGAAAGTGATGCCGAAGGCGGAAAACGCGCGCAACTACACGCAATGTGATTCGATGCTGATCGGATCGAAATGCGGCGCAAACACGTTCCCGTACATCGAGGTGATGAACAACAGTTCGAGCGTGGAGCATGAGGCCTCGACGTCCAAGATTAGCGAGGAGCAGCTTTTCTACCTGCAACAGCGCGGTATCTCGCAGGAAGATGCGGTGTCGTTGATCATCAATGGTTTCTGCAAGGACGTCTTCTTGCAGTTGCCGATGGAGTTTGCGGTCGAAGCAACGCGGCTGCTCGGATTGAAATTGGAAGGTAGTGTTGGGTAGCACGGATACCCACGGATTGGTTTACGGATGTTAGAAATAAGAAATTTACACGCGGCAATCGACGGCAACGAAATCCTAAAAGGAATCAACCTGACGGTCCGAAAAGGCGAGATCCACGCGATCATGGGACCGAACGGCTCTGGCAAGTCCACGTTGGCGAAAGTCCTCGCCGGACATCCGCAATACGAAGTGACAGCAGGCGAAGTGCTCTACGAAGGAAAGAACCTGCTCGAGATGCCGCCTGACGAACGCGCTCGTGAAGGCGTGTTCATGGCGTTTCAGTATCCGATTGAAGTGCCCGGCGTTTCAAATGCCCAGTTCCTGCGGCTGGCCTACAACGAGAAGCGCAAGCATCACGGCGAAGAAGAGCTCGATCCGCTCGAGTTCAAGGATCTCCTGAAACAGCGCGCCAAGGTGGTCGAGATGGACGCCAGCTTCATGACGCGCTCGGTCAACGAAGGCTTTTCCGGCGGCGAGAAGAAGCGCAACGAGATACTGCAAATGGCGGTGCTCGAACCAAAGCTGGCGGTGCTCGACGAAACCGATTCGGGACTCGACATCGACGCGCTGCGCATCGTCGCGGGCGGCGTCAATCAACTGATGACGCCGGACAACGCCATCATCGTCGTCACGCACTATCAACGGCTTTTGAACTACATCGTTCCTCATTACGTCCACGTCCTGGCAGGCGGCCGCATCGCGCGCGAGGGTGGAAAAGAGTTGGCGCTGGAGCTTGAAGAGAAAGGCTACGACTGGATCAAGACCATCGATCAGAACAAGACAGGAGCGCCGGCGAATTAAAGATGTTGACAGAACTCGTCAAGCAAGAGAACACGTATCAGACTGCGTTTGCATCAGCGAAGGAGTCGAGCCCAACTGTGGCGTGGCTCGAACTCGTGCGTTCGGGCGCCATCGATCGCTTCGAACAGATCGGATTTCCGTCCGTTCGCGAAGAGGAGTGGAAATACACCAACCTCGCGCCGCTGGCGAAGGAGAGTTTCCAGCCTGCGATCAAGCCGAGCGATATATCGGCCGCAGAGGTTGCCCGCCTGGCTTATCCTGAAACTGCAAACGCGCACCTGATCGTCGTCAACGGCTTTCTGAATGAGGAAGCATCTATCAAGACCGGCCTCGGCGACGTTGTCGCGATCGATCTCTTCAGCGCCGTCGGCGATGCAAGATACAACAAGATCGTCCGCAAGTATCTGGCGCGCAACGCCAATTACCACGACAACGGATTGAAGGCATTGAACACGGCGTTTCTCCAGTCGGGCGTATTTCTTTGGATTCCGAAGAACGTCAAACTCGAGACGCCGTTGCAGATCACTTTCCTCTCCGATGGGCCCTCCGGTGGATCTTCGCCAGCTAGTTTTCCGCGGCTTTTGGTTGTCGCCGAGGAGAACAGTTCGGCGACGGTGATTGAAAGTTACGTTGGCGATGGTCGTTATTTCACTAATGCTGTCGCCGAGATCGTTCTGAAAGACGGCGCGCGCCTCGAGCACTATCGCGTTCAAAACGAAAGCGATCGCGCTTTCCACGTCGCCACTACCGCCGCCGAACTGGGACGCGCGAGCAGTTACGATGTGACGTCGATCAATCTTGGCGCGCAACTGGCGCGTCACGATGTTTCGGTTGTGCTCGATCATGAAGGCGCCGAGTGTTGGGTGGATGGTTTGTATGTCGTCGGTCCGGATCAGCATAACGACACGCATTCGGTCATCGATCACAAGGAACCGAACTGCAACAGTCATCAGTTGTACAAAGGCATCCTCGACGGCAACGGTCGCGCGGTCTTCAATGGCAAGATCTTCGTGCGCGAGGGCGCGCAGAAGACTGACGCCATGCAGACGAACAAGAATCTGTTACTGTCGCCGCAGGCCCGCGTCGATACGAAACCGCAGTTGGAGATCTACGCCGACGACGTGAAGTGCGCGCACGGCGCCGCGGTGGGCCAGATTGACGACGAAGAGCTGTTCTACCTGCAAGCCCGTGGTCTGAATCCGGAGCTCGCGCGCAGTCTGCTGACGTACGGTTTTGCCGAAGAAGTGATCGGCAAGATCAAGATCGATTCAATCAGATCTCAGTTGGACAAGGCTGTAATGAGTCATTTGAGTACTCGAATTGAGGGCGTAGTGTGAGTACATCGATCGTCGATTCAGTGCCCGCAACAAAGCTGGCCAAGGTTTGGGACGTCGAACGCATTCGCGCCGACTTCCCCGTCCTGCATCAGACAGTCAACGGCAAACCGCTTATTTACCTCGACAATTCCGCCTCGTCGCAGGTGCCGCAGGTCGTGATCGATCGCGGCAGCGTCTACATCGAGCAGGAGCATTCGAATATTCATCGTGGCGTTCATTACCTGAGCCAGCGCGCGACCACGGCTTATGAGGGCGCGCGTGAGAAGGTGAAGCGTTTCATCAATGCTCGTGAGAGCCGCGAGTGTATCTTCGTGCGCGGAGCGACTGAGGGCATTAACCTCGTGATGTACGGCTACGGCCGCAAGTTCATCGGCGCCGGCGATGAGATCATCATCTCCGCGATGGAACACCACGCCAACATCGTGCCGTGGCAGATGCTCTGCCAGGAAAAGGGTGCTCGCCTCCGCGTGATCCCGATGAACGACGCCGGTGAGTTGCTGCTCGACGAGTACAACGGCCTGCTGAACGAGCGGACGAAACTCGTTAGCCTGATTCACGTTTCGAACGCGCTAGGAACGATCAATCCGGTCAAGGAGATGATCGCGCAGGCGCACAAGTACGGCATACCGGTGCTGATCGACGGCGCACAGGCTGCGCCGCACATGCCCGTTGACGTGCAGGATCTCGATTGCGATTTCTACGCGTTTTCCGGTCACAAGATGTACGCGCCTACTGGCAGCGGCATCGTCTATGGCAAAGCCGAGATTCTGGAAAAGATGGATCCGTTTCAGGGCGGCGGCGACATGATCAAAACCGTCACGTTCGAAAAGACCGTCTACGCCGACCTGCCGAACAAGCTCGAAGCGGGAACGCCCGCGATCGCGTCGCAGATCGGTTTGGGCGCGGCGATCGATTACTTGAACAGCATCGGGCGTGAAGATGCGGCCGCGTACGAAGCGGAGTTGCTGCGCTACGCGACGGAGCGAGTTTCAGCTATCGAAGGCGTGCGCATCATCGGCACGGCAAAGAACAAGGCGAGCGTGCTGTCGTTCGTGATCGACGACATCCATCCGCACGACATCGGCACGATACTGGACCAGGAAGGCATCGCCGTTCGCGCCGGCCATCACTGCGCGCAGCCTGTGATGCAGCGTTTCAACGTGCCGGCCACCGCGCGCGCGTCGTTCTCCTTCTACAACACGAAGGAAGAGATCGACGTGCTGGCGCGAACGATCGAAAGAGTCATCGAAATATTCAACTGATCTATGTCTGAACTGAGTGAGCTCTACCAGCAGGTAATCCTCGACCATAACAAGAAGCCGCGAAACTTCCGCAAGCTGGAAAATGCTGATCGCAGTGCTGAAGGTTTCAACCCGCTCTGCGGCGACCACCTGACCATTTACGTAAACCTCACCGATGATTCAGTGCGGGAGATCGCGTTCGAGGGCTCCGGTTGCGCGATTTCGAAAGCCGCGGCAAGCATGATGACGCAGGCCGTGAAAGGGAAGAGCAGGGAAGAGATCGAGAACCTGTTCAAGGAGTTTCATTCGATGGTCACCGGCGAGCTCGACGAGGAGACTGAGGAGAACCATCTGGGAAATTTGAAGATCTTCGCCGGCGTTCGTGAGTTTCCCGTGCGCGTGAAATGCGCGACGCTGCCATGGCACACAATGCACGCCGCGCTTCATAACCAGGATCGCGCGTCAACTGAGTAGAACACAGATGAACCGGGAGTGGTAGCGATCGGGGTTGCGCTGATTCAACCGAGCCGAAAGGTTGAACCAGCGCAAGGACCCGTTCGCTATCACTCCCGGTTCTCTATTTCAATGCCGGCCCTTTTTACCGCTCTCTATTGTTGCGCTGACCGTTAAATCCGATGTCTTGGTTCCAACCAGCACGCCATCTACATAAGCCTCGACTGTGAACACGTACGATCCCACGCACGCGGTCTTCTGCACGTGGAAATTAACACTCGTACTGCGGTCGGTCATGCCATTGATTCCAATCGGACCAACGTTTTCGAGCAGGACATTCTCTTCGCACGGGCTCGAGTAACGGACTACAAACGATACTGACAACCGCTGGGTTGTTGTGTTGCTGAAGTCGATGTTCACCTTCGCCGGCTTGCCGCGACCCTGCGTCGGCGGCGATATGCTGACGAAGAACGCGAAGCCGCCGCGATTAACAGTGAACGTCGTACTTGCCGTGGTGGTGTTACCGGCCGAGTCCGTTGCCGTCAACGTGATCGTGTGCGTGCCGATTCCCACAACGGTTCCGGCTAACGGACTCTGCGTCACCGTTACCGCGCCGCAGTTGTCGCTGAACGTCGCTCCCGAGACGACGTTTGGAATCGCCGCCGTTCCACTAAGCGGCGAGACAGTTGTCGGAGCCGGTGCGGTCAGCGCAGGCGCCGTGTTGTCGAAGACCGTGACGGTCTGCGTAGCCGAGGCTGTATTGCCGGCACCGTCTGTCGCCGTGTAAGTGATCGTCGACGTTCCAACAGGGAAGACGTTTCCGGACGGCACACCGTCTCGCGAAACATTGACGCTGCCGCTGTTGTCGTTCGCACTCGCAGTGCCGAGCTGCTCCGCCGTCACGACGGCTCCGCACGAGATAGCGCCCGCGCCTGTGCCAACCATGACGTTAGCAGGCGCGGTGATCGTCGGTGCGACCGTGTCGTTGACCGTGATCGACACCGTGGCTTCCGCGCTGGTGATTGCGGGCGACAGACCGTCGCCAGAATCGCGCACGACGAACTTGAAGCTGTCAGGCCCGCTGTAATTCGAAGCAGGCGTGTAGCTCAGATTCGCGCCCATCCCGGAGAGCACTCCGTGAGCGGGACCTTCGCTCACTTCAAAAACCAAATCCGTGGTTTCGATGTCACTGCCAGTCAGCGTTACCGAGACAGGCGTGTTGCTGTTCGTCGACACTGACTGGCTGTCGGCTGTCGGGGCATCATTAACCGGATTGATCGTGACGGTCACCGTCGAGACGTTGGAGTCATGACTACCGTCGTTGACCCTGAAAGTGAAGCTGTCGGAACCGTGGAAGTTTGCCGCGGGCGTGTACGTCAGGTTCAACCCGCTTCCACTCACCACGCCGTTCGACGGGCCGCTGACGATCGTGTTAGTGAACGACGGCGATGTCAGGGGGCTCACCGCGTTCAGCGTGATCGACGCGGCGACGTCTTCGTCAGTCGTAGCCGACTGGTCTGACGTTCCCGGCGGATTGTTTCCGTCGATACCCGCTTCTATCGAGTTTTCGATCGTGTCCGGAACGTTGGCAAAGAAATCGTAGCCGGTGAGTGCTTCGACGGCGTCGACGGTGGTGAGATACGTATGCCAATCGCTGTTGATGGCATTCGTGTTCGGCATGATCACCGCGATCGTTCTCGTCGCTGCGCTGACTCGCGAGAGATCGTCATCGCCGTTCGGGATCACCAGCGCAACTTTCCAGGTGAAAGCCGGAACAGTCACGTGTCCGTTCGCGATGGTCTCGGCTGGGCCATTGTCACCCGAGCCGCCGACTCCCGCTGGACCGGCAACGACGTAGACTTCGTTGGCCGGAAACAGCGTGCGCAGGAAGTTTTCCAGATCCGCCCACGGTCCCTGATTGTTGTCCGGCGCCTGCGGCACCATGTTCGACATCAGGAACGTCTCCTGGTTGAGCGGAATCGAAGCCGGATTATCGCGGTCGGCGTTCGGTGTCATGTGACCGCGATCGAACCCTGACGCGAAGTAGTCGGTCGACTGGACTCGATACCAGTCGGGCGAAACAGCCGGATCCGCGCGGAACGTGTCGTTGCGCGGCAAGTTGCCGGTCCACTGGTTCTCGAGGTGCCAACTGACCCAGTTCGGAGTTCCCCTGTCTCGGTTGTAAGAAAGCGAGAACGAGGGTTTCTCCATGAGGTAGTTGTTGGGCTGGCCGAGGTCGGCGAGCGCATTCGACGGATTGCCGAAAGCGAGATGAACGCTCGGCGGGAACGGCGCCGGTGCGCCCGCGGCCACGACGGTGAACGTCCACGAGTGATCAGCGAACAGCGTATCGGTATTCGCTCCGCTGTCGTCGAGATCCTGATCGTGAACGTTGCCATGGAGGACAGTCACCGTACACTGCTCGCCAAACTGGAAGCTCGTGTTTGGCGTGATGTGATAACCCTTCGCGCCGTTGTAGGAAGCGACTGTCGCGCTGTTGTGCTGGCCTGAGATCGTGCAGGTGATGTCGAACCACGAGCCTGTTACATCGACCGGCTCGCTAAAATCAACCGTCACCGTTGCGTCGTAAGGAGCGTTGAAGCCGTCCGTGATCGGATCGCTTCCTGCGACCCATGGGCCAAGCTCGACGATCGGCGCAGTGCGGCGCGGATTCGGCGCGCCGGTTTGGAAGTCGTCGCCGTTCTGGTTGGTGTCCTGTGCGCCGTTCAACTTGCGAAACACCGCGCTGGTATTGCTCGGCGCGGGCGCGCGATTGGCGCCTTCAAAACAGCTCGCGCTGGAGCCGTAGCCGAGGAAGTCGACGATGTCCGGATCGACGCCGTTCGGACACGAGCCCGTCAGGTTCACGGAATTGCTCACGAGGGCGATCTTGCCTGTCGTCGCACTCATGTTGATGTCGCCAGTGATGTTGGCGCTGACCGGAAGCGGCGACCCATTCACACCGCCGGATGCGAGTGAGACGAAGAAATACTCACCCGGAGCGATCGTTCCGCCCAACGGCTGTTTGTTGGTCCAGCTTGTGCCAGCTGCCGAGGCGTACTGCAACGACCATCCAGCGAGATTGAACGTGACGCCGGTCGGGTTGTAGAGCTCGACGTAATCGTGCGTGAACGTCGCGCCGGAGTTACCGCCGCCGCCGTAGAGCTGGCTGATGACGACGTGATCGACCGGCGGCGGCAGTGCCTGCACCGTCAAACTGATCGAGCCGCTGCCCGAGCGCGCCTGCGCATCGGTGATCGAGAACGGAAGCGACTTTGCGCCTCCGGTCGTGAGCGACGCGACTGTCGCCGTGTAAGTGAAAACGTTATCGCCGGCGGATGCGTCGCCGCCGTTGATACCGTCGTCGAAGAACTGTTGAACTGCTGAGCCGCCTATTGACGAAAGATTGGCTGTAACGGCGATGCCCGTGCTCGTCGGGTTTGCGCCCGGCGTAACGTTGACCGTCAGGACGGTGTTTTCACCGGCGAGTACGTTGTTCGGATTAGCGGCGCCTACGCCAGTCGGGTTTGTCGCTGCGACCGCGGCGAGTCCGAGAATCGAGACGTTATCGATCGCGAGCGCCTGCGCGTTCGTAGTTACAGTGCCGGACGTTACTGAGTAGTTCCACGCGAGGTAGATCTCAGCACCGTTATTGACTGTCACGTTCAGCGTTTGGTTGACGACTGATTGCGTAGCGCCTGGAGCGTTTAAAAATCCGCTGTTGTCGAGGTCAGGGCCGAAAGTCGTCAGGAAGTTTGGTCCGGCATCGGTCCATGTATTGCCGTCGGGTGAATAGTAGAGTTGGATGCGGAAGCCTGCCGGGTTAGATCCGTTTCTATACTTCTCCACGTCATAAGAGATCTTCAGACCTGTAAGCGCCTCGCCGGAGTTGTTGACCATTTGCGCGTAGAGGTTGCCGCTCATCGTCGCGGTGCCTGAAGCGATGAAACCGGGTGCGCGATCGGCGTTGCCCAACGAGGTGCCGCCGGCGCCGAAGTTGTAAGCGCCGTTGGCCGCATTGGTCGCAACGTTCGCACCGCCGACACGTTGAGTCTGTGCGCTGCCTGAACCCCAACTGCCGAGTGTTCGCACTGCCGAGATCGTCTGTTGCCGGAAATTCACAGGGAGGTTTGACGGCGCGGGGTTTACCGCGGGAATGCCCATGCTGTCAAAGTCCTGCGTGTACGGAACAGTTGTTGATAGAGAGATCGCAGCGAAGGCGACATAGACCGACACGAGGGCGAGCACTATCACAGTCGCGATAATGCGCCAGGTCCTCGTCAATGTTGGTCTATAAGTTTTTGCACGGCGAGTTCTTCGCAGAGTGCGTCGGGTGTTGTAGGCAAACATATAGGTATTCCTTCCAAACCTCGAGTGACGGATATCGCACGTTGGAGAGGGATACCGGTTAGGGCAACAACCCGGTAAGGGCTTAATTCATGCTTCTACCAGTTCTTTCGCAGGCGGGTCAAGAGCTAAAAAAGCCTTCATTTTGCGGATGACAGGATTCTAGTCAACGTGACTTGAATCGGTCACATAGGCAGATCGGGATCGGTCAGTTTGGGCGGGAAAAAGAGGCCACGGATCTTGCGAATCCGTGGCCTCAACTATTGGCTATTTGACCTGAAACTCGACCGAGTGGAGGGTGGGATCGTTCCCGGCCGTGAAGAAGAGTTTGTATGTTCCCGTAGTTAGACCAGTGGTCTTCAGGTTGAGGATGTAAAAGCCGTCGCTGAACCTGAAGTTGTTATCCTCATTCGCGTTTCCAGCCGTAACCACATCGCCCGAGGTCGAGGTCGACACCTGCTGGATGTTGACAGCGTGAAGAACGATGGCCGCTGACGACACGTTGTTGCCGTTGGCGTCGCAGAGCTGAATCTTGATCGGATAGGCAGCTCCACTCTTCACGGCCTTGTTCTGGTCGTAGAGAGCGCAGATGTTGAACGTTACTGTCAGCGTAGCGGTGTCGCTGCTCGGTTGCGTGAAAGCTCCACCGCTGAACTCACCGGTGATCGTCAACGATTGCGGCGCGGTGCCACCCGGCAGGATGTAATTCGCCGTTGCCACACCACCCGAAACATTTCCTGTAACCGGCAGACCGATCACGTTGTTGCTTGCGTCTCGAACAGTGAAGGTGACTGTGCCTTCGCTGATTGGCGCTGGACCACTTACGTTTGCCGTCAAGGTTACGCTCTGGTTCGCCGGACTGAATACGGCCGTTGCATCAGACACAGTTGTCGTCGTCGCCGCCAGCGGGAACTTGAAGTATCCGACCGGCATGTCGTGATCGGAGTTTCGTTCCGGCCTGGTCGCATCGTTGGCGAATAACGGACCTTCAGGGAAGTCGGCGTTGTTTCGGGCGATGTGATAGCGCTGGAGGATCGAAGAAGCGGCAGTGTTGATGATGAAGTGATCGATCGCCTGCGGCGTGCCTTCGAAGATGAAGCTGTATTTCTGGTCCGCCGGCAAGCTGTCGGTCAGGTTCGTGAAGTTAGGATTGACGAGATCCGGGCTCGCGTCCACCACCATCTCACCGTCAGCAGTGGGCGTGCCCTTAACGGTTGCGATCGGATCGGTGTAGCCGTCGTTGAATTGATAGGCGTTGTAGTCACCAATCGAAAGCACGGGTGTTCCCGGGTTCCCGGTCTGTAGATCCTGAAGCAGATCTGCCAGGAACTCACTTTGTGCTTTACGCTTGGCACGAACGCGCCGGCCTTCGGCGTTGTCGCCTTCGATGTCGATGAAGGAGCGCGTGTGATTGACTACTACGACGATCTGCCGCGGGTTTGGAGTCGACGCATCGACTGTAGCCCGGAGTACAAGCGGCGGACGATCGTTGAGCAACGCCGGTAGACCGGTTGTCGGATCGATAAAGGTGTTGCAGGTCGCGGCGTTGCCGGTGCAGCCGGCGAGCTCTTCCTGGACCACGCTATCGATCTGGATACGCGAGGTCTTGATCAGGAAGCCGACGTCCTGATCGGCGTCACCGGAGATGCCGTCAGCTTCGACCAGGCGCGCTTCGTAATGAACTCCGGAGATTGCTTCGATCTCATTGGCCAGGGCTTGCAGACCGGAGAGTTCGAAGATCTCGATCGTGCCGATGATGTCCGGCAGGCGCATCACGTCGCGAATGGCAAGCGCTGCTTTATGACGTTGCGTCGCGTTGTTGTTGAAGTTCTCGATGTTGTAACCGGCGACGGTAAATTCGCCCGCCGCTGGTGTCGGCACCGGAATCGCGCTCATGTTCGCCGACGCCGCCGGTGTCGTTTCCGGGACCACCTTGTAGTCGTCGAATGTGAAGTCGAGTGGACCGGTTATGCCTGAAAGCGTCACGTTCGTCGTAACGTTGAGGCGTGTCGAGCCGACGAGGCCGTCAGTATCGACCATGATCCGTTCGGGGTTCTGGTCCCAACGGGGAATACAGCAGGTCGAGCTTGGATCGGCCGGCACCGGCAACGAGATCTCGATGCCGGGCTCGCGCAGCGGCCGCGGTACGCCGTCAAGCACCGTGAAGATTTCACCGAACTCGTTTGTCGGAGAAACAGACACGAGAGTGTCAGCATGCATCCGCATTCCTTCGAAACGCTCGAGCTGGGTCGTTGGACCAGCGGGATCGAGGATCGTCATGGTTAGCGTAATGGCGGCCGGCAAAGGATTGCCGCTCGTAGAAACGACAACGTTGGCCGGTGTGGTGGCAATCTGAGTCAGGTTAAAGAACTCAGTCACCGAGCCGGTCACCGTTACCGCGTCACCCGCCGCAACCAGCGGAGCACTGGACGTAAAGACGAAGATTCCTTCCGACGTATTCGGATCGAGGTCGACCGATGCGTCGGGCTCTTGCATGAAGAAGCCGTTTGACTTGCGGCCGGTCACGACGCCGGGAGTAATCACCGTCTGTCCGGCAAATGGAGACGCGAGGCCGTTGCCCTGAATTTCGTGAATCCTCGCCGGCACGGCTGGAGGCGGACAATTGTTCGCGCCGTCAGGACTCGGCGTGCGTGCCGTGTACGTGGACGTGTTGCGCGCACCGCCGCCGCCGTTCGGACAGCGTCCGATCGAATCGACGTCAGACGCGGTTCCACCTGCTTCGTCGACCTGCTGTTGCCCGGCGTTCAAAAGAACGAGCAGCCCGGGATCGTCAGGATCGGCGGTGTCGTAGACGACGGCATCCCGAAGGTTCGTCGTCGTCACCGCGGTATTGGTCGGAAAGTTTGTTGCGTTCGCAGCGTAGAGCGCAACCGCGTCTGCGCCGTTCTGTAAGATACCGTCGGCGAACACCAGATCTCTTCCGGGAACGGCATTGTTGCCGAGCACGAAATATCCGTTTGCGTCGGTGGTTCGACCATCGAGGTCAAACGACGCATACGAGAGGTCGTTGCTGCCGTTGAAGAAAACAACGACTAAACCGTCGAGCGGAGTGTTGCCAACACCGCCGTCGTACAGTTCGACAAACTCCGCGACGTCGGTGCCGGGAGTGTCTGAATCGACTTCGTTAATGATCACGTTGAGCGCCGGCGTTGGAGACGGCGACGGCGAAGGAGAAGGAGATGGAGATGGCGAAGGCGTGGGCGTTGGCGTCGGACTCGGAGAAACGCAGCCGGTGCTCGAGTTCTGCGGATCGCTCGGTGTTTTCAACTGGAAGTCGGTGGCGTTGTTGTCGGTGTCGGTGCCACTTCCCGCCGCACCGCCGGGCTTGCGTTCGTAACCGCGGTCCAGGTTGCTGGATCCGAGACTAGCCAGCACCGTACCTTCCTTGAACGCGGAGCCGGTGCTCATGCCGATCTGGTCGACGATAGTGTTATCTGGCAGCGTCAGAGCAATGCCGCCGTCATCAGTAATACCGGTGGCGTAAGTTTGATTTCCGGCTACTGCTCCGCTGTAAGGACCGCCGGCCGTCGCATTGTTTGTAAACAGATAGTGGCAGCCTGGCTGCAGGACAGTTCCGGCCGTAACGGTGGCCCGGTCGGAAACCGTTCCGGCATTGTTTGAACCTCGGATCTTCCAACCGCCAATGGTCACGGGCGCGCCGGAAAGATTGTAGAGCTCGATAAACTCGTCGGAGCCGCCGTTTGGTCCGCGTACGCGAAACTCGCTAATAACAATGTTTGTTGAAACTGCCTGGACTCGCGATGCGAAGTCAGGCAACTGAATTAAAGCGAAAACTGCCAGAAGTACGACTACGGCTGTAAGCAACACACGAATCGACCATGTCGGGTGTAAGGGACTCTTGGGGCGCATCTATAATCCTTCCGAAAATTGTTAATGAAAAAATCTCGCAGAAATACCGGAGGAACGCATCGAGGCCGGTAGCAACGGTGCGAAGCCTTGTATCAGTTCTCCCATGGCCGGTCAAGTTAAGGGAGACTTTAAATCTATCCCGGCAGAAAACAACGATGATTAAGCTGACAAGTGGATGACGGCAAGGCATAATGCGTCTCACGGAGGAGCAACTTTCTGACCTTGATCATTCAGTCGATTGAACTGCGCGAGATCCGCCTGCCCCTGGTCAGCTTCTTCGAAACCAGCTTCGGTCGTACAACTGAACGGCGCATCATCCTGGCGCGAGTTACCGACGCCGACGGCGCTGAAGGCTGGGGTGAATGCACGGCGGGAGAAGGTCCGTTCTACAGCAACGAGTGGACTAACACCGCCTGGTCTACGATGCACGAGTTCCTTGCTCCGATGCTCCTGCGCCGCAGCATTGAAAACGCCGCCCAGGTATTCGGACTGATGCGGGCGGTGCGCGGTCATCGCATGGCGAAAGCCGCGTTTGAAAACGCCTGCTGGGATCTCGAAGCCAAAACCCTCGGCGTGCCTCTGTGGAAACACCTCGGTGGCGTTCATCGCGAGATCTCGTGCGGCGTCTCGATTGGTATTCAGAACACGCCCGAGATCCTGCTGGAGAAGATCCGGAAAGAGGTCGACGCCGGTTATCAACGGATCAAGATCAAGATCAAACCCGGTTGGGACTTAAAGATCGTCGAGCGCGTCCGCAAAGAATTTCCCGAGATCCCCTTGATGGGCGACGCAAACTCGGCGTACACGCTCGCCGACGTCCAGCTCTTCCAGCAACTGGATCGTTTCAACCTGATGATGTTCGAGCAGCCGCTCCCTCACGACGACATCTTCGACCACGCAAAGCTGCAACCTCAGATTCAAACGCCGATCTGTCTCGACGAGTCGATCCGCTCGGCTGAAATCGCGGTGAATGCGATTGCGCTCGGCGCGTGCAAGATAATCAACGTTAAACTCGGCCGCGTCGGCGGTCACACTGAAGCGAAACGGCTCGAACAAGTGGCGCGTGAACGTGGCATTCCCGTCTGGTGCGGCGGCATGCTGGAATCCGGAATCGGACGAGCGCACAACATCGCTATGTCGACCCTCGCCGGTTTCACGCTTCCGGGTGACGTCTCCGCCAGCGCGCGCTATTGGGAAGAGGACATCATCGAACCCGCGGTTACCATCAGTCCGCGCGGCACGATCACGGTTCCGGACGGGCCGGGCATCGGTTTCGGAGTTAATCTTTCGCGGCTCGACGCTCTGACGGTGCGCAAGGTCACGATCAAATAATCATTCATGTCAGCCAACCCCATTTCATCCGCCGCCGCCGCTCGACACATTCACGAACTATTGGAAGCACGGCAAACCGAGCTCGAAGCGTTCATTCGCGCTGTCGTCGAAACCGAATCGCCTTCCGGCGACGAGAGTGGCAGCCGTGCCGTTGTCGATCTGCTTGCGGAAGCAGCGGGACGTGTCGAATGCGTGAGCGAGATCAATCGCATCGACGCGCCGGGGTTTGGTCAACACCTGGTAATCAAAGCGTTCGCGGAGCATCAGTCTCGAGGACAGCTTCTCGTCGTCGGACACACTGACACAGTACACGCGCGCGGTTCGATCGATGCTCGTCCGTGGCGTCGCGAAGCGGGAAAGATTTATGGGCCAGGCGTGTTCGACATGAAAGCGAACTGTTGCCTGATCGTCGAGGTGCTGCGGGCGTTGTCAGAGTTGAAGCTGGCTCCGCAATGCGGCATCACCATAGTTTTGACTTGCGATGAGGAGGTTGGCAGTTTTACGGGTTGGCCGTTGTTGGAACAGGCGGCGAAGGCCGCGAACACTCGTTACGCGTTGGTCATGGAACCGCCTGCTCCCGGCGGTCGAGTAAAGACGGGACGAAAGGGAACGGGAATCTTCGCGCTGAAAGTCGAGGGCAAAGCGGCCCACGCCGGACTTGATCCCGAAAAAGGCGCGAGCGCGATTCTCGAACTCGCCCGCCAAACTGAACGGCTGCACGCGATCAACGGATCGGGATCGGGCGTAACAGTAAACGTCGGCGTGGTCCATGGCGGGACGCGGTCGAACGTCGTGGCCGCGGAGGCGGAAGCGGAGATCGACGTTCGCTTTTCGACGGAAGCAGAATCGCGAGAGCTCGAGCGCATGTTTGCGAACATCACGCCGGTTGACGAGCGAACGAAAGTATTCGTTTCGGGCGCGATCAACCGTCCGCCGCTCGAAAGAACGGCGGCCGTCGTCGAACTGTTTGAAAAGGCCCGCGCGATAGCGTCGCAACTGGATTTTGAGCTCGGCGAAGCGCAAGTGGGCGGCGCGTCTGACGGAAACTTTATTGCCGCCCTTGGGATTCCAGTGCTCGATGGTTTGGGAATCAGCGGCGACGGCGCTCATGCCGTACACGAACATATCGAAGTTGACGACGTCGCGCGTCGCGGTGCGTTGATCGGCGGGCTGCTGATCTCCGAATGAAATGTTAATTGCAACCTGGAACGTAAACTCGATACTCGCGCGCATGCCGGCCGTTACGCGCTGGCTCGACGACGTCAAACCCGACGTCGTCTGCATGCAGGAAACAAAATGTACTGACGACAAGTTTCCGACGTTGCTTTTTCAGGAGCGCGGTTATCAGTGCCAACTGTTCGGCCAGCAGTCGTACAACGGCGTCGCGATTCTGACGCGCATGGCGTGTGACACGAGTCATCGCGGCTTTCCCGGCGACGAGGACGCCGGCGAGCTGCGCAGTGCCCAGTCGCGGTTGATCACGACGACTGTCGAAGGAATCAATATCGTCAACGTCTATATTCCTAACGGGCAGGCGGTCGGATCCGAGAAGTACGCATTCAAGCTTGACTGGATGAATCGTCTGCGCGAGTTCTTCGACGCGCATTACGATCCGTCGACGCCGGTGTTGCTTTGCGGTGATTTCAACGTGGCGCCCGAAGATCGCGACGTTCACGACGTCAGACTATGGCAGGGCCGCATCATGTTCAGCGAACAGGAACGCGCGACGTTGCAGCACATCAAGGACTGGGGATTCACGGACGCGTTTCGTCTGCACGAAGAAGCCGGCGGGAAGTTTACCTGGTGGGACTATCGTGCGGGCGCGTTTCGACGGAACTTAGGACTGCGCATCGATCACGTTTGGGTTACTAAACCTCTCGTCTCGCGCAGTGTTCGCGCCTGGATCGACATGGAACCACGCACCTGGGGAAAACCGTCAGATCATGCGCCCGTGATCGCGGAATTCGATTAATTAATTCGACGTCAGCTCTGCAGTCTTCTCGGTAATATCTTTCTGAGCCCACTCGTTATCGCGGCTGGCTTCACCGGCTTTCGAGCGCTTCGCGGCTTTCATCTTCTGCACGAGATCCATGTGCGTTGAGAAGTAGGGAAGACTCTTACCGACGATCTCCTGTATCGAAGAGAAGCCTTTGTCGACCATGAACTTCTCCACGCCTTCCTTCAACTCGTCGACCATCTTCACGCCCTGAAGCATCACGCCCGTGCAGATCTGCACGGTCGACGATCCGAGCAACATGAATTCGAGCGCGTCATGCGAGTTTTCGATACCGCCGATGCCGCTGATCGAGACGCCTTCCGGAAGGGCCAGGGCGAGTTGGCTGACCATGCGCAACGCGATTGGTCGTACGGCCTGCGCCGAATAACCGCCGGGCACGCAGTATCCTTCAACGGTCGGCATCGGCCGCAAAGTCTCGAGATCGACGCCAATCACCGAGAGGATCGTATTGATCGCCGAAATGCCGACAGCGCCGCCGGCCACCGCGGCCAATGCAGGCTCGCGGATGTTAGTAATGTTCGGCGTCATCTTGGCCCAGACCGGAATCTTCGCGACCTCCGTCACCCAGCTCGTCACTTCCTGGGTCAGGTCCGGATGCTCACCCATCTCCGAGCCCATCTTTCGTTCGGTCATGCCGTGCGGACACGAGAAGTTGAGCTCGAATCCGTCGACGCCGGTCTCCTGGACCATGCGCACCAGCTCCTGCCAGCGGCTCTTCTCGTACTCCTCCATGATCGACGCGATCAGGATGTGGTTGGGAAACTCTTTCTTGACCTGGCGAAACTCTTCGAGCCAGACGTCGATCGGCCGGTCGGAGATCAACTCGATGTTTTCGAAGCCGATAACTTCGCCGGAGGCGCGCGAGCGAAGTTTCCCGTAACGCGGAACAACATTCACGACCTTCGCCGACTCGAGGCTCACGGTCTTCGCGACCGCGCCGCCCCAGCCCGCTTCGTACGACTTCGCGAGTACGCGCGCGTTCGTTCCCGGCGGGCCGGAGCCCAGCACGAACGGATTGGGGAACTTCATGCCGTTAACGGTTATCGATAAATCCATGAATTAACTCCTTGGGGCTCAATCTGCGACTAATGCACCGTAAGTATCAGGTCGTCGATCACGGAAAAATTGCCATGTGTTTCGCACTTCCCGGATCTTATCAAGATCGAGATCGGCGACGACGAGCGCGTCCTGATCGCGCGGCGCCTCGGCGACGAACTGTCCGCGCGGATCGCAGAAATAACTCTGACCATAAAACTCGCCGATGTCCCACGGCTGCTCGTGGCCCACGCGATTGATCGCGCCGATGAAGTAACCGTTGGCGACTGCGTGCGCCGGTTGTTCCAACCGCCACAAGTATTCCGACAAGCCCGCTACGGTCGCCGAAGGATTGAAAACGATCTCGGCGCCGTTCAACCCGAGCGCTCGCGCGCCCTCAGGGAAGTGACGGTCGTAACAGATGTACACGCCGATGCGTGCGAACGCGGTGTCGAAACACGGATAGCCGAGATTGCCCGGGCGGAAATAAAACTTCTCCCAGAACCCGGGATTGACGTGTGGAATATGATTCTTTCGATACTTGCCGAGATACTTTCCGCCGGCGTCGATCACAGCGGCGGTGTTGTAGTAGACGCCCGTGATCTCTTCTTCGTAGATAGGAACGATAATCACCATTCCGTGCTCTTTCGCGACTTCCTGCATGAGCCGTGTAGTCTCGCCGTCGGGAATACGTTCCACCGCTTCATACCAGCGAGTCTGTTGTTCGGCGCAGAAGTAGGGCGTGGTGAACACTTCCTGCATGCAGAGGATCTGCACGTCCTGCGCGGCTGCCTGCTCGATGAAGGTCAGGTGCTTCTCGATGTTGAGACGCTTGATCTCGTCGATCGGCAGATCGGTCGGCGCGGCATTCGAGCACTGTATGAGTCCGCATTTAACGGTGCGTGGCATTAAGCGAGTCTCCCTTCGAACCTCGTGTTAAGACGTAGTATATGACGAATCCCAGGGCAAAAGTCACGAACCATGCATAAGTGTACAGGTGATCGAGAAACGTTGGATTGCTGACCTGGCCGCCGGGCGTTGAGGCGGCGCGAAGGAAGCCCGGCACGACCGGTGCGATGGCCACGCACAACGTGACGATTGCTCGCCAGTTGAAACCGTTTCCATAGGAATAAGGTCCGTGTGGATCGAACAGTCCTTCGAGATCCAGACGGCGCTTCCGGATGACCCAGTAGTCGCAGATTAGGATGCCGGCGATGGCGCCCATCAGTCCCGAATAACCGATGAGCCAGGTGAAGATGTAAGCGCCCATCGACGACATCAGCTTCCACGGCATCATGAGTATGCCGATGACGGCGGTGATCAAGCCGCCGGTGACGTACGAGATCAGACGCGGGTTCAGGTTCGAGAAGTCGTTCGACGGGGAGACGACGTTGGCCGCCATGTTCGTCGTCAGTTGGGCGGCGAAGATCACAGCCGTCGCGAACAGGATGATCAGCACGCTATCGAAACGTGCCATCAAATCCACGGGATTCGGAATCGCGACACCGTAGATCAAAAGAGTCGCGCTGGTGACCGCAACGCCGATGAAAGCAAACGCCGTCATCGTGAGCGGCAGTCCCAGAGCCTGGCCCATCATTTGTGATTTCTGCGATCGCGCGTAGCGGGTGAAGTCAGGAATGTTCAGACTCAACGTCGCCCAATATCCGACTGAAGCCGTCAACGAGCCGGGAAATATTTTCCAGAAATCGTTTTGCTGTTTTTGTAGCGCAGTCGACTCGCTCAACACGCGGCCGAGCCCGCCCGCTCGCCACGAAGCCCAGATCAGCACGGCCAACCCGCCGAGCAACAACAACGGCGCCGACCAGGTTTCGAGATGTTTGATTCCCTCGACGCCCTTCAAAATAATGAATACCTGAATTCCCCAGAACAGAAAGAACGCAATCCACGTGTGCAATGCGACGCCGAGAAAGCTTGCGCTCAGACCGTTCCAGGCAGGAAACATGTAGCCAAGCAGCACGTCGATCGCCGTGCCGCCGATCCAGGTCTGAATGCCGAACCATCCGCACGCGACGATCGCGCGCAGCATCGCGGGAATGTTTGCACCCTTCGTCCCGAAGGCGGCGCGGCTCAGCACCGGAAACGAAACTCCGTATTTCGTTCCCGCATGTGCGTTGAGGATCATCGGAATGAGCACAATGGTGTTGCCGAGCAGAATGGTGATCATGGCCTGCCACCAGTTCATGCCTGCTTCGATGAAGCCGCCCGCGAGCGTGTAAGTGGTGATGACGACGCTCATGCCGACCCAGAGCGCCGCGATATTCCAGGTGGACCAGGTTCGTTCCCTGATCGTCGTCGGCGCGAGATCCCTGTTCCAAAGAGGGCTGTGGGAAACGTCAGTGTGCAGTTCTTCGAAATCGCGTTGCGTGGGGGATTCAGTTGTCATCGGTTTCTTATTTGTTTAGCGCAGCGAGTCGTCGATGAAGCGCGAGACGTCCGCGTGCAGCTTCGTGAGCGACTTCTCGTCGATGTACATCATGTGTCCGGCCTCGTAGTAGCTCGTCGAGAAGTTTTTGAGCAACGACGGGTCGATGCTGATGTGGTGCAGCGTGTACTCGACTGCGTAATACGGCGTCGCCATGTCGTAGTAACCGGCTGCAACGAAGACTTTCAGGAACGGATTGCGCGCGAGTGCTGTGCGCAGTGCGGTGCTTGTGTCGACGTAGCTGTTGTTCGTGCCCCAGTTCCATGGACCGATGCCGCCGCCGAGAATGTAGTATTCGAGATCCGTTTTGTAGCCGAGCTGCGTGCGGATGTAGTTGTTGAAGGTTGAGGTGTACGGCGGACGGATCGCGGCTTCGCTGGCGTCGTACTCGGCGCTGTCGGTGGCGATGCTCGAGTCGTAGCCTTTGAAGCGGCTGTCGAGACGCCCTATCGATCGTCTTTCGGTGCGCAGCAGTTCTTTGCGAAACAGGTTCAGGTCGACTCGGAGATTCGCGTAGTCGAGAAACTTTGGATCGAGGCCGGTGTAACGCGAGAGTTTCGCGATCGTATCTTGCCGCTCCTGAGGCGTCAGTCTTCCGCCTTTGGCGAGCGCGATCGTGTAGTCGCCCGCGGCCCAGGCCTCTGCTTCAGCGACGACGCGGTTAACGGGCTTGGATTGCAGATCCGCGGGAAGTTTTTTGTGGTACCACGCTGTCGCCGTGTATGACGGGAGATAGAGCGAGTACGGCAAATCGTTACCGGCATCGAACCTCGTCGTCGCGAAGTTCATGATCGTCGAGATCAGCATGATGCCGTTGAAGGCGATGCCACGTTGGATCAGGTAACCCGCGAGGGACGAGGCCCGCGTGGTGCCGTAGCTCTCGCCGGCGAGAAAAAGCGGCGACGTCCAGCGCTCGTAACGCGTCAGATACATACGGATAAACTCGCCGACCGACTCGGTGTCGCCTTGCAGACCGAAGAACTTCTGCGCGAGTTCCGGACGAACGGCGCGGCTGTAGCCCGTGCCCACAGGATCGATGAAGACGAGGTCCGATTTCGTCAGCCACGTGCCTTCGTTGTCGATCAGCTCGTATGGAGGCGACGGCATCGAACCGTCCGCGTTCATCTTCACTCGCTTCGGACCGATCGCGCCGAGATGCAGCCATACCGACGCCGATCCTGGCCCACCGTTGAATGAAAACGTCAGCGGGCGTCGTGGTCCACCTTCTGGACGGTCCAGCACGTAGCTCATGAAGAACATGCGTGCTTCAGTTTCGCCGTCACGGTTCTTGATCGGCATCATGCCGGCAGTCGCAGTGTACTTGAGCACCGATCCGCCGACACGGATTTCATGTTTTGTGACGATGGGCGGCTCTTCCGGAGTGGGCGTTGGTGACGGTTGTTGCCGGGCTTGTTGAGCCGGTGCCGAAGGTGCCGGGCTGGGTTGTTGCTGCGGTTGTTGAGGAGGCCCCTGAAAGAGTAGTCCAAGAGCTAAAAGTATCGATCCGAGCATGTCGTTACTTAGTCTCCGTTTCGGGGAATGTCAGAACTGGCTACTGGTAGTTCAAGAAACATGTTCTCCCGCAAAGGCGCAAAGGCGCAAAGAAACAGCAACTTCATTTTGGCCTTACTTTGCGCCTTTGCGGGAGGCTCTTATCTTCACATACTGACGCAGGTGCCGCGCTTCAGGAACTGTCCGTCGCCGGCTTTGCCTTTAAACTCGCCGGCGTCCACGACCACCTTGCCGCGAGAAAGCACTGTCTCCACGACGCCCTTGATCTTCTTGCCTTCGTAAGCGTTGTAATCGACATTCATGTGACTGGTCTTAAGGCCGAGCGTCTGTTCCTTTTCCGGATCGAAGATCACGATGTCGGCGTCGGAGCCGATCGCGATCGTTCCTTTCTTCGGAAATAGTCCGAACATCTTGGCCGCGGCCGTGGAGGTCAACTCGACGAAGCGATTAAGGCTGATACGGTTCTCGACCACGCCGCCGTTGTAGATCAGCGGCACGCGATTCTCGACGCCGGGTGCGCCGTTTGGAATCTTCGTGAAGTCGTCGCGGCCGAGTTCTTTCTGTTCCTTCATGCAGAACGGGCAGTGATCGGTCGAGATCACTTGCAGGTCATCCATCTTCAGACCCTTCCAGAGCTCCGCCTGGTTCGACTTATCCCGCAGCGGCGGCGTCATCACATACTTCGCGCCGTCGAATTCCGGTTCGTCGTAGTTGTCGATCGAAAGAAAGAGATACTGCGGGCATGTTTCGGCGAACGCCGGTATGCCGCGATCGCGCGCCTGGCGCACTTGGTTGAGCGCGTCGGCGCATGACAGGTGGACGATGTAGACGGGCGACTCTGCCATCTCGGCGATGGCGATCGCGCGATGAACGCCTTCTGCTTCGGCGATCGTCGGCCTGGTCAACGCGTGATACTTGGGCGCGGTGCGTCCGTTTTCCAAGGCGCGTTTGATGATCTCGTTGATGACGATGCCGTTCTCGGCGTGCATGCAGATCAAACCGCCGCGCTGTCCCGCGGCCGACATCGCGCGAAAGATTGTCGCGTCGTCGACGAGAAAGACGCCGGGATAAGCCATGAACATCTTGAAGCTCGTCACGCCTTCGTCCATCGCCGTGTAGAGCTCTTCGATCTGCTTGTCTTCGAGCTCGGTGGTGATGAGATGAAAACCATAATCGATCGCCGTCTTGCCTTCGGCTTTCTTGTGCCAGTTATCGATGCCTTCGATGAGCGACTGGCCTTTGTACTGCACCGCGAAATCGATGATGCTCGTGGTTCCTCCGTGCGCGGCGGCGATGGTGCCCGTGCGGAAGTCGTCGGAAGACTGCGTTCCGCCAAACGGCAGCTCCATGTGCGTATGCGGATCGATGCCGCCGGGAATGACGAGCTTACCCGTCGCGTCGATGGTGTTGTCCGCCTCCATCGTGAGTTCCTTGCCGATGACGGAGACGCGTTCGTTTTCGATCAGTATGTCGGCGACGTAGTCGTCAACGGCCGTAACAATGCGGCCATTTTTGATCAGAGTTTTCATTTGTGTATTAGTAAAGATTTCCTTCGCGTTTGCGGCCGGTGTAGTCGACGTAGACCACTTTCAGTTCGGTGTAAAAATCGAGCGCCGTCGAGCCCTGTTCGCGATCGCCGATGCCGGTGCCTTTGCTGCCGCCGAACGGAATATGTGCTTCGCCGCCGGTCGTCGGCGAGTTGATGTGCGTCATGCCGGTTTCGATCTCGTCGACGAAACGAAAGATGCGCGACGCATCGTTTGAGAAGATCGACGACGTTAGACCGTACTCGCAATCGTTCGCCACTTCCATTGCCGACTCAAAATCCTTGACTCGCAACACCGACAACACCGGACCGAAGATCTCCTCGCGCGCGATACGCATGTCAGGCGTCACGTGATCGAAAACGGTCGGCTGCACGAAGTAACCTTTGTCGAGCCCGTCACCCGTTGCGCGCGAACCGCCGCACACTAGCGTCGCACCGTCTTCACGGCCAACGTCGATATATTGAAGCACCGTCTTGAACTGGTTCTCGTCGACACTTGGTCCCATTTCGGTTTGCGGATCAGCGCCCGCACCGATGCGCAGCGACTCGGCGCGTTTCACGATTCGTTCGACAAACTCATCCGCGATCTGTTCGACGACGACGGCGCGGCTCGTGGCCGTGCAACGTTGTCCGGACGATCCAAACGCACCCTGGACCGTCGACTCGACCGCCAGATTCATATCAGCGTCTTCAAGAACCACGACCGGGTTCTTGCCACCCATCTCGCATTGCACCTTCGCGCCACGCCGTGAAGCTTGTTCGTAAAGACGAATGCCCACGCCATTCGATCCGGTGAACGAGATCGCCTTCACCGCCGGGTGATTGATGATCTCGTCGCCGGCTTCAGACCCTGAACCGATCACGAGGTTCAGGACGCCGGCCGGAACTCCGGCAGCTTCGAAGATCTCGGTGATGCGAACGGCAGTCGCCGGCGTGATCGACGCCGGTTTGAATACGACTGTGTTCCCCGCGACCAACGCCGGCGCGAGCTTCCAGATCGGAATCGCGACCGGAAAGTTCCATGGCGTTACGCAAGCGACAACTCCAAGCGGCTGCTTGATCGTGTAGGCGAAGTTCATCGCCAGCTCGGACGGGATCGTCTCGCCCGTCATACGCCGCGACTCGCCCGCGCAAAACTCGGCGACGTTGATCGAACGTTGTAGTTCGCCGCGCGACTCGGCAATCGTCTTGCCCTCTTCCTGCGTCAGCAGTTGCGCGAGTTCTTCTTTATTCTCTTCGAGCAAACGCGCAGCCTTCAGGACGATACGGCCGCGAACCGGCGCGGGCGTCGACCGCCAGCCGCGGAAAGCTTCAGAGGCGGCATCCACTGCCGTGCGCGCTTCCTCGCGCGTTGCCTGGCGGATGGTGCCGATAACTTCGTCCGTGTTGGCCGGATTGATGTTTGGAGCAGTGCGTGTCGAGGCGGATTCGATCCATTTGCCACCGATAAAATTGCGGTAAGTATTCATAAGAGTGCTGGAATATATCATGTGCTATAACACTTTGCATGAGCATTCCTGAACTCGTGCGTCAACGCGCGGCTGCCGCCCCGGACAAGATTTTCCTGCTTTCGGAAGCCGATAAACGCCAATTTACTTATCGCGAGTTTGCGGACGTAGTGAGGCGCGTGGCGGGAATGCTGTGGGCGGACGGCGTTCGCAAAGGCGACGTGGTCAGTCTGTTACTGCCAAACAGTGTCGAGTACGTGATTGCGTACTTTGCGTGCTGGCACATCGGCGCACTAGCTGGACCGATCAACTCGCTGCTGAAAGCGCAGGAGATCGAGTATGTGATTTCAAATTCGGAATCTAAAGTGTTGCTGATAAATTCCGGCTTTCTATCCCTGCTTGAAAAGACTGACATCAAAATTATCCAGTTTGACAACGTAGAACAGGTTCCTGACCACCACCCAGAGCAAACACCGATTGATAAGAATGACGAAGCCATCATCATCTACACCTCTGGCACGACCGGAAAACCGAAGGGTTGTTTGTTAACCCATGGCAACGTGATCGCCAACGCTCGACAGATCAGCAGTTGGCTCGGATTCACCGAAGCCGATCGACTGCTGACGATAATGCCGCTGTTTCACATGAACGCCGTCTCGGTGACGACGATGTCGGCGCTCTACGCCGGCGGCTCGACAGTTGTCAGCCCAAAATTTTCCGCGTCCCGCTTCTGGCAGATCATCTCCGATTATCAGATCACTTCGTTTGGTTCGGTGGCGACGATGTTGTCGATGCTGTTGAGCACCTATCCTGACGGAGTCCCGGCAGGACTTAACACGCAGCAGCTTCGTTTCGCAATGTGCGGCTCGGCGCCAGTGCCGGCGGAGGTCATGAAACGTTTTGAAGAGACGTTCAACTGTCTCGTCGTCGAAGGCTACGGGCTATCCGAATCCACTTGCCGCTCGACGTTCAATCCACCTGATCAACGGCGCCGTCCCGGATCGTGTGGTTTACCGATCGGCAACGAGATGCGCGTCGTCGACGAGGAAGATCGGGACGTCCCGGAAGGGTCTCTCGGCGAGATCGTCCTGCGCGGCGAGAACATCCTGAAGGGCTATTACAAAAACCCCGACGCCACTGCCACCGCATTTCGCAACGGCTGGTTTCACACCGGCGACATCGGTTATCGCGATTCTGATGGCTTCTACTACATCGTCGATCGCAAGTCAGATATGATCATTCGCGGCGGTGAGAACATCTATCCGCGAGAGATTGACGAAGTGCTGTATCAGCACAAGGGCGTTGCTGCTGCTGCCGTCGTCGGCGTGCCGGATGATTTGTACGGAGAAGAGGTCGCGGCCGTCATCGTCCTAAAGGACGGTGCGAAAAGCTCAGAGCAGGAAATGATTGAATTCTGTAAAGCGCGGTTGGCCGATTACAAATGCCCGAAGACGGTCCGCTTCGTCGACGACATTCCGAAGGGGCCAACAGGGAAGCTGTTGAAACGCGAGTTAGCGCAGATGTTGAAAGGGAAGTCTTAGCTGGTCCCGCGTTCGAGTTTAGGCATCGCCGGAGCAACCGAGGTTCCTTTGACCCGATCGATCAGCCACGCTCCCAACAACCAGAGCGCACAGATCCCGATCATGATCGGCGAAAACCACTTGCCGTAGAGTCCGTCGGGCGAAAACTTTTCGGTCGCCAGGTGCAGCATCTCGCTATTCGGCAACAGTTCCGCTTCGGTGAACTCGTGGAAGGAGTAGATGGCGACCTGGACCATGAAGAGCAGCAGGAAGATGCCGGTCACCTGGAAGAAGCGTTTCACGTTCAGTAGATGACCGAACTTGGCCCACCCCAACGCGAACGCCACTGCGGCACACAGACCAAGCAATGCGCCATTGATCAGGTTCGGGTCCTTGACCTGCATCAATAGTAAAGCCGTCTCCATTCCCTCGCGGGTAATCATTAGAAACGTAAAAGCGAAGACGCCAAGGACCGCCGCCAACCGCGAACTCTTCGACGAAGCTGCGGTCAGCCGCTCACGCATCTTCTGCTGGATCTTGGGACCCGTGCGCCACATATGAATGACGAGCGTGCCCACCATCACGACGGCGACAGCGCCCAGGACCGCTTCACGCAGTGCCTCGTTGGCAAAGAACGTGCTGATCGGACCGCCGATAGTGTCACCGAATATGCGGCGGACTGTCTCATCGTCGACGCCCGTGTTGAGCAGATAGGCCAGGGAAGCGCTAGCGGCAAGTGCGATGGCGATGGCGATGTAAACGGAGGAATTGAGCCATTGTTGTCCGGACTTACGCAGGTAGGCCAGGATAACGGCGACCAGGAGGAAGGATTCGAAGCCTTCGCGGAGTACGATAATGAAGGAGTTCAGCATGGCGGCGGCCAGTATAGCACTAGTTGAAAATAGATTTCAATTTCATCCGTGTTCATTTCATCACAATAGGCTTCCGATGATCAATCCCCCGTGCGTTATTGAGAAGTGGTGGGAAGTATGGCAAGGTCGGCGCGCACCGGACCGAGTTGCGTCATAGCAGTGATTCGTAAAGGCAAGCGCCGTTTATCGTCGCTTACCCAGACGCGTAACTGGTATTTGTCAGGTTGGGGATCGTCCGTCGTTATCGTCAACGCAATCGCCGGAATAACTCTCTGGCCGAGTCCGATCTGTTCTCGCTTCGTGGCCGTTACGCTTACAGTCTTCGGCTTGTTCTCTACCAGGACCGGTATTTTATTGTTCTTCGCCAGCGCCAGATTGAACGTTCGGAACGCATAAAAGAATGAAAGATAATCGTGCGTGCCGACCGGGATCTCGATGCGCGTGCCTCTTTCGGTGGTTGCCATCCCGGTATCCTGATTGACGGTCAGCGTTGAATTCAATCGCCGCGCGCCCTCCGCGAGGTTCAGGACCGTTCGATAAGGCAGCAACCCTTTCGGATCCACGTAAGAATCGATCTGGTCCTTTGCGGCGAAGAGACGCGCCGCGGCGTTAGTCGTTTGCGCCGTCACCGTGAAGGATATCCCGTCACGTTCGAAGTATCGCGAACGGCCTTTCACTTGAAAATTCGCCGTCCCCATCGGCGTCGTGCTCGAACCGATGAACACCTGATAGTTGAGTTGTTCGTTTAGGGGAAAAGGCCAGTCGCCGTTGGCTGTAGAAACAGGCGGTTCCGCTGGAGCTGTGGGGTTCGGCGCGGGTGTGGTAACCACCGGCGCCGGTGCTGTAGCGCCAGGCGGCGGCTTCACCATTTCCGAGCCAGCGAGCTCCGCAGTCAAACGACCTGATTTTATTTTCGCCGTGAACAATACGGGCACGTGACGTTCGTCGTCGCTGAAATAGATCCTCACGTTATCGAAACGCGAGTTGTTGGATTTGACCTGAGTGACGATGGTGTCGAATGAACCGACGTTTGTTCTAACGCTTTGCCGTCCAACGACTTTCAACTCAATCTGATAAGTAACGCTTTCATCACGGACGGTAATGTCGTACTCGGCGCCGTCCGCCAGCGGCAAAGCACGCGCGCGATAGAAGGCGGACAGAAAGTCGAACGTGCCGCCTAAGGCGCTCATTTTCGGTGGTATGGCTTCGTTCCCGGCGGGCTGAGTGTAATCGTGTGCTATATCAGTCGACTTCGCGTCTCGGGCGACCTCTTGCGAGCGAAAGGGCAGGCCGGTTCCGGGATCAATGTAGGTCGTGTAGTCGGAGTTAATGGCGAAGAGGGCGACGTTGACGACGCCGGTCGTTTCCACGTGCGCCCGAAGTTCGATCGCCTCACGGCCGAAATGAACTCCGCGCGACACGATTTCGAATTCAGCATGAGCGGCGCTCGGGAAGTTCGAGAATGAAACGTTGTAGGTCAGGCGTTCGCCTACGCGGTAGGGTGCCTGCGAAAACGAGTGCGTGCCGTTCTGCGCTGCTGCAGGAAACACGAATCCGAGAAAGAGGATAGTAAATATAGAGATTAGCGGGGATTTCAAGCTGAGCTTCACCGTCGCATAATAGTTTCAAATTAAAACTTGGGCAATGGGTACACGCTGAACGAGATTCAACAGTTCCGCTCTATTTCAGGCGCTCGCACGTTGCATTTCGCTCACAATCGCACGGGCGGCGGCGAGAGGGTCCGGTGCGCCGGTGATTGGCCGTCCGACAACAAGATACGATGCTCCGGCTGCGAGTGCAGCTTCCGGCGTCGCGACTCTGCGCTGATCGTCTTGCATTTGTGCCGGGCGGATGCCGGGTGTAACGACGAGGAACTTCGGATTCGCAACCGCCGATCTGATTGCCGCCACTTCCTGTGGCGAAGCGACGACGCCGTCCACGCCGGATGCTTCGGCTAACTTCACGAGCCGCATCACCGACTCGGCAGCCGACTCGTTCACTCCGATTTGAGAAAGAATTGCTGTGTCAACGCTGGTAAGCACACTGATCGCCAACACCGCCGCGCGAGGAGCGCCGGTGCGTTCCGCAACGTCAGCCACGGCTTCAGCCGCGCGTTTCATCATCTCCGGCCCGCCGCTGGCATGAACAGTGAACAGCGACACTCCAAGCTCCGCGGCGGAACGCGCCGCGCCCGCGACTTGATGCGGGATGTCGTGAAATTTCAAGTCCAGAAACACGCGCGATCCCGAGGCGATGACGTCTTTCACGATCTGCGGCCCAACCGCGGTGAACAGAGTCGAGCCGATCTTGAACATGCCCGCAACTTCGCGAAGCTGGTCCACCAACTCGAGTGCCTTACCGGCCGTGTCTACATCGAGTGCCACGATTAATCTTTCGTTAGCTGACAATTCCAGGTTCCTTTCTGAGTAGTTGTTTGACCTTGCAACCGACTGCTTCCTCGATCTTCCGAAAGCCCTCGCGTTCGAGTATTCGAACGAGACCTTGATTTATTTGACGCACCACGCCTGGTCCCTGGTAAATAAACCCGGTGTACAACTGCACTAGACTGGCGCCCGCGCAGATTTTCTCCCACGCATCCTCGGCCGTGAAGATGCCGCCGACGCCGATCAGCGGAATCCGTCCGCTGGTTAGCTCGTAAAGCTCCGCGATCATCTTCGTCGACCTGTCGGCCAACGGTTTGCCGCTCAATCCGCCTTCTCCGCACGAGTCGACACGCGCTCGGTTCGTGCGCAGGTTATCGCGGCGGACGGTGGTGTTGGTCGCGATGATGCCATCGATCTTCAGCCGCTGGATAACGTCGACCACCATCTCCAGATCGCGGCGTTCCAGGTCCGGCGAGATCTTGACCAGCAGCGGAACGGGCCTCGGCTTCGACGTAGTTTTCTGTAACTCGTGATTGCGTGTTTGCAGCGCAGTGAGCAGGGAAGTGAGTTGATCCGACTGCTGCAGCTCTCGCAGCTGCGGCGTGTTTGGCGAACTGACGTTGATCGCGATGTAGTCGGCGAGTCTGTAGACCAGGTCAAAGCTCGCGAGGTAATCCGATGTTGCCTGCTCGAGCGGCGTGATTTTGCTTTTGCCGATACTGATCCCCAGCACGCAATCCGGCCGGTGTCGTTCGACGCGCTTTGCGAAAGCGGCGGCGCCGTCGTTGTTGAAGCCGGCGCGGTTGATGAGCGCCTGATCGTCCGAGAGTCGAAACATGCGCGGCTTGGGATTGCCGGGTTGCGCATGGTAAGTGACCGTCCCTGCCTCGATGCAGCCGAATCCCAATGCGGCGAGAGACTCGAGGGCGATGCCGTTTTTATCAAAGCCGGCCGCCAGTCCAACCGGGTTCTTGAAACACAGATTGAACAGATCTGTGTTCAGCACTGGCGATTCGAATGGACGCCCTACAAAACTCTTCAGGAAAGAAAGGGAATGTAGTGCCAGTTCGTGAGCGGTTTCAGGCGGCAGCCTGAACAGGATGGGACGCACCAGCGAGTGGTAGACCATGTTGCGGCTCTATAAAGTACCAACTACAAAGATCAAGAGCAAACTTGTCACCTCAAACGCTTCTTGTTAGTATCCCGCGAAATGGATTTCATCGAGAAGGCTCGCATCATGGACGGTCCGCGCATCAACCGTGCGCTTGCCCGTCTGTCTTCTGAGATTGTCGAAGAAAACCATGGCGCAGGTGACCTCTTTCTCGTCGGCATTCGTCGCCGAGGCGTCCCGCTCGCCGAACGCATGGCGGCGAAGATTGCGGACCTCGAAGGTGACCGGCCGCCAGTCGGCGTGCTCGACATCACGCTCTATCGCGACGACCTTTCGACGGTGGGCGCCAAGCCAGTCGTCAATCGCACTGATCTTCCCGGCGATATAGAAGGTCGCAACATCGTCCTGATCGACGACGTGCTTTACACCGGCCGCACGATCCGCGCCGCACTCGATCAATTGATCGATTACGGACGTCCGCGGCGTGTGCAGTTGGCGGTGCTGATCGATCGCGGCAAGGAGCATCGCGAGCTTCCAATCCAGGCCGACTACATCGGCAAGCTCGTGCCGACTAAGAAGAGCGAAATCATCAAGGTGATGCTAAATGAGTTCGACGAGGAAGAAGGAGTGGTAATCGTCGAGCGACCGTCGGAGACGACGTGATGAAGGCGGCCAACGGGCCGCTTTTTTTTGTGCCACAAAAAGGCACAAAAGACACAGAAGAAAAGATGCAGCCCACCTTTAATCGGAAACATCTTTTAGGAATTCGCGAGCTCGAAAGCGGCGAAATCACGCACCTGCTCGATACCGCCGAGACGTTTCGCGACGTCTCCAAACGCGAGATCAAAAAGGTCCCGGCACTGCGCGGCCGCACAGTCATCAATCTCTTCTTCGAGCCGTCAACCCGCACGCGAACGTCTTTCGAAATCGCCGCCAAACGCCTGTCCGCCGACGCTGTCAACGTCAGTATCTCAACGTCGAGTGTCACAAAAGGCGAGACTCTGCTGGACACCGCCCGCAATCTCGAAGCAATGTCGCCTGACTGCATCGTGATTCGCCACTCGATGGCCGGCGCACCGCAACACCTCGCGCGCATGTGCTCCGCGCCGATCGTCAATGCCGGCGACGGCTCGCACGAACATCCGACCCAGGCGCTGCTCGACGCACTGACCATCCGCGAATACAAAGGACGCATCGACGGTCTGAAAGTGGCGATCGTCGGCGACATTCTGCACTCGCGCGTGGCGCGTTCGAACATCTACCTGCTCACTAAACTCGGCGCGAACGTCAGCGTCGGCGGACCCGGAACACTGGTCCCAAACGAGTTTGCCGAACTGGTGGAGAGCGGCCTCCGCGTCGAGAAACACTTCGAAGACGCCATCGAGGGCGCGGACGTGGTGATGATCCTGCGCATTCAACGCGAACGACAAGATGCGGCTTTTTTCCCGTCCATGCGCGAGTACGCAGTCCACTATGGACTGCATCCGCGGCACCTCAAACGCGCGGCTTCGGACGTGATCGTCATGCATCCCGGTCCGATGAATCGCGGCGTCGAGATCTCTTCAGAGATTGCGGACGGCAGTCAGTCGTTGATCCTGGATCAGGTGACTAACGGAGTCGCCGTCCGCATGGCAGTGCTTTACCTGCTCGCCGGCGGCAACTTCGAAAAAGACGAAGAAGTTCCTAAGGTGAAAAAACAGAAGCGAGAACGCAAGGCGGCCCAGGAATGAAACTGTTGATCGCAAATGGATACGTGATCGATCCGGCGCAACAGATCAACGCCGGTCGAAACGTGTTGATTGATGAAGGCCGTGTCGTCGACCTGCTCGACCGCTCGGAGGCGGTGCCGGAAGACGCGCACGTACTCGACGCCACCGGATTGATCGTCGCACCCGGTTTCATCGATTTGCACACGCACCTGCGCGAGCCGGGTCAGGAGTACAAAGAGACGATCGCATCCGGCGCCTCAGCGGCAGTGGCCGGCGGATGGGCCAGTATTTGCGCCATGCCCAACACCGATCCGGTGAACGACAGTCCCGCCGTCACGCGCTTCATCATCGAACAAGGCCAGGCCGCAAACCTCGCAAACGTTTTTCCGATCGGCGCAGTCACGAAGGGCAGCGGCGGAAAAGAGCTCGCCGAGATGGGCGAGATGAAGAACGCCGGCATCGTCGCGGTTTCAGACGACGGACGCCCGGTCCCCAGTTCAGGAATGATGCGGCGCGCGATGGAATACGCGCGCGGGTTTGATCTGACTGTCGTCGATCATTGTCAGGATCAGTCGTTGAGCGCCGGTGGCGTGATGCACGAGGGACGCTGGTCACTGATTCTCGGTTTGCGCGGCATGCCTGCGGCTGCCGAAGACGTCGACGTGGCGCGCGATTGCGTCCTCGCCAAATTGACCGGCGCAAGAGTCCACATCGCTCACGTTTCGACTCGCGGCGCCCTCGAGGCAGTACGGCAGGCGAAGAACGACGGGTTACAGGTAACGTGCGAAGTGACGCCGCATCATTGGACACTCACGGATGAAGCCATAGCCGAGTACGACACAAACACGAAGATGAGCCCGCCATTGCGCAGCCGCGAACACGTCGAGGCCGTGCTGGCCGGCATGAAAGACGGCACGATCGACGCCATCGCCACGGATCACGCGCCACATCACGCCGACGAGAAGGCGCTCGAGTTTGACCAGGCGCCGTTTGGAATCGCCGGGTTGGAGACTGCTGTTGGTCTGGCGTTCGATCTCGTACATAACGGATTGCTCGATCTCGAACGAGTCGTGCAGATGTGCTCTACAAACCCGGCGCGAATCTTCAATCTCGCCGATCGCGGATCGCTAAAAACTAATGCCCACGCCGACGTCACGATTCTCGATCCGCAACTGGAATGGGTCTTCGACGTGAACCGCTCGAAGTCGAAAAGCCGCAACACGCCCTTTCACGGGCGCTCGATGCTCGGCGCCGCCGTGGCCACGATCGTCGGCGGGCGGCTGGTCTACCTTCATCCCGACTATTCTCGCATCAACGAACTGAAGCAACGACGAGCTTCCGTCTAGCCCAAAGCGGAACGAATTAAATCCGAACAATTCCGAAATAGCGGCAGCACATCTAACTCCGATCATTTGCCGCCTTTAAGCGCTAAAAACATTGCGTATCGGGTGTCCTCGCCCTAAAATGCTCCCGACTAGTTACCCGGTAGCATTTCTAAAACGCAAAAGTCAGGTCGTTTTGTCTTTGTTAATGTCCCACACGTAGCAGAGCCGTTTCGGCATTTTTAAAGCGTAATCTCAGAGCCGCGGATTAAAAGAACCAAACGGAGGTCACGATGAAGAAGCTTTGCAGTCTTTCCTGTATGGCCGCGCTCGTCACCTTGATGTTAGCTCCTGTGTGTTTGGCCGACAAAAACACCACCAAGGTGATGAAGCAACAAGAGCGCTATACACTGTCTCTGGAGTTGGAGTTCACGAAGAAGGAACAAAACCCGCTGGAACATGCTATTTCCGTCCTCTTCGATGTTGGCCCGAACGGCTATGCGACCGGCTTCCTTGTAGGGAACGGATTAGTGATGACGGCTTATCACGTGATTTCCGGGAACCTCAGCACTACCAAAAAAGTCATGCTCGGATTCAAAGCCAGCGACGAGCTTTCCGTGAAGGTCTTCGTCGACGGCTGCCGGGCGAAGGTAATCAAGGTCGACAAGGAAGCGGATCTCGCGCTGCTCGAGATGTGCCGCAATTCGAAATCGGCGAAGGCGCCGAAGTTTCAGACTGCGCCGAGTAGAGACGACAAACTGTTTTTGATCGCGCGGCCGCACGGCGACAAGATCGTCAGTCACGGAAGCTTCTACGGCAACTACATGCTCGGAAACCAGGAGTACTGGTCAGTCAAGATCGACAGCCGCGACGGGTTCTCCGGAAGCCCGGTCTACAATTCCAACGCGGAAGTTGTGGGCGTGTTCAGCGGTTACGACTGGTCGCAGAAACTGGCGTTGATCAGTCCGAGCACGCGCGCGCAGAAGTTGCTGGAGGAATACCAGGCCAACCCCAACCCGTAGGCGGTTGGAGGAAATTGCAGTTATTCGTGTAATCCGTGTTTCCCTACGAGACTCGCACTAGCTGGTGTTGCGGACATAGGAGGAACACGGATTATTGTTTGAGCGAGCGTTTGAGGTGCTCGCGGTGGATCTCTCTGACCAGGTAGAGTTCTGACATGCGGATGCCGAGAAGTTTGCGCCCGGCAATCTGCGCGGAGACGACCAGGTAGTTCGTCAACTGGTTCGCCGTCACTCGCCAACGCGGCAGCACGCGATGCTCGAAGTTGTATCCCGCTTCGAGCCGGACCTTCAACCTTTCCTGCGACGACCAGCGCTTCTTTGAGCTTTCGGCGCCGTGATGCAGCATGACTGCTTCCGGTACAAACATCAGCTTCCAGTTCGCTTTCGTGATCCGCCAGCACCACTCGCTATCTTCCGAGTACATGTGAAAACGTTCGTCAAAACCGCCGACCTGATCGATCATCTCGCGCCGCGCCAGCATCGCAGCGCCACTGAGCATCGGCACGGCTCGTTGCCGGTCGTGGTCCCAGTGACGGCCGAGCAGCAGTTCCCCGCGAATCCCGCGCGGCAGCAGGTGATAGAGCTTCAACTGCGACAGCACGGTGTGCCAAACGCGCGGTGGATTGAAGAACGCGCTGATCTGCAACGTGCCGTCGGCGTTGAGGATCTTCGGTCCGCAGACTCCGATCGCCGGGTCGGATTGAATCGTTCGCATCAGCGTGTCGATGGTGCCGGGACGGACTTCCGTGTCCAGGTTGAGCATCAGGACGAATGGAGAATCAGTCAGCGCGAAGCCCTGGTTGTTGGCGGCGCCAAAGCCGCGGTTCTCGGTGTTGTTGAGAATTCGAAGCTGCCGGCGTGCGATCAGCGGCGCGAGAGTTTCGCTCGATTTTAGCCGGTCGAGACTGTCGTCTTCGGAGGCATTGTCGACGATCACGATCTCGTAACTGGCGGCGGGTCGAGAATTGACGATCGTTTCAACACAGCGGCTGAGAAGGCCGCCGCCATTCCAGTTCACGATAATTATCGACAGTTCATAGGCCATCCAAACGTTTTCCAGTTCGACCAGTCAGTGTTAAGACACAAGATCTTTAGCGGCGCTCTTGAAGCCGTTTGCGTATTCGTGATAGCGCCACGACAGCAGCTCGCGCAGGACCGCCGGCACGCGATTCAAACGTCGCTGCGGCAAGTTGGCACGAACGTCGAGATGGCGCGAGTAGTTGCCGGCGAATGAAAGCGCGTTGCGGCAATCGAAGCCGCTACCCTGCGTCGAGAGACGATCGTGTAGCATGTCGAGAATGGTTTGTAAGTCCGCGCTCGAGTTCCGTCGTTTCAGTGCTTCACGGGCGCCTGGTTGTTTTTGCTGTTTCTGCGTTGGTGCGCCGATCTGTTGGCGTTGATGTTGCCGATACTTGATTAGCGGCTGATCGATCATGGCGACGTCTGACACGGCGGCGACTGTCAGTGCGATCCAGCCGTCGTGAATCATCGGGATTGTCGTCGGAATGGGCAGCGCCAGCTTCGTGTACCTGGAACGAAATGCCACCGTCGCGCCGCTGACGGTCCAACCGGTTATCAGTACGTCAAGCGCGCGTCCTTGAGCGATCAGTTTTCGCTTGTGCGAGTCAAAGCCGACCTCGTCCCACATGCGGCGGCCTAATGGTTTTAGCTGTTCGTCGACGATCTCGGCGTCTGAAAAAACGAGCCCCACGTTCGGGTTGCTGCTAAACGCGTCTTCGATCAACTGCAACTTGTCTTCACGCCAAACGTCATCCTGATCGCTCAAGACGATGACGTCGCCTGTACACAGGCCGATCGCCTTCTCGAAATTCTTAACGGTGCCGAGATTCTGTTCGTTCTCATGGAAAATTACGTTATCCGGAATGAGCGATCTGGTTTCATCCGTGGATCCGTCATCGCAAATCACGATCTCGTCCGGCTTTCTTGATTGCGCAAAAATACTTTCCAACTGCGCGGGCAGAAAATCAGCGCCGTTGTAAGTACACATTGCCACGGATATTCGCACGCGGGGCATTCTAACTAATAAACCTGACGATGTTGAACTTTCTGCTTCGTCGCAACGCTGAATCGTGGTTCCGGCGTTCCGGTGCCTGCTATCATCGCAGCCACGTATTCACCAATCGCCGGTCCATGTTTGAATCCGTGTCCTGATCCGCCGCCAACGATCCAGACGTTCTCACGTTCCGGATGCCGATCGATCAAAAAGTCGCCATTCGACGTGTTCTCGTACTGGCACACGCGCGTTTCCAATACCGGCGCATCGCGCAACAGTGGCACGCGTTGGCTCAGATAAGCGCGTGCGGCCCGCAAACCGGCTTCTGAAACAACGCGCTCGCCGGTGTCAGGATCGAACTCCGGTCCATGCGCGTCGATGGCCATCTTGAAACCGCGGCCATCGAGATTCGGAAGCGCGTAAACGAGGTCGTTGAAGTCAATCCAGGTCGGCATCGACGGCGATGCAAACTGCTCGTCGCCGGCAGGAACGCCGAAGAAGAACACTTCCTGCTTCGTCACGTGAATCAACTCGCCAAGCAGTTCCGGAAAGACTTTCGGCAACCATGGTCCACACGCGAACACTAACTGGTCCGCGTTTATTCTTGTTTCCGCTGTGATGTGCGCTTGCTGGTATTCGACGCCGATCGCGCGTGCTTGCGCTACAACGGCCTGCACGGCCCGGCGCGCCATCAGCACGCCCGCGTCCGGTTCCCAAACTGCCCACGCCCCCGGCCCATGTGCAAGTTGCGGAAACCTCCGGGCCAACTCGTCGCGATTCAACTTCTCACATGCCGCGCCGGCGCGTTGCAGGGTCGAGAACGTTGCCTCGCAGTACGAATCATCTCCGCGTGCTAACCAGAGCATGCCGGTCTGCCGAAGCAGCTCGGGTCGCTGGATCTCTTCAAACAACTTGCGCCACTGTTCCTGAGATCGCTGCGCGGAGCGTGTGTAGATCTCGTCTGGTCCATAACCCAATCGCAGTATTCGCGACTCGCCACCCGAGCTCGACCGGCTGTTTCCCGGGCCGTACGCATCCAGCAACAGTACCTCATGGCCCTGGCGGCGCAGGTGGTACGCGGTCCAGGCGCCAAACACTCCCGCCCCGACTACCGCGACTTCGTAATTGTTAACCATGCGTGAGATTGTACACATAGATCGGTGTTAATCTGTGCCCTTCTCGGAGGTGGTGAGGTGCGAATAGCAATAGGTTTTTTGTGTTTTCTGGCCGCATGCGTTTTGCTGGTCCAGCCCGCTCGGTCGGAGACTACTGAAGCTGAGCCAGTTGCGGCCCTCGTGGCTTACTACGCCGCCATCAACGCGCGAGACTACAAAACAGCATACGGCTACTGGGAATCACCGACGTCGAGCTTCGAACGGTTCGCGCGCGGCTTCGCCGGCACTGAAAGAAGTCGACTGTTCGTCGAGCCCATGGCGAGTGTAGAAGGAGCTGCCGGCAGTTTGTACGCGGAGATTCCAGCCATCGTGATCGCGGAAACCCGCAATCGCCGCGAGCGCTTCTTCGCGGGATGCTACGTGATGCGCCGGAGGAATGATCGTGAAGGAAGCTGGCGCATTTATCGCGCGAACATCTCGCCGGTCTCCGCGAACGCCGCGCTGACGCAGCGCTTGTCGGCGAGTTGCCAAAGATAACTCTCCCCTGATTAACACACTGATTGTTTATTAACACTGGAGGAAATGAAGGATGCGTTTAAGTGTAAAGCTGACGATACTATCGCTGTCGCTGCTCTTCGTGGCGGCATGTCACAACCCGGCCGCTGACACAAGTAAAGCGGTGACGAGCGAACCAGCCCGGTCGGCGTCGCCACAAACTGCGGCGGCAGGACAGAAGTATTCAATCACGCCGCAAAATTCGAAGATCGAGTTTATCGGTTCGAAGGTAACAGGCAGCCACAACGGATCGTTTCAAAAGTTCAATGGCCAGATCGATCACGTGGAGAACGATCCTACGAAGGGTCGCGTCAACATCACGATCGATATGAGCTCAGTTAACACAGACACTGCGAAGCTGACCGAGCACTTGAAGACGCCCGACTTTTTCGACGTTGCGAAGTTTCCGCAAGCGCAGTTCGTCTCGACCGAGATCAAAGCCGGCGGTGAAAAGGGTGCGAGCCATACGATCACGGGCAATCTGACCCTGCACGGAGTGACCAAAGCGATTTCGTTTCCGGCAACGATCACCGTCACGCCCGACACGGCCACTGTAGATAGCAACTTCGCCATCAACCGCAAAGACTTCGGCGTCAACTTCGCCGGCGCGACTGACGACTTGATTCGCGACGACGTCGTGTTGAAGTTTACGATACGCGCGACTAAGGGGTAGAGAAAAGGTAGCGTGTACTCCGTGTCGCACTGGTTTTGCGACACGGAGCACACTGAGTCTGTTAACTGAAAACCGGCGAAATACTTTCGACTGTTCGCCGGGCTTGTGGCGTGAGTGATTCGAGCGTTTCGAGCACTCTCTCATGCGTCATGCCGGTCCCGAGATAGGTCCAGCGGTTCGCCTGAAGTTGTTGCTGGCGAAACTCGTCTCGCTCACGATCGGTTAGTTTGGTGCCGATGGCGCGCTCGAAGCTGTCCAGATCGAATTCGACCTGCTGCTTGAGACCGCCGTCGATGAAGCCGCCGATGTCGATGTACTCACGGACGCCTTGCATAATTCCTTCTTCATCGCGTCCCGCGGCCAATGATTCGACCATCAACGTATCGAGCTTTGCGTGTTGCACCTCTTCCAGCCAGTGGTGCTTCAACAGGCTCTTGAACTGCGGATCGAGGTTCTGGTTGTCTCTGATGCTTTCGACGTAGTGACGCTGGACCATCCACTCGATGTGCAGCACGGTTATAGCCACGCCCAACGGATCGTGCTTGAGTATCTCCGCTGCGATCGCCTCAGGTGGGCCAATCACGGGACACTCGGTGCCGAACCCCTCTTCAAATTCCCGGGAGAAACGTTTGAATAACTGGATATGCTTCGCTTCCTCGCCGGCAAACGTCAGCAGCGCGCGCACGCGGTAATCGTCGCCTTGAAGTTGGGGCCGGGCGTGGTCCAACACGAAGGGTAGAATGAACTCTTCGACGAGTCCGAAAATGCTCAGGTAAGCGTTGCCCCTGATTTGATTCAGGATTCGCTTCTCGTCAGAGTCCAGGAAAGTCAGCGGCTCAACTCGGGCTAACGACTCAGGCATGAATGGTTTATGAAAGTCGAGTCGTTTATCACCACCGATGATGTCTTCGATGCGCCAGTGGATCATTTCCGAGGCCGCTAACACGGATTGGTATGTATATCTATCAAGCATGTGGAACACCTCCTTAATCGGTTCCTTCTGTAAACGCGTAAAAAGTGATGCAAAGGGTACGGGGAATCGGTGTAATATTTGATTAATGATCGACGACCTGTCGCGTTACCACTATCCGCTGACGGAACTATTTGTTAGTGACCACTCGGAGCGCGCGGGCGCGCGTTATCGCCTGAGTGAAGAACAGGTTAGCTTCTATCGCGAGCACGGTTATCTGGCTGGTATTCGCATTTTGAACGACGAGCAGTTGGAAGTGCTGCGCAACGAGTTGGCGGAGCTGGTCGACCCGTCGCAGCCGGGCCACGAGCTGTTTTACGAGTACAACGCGAACGAGTCAGTCGATCCTGCGCGGATCCTGTTTCATGCTCTCGGCGCGTGGAGGATCAAGCCTGCGCTTCATGATTTGCTTTGGCATCCGGGGTTTGTCGTTCCGGCGGGGCAGTTACTCGGCGGGGCGGTGCGTTTCTGGCACGATCAAATATTTTATAAACCGGCGCATCATGGCGGGGTTGTGATCTGGCACCAGGACTATTCGTATTGGACCAGGACCACGCCCGTCGGCCACGTCTCCTGCTGGATCGGATTGGACGACTCGACGCGTGACAACGGATGTCTGCACTACGTGCCGGGCAGTCATCATTGGCCGCTCCTGCCGCGCGCCAGTTTCGCTAATGAAATGGACGCGATACTCGACCACCTCACGCCCGCTCAGCGCGCCGCTTTCAACCCCATTCCGGTCGAGTTAAAAGCGGGCGAGTGTTCCTTCCATCACCCCTTCATGGTGCACGGCTCCCACGCCAACAACACCGCCACCCCTCGCCGTGCCCTTGTCATCAACGCCCTCCTCGACGGCACCCTCTCCGCCTCCAACACGCCCTTGCTCGAAGGCGTCCCTGTTATTGCGTCCGGTCAAAAACTCGACGGCCAGTTCTTCCCGCTGTTGAGTGAGGCTTAGTGATCCCGAAATCAGTGTTTGTGGCCGCTGAGTAACTCCTGCGCGAGGTGGCGAACGCCGGCGTCCGGGTCGTTTGCGGCGGCCTGAGTTATGACTTTTGAGGCCTGATCCCAAGGGCCCTGGGTGATCCAGCGCAGGGCGTATTCACGTCTGCGAGCAGATTGATCGTGAAGGATCAGCTTTCTGAAGGGCTCGATAATCCGTGGTCCACCCAATGCTGCCATCAGTCGCATGGCCAACTCATATTCAAAAGCATTTCCCGAGGAGAAATGCTCTTCAAGTGGCAGCACGGCCTGATCGCCATAGCTCTTGATCTCTTCCACGTCCTCGAAAGACGGAGGCACTCGCGTTATCGCTTTAACATTTCCAACAACCGTGAATTCGCCTCGTCGCAGCGTCTCCCTGATGATGGTATTTACTCTCTCACGCACGTTTGCAGTTTCCTGATGAGGTGTTAGTGGCGGCTCATCGGGGGTCTTGTATCTCACCAATCCAACACGCTGCATCGCGCGAGGGATTTCGCCGTTTTGCATGAACCAGCGCCAGACGGAAGCGGTGCGGGCGTTTTCGGCGCTCAGCAGGATGATGCCTTGATCGATGGCAATGACGTCGGGGTTAACCCAGCCGGTGTTTGGATTGAACGCGTCGACGAAACCATAGCGACCATAGATTCGATCGCCAAACTTTTGGCGCATAAAGCGGAGAGCGCGAGCGGATAGATCCGGAGTGAACATCAAGGAGCCGCCGGCTGCTGAAGGCACAACGGTTCCATCGATCGCCGGGTCGCGAGGCGGGCCACCCCAGGCGAGATAACCTTTGACGCTGTCGGACGCGGTGATGCCCCACACGTCTGGGCCATAGTCGGGAAATGCATGTGAAAGATGGGTGCAGAACTCGCGATGGGCCAAGGTCGCATTGACAGAGTTTTCGAAGTAGTCGACGCGATCGCCCGACGTTTCGCGGCGGCCGCGATAGTCAACCCACGCGTGCGAGTACTGATGCATGAATAAAGGAACGCCAATCGTCGTGAAGTACGAATATCCCGCGTAGCGATAGCGATCCTTCCATAACGATCTCCACGACCGCGGAGAGATTCCAAACCTCGCCGAACCGATGGCGAGCAGGTAGAGGATCGTATCTTCGCTGTAGGTGTCCCAACGTGGACGAAGAAAGCCGGTCTCAGGCCGCCAGCCATGTGAGAGAAGCAGCGGATCGCCGTTCAACATCCAACGAAAATCGACACGCTGGTAGATCTTCGTCGCGAGTCGAACAACCTCCGCATCTCGCGCGAAACACTGACGGACGGTGAGTACGCCCGCCAGCAACAATGCTGTATCGATCGAAGAAACCTCGCTGTTCCAGCGACGCTGTCCGGTCGTCGTGTCGATCCAGTGATAGAACCAACCACGCTGCTGAAACGCGCGATCAGCGAAGAAGCGCAGCGTATTTCGGGCGCGTTCGATGGCCTGCGCGGAGTCGATCCAGCGGCGCTCGGAGCCGATGCAAAGGGCAGTCAGACCGAAACCGGTCGCCGCGATACTTCCCACGCCGCGGTGGTTTTCGTCGAGTGCGGAACCGTCGGTGCGGGCACGATCCGGTACGATCCCCGTTGCGGGATCCGCTTGCTCCCAAAAATATGTAAATAATCGCCGTTGAAGATCGTTCAGGAAAGCATGATCTTCCGGCGTAAGGCCCGGCCGCGCGGAGACGGTGCTCGTGCCGGGTAGAACGAGGCACAGCAGCAGTACGAAAACAAGCAGCCGGGTTTTTTTAATTAACTGCAAACGTCTTCTCGATCACGTCCTGCGAATTGGACCCAACCATCACCCGAAACTCGCCTGGCTCCACGACAAACTTCATCTCCTGATTGTAAAAACTCAGGTGCTCCGGTCCGAGAACGAACTCCAGCCGCCGCTTCTCGCCCGGCTGCAGCGTCACTCGCTGAAAACCCTTCAACTCTTTCACGGGCCGTGCGATGCTCGCCGCAACGTCGCGAATGTAAACCTGGACCACCTCGTCGCCCGCACGTTTTCCCGTGTTTTCCACCTCCGCAGTAACGTGAATCGAACCACTGGCGCGTATCTGCGTCGCGCTCAACGCAACGTTCGAAATCCGAAACTGCGTATAACTCAAACCGAAGCCGAACGGAAACTGTGGCGTCCACGGCGCATCGATGTACTTCGAGTTGTAACGTTCGTTGGTAGGCGGCCGGCCAGTATTCAAGTGGTTGTAGTAGATCGGCACCTGTCCGGTCATACGCGGAAACGTAACCGGCAACTTGCCGCCGGGATTAACGTCTCCAAATAAAATGTCGGCGATCGCGTTTCCTGATTCAGTGCCGCCCATCCACGCCTCGAGAATCGCCGGAATGTTATCGGCGATCCACTCAATCGCAGGCGGACGGCCATTAACCAAAACCACGATCGTCGGTTTCCCAACGCGCGCGACTTCTTTGACGAGGTCCATTTGTCGTCCCGGCAGGTCGAGTGAAGCGCGCGAAGCAGCTTCGCCCGAATACTCCTTGGGCTCACCAACAACGACAATGGCAACATCGGCACCGCGTGCTGCTGCCGTCGCCGCGGCAAAACCCGAAGTGTCATCGGAAAGAGCGTCGCAGCCTTTCGCGTATGTGACTTTGGTTTGCGGAGAAACCTTGCTTTTGATTCCCGCGAGAGGGGTGACTGTGTCTTCATCCTTGCCGTCACCTGACCACCAGCCCAACGGTGAACGCTTGTCGTCAGCCAGTGGCCCAATCACTGCAATCGATCCGATCGACTTCGCCAGCGGCAATGTGTCGCGCTCGTTTTTCAGCAGCACCATCGAGCGCCCGGCGATATCGCGAGCGATCGCGCGACTCTCCGGAGTCAGATACGCAGTCTTCTCGAGCGACTCATCGACATACGGCCGCTCAAACAGCCCAAGGCGAAACTTGATGCGCAAGATTCGCCGCACGGCTTCGTCGATCGTCGCCTGCGTCACCTTTCGCTCTTGCAGCAACGCCGGTCCATGTTGATTGAAGAGACGGCTCACCATCTCCATATCGACTCCCGCGTTCAACGAGAGGTGCGCGGCGTCTTTCCCATCAGCGGCATAGCCGTGAGCGATCATTTCCTGCACGGCGGTGTAGTCGCTGACGACGAAACCGTCGAACTTCCATTCATCACGCAGGACCTTCGTCAACGTGAAGTGGTTTCCCGACGTCGGAATGCCGTTCAACGCATTGAAGGCGCTCATCAAAGTCCCGACGCCAGCGTCGACAGCCGCTTTGAAAGGCGGAAAGTAGATCGAGCGGAGCGTCTGTTCAGACATCTCGGTCGTGTTGTAGTCGCGCCCGCCTTCAGCAGCGCCATACGCCACCCAATGCTTGGCAGTGGCGAGTTGCTTACCCGGTTGTGAGTAATCCTCGCCTTGAAACCCGCGCACACGAGCGCGAGCGAAGGCGGCGCCGAGAAACGGATCCTCGCCGGCGCCTTCGGTGATCCTGCCCCAACGCGGATCGCGCGCGATGTCCACCATCGGCGCGAACGTCCAGCGCAAACCCGCGGCGTAAGCTTCCTTCGCCGCAATACTGCTCGAACGTTCCGCCAGCGACGGATCCCACGTCGCGGCTTCCGCCAACGGTATCGGAAAGATCGTGCGATAACCGTGAATCGTGTCGAACCCAAATAACAGCGGGATCTTCAAGCGCGATTCCTCAACCGCGATGCGTTGCAGTTGGTTCGGGCGCCCGCCGTTGCGCACGCCGAGAGTCGAACCAAGCAGTCCTTTTCGGACCATCTCGACGTGCTCAGGACTAAAGTTTCCGTCTCCCTGGCCGGCGAGTTGTTGCAGTTGGCCCAACTTCTCCTGGAGCGTCATCCGGGCAAGAAGGGCAGACACGCGCTTTTCGATGTCGACGTTGCGCTGCGCCGAACTCGGCGACGTCGACAGGAAAAGCGCTAAGACAAAGGCCAGACAGAGAAGTAGCGTTAGGGGTTTTTTGTGTCTCATTAGTTAACTAACCGATCCGGGAACTGTCTCGGCGCTTCTTTGCGTCCTCTGCGGTTAACCGCTTTTTTACGCATAAGCTCACCGCAGAGTCGCAGAGAACGCCGAGGAACGCAGAGAACGAAGAGTAACAACGCCCTCGCTAGAATCTGAAACGTGCTTGCAATTCAACCACGCGACCTGCCAAACCGGCCGTCGCGATTCCGAAGCGCGGATTGTTGGTCAGCACGCCCGGTACACCCGGGTCGCGCGAATCAAATTGACCAATCGTCACCGCGTCGCTGCCGAATTCAAACGGCTTCAGGTTGAGCTGATTGAACACGTTAAAGAAGTTCGCGCGCAACTCCAATTCCGATAACTCGCCCAGAAAACCACCGAGACGTGTGTGTTTGACCACGCTCATGTCAACACTGAAATAGCCCGGGCCTCTAAACGAGTTGCGTCCGATTCCCGGAGGCGCGACGCTGTTGTTCGGCAGATCGAAAACCGTAAAGAACGGCGCCCCACCGCCGGGGAAGTTGCTTCCAGTGATGAATGCTTCGTCTGAAGTATCAAGCTCCGTTGGGCCACTATAACCTTGGGGCCGCACCGGGCATTGCGGTGGTCCACCCGGAGTGCTCACGCAGCCGCCGACCACGGGCGTAAACGGAAATCCGGTCCGCGCGGTCAGGATACCCGTGACCTCGAAACCTCCCAAAACCTTGCCGGCAAAATCGTTTCGCCGTCGGAAGAAAGGCAGTTCGTACAGGGCCGACAGATTGAAGTAGTGCTTGACGTCGAAGTCTGAAGGTCCGCGTTCGGTGCGATTGTCCTGCGGGAAAGTTTGATTCGTCACAAACCCCGGTCCTTCGTAAGACAATTGGTCGATACTCTTGCTGAAGCGATAGTTTGCCTGTACTTGCAGACCCTTCGAAAAGCGACGGACGAGGTTTGCGTTCAGCGCATTGTAGTTCGAGTTCACATCAGGCGTTATAAAGAAGACCGGGCCGAACGCCGGATTATTTGGGAACAGGAAGTTCTGATTGACGAGACGAATCAACTTGTGACCGGTGCTGCCCTGGTAGCCGATCGTTGCGGTCAACTTCGCCGGCAACTCCTGCTGTATCTCGAGCGAGTAAGCGTAGACGTAAGGGTTGGGTACGTCCTGCGGCGCGCCCCAGATCTCGACTGTGCCACTGTTGGCTCCGCCGGTGATCGGATTGAGACCCTGGGCCAACGCGGGATTTCTCGGGAAGCTGGTGAGTGAATTGCTCGAACCAATTGCATAGAGAATCTGGCCATTGGCGAATGGGTCGCCCGCGGTGCCGCAGCAAAGTCCGAAGCGGCCGAAGAACGGCGTGTTACCGCGCACGTTTCCCAACGGGGCCACTGGAACGCGGTTGTAAGCAATGCCGAACCCACCGCGAATGACGGTCGCCTCACCGGCTTCGCTATCCAATCCCAGGAACTTGAGGTGCGGGCTGTAAGCGAATCCGATGCGCGGCGCGAAGTTGTTACGATCCGGTTCGTAAAGTTCGTCTACCGCGGCTACGCGCGAATCGATCAACCCTCTCGGCCCGAAGAACAGATTGCTCAAACGCTCATCTTTCTCTTTGAGCGGTGAGTAGTATTCATAACGTAGACCGAGATTGAGCGTGAAGTTGGGCCGTACATTCCAGTCATCCTGTACAAAGCCGGAATAGTAGTTAGTGCTGAAATAGCGTTGCGCGTCGGCCGGCAAGCCATTACGCGGATCGGCGTTGATGCCTTCAAAAACCGGCGTGTCGTTCGCAAGATTGAAGAGACCGGTGAACGAATAGATCGGACGCGAACCACCTGACAGATCGCTGTTGTCCTGTTCGATGCGAAACACGCCGCCGAACTTGAAGGCGTGATTGCCAATTACCTTCGTCAGCGTATCGCTGAACTCGAATATGTTTTGGGCGAAGATTCCGGGCGTAGCTTCATCGCGGGGCGCGCCAAACCTGATGCGATCAAACGGCAAGCCTTCAACTTCAACTCGAGGAATGCCGAAGTTGGTATTCGTGGCGTCGCGGACCTGGTCCACCGCGAAGCGCGTTGCGTTAAAGCGCGCTTCGTTCAGCGAGGTGGCTGAGATGATACGTCGATAGACGATCGTTCCCGAAGTATTCAATGGCTTGAACGGAAGATCCGCCATCGGACGACTCGCCGACCCGCTATCGCTCCTGAGATTGTTCTGTCTCGTGATGTAGGTGCTGAGTGTCAGACTATCTTTGGTTGTGCGGAGAAAATCGAGGCGGAGGTTGTACTGGTTGCCGCGATTGAACCCGGGAAGAGAAAACTGAATCTCCTGAATGTCGGGAATGCCGTCGAACCCGCCGCCAGTCGAACTACTAACGTATTGACCCAACGATCCGGTGATCGAACCCAGGTCCATACCGCCGGGGACAACACGGCATCGAGTTGCATCGTTGCCAAAGACCGCGCAACTTGGCGCGAACACTGTGAGGATTCGCGGCGTGATACCCGACGAAGCAAGAATTCTTGAAGTTACACTGCCGGGACGAAGCTGTTGCACCTGTTGTCGAAACTCCACAGTTTCCACGAACTTGCGTTCGACTGCCGTGTTGCTGTTTCGCAATCCTTCATAAGAGAAGAAGATGAATGATTTGTTGCGGCCGCCAATCGTCACCGGACCGCCTTCGCCGAAGTGCGGGAAGTAAAGTGGGCCACCGATACTGCCGCCGAATTGACGAATGTAGTCGTTGACTCTAACAGGCGGCGCACCGGGTCCGCCAAATTTATTAAAGGCGTTCAACTTCGGCGAGTTGTACTTGAAGAACGCCGAACCGTGAACGTCGTTTGCGCCGCCTTGCGAAACGACTTTGACTTGCGCTCCGGAGTTGCGGCCGTCTTCCGCGGAATACGTTGCCGACAAAACGCGAACTTCTTTGACCGACTCCTGATTCGGCGTGACGAGCGCGGCGCCGCCCCAGTTGAAACTGTTAACGCTGACGCCGTCGATCATGTAGTTGTTGGCGGAAAGACGCTGGCCGTTTGCCGAGATCTGGACCTGGTTCTCCGTTTGAAAGATCGAATTGTTTGATCCGCCGGGGCCGGTCGTGTTGGGGAGATTGACAGCCTGGCCGTTGCTCGCGCGCGCGCCGTCGCCGAAGACTCCGGGAGTCAGACGAAGTAACTCATAGGGATCGCGTCCAACCTGGGGTAACGCCCGAATCTCTCTCGTCGTCAAAGCACGGGTTACGTTTCCGTTCTCAGTCTCAAGGCCCTGGGTCGTTTCGTCGCTGACGGTAACTGTTTCTGTAACCTCACCCGCCGCCAGCGCGACGTCGAGTCCCTGCGTTTCTTCGGCGTTGACCACTACATTCTCGAACGTCTGGCGTTTGAAACCGGTTTTCTCGACGACCAGTTGATAGCTGCCGGGCGACAAGCCGGAGATGCGATAGAAACCATCCGCGTTGGTGGTTGTCGTTTGTTTGGCGGAAGTTTCTTTATTGGTCAACGTGACGCTTGCGTCGGGCACTAATGCACCGGTCGAGTCCGCGACAGTTCCCTGAATATTGGCCCTGAATTGGGCGTTGACAGAAACGATGGGGAGCAGAATGAATAGCCCACAGAAAAAAGCGCGGGCTGAAAACGAGAATAGCCTGAACATGGAACTCTCCTCCTTGTTCGAGATCCAATAGACCAACTTACAGATTCGTGGGGGATATTTGATTTGCTGGGGGACGCGCACGCGCGCCATGTCTTGCTCGCATAAGTACCACCGAAGTCAGAAAACCGCAATACATATTAATGTGTACGAGAGAAGTACACGGATAGACTCCCGTTCTTAAAATTTGTTGGAAAAGTGCGTGGCCGTGAAGTTGCACAAGATCGAGGGTTCTAAATATAAGGAGAGATCTCGATCATGCAGCAGGCCAACGAAAGCGGTGAGGTGTGGAAGGGACTGGTAGCTGGGTTAGCGGCGGGATTGGTGGCTTCGTGGACCATGAACCAGTTTCAGGCGGCATGGACGCGTGTCACGGAAGGTTTCGAAAAACCGCACGGTGCGCAGTCGATGCAGCCGAGTGAGGGAGGAACGCCGGACCAATCACAAGAACCAAAAGACGAGCAGGACGACGCGACAGTTAAAACAGCGAAGGCGATCTCGGAAGGAATCTTCGGACACAAGCTGACCAAGAGCGAGAAGAAACCCGCGGGCGCGGTGGTCCATTACGCTTTTGGCACCGCGACGGGTGGCTTGTATGGTGCGATGGCGGAAGTTGCGCCGCAGGTTACAGTAGGCGCGGGCATTCCGTTCGGGGCAGTCTTTTGGGCGGTGGCAGACGAGACGGCGGTGCCGTTACTCGGGCTCGCCAAAGGACCAACTGCGTATCCACTCTCGACTCACGCTTATGCGTTGGCGTCGCATCTGGTATATGGTCTGACAGCGGAGCTTAGTCGCCGCGCTGTGCGAAACGTGCTTTGAACCACGGATACTGATAAGGAGAAATGAGTCGCCTCACTTACTTCTGTGATCTGGCAGAAGCAACTACGTCTCTCCCGCATTTCTGGGAACACACAGTCGGCAGCGATCACGCGCCGATGGCGTTGCGCGCTGATTGGCAGAGCCAACTTCAGCGCGCGCACCACGAGTTGGGCTTTCAGCACGTGCGTTTTCACGGTTTGCTCTCGGACGACTTCGGCACGCTCGTTCGAGACTACGACAAGCTGATCTATTCGTTCTTCAACTGCGATCGAGTCTTCGATTTTCTACTCTCGATCGGTATGAAGCCGTTCGTCGAATTGAGCTTCATGCCGGGGGCGCTCGCTTCCGGCGACAAAACAGTGTTCAGCTACAACGCGAACGTCACGCCGCCTCGCAACTACAAGCAATGGTCGACGTTGATCGAGCGCCTCGTTTCTCACTGCGCCGACCGATACGGCAGCAGGGAAGTAGCCGAGTGGTTCTTCGAAGTCTGGAATGAACCGAACCTGCGTGCATTCTGGGACGGAACGCAACGCGACTACTTCAAGCTCTATCGTCACACCGCTGAAGCCATCAAGAACGTCGACGCATCGTTCAGAGTCGGTGGACCGGCGACGGCGAAGAGCGAGTGGATCGAAGACTTCGTCGGCTTCTGCGAGCGCAATGAAGTGCCCGCCGACTTCATCAGCACTCATCACTATCCAACCGACGGCTACGACAACGTCGAAGACACTGAACAACAGTTATTCAAAAGCCAACGTGGAATCATGCGCCAGATGGCCCAGGACACGCGCTGCCACGCGGGCGGCCGTCCTGTTTACTACACCGAATGGAACGCGTCGTCGAACCCGCGAAACCCGTTGCACGACGAGCCATACGCGGCCGCGTTCGTCGCTTCGACGATCCTGGAGGCGAACGGTCTGGTCGACGGGTACAGTTTCTGGACCTTCTCGGACATCTTTGAGGAGGATTATCTTCCGTCAACTCCGTTTCACGGCGGCTTTGGACTGCTCAACCTGCACGGCATCGCGAAACCAACGTATCGAGTGTTTGAACTGTTTCACGATTTGGGAGACAGACAGTCGCTGGTCGACGGCTTGCACGAGACCGTCGATTGCTCACTGATCCAGAAAGAATCGAGCCTCACCTTGTTGCTCACGAACCACACAACTCCCGGTCATTCGATCGAGACCGAGCAACTCGAGATTCAACTCACCAATGCGCGAGAGCCGGTTAAAGCTTACGTCCAGTGTGTTGATGAAGATCATGCAAACCCTAAGCGACTATGGGCTGAAATGGGCCGGCCGGAGTATCTGAGCAGCAAGCAAGTGGATCAGTTACATGACGCGTCGCAACTCGTAACCGAGAAACAGCCGTTCAAATATCACGAGGGCACGATCGTTTTAAAAACTCCGATGCCGCCCCACGCAGTGGCGGCGATCACGATAGAATTCAGAGACGCATGAAAGTACTGGAGCCGTCACTATCCGACGAAGATCTCGACCGGCTCGAACGCGATACGTTCAGATACTTTGCCGACGAAATAAACCTGGGAAACGGGCTCATCGCCGACAACACGCGCACCGACTCGCCTTCGTCGATCACGGTCGTCGGATTTGCGCTCACCGCTTATCCGATCGCCGTCGAACGCAAGTACATGAAAAGGTCCGAGGCCGTGAAGCGCGCGCTGACGAGCCTGCGCTTCTTCAACGATGGACCGCAGGGACCGGACGAGGACTCCATCGGCTACAACGGCTTCTACTATCACTTTCTCGACATGAAAACCGGCCGGCGTTTCGGGAACTCGGAAATCTCCACCATCGATACCACCTACCTGATCGCCGGAGCGTTAACCGCCGCCGCCTATTTCGACCGCGACACGAAGGACGAGCGTGAACTTCGCACCCTTGCGCAGTCGCTGTATGACCGCGCCGATTGGCGGTGGGCGCAGAACAAGGCATTGACACTCACACACGGCTGGAAGCCGAAGACAGGATTCATCAGGTATCGCTGGACGGGTTACAGCGAAGCGTTGATCCTTTACGTCCTCGGGCTTGCCTCGCAAACTTTCCCGCTGCCGGAAGAGAGTTATCGCGCATGGACCAGGACGTACCAGTGGAAGAAGATCTACGGGCACGAGTTTCTGTACGCGGGACCGCTGTTCATTCATCACCTCTCGCACATGTGGATCGACTTTCGCGGCATCCAGGACGACTACATGCGCGAGAAGGCGCTCAACTATTTTGAGAACAGCCGGCGGGCCGTTTACGTCCAGCAGGAGTACGCGATGCGGAACCCGAAGAAGTTTGACGGCTACGGGCGTTTTTCGTGGGGCATCACGGCGAGCGATGGGCCAGGACCGGCGGTTCGTAAGGTCAACGGGCGGCGTCTCCGTTTTCATGCCTATCTGGCACGTGCGGTTCCGTATGGCCCGGATGATGGAACGCTATCGCCGTGGGCCGTTGCCGGGTCGCTGCCGTTTGCGCCGGAAGTTGTGCTGCCAACACTTAGTCGTATCAACCTGGATTTTCCCGACATCACCAGCAAGTACGGTTTCAAGTGCAGTTACAATCCGACGTTCAAGTCCGGAAAACGGAAAGGCTGGGTGTCGCGAGGATACTACGGCCTCGATCAAGGTCCCATCGTGATGATGATCGAAAACTATCGCTCAGGAATGATCTGGCGAATGATGCGCCGTTGTCCTTACATCGTGAACGGTCTTCGCCGAGCGGGCTTCAGCGGCGGCTGGTTAGGTTGAAGCGGCTTTGCCCGAGAAGTGCCTCTTGCCCGAAAACCTAATCCCGGCTTTGGGACGTGCCCGATAAGTGCTTAAAACTTTGCCGCTGCCCGAAAAGTGATATATGCTTTCCAGCAAACCTGATGATAAATCCTCTGTCTAAATTGATGATGAAGGGTCTGACCAAATTGGGCCCCTTTTTCTTCACGGCACTTTCTATTTTGCTAGCCAGTTTCATCATGACATCAGTGATGGCGTGGTATCGACACATTGAGCTTTCCTCGGCGATTTTATCTTCCATTGGCGGCTTGGCAATCAACTACCTGATTCTCGGGCTTATCCGACTCTTAAGACCAAACCTCTTCGCTATGCCGCTTCACTCCAAAACTCCGGCGTCACATTCAGCTCATACCTCGACTGAATAACAACGCAAAGGTTATTGGCCAACACTTTGGTCAGAGCCTCGTTGATCTGTGCCGTCTCATTCTTGCTTCGCAATCGCTCTCCGAACTTGCTTTTATCATCTGAAAGACACTTTCGACGTTTGACCGCTTGTGATAGTGGGCCAAGAATTCTTCGCGCTTGTAGTTATAATAGTGAAACATTTTAGACCATACATCACTACCACGATCCGGCTGTGTATTCGACTTGAACAGGATATAAGGCATTGCGCCGTGGTCTAAGGTCGCCTGTAGATTCTTCATGCTGATGTAACCCTTGTCGGCTGATACTTCTTGCATGTTGAATCCGGCTTTAGCGGTCGAAGCAACGGTTTATAGAACGGACTATCGTGCTTCGTGGCGCGACTGATTTCGACGCTGGTAACAATGTGAGTTTTCACGCCGCACATTAGGTGCATCTTGATCCAGTCATGCCAGTCTTCATTGTTGCCGTACTTCACATCGAACACCGGACATAGCTCGTAGTTGAAAAGCCCGAACTGTCAAGCGCGAATTCTGTTTCGATTGATTTAAGCGGCAATGCGCTCTGCGCGATCAACTGTCGCAGATAAGGCGTAAGTGATTCCATTTGAAAGTAGTCATAAATGGAAATTGTAAGAGGACATCTTTGAAATGTAGCCCTTGGCTAATGCGTCGCGGAGATCGCTGGCAAACCGTCTCCCGCTTACTCCGGTGTAGGTCTTGTAGACCAAGCCGAAGATAAACGTCCGCAAGTGGCAAGCGCGGGCGTCCGTTTGTTTGGATCGGCTCTTCAATGCCTGAGCAAAGCTGATGCAGGAATTCAATGAAGTGCGCCGGAGTGATCTCCACGGGACTAGGGTTCACTGTCAACTCAGGATCCATCGAGCAGGAGGTATGTCTCCCGTCCGATGCGAAACAACTCACTTTCGACTGGAATTTCAGCTCCGCCGAGTTCGTCGAGTTTTGCGGTTCGATCTTCCAGGATTTCTTCAAGGTTGAGATCATCACGGACACTGGCACGCATGTCCTATTCTTCAGGAAAGTGGACGACCTCTGTCCCAGCGTCTTCGTGACCAGCCTTGTGTTTGATCGTGCGGACGTGTGGAGCACGGGATGGCAATCGCAGGCCATCGACATAAGCGCCATCGCCGCCGCCAACCAGGGTAAGTCGGTGAAAATTCGCTTCTCAGCCGGAGATGTTGGCGATAGCATCTTCGATACGGCGATTCTGATCGACAAGATCCGAATCGTTCAATAGTTGTCGCACCGCGATGTAGGGAAGGCCGGTTAACGCCGCCTTCCCGGCATCGCACGAGGAGAGCGAGACAATGTTGAAGATAGCTACCTACGCTGTAGTCATCCTCTTGATCGGTGGGCTAGCCGCTTTCCTGGTAGTCAGGTCTGGTCCCCGGAAAGCCACGCAACAGAAGCCAGTGAAAAAACAACTCACAGTTTACCGGATGGGCAACACAGAATCTTTGGATGACCAGTCGCGCGCTTTCGACGAGGTGGCCGGAGAGTGTCAACGGCTATTTGAAGAAGCCGACAGCAGCCCCAGGCTAATCATGAGCGCCGAGCGCATAGAGCGGATCAAGAAGACCCAGAGCGCCCTTGAATTGGTCCTGCCTGAAACGCGAGTCGTCACCCTCAAGAATCAACAAGTGGTCCATTACACTAAGCTATTGATCCCCTTAGCCGGTGAATTTGCTAACGGCACTGTTTTCTTCGCCGGGGCATACGAGCGGAGTCTGGAAGGAAAGAAAGCGGAATACTCTTCGTTAACGGAATACGGTTCAGTCAACTTTGTGCGCAACACCGGCGGCCTCGATAAATTGAAAGAGCTTCTTCGAAATTCAGGCGTCCGCCTGGACTAAATCGAAGCGCCGGCATATAAGCCATCACCCCGCTGCTGAAAGGATCGCTGTTGTTCAAGAGGGGCGTGATCGTTACGAGCGTGCCGTACCATCTTGAACAGTGAACCCATGGTTACTTCGACGGTGGATATTTGTTCATCAGCTTCGCAACCGTCTTGCGGATGCGGCCTTCGACTTTTTTCGCGTCCTTCTGCATGTCGCCGCTTGGTTCGTACCTGAGAGTGTCGCTGGCGAGTCCGTGCCACACGATACTCTTTGAAGCGGGGTTCTCCATGTCGATCACGAGGCTTCCTTTGCGGATGTCGAAAGCCTGACCGGCGCCGGTCGGAATTCCGGTCTGAAGGTCGCTGCCGGTGTTTCCGCGTGACTGCTGAGCAACCTGTATGTCGTACTGGATTGCAACGGCCACGCTTACCAACAGGTCGCCGCCATTGTTCACTTTCGTCAGTCCCTTCGCAGTGAGCGACTGTTCGACGCCGTCGATGATCATCTGATTGATTAGCGGATTGGTCGGCGGTGCTCCACGAGTCCAGGAGAACGTCTTGAACTTGCTGAAGTCGGCACTCTTGTCATAGTCCACCTTGATCTTCTGCGCGACCGCCGGTGTGGCGAAAACGAAGAGTGTGAGTAGTAGAAGTAGATGTTTCATAGTGCCTCTCTAGAATGCTTCCGACACGCCCATATAAAGACCCTTGCTGCCGATTCCCCACGCATAATCCAGGCGCAAGTTAATGTGGCTTTCTTTCGTTAAGCGGAAACGCAAGCCGACGCCGCCGCCAGGCTTCAACGCGTCGGTCCGTAGATTGGACCACTTTCGCGCGACTTCACCCACGCCGAAGAACGCGACCGCGCCGAGCCGCTTTTTCAACTCGAGCCTGTACTCAGCCTGGCTCGCAATCATCACGCGATCGATGTAGCGCCCGACCGGGTAACCACGAATGTCCTTGCTCTGTCCGAGAAAACAGAGATCGTAGAAGGGAACACTTCCAGTGGCGTAGCAACCGCCGACGTGTGCAGCCAGCACCTGGCGCGGCGCGAGGCTGTAGTATTTGTTGTAGAAAGCTGAATACGTTTCGTAGACGCGGCGTCCGCCAACTGCGCGGCCGTGAAAGCTTCCCATGAACCGAAACTGCTCGCCCGCGCGCGGATAGAAAGAATCGCTGCGCGAATCGAATTCGAGGGTTGGACCAAGACCGCCAGTCCGCAGATTCAGATCAATCTCCGGTATTTGCGGCCGCCCGGGAATTAAATCGGGAAATAAACCTGGCCCGGACGTGACGGCGCTGCGGTCGACGTTGACGGTCGATCGCATCACGTAGTAGCGAACACCGGCGAACCAATGTTTGCGAAACACTCGCATCGATCCGTCGACGAGAAATCCTTTGCCGGTCACCTCGATGGGGATTGAGACGCCGAGGTCACCCGCAGCGGCGCCGATGCCGAAAAAGTCATAGTGAATGTTTGCGCGGCCGGCGACGAGTAACAAGCGATACTTGTTTTGTTTGAGCACAAACTTTTGTGCAATTACTCCGCCGCGAGTCCCATTGCTCGTGCGAAAACCGCCAATGCCCGTGATCGAAGGCGGCGACCGGACGTCGTCTTTGTCCAGGTGATAGAGATAACCGAGGCCGAGCGCGAGGCCGTTTCCAACAGTCGGGTTGACGATGGGTATCGGTGCGACGACAAACTCGCCACGTTTTGATTTGGCTTTCGACGTACTATCGACGTCTCCTGAGCCGCTTCCGCGATCGTCCATGTTCGGAACTGCTCCCCACAACCATGGCAGCGAGCCTTTCGAGCGTCCGGTGGACTGGCGAAACTCGGCCATCTGCTTCTCGTTCAGGATCCGATCAAGTTGCGACTCAGTGTCTTCGTTGATGATTTCCAGTGCTTTACTGAATGAAGCGGCGTCTTTCGCCTGGTCCTTCCGGTAGTTGCGCACCAACGTGAGTTTTTGATCGAAGTCCTGGTCCAGCACTGGACGCACCTGACCGGCCTGATCGTTCGTCAGCTTCAGTCGTTGTGAGATCTCGCTGATCTGTTGCTCACGCAGTCGGGCCATTGCTTCGTTTTCGAGTTCTGCGTGCAGCTCGGGAACAAGCTGAAGTTGATCGGCATTCAAGACGCGCCGCAACCCGTTTTCGAAGTTCTGCCGGTTGGCGTGAAGATCGCGCCACAACGACTCGCTACCGCCCGATGGGCTTTGCAGTTTGCGCAACGCAGCGAGCCGCTTCTCGAACAGCGGACGCAGTTCTTTTGTTTGCTGGTCCGTAAGGTTTAGACGTGCTTTGGCAACAGCCAGAGCGTTCTCAGTTTGCAGAATGCCCTGCGCAGGAATCACCCGGCAAAAACTTAGACTCACACACGCGATTAACAATACCGCCCGAAAGCTCATGCTTTCCCCCTTGCAAGTTCAAATGCTTAAAGACTGTCGAGAGACCTCGTGTCCCGGCCTGACGATGCAACGGAAACCGAGATGGCAGGTCGACGTGTCTACTGCCTGGGCCATGCGCGCTGCGGGGCGATATCGCTGGCAGTAGTTTGGCGCGCAAAGATATGAGCCGCCTTTCATCACTCGCCGCGGGATTTTTACATTGGGCATGCGCGGGTCGTAGCTCTTCTCGATATCGGCGCCGCGCGGGTTCAGACTGGCGCAGCACGTCTGTTCGGTCTCGCTGTGTTGCTGGTACCAGTCGGTGGTCCATTCCCAGACGTTGCCCGCCATGTCGTAAAGTCCGTAACCGTTCGGCGGGAAGGACCCGACCGGCGCGGTCCATTCGTATCCGTCGGCGAGCAGGTTTTCGTTCGGGAAGTCGCCCTGCCAGGTGTTGGCCATCACGCGGCCTTCGGGTTCGAATTCATCGCCCCAAACATACGCTGCTCCTTCCAAACCGCCGCGCGCCGCAAACTCCCATTCAGCTTCAGTCGGCAACTGCTTGCCGGCCCAGGTCGCGTAAGCGCGGGCGTCTTCGTAGGCGATGTGGACCACGGGATGTTTCGCGAGGCCCCGCAATGTGGAACCTGGACCAAGCGGATGCCGCCAACTGGCGCCCGGCACATAGAGCCACCATTGATAATGATCGCCCAGGTTGACTCCGTATCCCGGCCGCCGAAACACCACTGATGCCGGCACGAGCAACTCGGGTTTCGCGCCCGGATACTCCTCGGGGTTGGGTGATCGCTCAGCGGAGGTCACATAATCCGTGTCTTCGACGAAGTGCGAAAACTGCGCGTTGGTGACCGTGTATTGGTCCATCCAGAAACCGTCCACAGTGACCGGATGCGCAGGGGCTTCTTCCGGATAGTGGTCGTTCGAGCCCATCATGAAAGTTCCGCCGGGAATCCAAGCCATATCTTTGGCAGGCGGCTTCCTGCTCATAACCAAACTCCTCTGGGCGATTGTGTGGGTTGACCAGTTCATTGCGCCGAAGATGTTGCGTCCTTGTCTGCCACGAAGTTGACTGTTACTTTGCTGCGGCCGAGGCTTTTTACTTCAAAGTTGAGGCGGTCAATCGATTTGTTATCGGAACGCAGAAACAGTTTGCCGGAGCCTTTCGCGTTTCCACTCACGACGCCGCCCGTAATCTTCAGCGATATGCCTTTGCTTGGATCCGAAGGCGCGGTCCAAATGCCGCGCGCGGTCAACTGTATGTCGGTAACGATCACGATCTCGGCCTCGCCGCCCTCCCTTAGAGTGACGACGACGGAGTTGACGCGACGCTTATTCGCAGGCGCCTGAGGATCGGAAACCGTTATCGTCCCCTGACCCTTCGCCGTCGCGGTCAAGGACGTGATTGCTTGTGTTTGGTTGGCGGCTGCGGCGAGTGCGCAGGTCAGAGAAACGAAGGCGACGATGAATAACTGTGCGAGCTTGGATTTCATCTTGAATAGTCCTTTCAGTCGTTACGAACAGAAGGAGAGGTGAATTGCTCACCGGCAAAAGCTTTGTCGATTGCCGCGGGAAGATCGCTGGTCATTTGCTGTTTGAGCACATAACCAAGCGCGCCGGCATCATGTGCGGCCCTAACGAAGTCGGGGTCGTTGTGGACGGTCAGAAAAACGATCTTTGACGCGCAGTTCATCTTCTTTAACACGCCGGCTGCCTCGATCCCGGAAATTACGGGCAGCGAGAGATCGACGACCAGAACGTCGGGTTCCATCGTGTGTACCGCGTCCAGCAACGCGCGGCCATCGTTCACGGCGCCGATCACGTCGTAATTCTTCGACAACAGCCGAACGATGCTCGATCGCACCGCGGCGTGGTCTTCAGCCACCAATACACGAAGCTTTTTCAACGCATTCCTCGGATAGCGCCCCGCAGGGGGACGCCGGGCCTGCCGAGATCTCCTCGGTTGCCATGCTAGTGAGGAATTTCGATTGTGGACACTGGCAGAATTTACAGTCTTCGGACTTTATCGACCCTCCGCATTTTGGTTCCGCCACGGGGCTTCGGCTTTGGCGCCAGCCGAAGCGAGCCCCAGCCTGCGGCGAAGCCGAAGCAAGCGCGCTTAAAAAGACCTGTTGAGGGACCGCTTGAACAGTCTCAGTTAGGTAAGGGAATTCGGGCCTCGATCTGGGTGCCTCGGTTTGGCCGCGAGCGGACGATCAGTTTGCCGTTGGCGAGCCGCAGGCGTTCCTCCATGCTGATTAGACCAAGCCGTCCCTTCAGCTTTGCGATTTCCAGGCTGAAACCCTTGCCCGAGTCCGTGATCAGGAGATACAGCACGTGCTTACGGCATTTGACCTGCACTCGCGCCGTCAACGCGCCTGAATGTTTGATTGCGTTGCTCAGCGCTTCCTGAATCACGCGATACGCGCACAGCGCCAGATCCTTGTCGAGCCGCCGCAGACTCTCATCGCCGACAAATTCGATTTGCAGACCGCGCCGCCCCGACAACTCGCGGCACAAACTCTTCACCGCGGGAAGTAACCCGAGGTGGTCCAGCTTTGAAGGATGCAGCCGGTGCGAAAGTCCGTGAACGTCAGCCGACGCATCCTGTAGTCTCAAGGACAATGCGTTCAACTGTTGCGATACGCCGAGATCCCGATGAGTTTGACTAAACTCCTCGAGGTCGACGCACAACAGCGCGAGTTTTTGATTTAGCCCGTCGTGCAACTCGCGCGCGATGCGGTTGCGCTCCTCTTCCTGCGCCCGAATCAAGTGCGCGCTCACGTCTCGCAGTTGTGCTTCGGAACGCCTGCGTTCAGTGACGTCGTCGGAGATGACGAGGATGCAAGGGTCGCCATCTACCTCGATCAAGTCCGCGGACGAGAGCCAGATCAGCGTCTGGCCCACAGCGCCACGCAAGACCGTTTCAAAATCGCGGACTCTTCCGTCTTTCCTGAGTTTTGTGACCAGTTCCGCACGCTGAGCACTGTTCTTCCAGATTCCTAACTCCAGCGAAGTGTGGCCGATGACTTGAGTGCGCGTGTAACCAAGCCGCGTCAAGAAACTCGGATTCGCCTCAAGATATCGGCCTTCGGTGAGTGTGGTGATGCTCATCGGGTCGGCGCTGTTGTTGAAGACCTGGAAAAACAGTCTTTCCGTATCACGCCAATCTGATTCCTGCGCCGTGTTTGTTCGCGGTTCCCACGCAGCGCCCGCCGTCGTCGCCCCTTTGGGCATCGGTGAAAACTTCATCTTTACGAGGGTATTGTTCATTCTTGGGGAACTCATATGGGTCACCTCGTTTCTTCAAAGTTTCGCGCCTTGATTGCTTCCACTGAACGCGAGCCCTCGAGTTGATCGAGGACCTGGTATTCAACCGTTTCAGGTTTCTGTAACAAGCTCATAGCTCCCACGAGGACCGCAAACTCGTTCGAACGAAGGTGCTCGTCCAAATAGGTCCTGCTGACCCATTCCTGAATGACAATCACTGCTTCATCGTTGTCGAGCTCACGGTAGATCCGGCAGCTCCTGCACCCGAGTTCGCATTGGATCGGGTTAAGCAACGAGCGAAACGTTTGCAGGATCTCTTTCCGATTCTCCGGGCTCGTTTGCAGTTTGATAGTCGTAACGATCATGTCGGCGAACTCCGCAGTGTCGAGGTTGCAAGGGTGGAACGTACGTATGCGAACCCCGCGCCACACCGAATTGCGCCCGTTTTTACGGTGGTCCGAAGTGCAGGGGCCGTTGAATATCGTGGCCCCACGATATTTCGTGGATGGATTAACGAGCGGCTGCGGAGTTGGGTCTAGGTCGTTTGATCCCGAGTTTGACCATACGGCTGCGCAACGTGCTGGAGTTGATGCCGAGAACTTCGGCGGCACCCTTTGTACCTTCGATGCGCCAGTCGCAGGCACTCAACGTGTTGAGGATGTGTTCGCGCTCGACGTCTTCCAGCTTCGTAGGTTTGGGATGGCCGTTGCCATTGCCGTTGACTCGTCGCTCAGGCGGATTGACTTCGAGCTTGTCGGCGAGTTGCAACACGGTGCCGTTGCTATTGATCAAGGCTCGTTCGATGACGTTGGCGAGCTCACGTACGTTGCCGGGCCAGTAGTAGTTTTCCAACGTCTGCATCGTTTGCGGCGAGACAGTTTTCACAATCCGGCCGAGCTTGCGGTTGAACCGGTTGACGAAGAAATTGACCAGCATCGCGATGTCTGACTTACGATGCCTGAGCGGTGGAACGGTGATCGGAAAGACGTTCAGTCGATACCACAGGTCTTCGCGGAACAGTCCATTTTGGACCTCCATTTTCAGGCTTCGATTCGTGGCCGCGATGATGCGGACGTCGACTTTACGAGTCTGCGAGCTGCCGAGCCGTTCAAACTCTCCTTCTTGGAGGACGCGCAACAGTTTCGCCTGCAACTCCAATGGAAGCTCTCCGATCTCGTCCAGAAACAAGGTGGCCCCGTCGGCGAGTTCGAAGCGGCCGATCTTTCTTGCCTGCGCGCCGGTGAAGGCGCCCTTTTCGTGACCAAAGAGCTCGCTCTCGATCAGGTTCGCCGGCAGTGCGGCACAGTTGATCTTCACCAGCGGCCGATCTTTTCTGTTGCTGGCGCTGTGGATGGCCTGGGCCACCAATTCCTTGCCCGTTCCTGTTTCGCCTTGAATGAGCACGCTCGCATCTGTCGGCGCCACTTGCTGGACCTTGAACAGCACGTACTTGATCTCGTCGCTGTTGCCGACGATCTCCTGAAACTCGTGCTCGAGAACGACGTGTTCGCGAAGGTAGACGTTCTCCTGTTGCAATTGATCTTTCAACTGGCCGACTTCAATCAACGCATTGCGCAGTCCTTCTTCCGCGGTTTTCCGTTCGGAGATGTCGAGCGTGACTCCGCGGAGACCGATGGGTGTGTTGTTGTCGTCGAAGATGGCCGAGAAATGCGACTCGACCCACAACAAGCGCCCGTCCCTGGTTCGCCAGTGATATTGAACGACGCCGGACGTGCCACTTTCGAAGACGGCGTCATACGCGCGAAGGATCTCTTCGCGTTCTTCATCGGGAATGATCGACAGCCAGAATCGCGGTTCAGCCATCCACTCTTCGACCGTGTAGCCCAGCATCTTCTGAACGTGTTGACTGATGAAGTGCTCGCGGCGAATTGGACCACCATCATCGATGCGGCTTTCCCAGACGATCCCGGGAACGTTTGAAACGACGTCTTCGAGACGCCGATGTTCGGATTGGGCCAACAAAGCGAAACGTTCACGCTCAGCTTCGGCGCCTCGTCGCCGGGTGCGACTGATGAGCAGAAACGCGATCAGTAAAGTCTCGACGATCATGAACGAGATTGCGCCGATGATCCCTATGCTCAAGTCAGTAGCAAGTTGTTGTTGCGTGATTGAGAAGAGGCCGTGTGCTTCGGCAATAGGAATGTTCGTTGCCAGGCAGACGAGTACCGCACTCAGAACGAGGGAAGGTCGATGGACGTAGCCCACCAGAAAACGGCAGAGCCGGGGGAGATAGTTGCGCATGCTCTCCTAAACGGCGCGGGGGACCGCCGGTTCTTACCCTTATTCATTTGTCCCTGACTATATTGGGCGAAAAATATAGCGCTCGAAGTTTGTCCGGCCAATCAGGTGGCTCTATACCTAAACTCGAAGGGATCTCGTAGACTGACCCGAGAGGTCTTGTGCGCATTATAGGCCGTATCAGTTTTTGCGCAATAGGGGGATTTCCGGGGGCGCTTCAAAAAAGCGGTGCTATAATCCACGCACACGCATAGCCCGGCGTTGTCAGTTCGAAAGACAAGTCTACAAAGCAGAGATCAAACTGGAGCCCGACGTTGTCCCAAGTTATGGGTACAGCAGAAGCCAACCGCTCTAATCTATTAATGCGCTACCGGCCTGTACTCGCGGCACTTCTCGTCAGCGCCGCCTATTACGTCGGCGCGAAGATCGGTCTTGCTCTCACTTTTCAACCGCATCCGGTCTCCACGCTGTGGCCTCCCAACTCGATCCTGCTTGCCGCGTTGTTATTGTCTCCTACGCGTTGGTGGTGGTTCCTGTTGGCGGCAGCGTTCCCTGCGCATCTCTTGACACAGTTGCCCGCTGATATACCCCTCACGATGATCTTGTGCTGGTTTATCAGTAATTGTACGGAAGCTCTCCTTGGGGCTTCGCTTTTTCGTTACCTCACTAAACGACACGTTGGACTCGACAGCGTGTACAACGTCGGCTTGTTCATTTTGGTGTCGCTGCTGGCGCCGTTTTTATCTTCATTCCTCGACGCTGCCTTCGTCAGCCTTAATAGATTCGGAATCAGCCCATATTGGGATGTGTTCCGCATGCGTTTCTTCTCGAACGTATTCGCATCTTTGACGTTGGTGCCGCTGATTGTGACGTGGAGAATGGGCGGCATTCGTTCTCTCTACGCGGCGCCGCCCAACCGTTATCTGGAAGCGTCGTTGCTGGCCACGGGTTTATTGATCACGGGATTGATCAGTTTCGGATCGAGCGAGGTTGGCGCCAACACAACGCCAACGCTGCTGTATCTCCCTTTGCCGTTCCTGCTCTGGGCCACGATCAGATTCGGTCCTCGCGGGTCGAGCGCCGCCGTGATGGCCGTCAGTCTCTTCGCCATCTGGGGAGCGATAAACGAATTAGGGCCATTTGTTTCTGCGACTCCCGAAATAAACGCGCTATCGGTGCAGCTCTTCATGATCGTCGCTGCCGTGACCTTGCTCTTTCTGTCGGCCGTGATGAGCGAGCGCGACGAAACGGCGCATCGCAATCGCGCGATGCTCCGCGCGAACCCCGACCTGGTGTTTCTCATGTCGCGCGAAGGCGTTTATCTGGACTATCACGCGCGCTCCCGAAGCGAATTATTATTGGCGCCCGAATCATTTCTGGGCCGGAACGTCCGCGAAATCCTGCCGCCTGAGCTTGCGGAAGACGTCATGCGAGCGCTCGAAAAAACCGCCAGCACGGACGAGCCGCAAGTGCTTGAATACTCAATGACCCTGAACGGAGAAGAGTCGCATTTTGAAGCTCGTTTGATCGCCATGGAAGGCGATAAGGCGTTGAGCATCGTGCGCAACGTGACGGATCGACAAAGAGCGGCGCTGGCGTTGAAAGAGAGTCAGGAAAAACTCCATCACAGCCACAATCAGATCCGGAGCCTGCTCGGCAGGCTCATCGACGTTCAGGAATCTGAACGCCGCCGTATCTCGCGCGAGTTGCACGACGATCTGAATCAAAAGATTGCTACGCTTTCGATTGGCATCAGCCACCTCAAACGTCGTTTGCCGCTCGCCGATGAAGAGCTCGTCGAAGAACTCGATGAGTTACGGGAGCACACCAATCGGCTCGCCAACGAGATCCGCAGGCTTTCACACCAGTTACACCCGGCTGTGTTGGAACATCTCGGACTGGTCACAGCACTTGAGGCTTACATCGGCGGTTTTACAGACGAAGAACGGATCGAAGTGAGTCTCACGGCAGAGCTCGGCGAACTGCGAGTTCCATTCCAAACGTCGCTCTGCATCTATCGCGACGCGGTGGAGGCGTTGAGCAACGTATCGCGACACTCAGGAGCGACGTCCGCTGCGATATAGTTAAAGAGAGTGAATGGTCTGTTGGAACTGAAAGTGTCAGACTCCGGTAAAGGATTTGATGTCGAGAAGTTGAGGAAGGACGGCGGCCTCGGACTCGTGAGCATTGAAGAACGTTTGCGACTGTTGCAAGGGACCTGTGAGATCAACTCGAGCCCACAGAAAGGAACGACACTCGTCGCGAGAGTGCCGTTGACGAACTGAATGACGCGAATACGGCTTTTACTCGCCGACGATCATATGC
>JBKPNH010000041.1:0-30838 GCA_046732535.1 Acidobacteriota bacterium
TCTTCATCCATCCGGTCGGCAGAGCGATTGCTGCGTTGTATCCGCTACCAAACCGTAACGTGCCGTTTCAAAACTTCGTCTCTTCGCCAACGCAACGCGACGACAACGATAGTTTCGACGCGCGGGTCGATCATCATCTCACTGACAAAGCGGATCTCGCGTTTCGTTACAGTTTTGGCGATCGCGATCTGTTCGAACCGTTCACCGGCCCGTCGTTCGCCGCCGTTCCCGGTTTCGGTGACTCCGTGAAGCGGCGCAGCCAGAATGCGATGGCGGCACTGACGCTCGTGCTGACGCCGAAGCTCGTCAACGAAACGCGCCTGGCGTTCAGTCGAGTCGCCGCGTCGGTGACGCAAGAGGCGAGCGTGCTTAATTCTGAAGTCGGGCTGCCGGTTGTCTCCCCGCGCGAGCGTGACCTCGGTCTCAGCTTCATCACGATCACAGGTTTTTCATCGCTCGGCGACGAAGGCAACAACCCGCAAAAGAGCGTCACCAACGTCTACCAGGTCCTGAACAACGCAAGCTACGTACACGGCAATCACCTGTTCAAATTCGGCGGCGATCTCCGCTTCTCGCAGCAGAACGCTTTTCGCGACGTCGAATCGCGCGGCCGTTTGCAGTTTTCGCCGTTCTTCCAACTGACAGGAAACGCGCTCGCAGACATGTTGTTCGGGTTTCCGCTGCTGACGAGCGTCGCGCACGTCGATAATCCGCAGCAGATCCGCACCGAGAGTTACAACTTCTTCATCAACGATAGTTGGCGTGTGACGCCGCGATTTACACTCAACGCCGGTCTGCGTTATGAGTTCAACTCGCCGCCCGTCGACGATGAAGATCACGCCACGGTGTTCGATCTCGCATCACGCAGCATCGTGCCGGTGGGCACCAACGGCGTCCCGCGCAGCGGCTTCGAAGCCGATAAAAACAACTTCGCGCCGCGCATCGGGTTTGCCTGGACCGTTCGCGACACGACAGTGCTGCGAGGCGGTTATGGCATTTACTACGATCAATCGCCGCTCGCGCCGGCCGAGTCGCTCTATTTCAACTCGCCGTTCTTCGACAACAACATCTTCTTCTCACTGCCGGGCCTGCCGCTGACGTTGAGCAATCCGTTTCCCTCGTTCTTCCCGGTTCCGCTGCCGGATTCAGCGCTCGCAATCCAGCCTGATCTGCGCACTGGTTACATGCAGCACTGGAACTTCAACATCGAACAGGAACTCGGAGACAGGACTATTTTCGAAGTCGCTTACGTCGGATCGAAAGGCACCAAGCTCTTGACCGCTCGCGACATCAATCAGCCGCAACCACAGGTGCTGCCGCCGGGACTGCCGTTTGTTCCGCGACCCGATCCGCGTTTCGACGACATCGACCTGCTCGAGTCGCGGGGAAACTCGAATTATCACGCGCTCCAGGCACGCTTTCAGCAGCGACTCTTCCACGGTTTGACCTCGCTCGCGTCGTACACGTGGTCCAAGTCGATCGACGACGCGTCGAACTTCTTCAGCAGCGCCGGCGATCCGAACTTCCCGCAGAACAGTTACGACGTCGCCGCCGAACGCGGACGTTCGAATTTCGACGTTCGTCACCGGCTGTCGATCAGCTACTCGTACGCGCTGCCGTTTGGCAAAGGACGCCAGTACATGGCTGACGACGGTTGGGTCTCGACTGTGTTATCGGGTTGGGAAACTCACGGGATCGTGACCGTCCAATCCGGCCGGCCATTCACCGTTGCGCTGCTGTCTGAGATCGACAACAGCGGCACCGGCCGTTCGATCCTCGGCTTCGGCGCGAACGATCGACCAAACGTGGTGGGCAATCCGGAGATCTCTAACCGCACGCCGGAACGGTGGTTCAACACCGCGGCCTTCGCGTTCCCGCCGCCGGGAACGTTTGGAAACGCGGGCCGAAACATTCTCGACGGTCCGGGTTTTCAGAACGTGAATGCGTCGCTGATGAAGAACACAGCGTTGACTGAACGGTTGAACCTGCAGTTTCGCGCGGAGGTCTTCAACCTCTTCAATCATCCAAACCTCAATCTGCCCGATAACTTTTTGGGCTCGCCGACGTTCGGACGGATCTCGTCGGCACGAGATCCGCGGCATATTCAGTTTGGATTGAAGTTATTGTTCTAGCTCGGTACTTACGCGATCTTCGTAATACTGGTACTTGGCGGTGAGCAGAAGATCGGCGACCTCGGCTTGTTCGGCGGGGTCGAGCTGTTCGTAGAGCGGCGGCGGGATCTCGGCGAACTCCGCCATCGGGCCATACACTGAGTCGACGCCTTCGCGGAACACGTCGCCAATCAGCAGATTGATGATGTGTACGCGCTCCGCTGGATGCTTCCGCAAAAATCCTGAAAAGCTGAATCCCTCGTTGTAGAACGCGTAGACCAGTTTGCGCATCGACTCGATGCCGCGATCGAGCTTCGCCTGAAACTGGCCGAGCCGTTCGGCCGAGAAATCGTCGTGCTTAAACGCGTCGTGAATGGCGTCGGTGGCGAGTTCCGCCATTTTCAACGCCAGCAGGACGCCGGAAGAGTAGATCGGATCCAGGAAACCGTAGGCGTCGCCGATCAGGATGAAGCCGTTGCCGGCATTCTGTTTTGAACGATAGGAGTAGTCGAGAATCGAGTAGATCTTGTCGACTCTCTCGCCGCCCTCCACACGACGGCGGCATGGCTCACACTTCTCGATCTCCTCATGGAAGATCTTCGCAAGGTCCTGTCCGCGGCCCTGGACCAGATACTCGGGATCGGCAACGATGCCGACGCTCGTGATGTCGTTCTCGAGCGGGATATACCAGAACCAGCCGTTGCTTCCCTTTTCCGTTCGCAGCACGAGAGTCGCGCCGCCGTTGAGATCCGGTTCGCGATGCGCGTTTTTGAAGTAGGAGTACAACACCGCTTTCTTCAACTTCGGATCGCGCACGCGCCAGCGAAACTTGTTCGACAGCATCGCGCTCTGTCCGGTCGCGTCGACGACTACTTTTGAGTAGAATTTCTGACGCGAGCCGTCCTGCATCTCCACTTCCACGCCGATGGCGCGATCGCCTTCAAACAATACTTCTTTGACTAAAACACCCTGATGTACCGTCGCGCCCTGTTCGGCGGCATGATCGATCAGCAGGTGATCGAAGTGAGCGCGGTTTACTTGCCACGTCACTGCGCTCTCATGATGCACGGCTTCGAAGAAATAAAACGGCCGCGACTCTTTGCCCGCGGCGTTGGCGAATTGCACGCTGTACTTCCGTACAAACGGGCTTTGCTTCAATTTCTCGATCACACCCATGCGGCGAAAGGTCCAGTAAGTGTCCGTCATCAGCGACTCGCCGATGTGATGCCGTGGAAATATCGCTTTCTCGAACAGGATTACACTGCGCCCTTCGCGGGCCAACATGCTGGCAACAGAGCTCCCCGCGGGCCCACCACCCATTACAATGACGTCGTAAGTATTATTATTCATGCGTATCTTACAGCTCTCAATTCAGGTTCAAAAAACTCCGGGAGGAAACGATCCACCTCCAAAACTCCGCGTCGAGTGAGACGAATCGTGCCGTTCTCTCTCTTCAGCAACTCATCATTGGCAAGACTCTGGTAGACCGGCAGAAATTCCTGCCAAACATCGGCGCTGAATTTCTTCTGAAAGTAGGCTGTATCGAGCTCGCCGGTCTTCAGTTGCAGGACCATCTCGCGAATCAGTCGTTGCTTCGGCGTCAACGAAACAGCCCGCAAGAGCGGCAGGCGATCTTCGTTAAGGATGCGCACATACTCTTCGAAGTTGTGCGCATTCTGATAGTTGACGCCGCCGAAGTGCGAAAAAGACGAGACGCCGATGCCGATCATGTCGCCGCCGTGCCACAGCGCATCGCGGTAGATGAAGCGGCAGGTCTTCTTCTTCGTGGCGACAATGTCCGAGCCGGCAATCGCGTAATCGCGCGCCAGAAACTCTTCAAACGCGTAATTGAGCCAGCGGCGTTTGGTGGGCCAGTCGGCGATCGGCGAGTCGATTCCCTTTTTCAGGATGTCTTGCGAGATGACCGTGTTGTAGGGCAGTTCCATCTGATAGATGGTGACAGAGTCGGGCTCCAACTCGATCGCGCGCCGTACCGTCTCGCGCCATTTCTCTTCCGTCTCACCCATCATTCCGGCGATTAGATCGATGTTGATCTGCGCGAAATCGACCTCGCGCGCCCACTGGTAAGCGCGATAGATCTCGGGTGACAAGTGCGCGCGGCCGTTAGCGGCAAGCACTTCGTCGTCGAAATGCTCGATGCCGAGACTGAGGCGCGTGACGCCGATGTCTTTCAGTGTTTCCAGTTTCGATTTTTGGATCGTGCCGGGTTCGCACTCGAAGGTGACCTCTTCAGCGTTGTCCCACGTCACATGCCGGTTCAGACCGTCGACGAGATAATGCAACTGTTTCTCGCTGACGTACGAAGGCGTGCCGCCGCCGAAATATGCAAACTTCAACTGCCGTCCCTGAAAAGCCGGCGTGCGGCTGTAGAGCTCGTTCTCTTTGATCAGCGCGTTGAGATAGATCTCGATCTCCGACGCGTTCTTGTCAGTGTAGACTTTGAAGTAACAGAAGAGACATCGCTTCCGGCAAAACGGGATGTGAATGTACAGGCCAAGCGGATCGTTAACGCGCGCGGGTTGCGACAACGCTTCCAGCGCCTGCGGAACATACTCGGGCTTCCATTGAGAGAAAGGCGGGTAGTTCGAGACAAAATAATTCCCTACTTCGGTTCTGGCTGGGGTCTCTACAGTCATCTGATCGGCGCTTCAGCGCAACTCTGCAAACTTAGCATCAATAGAGGCGACTGGGCAATCGGGGGTTACTACGCGGTTCGCAATGAATAGGTTGCGCGTTTATGAGTTGACGTTGTATAGAGAACGGATGTCCTCAAAACCCGGATTCATATTTTCGGATGTGCGGCACTATCTCCCCTACGTGCTGCTGATAATTGTTTTCGTCGGTGGTATTTGGATAGTCCTTTCCACGGGTACACGACTGAACTCGGGCACGCAAACGAAAACGACAGTCGCCGTTACTTCTCCCATAACGTCTTTGACGGAAGGTTTCAATCAAAACTTCCGCAATCCGGTCAGCATTTTGCTGATGCAGATCGTGGTAATCATCGTGATGGCTGGTCTGTTCGGCAGGCTCTTCCGAAAAATCGGACAACCGCCGGTGATGGGCGAGATGATTGCCGGCATCGTTCTTGGCCCGTCAGTACTCGGCTTCTTTTTTCCGGAGGCAATGGCGTTTCTGTTTCCGCGATCATCGCTCGAAACGCTGCGCTTGTTGAGTCAAATCGGCGTCGTGCTGTTCATGTTTGTCGTCGGCATGGAGCTAAACGTCAAGCACGTGCTCGAAAAAGGGACAGCGGCGGTGATGATCAGTCACGCGAGCATCATCGTTCCGTTTCTGCTCGGTTCGACGCTTTCGCTTTTTCTCTACCATGACCTTGCGCCGCCGGGAACCTCGTTCAACGCCTTTGCGTTATTCATCGGGGTTGCGATGAGTATCACGGCGTTCCCCGTGCTGGCGCGCATCCTGGAAGATCGCGGGCTCTCGCAAACGTATCTCGGTTCAATCGCTCTCACGTGTGCTGCCGTCGACGACGTCACCGCCTGGTGCATCCTGGCGCTCGTGATCGCAATCGTGAATTCGACCGGTGTCGTGGTGTCGCTAGCGACCGTGCTGTTCACAATGCTATTTGCAACGGCGATGATTTTCATCGTGCGGCCACAGTTGAGTCGACTCGTGAAAGAGACGCCGCGCTCCAGCCTGCACAGCCGGCGTTTGATCGGCGCGATGCTGGCGTTTGTGCTGGTCTGCGCGCTGATCACGGAGACGATCGGGATTCATGCACTGTTCGGAGCGTTTATCGCCGGCGTCGTGATGCCTTCGGCCGTCGACTTCCGGACTTTTCTGAAAGAGAAGATCGAGTCGTTCAGTGCCGCCGCGTTGCTACCGTTGTTTTTTGCGTTTACGGGATTGCGCACTCAGGTAAGCTTACTCAACGATTGGCAGAGTTGGGCGTTGTGCGGAGTTATTATTCTCGTCGCGATCGTCGGCAAGCTGGTCGGCAGCATGTTGATGAGCCGTTGGACGGGGATGAGCTGGCCGCATTCGTTTGCGATCGGCGCGTTAATGAATACGAGGGGGTTGGTGGAACTGGTCGTGCTCAACATCGGCTACGACCTTGGCATTTTATCCGGGCGTATCTTTGCGATGATGGTATTGATGGCGCTCGTCACGACGTTTATGACGGGACCGTTGCTCTCGCTGATCAAATCCGAGCAGTACGCACCGCAGGTGGCGGAAGCTGTTTGAGTTTACGTATTTAAAAAGGAGATTCGATGATGGCAAGAAGGATTCTGATAACGATTGCTACGGCGCTCGTGTTGTCGGTGCTCGTGCTGGCTGCTGATAAACCGAACTTCAGCGGTTCATGGACCCTGGACCGAGCGCGCAGTTTCGGACTGCCCGGCAACATGACACAGACCATGACTGTCATGCAGAAGGAAGATCAGATCGAGGTCGAGACGAAACTGATCCAGCCGGGCAATGAACGGGTTCAGAAGGATACGTACATTCTTGACGGCAAGGAGCACGAGTTCCAACCGCCTACGCCGCCCGCACCGCCGGGACAACCAGCCCCGCCTACTCCGCCGAAAGGCAAGCGCACCGCGAACTGGCTGCCGGGCGGGAATGGAATCACCGTCACCGATGTAACGACGGCTCAGACGCCAAACGGACCCGCGACCGTCCAGGTCATGAGAAAGTGGACGCTCTCGGGTCAGGGTGAGCTCGTCATCGACATGTACGTCGACAATCCCAACATCTCTTATGAGGCGAAGCGCATCTTCAAGCGCTCGTAAGATCTTTATTCACGAATCTATTTTTGCGAGATGTCGTAAGCGGCCATCTCATTCGAGTTGCGCACCAGTAAACGTCCGCCGGCGAGGGCTGGATAGTTCCATGTCTGGCCCTTGACTGCGGAGAAGCGCGCGACCTCCGTGTATTTGTCCGGCGATGCCTTCACGAGCGCGACGTCGCCGGTGCTGCCATCCGTGATTATTAAATGGCCGCTCGCCAGCACCACCTGCCCGTAACCGTAACGCCCTTCCTTCCACTTGCGCTCGCCGGTATTGACGTCCAAACAAACGAGGATTCCCTCGTCAAGCCCGTAAACGTAACCGTTATGAAGAACGGAACTGTTGAACTTGTTCTTCATGTTCGTGTTTTCCCAAACGGTGTTCGCCGTAAAGCTGTCGCCGCTGCCTTTCAATTCCACCAGCGCGGCGCCTTTACCGTAACCCGATGAAATGAAGAACCGGTTCTTGTCGACGACGATCGGTTGCGACACGTTGATACCCATGTCCGTGTTCCACGGGTAAGTCCACAGCAACGCGCCGCTCTCAGGAACGAGACCGACGACGCGCAACGAGCTCACGACGACGACCTGTCGCCGCCCGCCTAATTCAACCAGCATCGGCGAAACGTACGCCTGTCGATCGTCAAGCGACTTCCACACCGGCGCGCCCGTCATCTTGTTGTAAGCCACGACCGACTTTCCGCCGCCGCCGCCCGGAAGCACGATCACTTTGTCGTCGACAATCAATGGTGACGCAGCCTGGGCCCATTGCAAGTTCGACGCCTGGTTTTCGGAGAGAATGTTCTTGCCCCAAATGACCGCGCCGGTGTTCGCGTCGAGACAGCGCAGTTCGCCGGTCGCGCCTAGCGCGTAGATTCGTCCCTGGTCCCACGTCGGCGTCGATCGTGGTCCATCGCCGTTGCCGTCGGTGAACTCGGCGTTCCAGGCTTGTATCCACAACTCGCGGCCGGTAGCGACGTCGTATGCCGCGACGACTTCCTGACGGCGGCGCTGTTCGATTGTGTATGCCTTCCCTTCGGCAATCGCGAAAGAGGCATAACCGACGCCGACCGGCTGTTTCCAAAGCGCCGTCGGGCCGTTTGCGGGCCACGATGTCGAGATTGGCGTCTCGTCGTATCTTCCGTCACGTTTCGGGCCGCGGAAGTTGGTCCAGTAGCTTCTGCCGGTTGCATGTTGAGCGGCTTGAGCAGCTTCAGCAGGGTTTTGCGGCGACGCGGAGGCGCTTGGCTGCGCTACGGGTGCGGCGGTTTGAACGGGTGCGCTGACAGGTGCGGGCTGTGTTGCTTGTTGACGGCGATGCGCCTCGAGCTCGGCGTCGTGCGCTTCTCTTGAAGCTGAACCGCGCCATATGTAGAACGCCAAAGCGGCTCCGATGACAATTAATGCGACCAGAACCGCTGCTTGCAAGGTTCGGTTCTTATACCACGGCTCAGTTTTCTGTTGTTCAAACATAGCCACCCTTTCTAACTTCTGAACGTCCTGACCTGGAGAATTATTAACTTTAGACGCCGCGCTGACAAGAATGTTTCCGGTTACTGCCCGATGCAGTAGAGGTGCTGGGCGCCGCGGATGAAGATGTGGCCGCCGGAGACCGCGGGTGAGGCGTAGACCGGCTCGCCGACGGAATTGGTCTTGAGGATTTCATGCTTCGGACCGGCCGCGATCACGAACGTGTCGCCGTCCTGACTCGTGATCAAGACCTTCCCGTCAAACGCCACCGGTGAGGCAAAGAAGGTCGAGGCGACCGGCGGACGGCCTCCTTCGTATCTCAGTTGCCCGGTTTTAGCGTCAAGACTCGTCATGATCCCGCCGTCTGTAATCAGGTAGATACTGCCGTCGTACAACACTCCCGAAGCGACGTAAGCCGTGCCTTTGTCGTGCCGCCACAGAACCTTGTTGTCGCTGAGACGCACGGCGTACCCGCGTTTATCGTGACTGCCCGCATAAAGAAAAACCGTATCGTCGCCAACCAGCGGCGTCGGAATCGCATGACTGATCAATCCCTCAGCCTGCCACAACTCCTTCCCGGTTAGCGGATCGTACGACACGACACTCTCCGCGCCGCTTGCGATCAACTCAACTCGTTTCGCTCCACGCACCACCACCGGAGTCGCCCACGAAGCGCGGTTCTTTCGCGGCGTCTTCCACACTTGCTTGCCGGTCGTCTTGTCCAACGCGGCGATAAAGGAACCCTGCCCGAGTTCCGTGTCGGCCTGAACGATCACCAGGTTCTCGAAGATTACGGGCGACGTACCCTCGCCGTATCCCATCTTAGCGATTCCACCCAACGACACTTTCCAGATCTGCTTGCCGTCGAAGTCGTAACAGTAAAGGCCTTCCGATCCGAAGAACGCATAAACGTAACGGCCGTCAGTTGCGGGCGTCGACGAGGCGTACGTGTTTGCTTTCTGACGATCGTCGTACACGCGTCCCTCGTGTACTGTTTGTTCCCACAGGATCTTTCCGCTTTCGACGTCCATGCAGATCAACTTGAGCGTGTGACTGCGTTCCGCGCCCGTGGTGTCGGGAAGTTTGACGACCTGGTTGTTGATGACGTGCTTGACGGCGGCGGCGCCGGGGACTTCCGCGCCTTCGATCGAGGTCGTGACGAAAATCCGGTTACCCCAAACGATCGGCGACGAATGTCCGCGACCGCTAATCGGCGTCTTCCACTTGATGTTTTTGGTGGGGCTCCACTCGAGCGGCAGGTTTTTCTCTTCAGAAACACCCTGGCCGCGTGGACCACGCCACTGCGGCCAGTTGTCTAAGACGGTTAAGGCGCAAATAATGAGGATCAGCGCATTCACAGGTTAGCTGCCTATGCAGTAAATGTTTTTCTCTCCTCGAATGTATATCCGTCCATCGGCTATAGCGGGCGAAGCGTAAACCGGTTCGCCGATCGAGTTCGTGCCGATTATCTCATGTTTCGGACCGGCCTTGATCATAAACGTGTCTCCGTCTTCGCTCGTCAGCAGGATCTTGCCGTCGAACGCGACAGGCGAAGCGGTGAACGTCGCCGGGATGGGAATGCGGCCGCCTTCATACTTCACCTGGCCCGTTTTCGCATCGATGCACGTCAAAATACCGCGATCCGTCGTCAGGTAAAGATAGTCGCCATAGAGAATCGGAGACGGCACGTAAGCTGTGCCTTTCGTGTACTGCCAGGGGACGTTCGGCGTGCCGGTCAAGTCGCCGGAACCGCCGAGACGAATGGCCATCGCGATCTTCGCCGGAAAGCCCGCGACCAGATAGACCATCTCGTTGTTCGCGACTGGCGACGGAATCGCATTGCTCTCGACTCCTTTGTGCGTCCACAGTTCTTTTCCAGTTGCCGGATCGTAAGCGACGATTGACTCGGTTCCACTCGCGATCAATTCCGTGCGTTTCGGTGAGCGCGCGAGCAGCGGGGTGGACCAACTGATCTGCACTTTGCGCGGCGTCCTCCAAACTTCCTTGCCTGTCTTCTTGTCGAAAGCAATCATGGACGACGTCTCGCCATTGTCTTCATCAGCCTGGATGATCACGAGGTTCTCGAAAAGGATCGGCGAAGTGGCCGTGCCCATGCCGAGATTGGCGAGCTTACCGACGTCGGCCTTCCATGCGAGCTTGCCGTCGAAGTCGTAAGCGTAGAGACCTTCACTGCCGAAGTAGGCATAGAGGAGTTTGCCGTCCGTAGCGGGAGTTGAAGCAGCGTACGAGCTCTTGCGATGGCGATCGTCGTAAGGCGTGCCTTCGAAGGCGACTGCTTCCCAAAGGACCTTCCCGTTGTCGCGATTGAGGGCAACGACTTTGAAAGTGTGCTTGCGGTTCGCGCCGATGCTATCCGGATGGACGAACTCCTTGTTCTCGAGCAGGTGCTTCGCGGCCTTCGCTCCCGGGACCTCGGCTCCTTCAATTGCCGTCGTCACGAAGATCTTGTTGTCCCAAACGATCGGCGACGAGTGTCCGCGGCCTTCGATCGGAGTCTTCCATTTGATGTTCTTCGTGGGGCTCCATTCCGAAGGCAGGTTCTTCTCCGTGGAGATTCCCGAGCCGTCCGGACCGCGCCACTGTGGCCAGTTACCCGCGGCCGCGGCGCCAACAAACGACATTACCGAGGCTACACCGATGATGAGAGCGAGACTGATTCGACGTGCTAATTTCACCTTCATTGTTTCCTTTACTATTGTTGTTTCTTCGATACGGGTGCTTCGCCAAAGGCAAACAGGTGCGAGACGGTACGGACGATCAGCAACCCATCGGAAATCGCGGGCGTCGCCATCATCACTTCGCCAACCGGGTTCTTCGACAGCAACTCGTACTTCGGTCCGGCCTTCACTACGAAGACGTCTCCGTCTTCACTCGACAAATAAATCTTGCCGTCCGAAGCGACGGGAGAAGCCGTAAACGCGCCGCCGGTCCCACCGAGCCGCTCCTGATACACGCGCTCACCAGTCTTCGCGTTGTAAGCCGTCAACACGCCCTGGTTCGAACAGGTGTAAAGCAGTTCGCCGTAAACGATCGGCGTCGGCATGTACGGACCGCCGCGCTCTTTGCTCCAGGCAATGAACTCGTTCGATACCTGTTTTTCCTTCAATGACAAATCACCGCTGCCACCCGGTTTTATGGCATAAATCGGCTGGATGGGACGGTAACCACTGGTGACGTAGATCAGATCAAACGCGGAGAACGGCGTCGGCGTCGCGATTTCCGCCATCGGTCCGAGTCTCCACAACTCTTTTCCCGTTAGCGCATCGTAACCACGGATTGCTTTGGCGCCCGCCGTAACCAGCTCCGGACGCGTTTTGCCTTCGTAAACAGTCGGAGAACTCCAACCCGGAAGCTCGCCCTCGCGCGCAGTTTTCCAGATTTCCTTTCCGGTCTTGATGTCGTAAGCGGCAACGAAGGAGTTTTTCTGAATGTCGGCTTGAACGATCACCATGTTCTTGTAGATGATCGGCGAGCTGGCGTATTCCCACTGATAGTCGACGTCGTAAAACCATCCGGCATCGAGCACGCCGAGATCCTGTTTCCATAAGAGCTTCCCGTTCAGGTCATAGGCGTAAAGCCCTTCCGAGCCGAACAGCGCGATCAAATACTTACCGTCGGTTACCGGCGTCGAAGCAGCGTGCGACGATTTCGGATGCCGTTTGACTTTCGGAATGCCTTCGTATGCGACACGCTCCCAGAGGATCGTGCCCTTCTGCTTGTCGATGGCGTAGACCTTCCACGTGTGCTTGGGATCGTCTTTGACAGGTTCGACGTCGCCGAAGAGACCGAAGCGCGTTTCGTCTTTCGCGGAGCTGACGGCGGTGACCACGAAGATCTTGTTGCCCCACACGACCGGGCTCGCGTGTGACAGTCCGGGAATCGGAGTCTTCCAACGCACGTTGAGTTGATTCGAAGCGTCGAACTTAGCTGCCTGAGGCGAACCTTCCACAACGCCGGTCGCGCCCGGTCCACGGAACTGCGGCCAGTTCTGTGCCTGCACTACAACGTGAACGATCGTCAAGAGAGAGATGGCAAATATGAGTTTTTTCATGTGAACCCCGTAGACTTATGGTTTCGTTTCAACGACCCGTTTCAGTTGAGTGGTGTTTGGTCCCTGCTTGAACGCCATGCCGGTCACGTTGCCGCCTTCGACGTTGAACGTCATCGTGATTCCTTCGAATTCAACCGGCCGGAAGCTGGTTTTGTCGATCGCCATCAAGGTGATCGGGTTTGGGGCCTGCGGCGAGATCGCGATCAACTTGCCGTCCTTGACGGTGATCGAGAGCTCCGGCCCGGGATCGCCCTTGTACTTGCCGGTATAAGACTGCAACGTCGCCGCATCAATCTCCGGCGGCGCCACCGCGCCGGCTTTTTTCAACATCTCCACGATCCCGGCATTCTTCGGATTTGCCATCGAAGCGACGAGTGCGGCCGTTAACGTTTGCGGTTTGACGCCGCCGCGATCCAGCGCCACCTTCGCCAGCGCCTCGTTACTCGAACGCACGCCGCTCATCAGCACGTCGTCAACGCCGCTCGCGTCTTTTTCGAAAATCAGCCGCACGACTTCCGCGTGACCGTGATCGAGCGCCCAAGTCAATGCAGTCGCACCGTAAAACGTGTCTTTGACGGTCACGTCGACGCCGCGATCGATCAGCACCTTGGCAACGTTCGCATGCCCTTTCTCAGCGGCTTTGAATAACGCGGTCTGGCCGTAGCGAAACTTCGCGTTGACGTCGGCGCCCTTGTCGAGCAACGCCGTAACCGCGGCCGCATCGCCTTTGCGCACCGCTTCAAAAAGCTGATCGTTCAGCTCCTGTTTTGGGTTTGTCGTCGTGCCTTGTAGAAACAGCAGACCGAGCAGTGAAAAAAGAAAGAACTTGTGTAGCACCAGCATCGTCTTGTCCTCGAGCCTGGGAAGTGCTTCTATCCGTGTTATCCGTGTTAGAATTTTACGGAAAAATGTAACGCAGCAACGTGAGCTTACGTATCCTACATCATTAGGGTTGCAACCGGAACATCGTTTATCCCGTCAATTTATGGACCTTCAAAATGACTAACCTGATCTCCATTTATTTGAACGTTTGTCTTGCATTCGCGGTTGTTGTCGCGGGTGATTGGGCCGAATGGCGTGGTCCTGCGCGCGACGGCATCTCGACCGAAAAGAACTTGCCGACCAAATGGTCCCCGGCGGGCGAGAACCTCGCCTGGCGAGCGCCGTACGGTGGACGCTCAGCGCCCATCGTGATGGGAGACCGCGTCTACATTCAGAACTCGGCGGGCCAGGGCGAGACGCTGCAAGAGCGCGTCATGTGTTTCGACGCCAACAACGGCAAGCTGCTCTGGGAACATCGCTTCAATGTTTACTTGAGCGATGTGCCGCCGCATCGCATCGGCTGGGCGTCGCCGGGCGGTGATCCCGCGACTGGAAACGTTTACGTGTTCGGCGTCGGCGGTAACCTGATCGCGCTCAATCGCGACGGCAAGGTCCTTTGGGAGCGTTCGCTGGGCGAAGATTTTGGCTTGTTGACGACACACGGCGGCCGCACCGTCTCGCCGCTCATCGACGGCGATCTCGTGATCGTCAGCGGCGTGACGTTCATGTGGGGACAGCACGGGCGCGGCGGACATCGCTTTATCGCGTTCGACAAGAAAACGGGCGAGACGATGTGGATAAGCTCTCCCGGCCAACGTCCATACGATACGACCTACGCGCCGCCCATCATCGCGAACGTCAACGGCACGCGCCTGTTGATTCAGGGCGCCAGCGATGGTTTCTTTCACGCGATCAAACCGCAAACAGGCGAGCCGGTCTGGAGAATCGAAGTCAGCAAACGCGGGCTCAACACGGGCGTCGTCGTCCGTGGGACCACGGCCATCCTGACGCACAGCGAAGAAAATCTCGACTCGAGTGAGATGGGCATGATGATCGCAGTCGACGCGACCGCCAAAGGCGACATCAAGCAGGACCAGGCCAAGTGGTCGGTCAAAGGGTGGCAAGGCGGATTCTCGTCGCCGGTGCTCGACGGCGATCGGATCTACCAGATCGACAACGGCGCCAACATCGCCGCGTTCGACGTGAATAGCGGAAAACAACTCTGGTTACAAAACCTGGGAACGATTCAGAAAGCCTCGCCCGTGTTCGCCGATGGCAAACTATACGTCGGCACTGAGAACGGCAAGTTTTTCATTCTGAAACCGTCGGCGACCGGATGCGAGGTCCTCGACGAAGACTGGCTTGGCTCGGCGGATCATCCCGAACCCGTCATCGGTTCCGCCGCTGTTGCAAACGGACGCGTGTACGTCGTCAGTGAAAAAGGACTTTACGCGATCGGCAAGAAGTCGAATGGAACTTCAAAGCCGACGTCATCGACGGCCGAAGGCTCAAGCGTTAGTTCAAACGCAGTGACGCACGTTCAGGTCGTGCCGACTGAGTTATTTCTCAAACCCGGCGACAAGGTTTCGTTCCGCGCTCGTCTTTTCGACGCGCAGGGAAACTTCATTCGCGAAGAGCCCGCCGCGCAATGGTCGTTGGACCAACTGAAGGGCACTGTAACGAACGGCCAGCTAACAGTCGCCGGCGATGCGATCAGTCAAGCCGGCCTGGTGAAAGCGACTGTCGAAGGTGTGACCGGAAGCGCGAGCGTACGCGTCTTTCCGCCATTGCCGTGGACTGAAACGTTCGACGCGTATGCCGTGAACGCCGCGCCGCCATCGTGGGTAAGCATGACGATGAAATTCGGCGTGCGCGATCAGAACGGCAACAAGGTGCTCGCCAAGTTAACCGAAGGCTCATCACTGCTAACACGATCTCGCGCTTACATCGGCCCTTCGGACTTCTCGAACTACACAGTCGAAGCCGACGTGATGGCGACGCAGAAACGCCGCCAGCAAGGCGACGCCGGTATCATCGCGCAGCGTTATGTGTTAACACTATACGGCAATATCCAGACGCTGCATCTCGAGCCCTGGCAACCGGAAACCGCCCGGACCAAGACCATTTCATATGCCTGGAAGCCCGACACGTGGTACCGAATGAAGCTCCAGGTCGAAAACCTGCCCGACGGCAAGACGCGCGCGCGTGGAAAAGTCTGGCCCGCGAGCGAAGCCGAGCCTGCCGAATGGATGATTGAACGCATCGATCCCATACCTAATCGCCAGGGTGCTCCCGGAATCTTCGGAAACGGTCTGGCCGAACTCTACTTCGATAACGTAAAGGTGTACGCGAACAAATGAGAGTTAATAATCTGTTCCTGCTCATCGCTCTAATCCTCGGCGCCGGCATTTACTTTTTCGCGCCCCCGACTTCCGCTTCCGATCCCGGTTCGGGCGATTGGCCGATGTGGGGCGGCACTCCGGATCGCAACATGATCTCCAACATGAAGGGACTGCCCACCAGTTGGGACGTGAAGACCAAAAAGAACGTGAAGTGGGTGGCCCAGGTCGGCTCGCAGACCTACGGCAACGCGGTCGTCTCCGGCGGCATGGTCTTCGTCGGCACGAACAACGAAGGTTTGCGCGATCCGAAGATCACCGGCGACAAGGGCGTGGTGATGGCCTTTCGCGAATCTGACGGCCAGTTTATGTGGCAGATGGTCCACGACAAGCTCGTCGCCGGGCGCGTGAACGACTGGCCCTACCAGGGCGTCGCGTCGTCGCCACTGGTAGACGGCGATCGGCTTTACTACGTCTCAAATCGCGCCGAGCTCATGTGTCTCGACACGCAGGGATTCCGTGACAAGGAAAACGACGGTCCCGTCACTGACGAGAAGCTCACGGGCGAGACGAACGCCGACGTTGTTTGGAAGTTCGACATGATCGAGGAAGTCGGGGCGTTGCCGCACAACCTCGCGAATTCTTCGCCCGTGTCATATGGAGATCTGATCTTCATCAGCACGTCGAACGGCCAGGACGAGAGTCACGTGAACGTTCCCTCGCCAAAAGCGCCGGCCATCATCGCCGTCAACAAGAAGACGGGCAAACTCGTTTGGGAAGACAACTCGGTCCAGGATCGCATCCTGCACGGACAATGGGCTTCACCAACAGTAGGAACGATCGGCGGCGTGGTCCAGGTCGTTCACGGTCAGGGCGACGGCTGGATCCGCGGGTACGAAGCCGCGACCGGTAAGAAACTGTGGGAGTTTGATACCAATCCGAAAGACTCCGTTTGGCCCAAGACGCGCAACGAGCTGATCAGCACCGCGGTCGTCTACCAGGACAAGGTCTACATCTCGAACGGCCAGGATCCTGAGCACGGCGAAGGCGTCGGTCACATGTACTGCATCGACGCGACGAAGCGCGGCGACATCACGAAGACGGGAATGGTCTGGCATTACGACAAGATTCGCCGCTCGATCTCGACTCCTGCGATCAAAGACGGAATCGTCTATCAAGCGGATTTCAGCGGTTTCCTTCATGCGCTCGACGCGAAAACGGGCCAGGTCTACTGGGTCCATGATGTGTTCGCGGCGGTCTGGGGTTCGCCGATGCTGATTGACGGCAAGATCTATCTTGGCGACGAAGACGGCGACATCGTGATCATGCAGGAAGGAAAAGTGAAAAAGCAGCTTGCTGAGATCAACATGGGCAGCTCGGTCTATTCGACGCCCGTGCCGGCCAACGGCGTGCTTTACATCTCCAATCGCAATCAGCTTTATGCGTTAGCGGAGAATTCAGCGCCGTCGAAGCCGGCGACAGCGAAGAATTGATTTAATAATCCGTGTTAGACCTTAGACCGTTCGACTACCAGCCTCGTACTCGGATGATTTTTGGCGCTGGAACCATCAGCCGCCTGGGCGACGTCGCCCGGGAGCTGGGGTTTCGGCGCGTTTTACTTGTCGCCGATCACGGCATGGTCGCGTCGGGCCACGTCGATGAAGCCGTCGATCCCCTGCACAAAGCTGGTATCGAAGTCGTCCGCTTTCACGATTTCGAAGTGAACCCGGATACGCGCATGGTCGACGCGGGCTCTGAGTTCGCTTCAAACGAAAAGATCGACTCGATCATCGGTCTCGGCGGCGGCAGTTCGATGGACTGCGCCAAGGGCATCAATTTCATCCTCACTAACGGCGGGCAGATGCCTGACTATCGCGGCTACGGCAAAGCAACGCAGCCGATGCTGCCGATGATCGCCATCCCGACTACCGCCGGCACCGGCAGCGAAGCGCAAAGCTACGCGCTCATTTCCACCTCAGACAGTCACATCAAGATGGCTTGCGGCGATCCGAAAGCCGCATTTCGCGTCGCGATACTCGATCCGGCGTTGACGGTCTCGCAACCGCGCAGCATCACGGCGATTTCCGGTTTCGACGCGATCGCGCACGCCGTCGAGACGTACGTCACCACCAAACGCAATCCGCTGTCGGAGATCTTCTCGCGTGAAGCGTGGCGGCTGCTCGAACCGAACTACGAACGAGTGTTGAATCAACCAGACGATCTCGAAGCGCGAGGCGCGATGCAGTTGGGAGCATTCTACGCCGGCGTTGCGATTGAAAACTCGATGCTGGGCGCGACGCACGCCTGTGCGAATCCGTTGACCGCGCACTACGGGACGGCGCACGGTGCAGCGATCGCGATGCTGTTGCCTTCCGTGGTCCGTTGGAATGAACGTGCCGCGGGCCGGCGCTATGAAACGTTGTTTTCAGGGACTGAGGCACTCGCACAGCGACTCGAGCAACTTGCAGAAGCCGGTGGATTGCGTTCTTCGTTGAGCGCAAGTGGCGTCTCTCGCGATGAGTTGTCAGTGCTCGCCGCCGAGGCTGCGGAACAATGGACCGGAACGTTTAATCCCCGCCCGTTTGATCAGAAGGGAGCGATGGAGGTTTACGAGTGGGCTTACTGAAACGCGGATTGTTCGGACTTGTACTGTCGTTATTTGTGTTCTCGGCGATGCGAGCGCAGGACGCACCGGCCGAAAACTGGTCGCAGTTTCGCGGGAATCATCAATTGACTGGAGTGTCGCAGTCGAACGTTCCCACGTCCTTGAAACAACTGTGGACGTATGAGGCCGGCGACTCGATCGAATCGTCGGCGGCTATCGTCGGCGGCACCGTCTTCGTCGGCTCGCAAAAAGGCGAGCTCGTCGCGCTCAGTCTCGAAAACGGCAACGTTTACTGGAAGTACTCAACCGGCTCGCCCATCGGCGAATCATCGCCGGCTTACAGCGGCGGCGTGGTTTACATCGGCGATCTCGGCGGCACGTTGCACGCAGTGAACGCGTCCGACGGCCGCGGGCTGTGGCAGGCCAAAACCGGAAGCGAGATCAAGTCGTCGCCTGTTGTTTACGGCGATCGAGTGTTGATTGGGTCTTACGATGAAAACCTGTATTGCGTCTCGGCTCGCAACGGCTCGGTGCTTTGGAAGTTCAAAACAAACGGCCCGGTCCATTCAACTCCCGGCATTGCCAGCGGCATGGCGTTCATCGCCGGCTGCGATGAAGTCTTTCGCGCGATTCGCATCTCCGACGGCAAAGAGATGTTCAGCGTCTCGTCAGGAGCGTACACCGGAGCGTCGCCGGCGCTGCGTTCCGGCATGGCTTATTACGGCACGTTCGATAACGAAGTCCTGGGCGTGAGTCTGGGCAAGCGCGACATTCTCTGGCGCTACGAACATCCGCAACGCAAGTTCCCGTACTACTCGTCGGCGGCAGTGACGCCGGGGCGCGTTGTTTTGGGCGGCCGCGACAAGATGGTCCATGGGTTGACGCTCAACGGCAAAGCGGCGTGGACGTTTGCGACGCGGGCGCGTGTCGAGTCGTCTCCGGCGATCGCAGGCGGCCGCGTTTACGTGGGTTCGAATGACGGGCGTTTCTACGTTCTGGCGTTGACGAACGGCGCCAAGCTGTGGGAATTCAACGCCGGCGCGCCGCTGTCGGCGTCACCCGCGATTGCGAACGGAAGAATTGTTATCGGATCTCAGGACGGCCGGCTCTACTGCTTCGGGTAAACCTACTTTACAACTGCAACGGCTTCGATCTCGATGCGCGCATCACGCGGCAGGCGTGCGACCTGTACTGTCGAACGCGCCGGCGGATCGCCTTTAAACTTCGCCTTATAAAGCTCATTCATCTTGTTGTAATCGTTCATGTCGGCGAGGAACACGGTCGTCTTCACGATGTGATCGATGCTGCTCCCTGACGCTTCGAGCACCGCGGCGAGATTGCGAAACACCTGCTCGAGCTGCGCTTCCATGCCTTCGGGCATCGTTCCCGTTTTCGAGTCGATTCCGATCTGGCCGGAAGTATAGACGAGATCGCCGGTGATAATGGCCGGCGAGAAGATGCCGTTTGGAGTCCCCGTCTTCACCGCGCGACGTTTCGCGGTTTGAGCGTTGGCGCAAACACAAACGCAAGCAACCGCCATGATCGTGAGCATTAGTTTCTTCATGAGCGCGCACCTCCAAAGTATTTCCCAATTGTCGTCTGCGATGGTTTTTTCGTCGCCAGCGAAACGACGTACATCAGCAACGCCGACACCAGCACCATCGGCACCACTGGCATGAACTTGAAGATAGCCGTGCCGCCGGGCGTTCGCGTCAGGACTTCCGTGCCGCCCAGCGACCAAACGATCGTATTTGCTCCGGGCGCAGGCGCGGGAACTGCCGACTGAAAGATCGCGACTGAAATGACCGCTGCCGCCGTCCAAACAGTGACCGCCAACGCGCCCCATTTCGTACTTCCCTTCCAGAACAGTGCGGCTACCAACAACGGCGACAACGACGCGAACCCGGAGAACGCGTACTGGATCGCGAGCTCGAAGATCGTCTCCGGCGCTTCCAACGCCACGATGTAAGAAAACAGCGTGATCAGGATGATGAAGATGCGGCCGGTCTGCACCTGCACCGACTCACCGAAGCGCGACTTCCCTCCGTAGAAGGCAAAGACATCCTCCGTAAACATTGTCGAGAGCGCGAGGATCTGTGAGTCGCTGGCCATGACGGCAGCCATGATTCCGGCGCCGAGGAGTCCGGCAAGCCAGAGCGGCGCGTAACGTTGCAGCAGCAACATGATCACGTCGTCGCCTGCCGATTGCTCACGCAACTCGTCACGCTTCTCCGGTTCCATCGTCCGTCCCTGCGTAGCGAGCACCCGCCGCGCCTCCTGCTTCTGAGTGATCTGCGGAACGCCCGTCACGCGGTTCGCCATCACGCCCAGGAACACGCACGGCAACCAGATCGCGAGAATGCAGATCGGATAAAAGATCACTGTCTTCTTGAACTGCGTGATCTTGCGTGCGGTCAAACAGAAGATCAGGATGTGCGGAAATGCGATCGCCGAAAGCGGAATGAACGTGTAGCTGAAGAAGTAGTACGGCGAGAACCGTTCGCGAGTCAGCAACGGCGCGAGCGGCGAGTTTTGCATTCCCGTTGCGGCGGCGCGAAAGCCACCCATGCCGTAGCCGATCACGATCAACGCGATCGCGCCGAAGCACAGGAACAACACAGTCTGAAACGTATTGACCCACGCCGTGCCGCGCATCCCGCCGAAGAACACGTAACTCATCACCACCATCGCCACGATCGCGCCGCCAAACCAGAACGGCACCACGCCGCCGCTGATCGTGTAGAGCGTCGTGCCGCCGCCCATGATGCCGATGATGATGTACGGGACGAGCATCGCCGCCTGCACCACGAAGATCGCGGTGCCGATGTGACTGCACTCCCAACGGTCGCGAAACATCTGCACCGGTGTCATGAACCCGTATCTCTTTCCCAATGCCCAAACGCGAGTGCCAATCAGAAAGATCGTCAACGGAATCACCAGCCCTGACGACGATGCCATCAAGCCGAAGGTGACGATGCCGTTGTTGAACGCGTGGCCGGACGACCCGAGGATCGCGAAGGCCGTCATGTTTGTGCCGAACAGTGAAAAGAGAAATACAAACGGACCGAGGGAACGGCTGGCGAGAAAATAGTCTTCAGCTTCCTCTTTGCCCCTCGCGCGGCGAAAAGCAAAGATGCCGATGTAAAGTACGGCCGCCAGGTAAAGAAAGACGACGATGGCAGGAATCAACGGGCTGCATCCTCCTCGTGCTGTGCTTGTTCGACCTCACGTTCCAGATGTGAGGGCCAGGCAAAGGTCACGAGCAGCCACATCAGCAGGGCCGCTGCCACTGAAAAACATGCGTGGTAGAAAAGTCCGATGGGGATGAAACCAAAAACGAGATGTGAGGAGCGCCAGAACCAGAAGTCCTGGTGCAGCAGATAGAGTACAAGGACAGCAACGACTAGCAGGATTCGCTTCATTCTGCGTGGTCGCTGACCCTAGCAAAGCGGTTTGGGCCGTGTCAAGAGGATCGCTAACGCATCACTGAATAGGAAACACGGATTTGACCAATCAGGATGCTCCATTGCTGGAAGCCCTGGCGCGTTCGCGCAGCGACTCCGTCTCGATGTGATGACGTTTGATCATGCGATCGAGCGTTTTCCGATCGACTCGAAGCACGCGCGCGGCCGCCTGCTTGTTGCCACGCGTGTGCGCCAACACTTTTGCCACGTAGCGGCCTTCGATTTCTGCCAATGGCACCCACTCCTCATTCACCAAATGATTACCATTTTCACTCATGTAATTCTCCGAGTTTCTCCTGAGTACTGCCCACTCGGTAAACGCCTGGCTGCGTCCCACCAATTTTCATACCTGGATGGTCCGCAGCCGTGCGTCGCGCGGGTGAGGTTCTTTGTTGACGGGGCCGAGTAGCTGTTTCTCCCATGTGCTTGCACAAGAGCATTAACCGACGATTGCGCCTTTGCCGCTTCGTCCGCCGATCGCAGATCTGTAGGTAAGGGGGACGACAACCTCGCCCTGGCCATCGTCCCCCTTTCCACGCGCGAGGACTTAATTCTTAAACCACTGCGCGCGTCTCGTTGATCTCAATTAGCTGCGGCCGATTACCACCACATCGGGCCAGAACACCAAAAAAAAGCTGTGTCGGGACGGACCAGTCTTTGGTCTTGTGCGCGGGAAGGATTGTGTCTGTTCGCGTTCTTACACAGACACCGCACGGATCGATCCTTCGTGGGTCATAGCCGTAGCTCGCCTGATGTGAGGTTGCCTGAAAAATGGCGTCTAGAACACGCTCAACCGAGCATAGGGCTATCAAACCAATTCGCTCCGCTAGGCTAAGTGCTATGTAAAGACTTGGCAATGAGGAGTTTCCTTTAACGTCCCTAAGATAATCCCTGACCGCGAATCTACAGATCTAACCCGCCGGAAGCTTCGGCGAGTAGCCGCGCCGGTAGCAAAAAGGTATCCTAAGCGGCCCTGATCGGTCGGGTGCTGAGCCCGGCTTAATGGGCTTTTTTTGAAGCACTCAGGTAATTCCCGATTGTTGGATCAGGGAGGTTCCTGCAATTATGCCCCTGCAAAGCGAGCGTAACGTTCTGTTTAACTCATTACTCAAGCTCCAGCGCTCCGCTTTTCCTTGAATTGTGAAGGGATGGTCCCCCAGACGACCCCCAGGCACAACTGCGAGATGAAACCGATACGGGTGCTAATCGCTGACGATCACGCTTTGGTTCGGGCGGGAATACGCGCGCTCGTCGAACGACTGAAAGGCGTCACGGTCATTGGCGAGGCCGGCACAGGCAGCGAAGCGATCGAGATGGTCGCACAACAGCAGCCAAACCTCATTCTGTTGGACATTACGATGCCTGACGGAAACGGGTTTGACGTGCTGGAGCACGTGGCCAGGGAGTATCCCAGTGTACGGATCATCGTTCTGACCGTGCATGAAGCTGGGGAATACGCGATTCGCGCCTTGCGTGAAGGAGCTGCGGGCTTCCTGCCCAAGAGCGCGGCGAGCACCGAGCTCGAACAGGCAATTCAAACAGTGATGAAGGGCGATGTTTATATCTCGCCTGAAACTTCGCGGAAGACGTTGATCGAGTATGGCAAAGGCGTCTCAAAAAGAGATTTACTCGCGACCTTGAGCCCGCGCCAGCGCGAAGTGCTGCAAATGATCGCCGAGGGACGGACGACGAAACAGATCGCCCAGCGCCTCGATATCAGCGTCAAAACCGTCGAGACGCACCGCGCTCAACTAATGGAACGGCTCAACATCCACGACGTCGCCGGTCTCGTGCGATATGCGATCATCGTCGGATTGATCGAAGTCGAATGATATTGGTCGTGAGTTTTACGGGAAGCTGAAGTTGATGGATGGGTTCATGTCCAGCCTGCAGAGAAAACCACCCCACGCGCTCCAATCCGCCAAATAGTTTGGTGGCTTGTTCAAGTCGGCCTCAGGACTTGATGTAGGGCGGGACATGAACCGATCCATCAACTAAACTCGATCACGCTTTCGCGAGCTCAACGGTTCTCGACGTCTCGCTGTCGCGACGTTTTTCACCCTTGATCGGAAAGCGCGCGCAAATCTCGGTGCCAAGAGCCGGCGCTGAGTCGATCGTGATCGTCCCGCCGACAGCTTGAGCGCGTTCTTCCATGCCGCGCAATCCAAGCGTCGACATGCCGGCGCCTCCCGCGCGCAGCATGCGAGCATCAAATCCGGCGCCGTCGTCCGTAATCAATAAGATCAGGTCCGAAACCACTCTCTCGAGCCGGATCGAGATCCTGCTGGCACGTGCGTGACGAACGATGTTCGTGACCCCCTCCTGCACGATGCGAAAACACGCAGTCTCCAACTCTGACGAGAAGCGATCGTCCTCATCCAGCGACCCACTGACAAACTTCGCGGGCAGGCCCGTGTTTCTGGTCTGACGCTCGAGATACCAGCGCAAAGCCACAACCAAACCAAAATCGTCCAGCAGTAACGGCCGTAGATCGACCGACAGGTCCCGCACCTGGTCGACCGCCTCGTCGATCACTTTCAGATTATCGTCAATCGACATCAGTACCTCAGGTTGGCTGCACGTATGCGCGAGAGCGTGCAGGTTCATCTTGACGGCGGTGAGGATCTGGCCCACCTGATCGTGCAGTTCACGAGAGATCCGGCGGCGCTCAGCTTCCTGTGCTTCAATCACGCGACGCGAATAGTTGCGCGCTGCTTCCTGCGCCTTCTTCTTTTCGGAGATGTCGCGCACGCATCCTTGCACGCCAACGGGCACGCCGCGCTCAATGATCAGACGGCTGCTGATCTCAACTGGAACGTGACGGCCCTTGCGGTTGATCATCTCGATCTCGTACGTGGTTTCGACGGCCGACTCCAGTTTCTTCTGAAGTTGTCGTTGCACCTGGCGTGCGTGCTCGGGCGTCATGAACTCGGAAAAGTGCTTGCCGATGATCTCTTCGCGGCTGTAGCCGGAAAGCTTTTCCGCCGCGCGGTTCACTGAGACGTACAAGCCGTTCATATCGTGAACGTAGAACGCATCTTTCGAATTCTCGAACAACTCGCGATAGCGTTCTTCGCTTTCGCGCAAAGCGTGTTCGGCCCGGCGTGCTTCGGTGATATCACGAGCAATGCCGCGCACGATCGGCGCCGCCACTCCCTCGGTGCGAAGCGAGTTGTAATACTCGAGCAGACGGTGTTCTCCCGATCTCGTCTGGATCAGCATCGTGCCGCTCGTGCCGCCCTCTTTCAGTATCCGCCGCATGTAATCCTGAAACTGATCTCGAACCTGCGGCGCAAGGATGTCGCGAATATTCATCTTGACGAACTCATGCCACTCGTAACCCCACAGTTTTTGGGCCGCGCGATTTACTGAAAGTATTTTGCCGTTGAGGTCGTGCGTGCAGATCAACTCGTGACTGTTTTCCACGAGGTCGCGATAACGCTCTTCGCTTTCGCGCAATGCCGCTTCTGCCAGCTTTCGTTCGGAAATGTCCTGGGCCGTGCCCTCGTAATAGATGATCTTGCCGGCCTCGTCTCGCACAGCGTGGGCATTTACGGAGATCCAGATCTTGCTGCCGTCTTTGCGGAAGGTTTGGTGCTCGAACCCGTATACGCTGCCATATTTCTCGAGTAGGCGTTTGAATTCATCGCGTTCGGCCGGATCGACGTAGACCTGGTGTGGAATGTCTTTCCGGGAATGAATCAACTCGGAGGGAGACTCAAACCCGTGCATGTGTGCAAGTGCGGGATTGGCTATCAGGTAAGCTCCTTCTGGTGTCGACTGAAAAATTCCCTCGCCGGCATTCTCGAAGATGCGGCGATACTTTCGTTCCGCAGCGTAGCGCGCGCTCTTTATTTCTTCCAGCTCGCCTTCGCTTTGTTTCAACAGCTCCTCGACGCCAGCGAGAGTGCTCTCGTTGCGGGCCTCGATCTCACGCAGAGAGGCTTCCGCAAGTTTCTGTTGAGTGACGTCCTGCGTTACGCGAACGATGTTGACAGGCAGGCCCGCTTTATCATGGACCATGGAAACGCTGTTCCGCACCCAGACGAACGAGCAGTCCTTTTTAACGAAGCGTTGCTCAAGAACATATGCCGGAACGTCTCCGGCGATGAGCGATTGCGTCTTTTCGATTACGGCCGGCAAGTCGGGCGGATGAATAAGTTTGTGGATGTCGGAAATCGATCGCAGTTCCGCTTCTGAGTAACCCGTCAGCGAACATAGAGCGCTGTTCACTTCCAGTACTCGGCCTTCGAGGTCGGTAATTGAAAACCCGATCTCTGAGTGTTTAAAACAGGCGTCCAACAACTCTCGACTATTCAGCGGATTGGGGGCGCGGTTCGGTTTAGGCCGGGGACGGCTTTGGGTAAGCGGTTTATTTGGCTCTTGTGAACGAGTCTTGTGCTCGTCTGGCCTGTCTCTCATGCGTGGAACCTCCAGGAGGTCAAGGCGCCGATTAAGAGAAGGACTAAATTGTCGCGACGCAGGCCAAAAAAACGGGAGACGTCTTGCTGATTATGACGAGCGCGCGACCTTCAAAAGTGCTGTAAAGCAATAGCAAGCAACGGCAGACGGAGTTGGCCAGAGTTCACGGGGCGATCGTGGGAGTCCCAAGCCTAACGGTTAGAACGATCTCCGTTTTGGAGGGATTCTAATGCCGAAATCTTCGTCACGCAAGGAATTGAGATCCGTGCTAACGAGATGGCGATAACGCCTTCCAATTTAATAAGGCGTTCCAGAGAAAACGGTAATCCGAGTGATTCAGATCACGATGCAGCGGATTGAAGTTGTAAGCCAGGACACGTCCACGGCCTGCCGGAATGTCGAGAATCGCCGGCCGACCTTCCAGCGTGTCTTCGCCGCGCATACCGCCTGAAATCAACATCGGTATCGCTTCCTTCGCCGCAGCCTCACCGGGTTTGTCCTCGCGTTCTTCTACCGGCAATTTCGTTCCCCATTGCAATACGATGAAACGACGATCAGCCACGCCCACGTCGTAAACAGGATAGTTCGAACGGAAAGCGGAAGTCACTTCTTCATACCCGTAGGCGATCGGATGATCGTGCCGCACAAATTTGGCGCGCACTTCGACGCCGGGCGTGAACACACCGCCCGAGCCACGTCGCACGCCGCGTACGAGCCCGCCGTCGAGCGCGAGCTGGCATCCGCCGCCGAGCGTGATCAGAATCCCGCCGTCGTTGAGAAACTTTTCGAGGTTGCTCATTCCAGTCCAGCCGATGCCGCCCGTTATGTCGTCGGAGGCGTCGGGAACGCCGTGGCTCGGATACTGCGGCGTCTTCGTGTACGGCATGGGACCGTACTTCTTGTCGATGCCGTGAATCTGTGCCTGAAGACTCAGAAACGTGTGACCGTAGAGAATCACGTCGTACTGCTTGCGTAGATCGCCTGCACGAATTCGATCTTCGCTGATGTAGTCGTACGGAATCTTCTGCTGGTCCAACGTGTAACGGATCCAGCCGACGGCCTCCGTGTCGTCCCATGTGTGATAGACGGCAAGCCGCGGCAAGGTCGACTCGTGGCGCGCGACGTCCGGCACGGCGGCCGCGGAGAAGAAGTCGAGACTGAGGTCGTTATTGACGCTCTCGAGCGCCGGGCGCAGGTCTTTTTGCGCGGGGATGATCCACGTACCGGCCGTGTATTCATTATCGCCGGCTTTGAACGGTTTCTCGGCGATTTCGATCTTGAATTTGGCCAGACGATGCCGTCCTGCCAGCGCCGCTTCCTGACCGAAGTCTTTCATCAGGTAAACCGGGCCGTTGCCGATGATGCGTCCCGGCGGATGAAGTTCGGTTGTGACCGGTTCGAGAGCGACGTCTTTGATCTTCGCGTCGGCGATGCGCTTCGCTTCGATGCCGTAGTGGACGGGAAGCGCCCACGAAACGTCGTCGTAGGGTTGATACTGGGTGTCGGCCGGAAATTTTTGCGGCTCGAGTAGATCGACCGCGTAGTTGCGGTACGGTTGGTCCATTCGCACTACGTAGGTGCCTGCCGGATATTCGCCCTCCGCCACTTTGATGTCGGTTTTTGCGATGCCCACTTCGATGCGATGACCGACCAGGACATTGATCATCTCGGCCACACGGCGGCGGTCGCCCTGGTGTCTGCGAATCACGTAGGCGTGCGGATCGCCTTTTACGCCCTTCTGCCACGAGTTGTAATGCTTGCGATAAAAGTTGCGCAGCATGTCCTTCGCGTGTTTGGCGGTGTAGTCGAGAATCGAGAGGCAGCCGGTCTGCATGTAGTTGGTGTTGTTTCGCAGCGACCACTTGAAGCGGCGATCTGGGGGAAACGGGCGATACCACTCGCGTGAAGTCACGGGACGATCGACGTAGCGTTCTTCGTCGGGCCTGAGCACGCGCTCCACTGTTTCGGCGGTCGTGTTGCCGAACGTCTCATAACCTCGGCCCATGCTGTTGTGATTGACGGCGACCGACTCGAGATAGTGATGTCCCCAGCCCTCGCCGAAGCCCCACGTCCAAACGCCCGGCATGCCGAAAGCAGACATCGCGCTTACTTCGTGAAACGACATCTCGAAGAACTCGCCGAGCAGAATCGGATCGAGGTTTCCGTTCCATGGGCCAGTGCCGTTCCACGTTTGCAGCAGCGGGATCGATTCGTGCAGATCGTGCATCACCGTCGGGTGATAGTCGTAAAACATGCGATGGACCGCGCGTGTGAGCTGCAACGCTTTCTGGTGCGTGTCGCGGTTGTTGTCGTGAAAGACGTAGTGGCCCCAGTAGGGCGGCGACAGCGGCGGCAGGTTTTCCCAGTCGGTTCTGCCTTTCAGGTAGCGATAGAACCAGTCGACTGTCTTGTCGCGGCCGTCTGGTTCCGAGACCGGGTTGATCAGCACGATCAGGTTGCGCCTGATGTTCTGGATGAATGGTTGTTCGGAGACGGCGAGACGATACGCCAGTTCCATGACCATTTCCGGGCTACCGGTTTCGGTCGAATGTAGTCCGGCGTTGAAGTAATAGATCGGCCTTGCGGTGTCGATGATGCGTTCGGCTTGATCGGGAGTGACTTTGCGCGGATCGGCGAGTGCGGCGGTGAGGTTTTTAAGACGGTCGAGGTCGCGCAGTCCTGCTTCGTCGGCGATTGCGACGAGGAGTATGTCGCGTCCTTCTTCACTGCGGCCGATCGTCCGCACCTGGACTCGTTCCGATGCTCGATCGAGCTCACGCATGTAACCATAGACTTTAGTGGTGTTCGATAGCTCGCCCGGCGCGCCAACGATGTGTCCGAGATACTTAGTCGGCGACGTCACGCTCGCCGACGCTGGGACGTACTCCACCCACGGGCTCGAGAACCGCGCCTCAGTCGTAAACCTCCTGATATCCTCCACCGACCCCTCCTCCGCCCGATCAGACGCATACGGATTCGCCGGCTGTTGCGTAAGTGAATCAGTTGCGAATACTGGAAGGAGCGTGACGAGAAACAGAACACGCGTCGCGAGGGTTCTCATCTTGAAAGCAAACCTGCCTTTGCTTTTGTAGGTCAAAGGAATTCCTCCGCTCGTTCGAAAAGTTTGGATTACAAGCGAAAGCGCGATTTCAGTTTTCTGCGATCGCGACGTGAATGGTAAACGGCAAACACACGAACCTCATTCTGCGTTAGCTGATAAAAGATTGCCAAAGGAAACTGCCGCAGCGCTGCTCTTCTAAGTTGCCGGTACGCCAGCGGATATGAATGTGGGGCACTGACAATACGTTGCAACGTCTCTTCAACGCGGCGCATTAGAGCCACGTCCAGTCCAGCACGCTGCCGTCCGTACCACTCTCGGGCCTCGGCCAAATCGGCCTCGGCAACCGGCTCAAATTTCACTTGCATGAGGACTTACTTGGATTCGAGGAATTCTGCCTTAATCTCTTCCCACGTTCGGCCTTGTGAGGGATTCGCGCGAAATGATTCAAGGCGTCGATCAAGCTCCTGCCGCTGTTCTTCACTCAACTCAAAGTACTCATTATCTTCTGCGATGCTATCCCAGATCTCTTCGACCAGAGCCAACCGCTCCGGGATACTTAGTTTTTTTGCTTCTTTTGAGAGATTTGACGACATGAGAATAGGATCAACGCTTACGGATTATACTCCGGCCCAACCTAAAGAGGCCAAGTTTTCACCGCAAGATCAGCCAATTGCTTCTGGCGTGCACTAATCTCGGAAGGCCCCCAACGCGCGTACCGGCCCGCGTCTTTTGTAAGGCTGTATCTGGATGCCAGGAGTGCCGCTTTTTGATCGCATAAGAAACATTGCCCAACTTCGAGTTAACCGTTCCCGTTAACAAAACTTGATTCCCCAAACGGTTAAGATACGTTTTCCTGTCCTCCTCCGTCACATGATCCCACCCCGCCTTAGGTTTTTCCGGAAGAATGTGCTCCAATGTAATTTCCGATCCGGGGTTAGGAATATATTGTGGCTCCTTTTCGTTGTCCTTCGCTCGTTGCAACGCTCTCAGATAATATCGGGCTAACTGCTGATTTGACACGTTTGCAGTAGCAACACTCGCCTTGAACTTAGCGTCGTCTGGGACGACTTTGAGCATGTCAGAACTCACTTGCGCAGTTCGCTTTATCTCGCCCTTAGTTATCTTAAGTGCATTTCTTGAATAATATCCTTCCAAGGTTCCGCTAGGAACGCCAGACAGCAGACTTCGCACGGACCACGAGACGCAGGCGTCCAAGAGTTTCCGGAACTCCTTGGGCGTGAATTTTTGGAACGCCGCCAATAACAGCGGTCGCACTTGTGTAACCCCAAACGAACGCAAGGCTTCAACTCTTACTCTGACATCTTCACCGCGTGACGCCCATGCAGAATGGGATGACAATAAAATGGCGGCATAGTCATGCGAAACGGTCTCTAAATCAGAGGCCAGCGCAACTGCTCTTGGCTTATTGGTTGTCTTCTCTCGTATACGGTCATAAAGAACCTTTGTTCGAGTCGGCCCATTGTTTACAATCCAATAGCCTTTGTAATCCGCCGATGCGATCCTCTGTGACGATGAGGCTTCGCCGCCTTCCTTACGGATCGTCCGCCCTTAGTAAGATTCTCTCCTGGAAGAACTGCTGATCTACAGCGTTCAACTTAAAGTGGGCGGTGGGTTCATGCGTTTTTCGATCCTTAGAAATGAGCCGCCCCTCTTCAATGATGCGGGTTGTCTCCTTGTCCC
>JBKPNH010000042.1:0-11282 GCA_046732535.1 Acidobacteriota bacterium
AGCTACTACCTCTAAATACGGTGAAAGCACTTTCAGGACCATGGAGGACATGTCATGCCTAACGAACAGACGAAACGAATGAGCGTTGATGAGTTGTTAGCAAGTCAAAGCAGTAGCAATTCTGCGTTCAGAGCGACGATAGAGCCTATAGAAGATGCTGAAGACGTAGTGAAGATTACGCCTTGGTTTAGAGGTGTCGGGTGCTTATGTCAGCTTTCCCTCAAGGTACCAAAAGAGACAATCGAGTGGGTTGAACTGACGGATGAAACTCATTTCTGCTGCGGAAAGTCACTACGGGTGGCCGAGCTTCACTTCAAAAAAGAACGGACAATTAGTCTAAACGAAGTATTTTCTCAGCTGACTGGCTCTGCCGCTCTGCAAGGCCAGAGAATGCAGCAATCTTTTGGAGCACCTTCTCTTATGCCACCTCAGGAATTTACAAGGGGAGCGCACCCCATGTTACCAGTACCGAGGGCGAGGGGCGGAATAAGAGCACCCGGCCATCGGGCAGTTGGGCGCAATTTGCCATTCAATATCAGCCGACGCTTTCCCCCCTCCACTGTTGCGCAGCTTTCGCCTGAAGTAGATCAGTGCTATGACTGGTGCTACAAGAATTGCGATACAGAGGACATTAGTTGTGTAGATCAATGTTTCGGTGTGTATGGCCATTATGATGATATGGGCTTTTTATCTATGTGTCTGCAGTATTGCAATTACTACCAGTATTTCTGCAATTTGGACTGTTCAAGGTGCTCCTCCGTCTAGTCGTCGAGAGCACTATCTCTCGTGAAGGCGCTGCCCACTGTCGTCTCGATTGCCTGGACCGGGGTTAAGCGCCAGCACAATCTCTGACCTGAAACGAAAGGGCAGAGGCGATGAGTCTCTGCCCTTCCGTTCACCCGCTTAAGATTGCCCGCTCGCCGGGTCTGTTTTTAGTTGGAGCGAAATCGTTCCCACTTCGCGGCTGTTTCTCCTTCAGAAAGCAGTCGTTACGTTTGACATCGGCCGGATCTCAGCAGCGCTGGAATCCGCCGTGGTTGAATACACACAAGGAACTACCGGTTTTGCCTCAAGACGTGCCTTCGGTCCTTTACTTCTGTTGCATAAACCGAATCGAGACCTCGGTCCCTGGAGTTTCGTAGTTTTTCATGCCTTCCCATAAGGCCGACGCAGTCAACCCGGCCAATGAGTGTCCACGCTTCTTCAATTCTAAATGTCGGTCACGGGAATTCTCATCTGAGTTCTATGGAACATATCACCGCCGGATGCCTCGCTACCGCTTGGCTGAAACACCGGGTACCTTATGGCGGTTAGAGAGCCATGAGTCCTGTTAGTTGGCAAGAGTTGACGACCATCAACAATAACTAGCCGCATCCCGATCATGACGATGTCTCGCGTCGCAATGAGTGCAATAGGTAGAAGATATGGCCGCACGTTTCTTGCTAACGCGCGCAAAGCCGACCGAAACCCACAAGAGACATGATAACGCTCGATATTAAGCGGATCTCCAATGTCCGAGCTGAAACTTAAGATAGTTTTGATTACTCTCTCTTAGTGACGCGGCCTATGTAAAAACCTGCGCCGAAGATCATCGTGAGCAGGAAGAAAACCGGGATCATGATCACAAACGTGTCCCAAAGCTGCTGCATCTGCTAGTCCTCCTTGAACCTGATACGACGTGAGCTTCAGGGCAGTGTTGATTAGTAATTTAATTGATCGCCTTCACGCCGGGCAAGATTTATCTGGCGTCTATCACCCTTACGCTCCTAAAACGCCCGCAATTGCCTGAATCGGCGGGGCGAAGAAGTAACCCCCGCCGGTCGGAATGACCCATTCGTTCTTCAGTACGATGCGGCGCGGTCCGGCGGGAGTCGGAAAGTCGATGAACCGCGCGCGGGCGCCACGCTCGTCGCGCTGGCCGATGATCGGATCGTGTCCGCCGAAGTTCGGTTGAATCGGCGAGTTGGCCCAGCGGCGCGTCAGTAGTTCGAACTGTTCTTCAATCGTGCTTCCGTAACAGATAAACATCAGCCCTCGTTCCTGCTTGATCAGCTTCGGCGGTGGTCTTTTGACGCCGAAGATTGGCGGTCCGAACGGAATACCGCGTCGGAGAATCATTCGCAGCATGCTGTCGTGCGGTTTGCCGAGATCGGTGGCGCTGTCGCGCGGGTTCGTTTTGCGAATGTGCGCGAAGTGCGGGCAGACGTTGCCGAGTATGTCCTGCGCGGCCTGCGGAAACGAGTCGCCGCCGTATCCAGGTACCGGACGCAGCATCGACGCCAGCGTGTGATCGTCGAAGATGAAATGGTTGTTGGCCCACTCGTCGCCGGCGAGCGCTGAGTTATCAGCGGTTGGCGTGCGCATGATCGGCGCGCCGCTGGGCCAACGTCCTACCAGCATCGACGCGAACTGCTGCGGCGGTATTCCGAGCAGGCCCGCGGCTCCGATCGCGAACTTCCAAAACGCAGGCACGTCCTGTCGCAAACGGCGGCAGACAAGATACGAGCCCAACGCCGCCCACGCCGGAAAATTTGCCGCCACTGGAGCTGGATTGAAAAGGTGCTCGGTGTTTTGGCGTGGCTCGCCGAGAAGAAACTGTCCCGGCCAGATCAGCAACTGTCCCGGCTTCGCGAAATACTGCGCTCGCGGATCGGCATTGTCGATATAGCGCGGCGTGATGTAGTCGCCGGGCGCGGCTGAGACTTTTCCCCGAACGCCTGGTTGCGACACGCCGTCTTTGAATCCGAAATGCTCGTGACCGCGCAGACGGCCTGGAAGCGTGTCGCCTCGTTGCTCGAAGATCAGTTTCATCGTGGCGTCGTCGGCGCGCCGCTTGATCATGTCGACCAGACGGACGAGGTCGTCGGGATCGTCGGCGGCGACGATCACCATGATGTCCGCTTCGTTCTTTGGTCCACCGACGACCCACCGGCTTCTGTGTCCTGGATGCGAACTCTTTGTCGGATCGCCGAGATACGTCGACCGTGCGGAAAGTCCCTGGCGAAAACTCTCTTCGCCAAATGCACCGGCATCGGCGGCGCCCGCAAGCACTTCGATCGCGTGATGCGAGAACGCGATGTTTACCCACGCCGCGCACATCGGCGGTTCGAAGCCGAGACGCCGTCGCGCCGCGCGTAATGCGCGCACGAACGCGAGCACTTCCTCCATCGAGGTGATGAGCGGCGCGATCCATTGCAGCCAACGTTTGGCGCGATCCACTTTACCGATGCGATAGAAGAGGAAATGTTGGTGGTCTTTGTTGAATCCCGGAATCGTGTTGCCCTGGATATTGGCGCGTCTCTTTGGATCGTAGACAGGTTCCGGTGGTGCTCCAGGGAGTTCTTCGACGGGATCGCCACCGAGAGCGGGCGTGAAAATACCGTGCGGGAGTAGCGGCTCAAACTTCTCCAGTTCGTCGAGGACGGTGTTGAACTTGGCGTTGAGCGCGGACGACTCGACGTCGATTTCGAGAGGCTTGGTGATGTCGATCTTTTTGTCTTTCATGCTCTCCCCCTCGTGCCGCCGACGCCGACGATGCTGACCGTTATGTGTTCGGCGATCTGTCCGCCCCATTCGATGGGACGCCCGCCAATGCGAATGTCGCCCACGACGAATCCTTCACCGGGCGGGACCTGATACTCAACTCGCAAGGCCATTCCGGGGACGCCGCGAACGATGGTCCAATAATTACCGACCGGCGAACCGTCGGGTTTGATCCAGCCAGTGTCGTCGAAGCCGGCGATGTAAAGACCGATCGGTTCGCGCAGGCTGATCGACAGCGGTTTGCGCGCAAGTGCGCCGATGTCGAACGCGACTCGTGGATCGACGTTAGTCGATGCCGGCGGAAACGCTTCGTAATTGTCGCGTGCAGTGCCGGTATTGACGCTGCCTTCTGCCAGACCGATCGCAGCAGAGAGCGTGTTAATGCGTTGAATCAGATGCACGATCCCGTCAGTCGTGTTGAAGTTGTTGAACTTGTTATAGACGTGGCCGGGGCCGGGCATCTCGAGATCGCTTTCCGTGATGGCGGGGTTGTTGAGCAACGTTCGATAGAGGTTGACGACGGTTGCGCGATCGTCGTTCCAAAGATGTTGCCAGTATTCCGGCGATTCGGTGACGAAGACGACTTTTGTGATCTTCCGGTCGCGATTACGCGTGACGTGCCATTCGCAGTATTCGTTCTGCGGATCGCGTCGGGCGACATCGCTGTCGGCAAAGCTGAATGCCGCGCGCCGATCGTCGCGGCGGGCGACGAGCTCTTGTCTGGGGAACGCCATCCAGACCAGCGGACGTTCGGCGGCGATCGTGACGTCAACTTCACTGGGATCGTAAAACTCGCCGACGGCCGTGCCAGTGCCTGTGACGGTGCTCATGTTAGTTGCGATGAAGTTGTGCCAGTTGGTGTAAAAGGCAGGGACTGCGGTGTCAGTGAGCGACGCGGGCGTATCAAACCGCGTGACCAGGGCCATTAGTTGCCTCCTTTACTTCGCAAGAGACGAAGGTGAGATTGAGAAAGACAGGCTGTTTGGAGCGCGGCAACGATATAACCCGCGGCTTGCGGGTGTCAATGAAATCGTCGCGTACGAAAATCTGCGTGCCATGCAAGCAGCGATTCTCCCCACCGTAAATAATTTTGCCCTCAGTCACTGATCCTCCTACAATCGCTCCCACTATGAACACCGTAACGCACAAGACTTCCCTTCTCGCTCTCATCGCCACCGCACTACTTTCAACCAATGCATTGGGTCAGCAGGCAAGTGTGTCGTCGGCGCCTGCGACAACTGTGAAGGCGGTCCAGATTTCGGTGCCGAGCAAAGAGGTGGAGGTCGGTCAGGACGTACAGGTCACTGTCGTCGCGACTGATGCTTCGGGTAATGCGGTGAATGAGAAGCCGTCGACTTACTTCGCTGGTCCATTCGATATCGCCGCCGTCGACGACGACGGAAAGGTGAAGCTCTTCGGCACGGGAGAGGTGACGGTGGGCGCGATTGTCGGCGGCGTGCCCGCGCTGACCACGTTCATGGTGAAGCCACCCAGCGTCAAGAGTATCGAAGTGAGCCCCATCAAGCCGCTGGCCGCCGGCAGCACTGTGCAGCTCAACGCTGTTACACGTGTTTTCAATGGCGATCCACGTACCGGCGTGCCGATCGATTGGACCTCTGACAACACGAACGTTGCGACAGTCGACGCCGGCGGTGTCGTAACGGCCGTTGGTCCAGGCAAGGCCAGTATCACTGCCACGTCCGGATCCGCCAGCACAAAAACCACGATCTCCGTCGTAAAGACTAATATCCGCAGCCTGTCGATAACCGCAGGCGCGAAGTCGGCACGCGCCGGCGACGTCGTCCATTTCACCGCCAACGCAGATCCGGCAAACGACTTCACGACGCGCTGGTCCGTGAGCGGCAGCGGCGCTACCGTCGATGCAGATGGCGCGTTCGTCGCCGAGCTGCCGGGTTCGTACATCGTAACCGGAACCAGCGGGACTATTTCCTCGAGCGCCTCAATCGTCGTCACACCGCGCAATTTGGAACGAGAGATCAAAGTCGTGGGCCGAGCGCCAATGAAAGAGTTTCAGGGCGCTGAACAATGGATCATCGGAAACTACGCCTACTACTCAACCATCGCCGACCGCTTCTTTGTCTACGACATCTCCGATCCGGCGAAGCCCAGGCTGACCGACACAGTCAAAGTTGACGCTCACATCGTCAACGACATCATGACCACGGCGGATGGCAAGATCCTCGTCATCTCGCGTGAAGGCGCGTCGAATCGAAAGAACGGAATTGCTTTCTACGACACGTCTGATCCGGCCCATCCGAAACTGATTTCGGAATACACCGCCACTGTCACCGGCGGTGTCCACAGCGCCTTCGTTCACGATCATTACGTCTATCTTACCGACGACGCGACCGGCTCGATGCGTGTGATCGATTTCAAGGACGTTAAGAACCCCAAAGAAGTGGCGCGCTGGCAGACTGAGAACCCGCTCGCCGGAATGATTCGTACGAAAGAGGGCGAAAACATTGCCGGGCGCTACATTCACGATCTCCAGGTCAAAGACGGGCTCGCCTATCTTGCTTACTGGCATGACGGTTTGATCATTCTCGACGTTGGCGCAGGATTAAAAGGCGGGAGTCCCGAGAATCCAAAGTTAGTCAGCCAGTTGCGCTTCAATCACAACGAGCTTTACGGCAACGGTTGGCTGGCCGGCACACACTCCGTCTATCGCTACAAGAATTATATCTTCATCGGCGACGAAGTCTTTCCCGCGTTATTCAACATTAAATCGAACAAGCGGTTCCCGGTCCGCGGAATCATTCATGTCGTCGACGTTTCGGATATTAACAACCCGAGAAAAGTGGCGGAGTATCCGGTACCAGAGGGCGCCGCTCACAACATGTGGGTTGAAGACGACGTGATGTACGTGGGTTACTACAGCGGCGGCGGCCGTATCGTCGATGTGTCAGGCGAACTGCGCGGCGATCTTTATCGACAGGGACGCGAGATCGGACGAGTCTGGACCGGCGATCCCAACGGGTTCCGCGCGAACCTGCCTTTCACGTGGGGCGCGCAACCGCACAACGGTCTGATCTATTTCAACGACATTCATTCCGGATTGTGGATAGTGAAGCTGGGAGAAAAGATCGACAAGGGATCCACCACCGCCCCTGGCCCATAACTCTGGTTACGGCTTAATCCGTGGTTCTGTTTTGAAGAAATCGATACCGGCGGCGGTTTGGCCCACGTCGACTGTGGCGACTGTCTTCAGCGCCGTAAGGTCGATCACTTCAACTGTCCCTGGCTCTGCGCCGATTCCCTCGACAGTAACAAACGCATAGCGATCGTCAGGCGACACTACGACGCCGTGCAGCACTTTACGCTTCGTCGGCAAACGCACCAGTTCCTTTCCGCTCTTCAACTCATAGATCGAGACCGATTGGTCGCGCTTGTTCGTGGCGATCAAACGCTGACCGTCGTGCGTGACGTCCAGGTTGTAAACGCCGGCACGCGCAGCTATGCGACGCACGACCTGCCAATCCCATGTGTTGACTTCAACGATCTCGCTCGAATTATTGCAGGCGACATAAACGGAAGCGCCGTCGATTGAAGGCTCGGCCCACGTCGGCGAACAGGAAGTGTCGCCGGGCTTGGGCGGCTCCATACCGTGGCCGCCGCTGTGTTTCATGCCGGAGCTGGTCTCGCTCGTTTTTGTTAACGCAAACTGCCGCGTCACTTTCAGCGAGCGGGTATCGATCTCGACCAGCATGTTGTCCATCATGCAAGCGGAGTATTGTTTCGTTCCGGACGAATTCAATCGTGAACCGTGCGGCATCGTACACGTCTTCAATCGCGCGACTTCAGTCATCGTTTGCGTCGAAACGACGGAGACGGACGACGGCACCATGTCGCCATGCAGATTGAAGTTCACGACGAAGAGAAACGCGCCGTCGTGTGTGATGTCCATGGTTGCGGGAAAATACCCAAGAGTGGTCCTGGCAATCAGCGAGTCGTCTTTAGTCGAGTACTTCCAAACGGATCCGAAAGGGCGGCCATGCGCGATCGAGACGTAATAGAACTGCCGATCCGGAGAGATGACGATGCCGTGAGGTCCATCGATGTCTACGGGCATATCGCCGGTATCGATCTGTCGCTCGACGCGAGCGCCGTCAGGTCCGAAACGAACCAGCGCGATCTTGTCGGCTGATTCTGACAAGACGTAAAGGAGATAGTCTTGATCGGGTTTTACCTGCGCGTATGATGAAGGCGTAAAAGTTGCGAGGAGCAAAACAGCGAAAGCAAATCTGCGACACGCGACATTCATGTTCAGAAGTTTATGATCAATCGATTCCTAACGCGATGGTAGAAAACTTTTTTCTACTCAGGCCACCTCGCATACGAAAATCTGCATCAATAGCGATAGTAAATCGGTAGTCCCGCGCGGTCTCCCCCGCATGACCTGAATTAGTTACAAATCTGAGACCCGCATTTCTCGGTCTCAATAAAAGAAACAATTGACTATGCACGAAGAAGCAATTCTGAAACGCCGATGTGTGTCTAATCGTGTTCTCTTACTGAGATGCGCCACGCTAACTGCAATCCTGTTCTTCGTCGTTGCGACGGCGATGGGTCAGCAGCCGCCTAATCCAAACGCAGGTTCACTGCAAGCGTTTGATGGAACTGGGAAACCAGCCGGCGATTGTCCACTCAAACACACTACCGTTAAAGCAGAAGTCAGCGGTTTCTTATCACGCGTCACCGTCACGCAGGACTTCGAAAACCCGTTCACTGAAAAGATCGAGGCCTTTTATACCTTTCCACTCCCGCAGTCAGCAGCCGTCGACAACCTGACGATGTTGATTGGCGATCGCACCGTTAAAGGGCAGATCATGCGCCGCCAGGAGGCCGCGACTGCCTACGCCGCCGCTAAACAACTCGGCAAAGTTGCCACCTTACTTGATCAAGAACGTCCAAACATCTTCACTCAATCTTTGGCCAACATCATGCCCGGCCAGCAGATCCGCATCGTGATCAGCTACGTCGAAACGCTGAAGTACGAAGACGGTTCATACGAATGGTCGTTTCCCATGGTCGTCGCTCCGCGTTACATCCCGGCAAAAGAGCCGGAGAAGAACGACGATGCCGAACCACAAACACCCGAACCAGAACCCGTCGACGCCCCACGCACACCTCCCACTTTCCCTGGTCCCACGCGCGCCGGTCACGACATCTCACTCGAGATAGTGATCGACGCCGGCCTTCCGATCGAGTCACTCGACTCCCACACCCACGCAACGCAAATCGAACGACCCGACGCCAACCACGCCATCGTTCGTCTCAAAGACCTCACCACCATCCCAAATAAAGACTTCATCCTCAAATACGACGTTGCCGGCGCCGTAATCAACGATGCAGTCCTCGCTCATCGATCCGACAGGGGTGGCTTCTTCACGCTCATTCTGCAGCCACCCCAGCGCGTCTCCGCGGCAGACGTCATGCCAAAAGAGCTGGTCTTCGTACTTGATACCTCAGGCTCGATGTACGGCTTCCCCCTCGCGAAGGCAAAGGAGACGATGCGACTCGCGCTCGATAATCTCAATCCACACGATACGTTCAATCTGATCACATTCGCCGGCGACACCCGCATTCTATTTTCCGAACCCGTGTTGGCCACTCCTGAAAACCTTCAGAAGGCACGAGACTTTCTCAACGGAACCGCGAGCGGCGGCGGCACGGAAATGATGAAAGCGATCAAAGCAGCGCTTAAGCCGTCTGACTCTCAGCAACACCTTCGCATCGTCTGCTTCATGACCGACGGGCAGGTCGGTAACGACATGGAGATCCTCGCCGCTGTGAAGAAGTACAAGAACGCGCGCGTCTTCTCCATGGGGTTCAGCAATGCGCCTAATCGTTTCCTGCTCGACAAGATGGCTGAATACGGTCGCGGCGAAGTTGATTACGTTCCCGAAAAGGGCGACACGTCAGCCGCCGCACAGCGTTTCCAGGAAAGAGTTCGCAATCCATTACTGACCGACATTTCGATCGACTGGTCCACTTTGCCAGTGACTGAGATCTATCCGAAGTACATTCCGGATCTGTTCAGTGCGAAGCCGTTGATCGTCTCCGGGCGTTATTTAGAAGGCGCGAACGGGACGATAACATTGCGAGGCAAAATGAGTGGTCAGCCTTTCGTGCGCGAGATTCCCGTGCAACTGCCCGCAACGCAAAACGATCACGACGTGCTCGCGACTCTCTGGGCGCGCCGCAAAGTCGACGATCTGATGGGCGAGGACATGGCAGGAGCGCAAAACGGAAATATGAAAGCCGAGCCGCGCGAAGAGATCACTCAACTCGGTCTCAAGTTTAAGTTGATGACGCAGTTCACTTCGTTCGTCGCGATCGACGAGGTGATTTTTACCGGGGTCGAACCGGCGCGTCCGGTTGATGTGCCGTTGCACACGCCTGCCGGCATGTCTGTCCCCGGCGGTGTAACGGCAATCGTGGAGGTAACCGCCGGCGCTGTTACGCTCCAGTCGACCGACGCCTCGTTAGGGACAGTCATAACCCGTACCACCCTCATGGAGTTGCCGATAAACGGGCGCAACTTTATGAACCTTGTGAAGTTGTCACCGGGTGTTGTCGAGGATCAGGATCCCATTTCTTCACGTGTCGATCTTTCGAGCAACGGCCAGCGTCCCCACACGAACACGTTTACGGTTGACGGTGTGAGCGCCAACTTCGGCATCGTCGTGGGCGGCGAGAGCGTTGGCTCATCAGCGGCGGGAAGTATGCCCGCCCTGACCGCGGGTGGCGGCGCCAACGGGCTTGCTCAGTTCGACGCCATTCAGGAATTGCAGGTCAACACGAGCTACACGCAACCGCAGTATGGCCGCATGCCCGGCGCGCAGGTCGGGGTTGTCACGCGCGCGGGAACCAATGCTTTTCACGGCTCGTTGTTTCACTTCTTCGGCAACGATTCTTTGGACGCTAACGACTGGTTCGCCAACAACCGCGGTCTCGACAAGCCGGTACGGCGTCTGAACACGTTTGGCGGCACGCTTGGTGGTCCAATCGTGCGCGACAAGGCGTTCTTCTTCTCTTCTTATGAAGGACTGCGTCTCCACAAACCGATGACGGGCATCACTGATGTTCCGTCGCTCAATGCCAGGGCGAGCGCGGCTCCGGAGATTCAGCCGTTCCTGAATGCGTTTCCGGTTCCGACCGGCGCCGCTAGACCTGACGGATTCGCCGAGTACGCCGCCACGTTCTCGAATCGAATGCGGCACGATGCCGGCGCGCTTCGCGTCGACGCTGTTCATGGTCAGTCGAACTTTTTCGGACTCTTCAGTTTTGCAGACTCTGAGGCTGATAGGCGCGGCGCGAGTGGTTTTTCGCTGAATACGACGAATCGAATTCGCAGTCTCCAGCACACGGTAACGGGATCCATTACCAGGACCTTATCGCCGACACAGGTTCTCGAATTGCGTGCGAACTACAGCCGGTTGCGAGTCAGTGGTTCATATGAGCTCGACGAATTTGGCGGCGCTGTCGTTCCGGCGGATCTGTTATCCGGCCGTTCCTTTAACTTCGATCTGAACGCGCGTGGTGCGAACCTCATGACGGGCGACGAGGTTTCCAACGTTCAAAGGCAGCTCAATGTTAACGGCTCGTGGAAAATTGTCTCCGGTAATCATGATTTCACCTTTGGCGGTGACTATCGCAGGCTATCGCCCATCATCGGCATGCGGCCCATCGAAGAGAGCGTGTTGTTCAACGGCGTG
>JBKPNH010000043.1:0-15185 GCA_046732535.1 Acidobacteriota bacterium
CGAGTTTCATAGGTTTGCAGAATAACACGGGATCGGCGGTTTGACTTGGCGTGTCATTAGTTGTAAAAGCGTGGCTGCTTCCGCATTACAAAGGAGATAAAAATGGCTCTACGACTTGGCGATATAGCACCCGATTTCAAAGCAGATACAACTGAAGGGCCGATTAGTTTTCACGAATGGATCGGCGACAGTTGGGCAGTCCTGTTTTCCCATCCCAAGGACTTCACGCCCGTATGTACGACCGAGCTCGGCTACGTGGCGCGCTGCAAGCCCGATTTCGAAAAACGAGGCGTTAAAGTGATCGGCCTCAGCGTTGACCCGACCGACTCGCATCAGCGGTGGGCCGAGGACATCAAGGAAACGCAGGGCACGGCACTCAATTTTCCGGTCATTGCGGATCCGGATCATAAGATCGCCGAACTCTATGACATGATTCATCCGGAGATCAGCGACGTGTTCACCGTCCGCTCGGTCTTCGTCATTGGCCCAGACAAGAAGATCAAATTGATGATCACCTATCCGGCGAGCACTGGACGCAACTTCGACGAGATCCTGCGCGTGATTGACTCGCTGCAGTTGACCGCGAAGTACAGCGTCGCGACGCCGGTTAACTGGAAAGACGGCGACGACGTGATCATCGTTCCGTCGCTCTCGGATGAAGCTGCTAAGGAGAAGTTTCCAGGTGGTTGGAGAGCGCCGAAACCGTATTTGAGAATCACGCCGCAACCCAACAAACCCGCGGCGTCGACTGACACGGCAGCAAAGAGCGCCTCGTAATCCGTTCAATCTGTGTTTTAGATCGACAGCCCCGTCCGGGGATCGAAGTAGAGAGTTTTATCCGCATCTACTCGCAACCAGACGGGGCTTTCCACGTCTGCACGAAAGTCCGCTGGTGCGCGAGCGATCAGCCTGTTGTTTCCCACCGATAAAAAGACGAACGTTTCGTTCCCCATTAACTCAGTCACATAAACACGCGCGGCAATCGCCGCATTCTGAGCCTCAGTAAAAACGCGGATATGCTCCGGACGAATTCCAATTGTGATTTGATTCGTGTTTTCTCTTGTGACTGGAATTCGAATCGACTCGCTCATAAAAACACCATCATCAATTCGCCCATCGATAAAGTTCATACTCGGACTGCCGACAAACTCCGCCACGAAACGGTTCGCCGGATGATTGTAGATATTCAGCGGCGTGTCGAACTGTTGCAGCTTCCCGCGTTTCATCACCGCGACTCGCGACGCAAGCGTCATCGCTTCGGCTTGATCGTGCGTGACGTAGATCGTGGTGGTGCCGAGTTGGTGTTGCAGCCGCTTCAGTTCGCCACGCATCTGCACGCGCAGACGAGCGTCGAGGTTCGACAGCGGTTCGTCCATCAGGTAAGCACGCGGCTCACGCACGATCGCCCGCGCGAGCGCGACTCGCTGGCGTTCACCGCCTGAAAGCTGACGGGGTTTACGGTCCAGCAGCGATTCGATCTCAAGCATCGCCGCAACGTTACCGACTCGTTTCGCCCGCTCGTCTTTATCGAGTTTTCTGACGCGCAACGGATAGGCGATATTTTCCGCGATCGTCATGTGCGGATACAGCGCGTAACTCTGAAACACCATTGCGAGGTCGCGATGTTGTGTCGGCACGTCGTTGATGCGTTCGTCGCCGATGTATAAGTCCCCGGTGGTGACTGTTTCCAGCCCGGCGAGCATTCGCAAGGTCGTCGTCTTGCCGCAACCGGACGGCCCAAGCAGCACGACAAACTCGCCGTCCTCGATCTCGAGCGACAGATCGTCGACGACGCGAGTCTCGCCAAACGTCTTCGTCACATTCTTAAACGTGATCGCCATTACCCCTTCACCGCTCCCATCGAAAGCCCTCGCACGAGGTACTTCTGCATCGCCATCGCAAACACGAGAATCGGAACGATCGCCACTGCACCCGCCGCGCTCATCACGCCCCACTTGATCTCGTACTGCGTGACTCTTCCGGCGATTCCGACCGGCAACGTCATCGACGCGTCCGTTTGCGTCAGCACCAACGCAAACAGAAACTCGTTCCACGAGACGATCAAACAGAACACCGCGGTCGCCGCAAGACCCGGCGTGACCAACGGCAGCACGACTCGAAACAGCGCGCCCATTCGCGAATCGCCGTCGACCAGCGCCGCTTCCTCGAGATCGCGCGGCACCTCGTCGAAAAAGCCGCGCATCATCCAAACTACAAACGGCAGATTGAACGCCGTGTAGACGATGATCAGCGAGGCCTTCGTGTTCAGCAGCCGCAGGTCGCGCATCATCAGAAACAGCGGCACGGCAGTCACGATCGCCGGAAACATTCGCGTCGAGAGTATCCACAACGAAAGCCGGCGATCGAGGTTGTAAGGCAGGCGAAATCGGGCGAGCGCGTAAGCCGCGAACGTCCCGAGCACCAGCGCGCACAACATCGAGATCACTGCGACGATGGCGCTGGTGATCAGGTACTGTCCAAACGATCGCGTCACAAATGCGTCGTAGTAGTGTTCGAGAGTCGGAGTGAAGTTGAACCACGGCGGCGGGCTAGCGAAGTGGTCGATTTCGGACTTCAGCGAGATGGTGAACATCCAGTAAACCGGCGCGAGCGCCGCCACTAATGCCACCCCAAGCACCAGGTATTTAAAAAATCCGCGTTTCACTTTTTAAGAACCTGATATAGAAGACGCTGATGACGTTCGTCAGCGCCAGCAGGACGAACGACATCGCTGCCGCATAACCAAAATCAAAAAACCGGAACGCCGCGCGATAGATGTAAAGACTGATCGTCTCCGTCGCAAAGCCCGGCCCGCCTTCAGTAAGAATGAAGATCTGATCGAACACGCGCAGCAGGTCCATCGTTCGCAATAGCAGAACGATGAGGATCGCGGGTTTCAACAACGGCAACGTCACGTGTCGAAACGTCTGCCATCGACTTGACCCGTCAATCAACGCCGCTTCGTATGGTTCCTGTGGAATCGCCTGAAGCCCCGCGAGCAGCACCAGAAACACAAACGGCGTCCACTGCCAAACGTCGACCGCGATCACCGACAACATCGCCAGACCAGGCGACGCGGTCCACGTCAACGATTCAGTGTCGATCCCGATCTGTTTCAACGTCCCGTTGATCGCGCCGAAGTTTGGATTGAGTAACAACCGCCAAACGACGGCGGCGACAACCGACGGCAACATCATCGGCACGAGCAGAGCCGCACGGAAGAAACCGCGCCCGCGGATCTGGCTGTTGAGCAGCAGCGCGAGTCCGAGTCCCAGAAGAAATTCACACGTTAGCGCCGCAACCGCGTAGATAAATGTGTGGGCCATGGCGGTGAGGAAGAAGTTGTCTGACAGAAGACGCGCGAAGTTACCGAGACTCCACGCATCACCCACTTGCAGGCTAACTGTGATCGAGTAGATAAGCGGATAGATCGAAAGCGCGAGAAGCACGGCCACCGCCGGCGCGATTAAGAGGTAGGGCAGCAGCAGGCCGCGTCTACTGCCCGCGTTGGACGATCTTCTCGATTTCGGCATTCGCCTGATTCATCGCTTCTGCGGGTGGCAAGGCGCCGCTGTTGGCCTTCGACAGGAAGATGCCGAAGACGTTTTCGATCTCGTTCCATTGCGGTGTTCGCGGGCGCGGCCGCGACGTTTCGAGTGAAAGCTGTTGCACCGGATACGCGGGATACTTCGCCATCAATTCGGCGTCCTTGAACAGCGACTTGCGCGTCGGCGGGTTTCCTCGCAGCGCGGATAGCTTCATCTGTTCAGCGCTCGTGGCCCAAACCAAAAAGTCCATAGCCGCCTCGGAGTTTTGCGACACGCGCGGGATCGCGATCAACCAGTTTCCGATCTCTGCTTGTCCCGTTATCCGCGCGCCGGGCAACGTTGTGAACTCGATCTTCCCGATCACTTTCGATCTCTCCGGATCGTCGAACTTACTGATCCACGCGGGCCAGTTGATCGACATCGCCGCAGTGCCTTGCAACAGGTGGGCCCCGACCTCGTCGGCATTGAAACTCGCGTAACCGGGCGGCGAATACTTACCGAGCTGGAGCATAAACTCGAGCGCGGCAATGCCTGCCGGACTGTTAACTGTGGGCTTGCCCGCGGCGTCGAACATCTCGCCGCCGAAGGCCCAGAAGATCGGCATGAAGTCGGCGACGGCTGCGTTGCCTTGCGCCGCGCGCATCACGTAGCCGTACATACCGGCGGCGCTCTCTTTCTCCTGGATCGTTTTTGCAGCAGTGAGCACGTCGTCCCACGTGGCCGGCGGCTTGAGATTGTGCTTCTCAAAAAGGTCTTTGCGATAGAAGAACAACTGCGAGTTGCCGACGTAGGGCAACGCGTAGAGCGCGCCGGTCTCGTATGGATGGCGGCAGACGGCGAGGGAAGTGGCGACGAAGTCGGCGTCCGGTCCATTCTGTCCGCGTTTCTGAAGCAGCGGTGTCAGCTCGGTCAGAAACTGCTTGCCGGCAAAGGTCGGAAACCACGGGTCGTCCATCATGATTAGGTCGTAAGCCCCGGTCCGCGCGTTGAAATCAATCATTTCCTTCTCGAAAAGGTTCGCGTAAGGAAACTGCGCGATATTGATGTGAACACCAGTCTTAGCTTCGTAATCGACTGCGGCTTGTTTAAGCGCGTCGCCTTCGACACCGGAGACGACCGCAAGCGTGAGTTCTTTGCGAGATGGTTGCTGGTCCTTGTTGCAGCTCAGGCTGACGACAGCCAGGACGACGAGCAGTGCGAGCAATATTGTCAGGCGCATATGTGTTCGTGGCGCATATAATATGGTCTATGCGACAAATCGTCACTACAACGACTGGCGGCATCGACGTTCTGAAGGTCCAGCAAAAACCGGACCTCACGCCGCGCGAAGGCGAAGTCGTCATTCGCGTGCGCGCGGCCGGACTAAACTTCGCCGACATTCTCTCGCGCCAGGGCTTGTATCCCGACTCACCGCCGAAGCCTTGCGTTATGGGCTACGAGGTGAGCGGCGTCGTCGAAGCAGTGGGCAAAGGCGTCAACAGTTCGTTTGAAGGCAAAACGGTTGCGGCGCTGACGCGATTCGGCGGTCAGGCGGAACAGGTCGCCGTGCAGGCTACGCAGATATTCGATAAGCCCGATCAGTTGACCTTCGAACAAGCGGCGGCGATTCCGGTGAACTACCTCACTGCTTACGCATTGCTCGTCGTGATGGGCTCGCTTCACGCCGGCGAGTCAGTGCTGATTCATAATGCCGGCGGCGGCGTCGGACTGGCGGCAATCGACATCGCGAAGAAGATCGGAGCGGTCACCTACGGAACGGCGAGCCCGGGCAAGCACAAGTTTCTGGCGGAGCGCGGTCTGGACCATGCGATTGATTATCGTGGGCAGGACTGGCTTCCGGTATTGCAGCAGTTGACGGATGGCCGCGGAGTCGATCTGGTGATCGATCCGATTGGCGGAGCGCATTGGAAAAAGAGTTATGAAGCGCTAAGACATACGGGACGGCTCGGCATGTTTGGCGTCTCGTCTGCGTCGGCGACAGGACTGTCGGGCAAGCTCAAGCTGCTGAAGGCGGTGATCCGCACGCCGTTCTTTCATCCGTTCGCGATGCTGAACAAGAATCGCGGCGTGTTTGGACTTAACCTCGGTCACATGTGGCACGAACCGGAAAAAGTCGCGGTGTGGATGCGCGACGTCCTGCACGGCGTCGAGGAGGGATGGGTGCGGCCCTACGTCGATCGCTCGTTCTCGTTTGACGAAGCTGGCGCGGCGCATCGATATCTCGAAGAACGAAAGAACATCGGCAAAGTTATACTCGTCCCCTAACTGGTTTTGTGTCTTTTGTGCCTTTTTGTGGCTAAACCTCTTCTGATCGACGCTTCGCGAGGAAAAATGAGATCACGGTCGAATAGAGCAATCCCAGAAGCAGTGCACTGATAAAGAGACCCGCAAACGCCTTCGCCAGCGCGATGGTCGGTGGATCGCTTTGCGTTCCCGGATCGCTCGGTAGCCATCGCGTGCCGACAACGCTGATCAAAACTACAAAGAACAGCGACACCGTGAGGGCATAGACGAACGAGATCGCCATTCCTGTTTTCAGGCCCTTCTTGAAGTCCTGCCTATCCCCGTACTCGCGTTCCTTCGCCCTGAGTCCCATGTAGATCATCATGAATTGAAGGACGTTGAAGAAGATGGGCGCGCCTAGCGTATGGACGGCCGATCGCGGGTTCGAAACGACGGTGTGAGCAATGAGGACCCACGCCATGACGCCGAGCGTGATCAACAGTCCGTACTTCAGGGGGATTTTCATGTTTGTCATCGGGTTTTAGCTCCCATTTCAGTTCCACGCCGGTTTGGCTTCGCCCGAGGGCTCGCGCCGGTATGGCACCCAGGCAAGCGCCACCAGTTTGACGTCGATATTCACCTTCTTGGGCTTGAGACTCACGGTGCCGAGCTCTTCGTTTTGTGGATCGAGGGAACGTTCGAGCGTGGCAGTTTCCGCTTTGAACTCGGCGTCGAGGTCGGCAATTTTCTGAGTGAGCGCGGCGACGTTCTCTTCCGCACGCCCGACGTCGTCTGCTTCTTTCATGGAACGGCTTGCGCCGCGCGCCGCGGTCGTTGCTCGTCCGAGCGTCGACATGCTGACGCGCTTTCGTCCCAGGAACGACGAGAGCAACGTTGCTCCCACTGAGATCGCCGTCTGAAACTTCTGTCCCTTCGCTTCTTCCGTCTCACGCTGCACCGCTTGTTCGGCGTGACGCTTTCGTTCCTCCAGTTGCTCGAACTTAGGCGCGTACTTGCGGCGCAGTTTTTCGACTGCTTCGTCACGCTTTTCTCTTGCGAGTTGTTGCAGGCGGACGCGGAAGTCGCGTTCAGATTCGCCCGGGTTCGAGGCGATCTCGAGGCTCGGGCTTTCGAGCAATTCGAGCCGGTGATTTCGATAGATCCAGTTTGCGAAATCTTTACGCCACGTTGCGTAGCTTCTCTCTTTTGCCGCTTTGGCGGGGACTTCGGCGAACTCCGCGCCGGCTTCTGCTTCCGACTCGAGATCTTCGATGGGCACATCGAGCGGAACGGCGTGGTCCCAATCGAGTGTGACTGGCCCATCCGAGATCTCGGCGAGGAGTGTCAACTGCTGCGTCAGATCGATCGTCTTCGAGTTGCTGTAGTGGATCTCCGCGGCGCCGATCACCATCGGGCGGTACAGCACGTTCGAGCCGGATGAGCGAATAGGAATGTAGTACTGTGGAACTTCGAGTACGGGTTTTACTGCCGGTACGAGAGCCGGCGCAGACGGTGCGGGTGCAGGTTTTTCTAATTTAAATGGATCCATCAACGACTTGATCTGTGTTCGCGTGAGCGGCCCGCGCAGGTACGACATCGTCCAACGCGTTTCGAACACTTCCGGCGCATCGTCGTGCGTGTTGTTCAAGAGGAAGATCCGCGTGTTGAGCCCGGCGAGCAATTGCTCCATCTGCTGGCGATCGAACTTTTGACCCGTGCCGGCGGCGATGCCTTCGAGTCCTTCCAACATGCGGACCTTGTCGCGTTCGGTTTGTAGGCGGCCGATGAACCACGTGCCGGCGTTCGCTAGTCCTTTGTAGTCGAGATCCACGGGATTCTGCGTCGTCAACACGACGCCGAGCCCGAACGCGCGGCCCTGCTTCAACAACGTCAGCAGCGGCAGCTTCGACGGCGGGTTCGAGACGGGCGGAAAGTAACCGAAGATCTCGTCCATGTAGAGGATCGCACGCAGGCTGGTCGTTCCGGATTGCGTTCTCATCCAGCCAAGCACCTGGTTCAGCAAAAGCGAAACGAAGAACATGCGCTCCGGATCGCCGAGGTGTGCGATCGAGAAGATCGAGAGACGCGGTTTGCCGGCGGGCGTGTAAAGGATGGTTTGAATGTCGAGTGGCTCGCCTTCCAGCCAGCTTGCGAAACTCGGCGACGCGAGCAGGTGATTCAACGCCATCGCCAGTTCGAATCGATCTTCGCTGGGGAAGAACGAGTCGAGCTCCATTATGCCGATCTTGGTGATCGACGGCGTTTGAATCTTCTGGATCAGTGCGGCGATGTCGAGGTCGCGGCCCGTGGACCATTCCTGGCTGAGAATGTTCGAGATCAGGATGTGCTCGCGGCTGCGAATCGGATCGGCGTCGATGCCGACGAGGCCGAGCAGGCTGGTGACGGTCGTGTTGATCCGTTCGCCGAGCAGCTCGTTGTCTTCCCTGATAGTTGCCGGCGGCGCGGTGAACGACTTGAGAATGGAAACTGGAAGACCCGCGTTGCTGCCGGGCGTATAGACGCGAAAGTCCGCCGCGTCGCGCAAACGCTTGATGCGATCGCCGTCCTGTCCCCACTCCGCGAGCCCCTGTTTCCAAAACTCAGCCTGCTGCGCGGCGTACGCGTCGACCGTGAGGCTTTTCTTTTGCGCGTCCTCTTCGTTTACCCACGGCGCGAAGTCCCGCGGCGCCAGGTTCGGAAACGTGAGCAGCAGATTGCTGAGGTCGCCTTTCGGATCGATGATGATCGCAGGAATGCCGTCGATCGCCGCTTCTTCGAGCAGTCCGATGCAAAGACCGGTTTTGCCGCTGCCGGTCATGCCGACACAGACGGCGTGAGTTACGAGATCTTTCGACTCGTAGAGCAGCAGCCCTTCTTTGGGTTTCTTTTGCGCCAGATCGAAAGGGCGTCCGAGGTAAAAGACGCCCAGTTTCTCAAAATCCTCCATTATTCGTGTGCCCTTTATGAATTTTGCCGCAAGTGCCACTTGGTGCGAGTGTACGCGATCCGAAAGCCGTGTCGTTCAGCATTTCGCTGCGAGCCGCTGCCGGGAAGGGCAACCATCATCGCTATCGTACAGCCGTGCTCGGCAGCGTAACGCAAACGGCTTTCAAGCAGGGCAAGCTGGACGCCTTTCCGTCTGGCGGCCGGAATAGTGCTCGCACCGGCCAACAGCGCGACGTCGCCGGCGATTGTCAAAGCTCCGGTGCCGATCGGGTCAGATTTCAACTCAGCCAGGAACGACAGCGCCCTCGAATGCGCAGTCACCTGGCCCAGGTCGCGCATGAAATCCGAGACTTCACTAAACTCGCGCCACCCTTCGAATGCCGTCCTCGCCCAGAGCTCTGCTTCATGCTTCTCGAGCACTCTGATCTTGAGCGCGCCGTTGAATCTGACGTGCAGGCGCAGGTCAGGACTGATCGGGCGATACATCACGTTAGAAAACTCGATGGGCCGATAACCACGCTCATTCAAAAGCCGGAACGCCGACGAATCAGCCAGCGGACAGACTTCATGAAACACATCGGCGCCTCGCGATAGAAAAAAATATTCCAGCACGTCGAGCTCTTCGGCCGTGATCGGTTGCGAGATACCGAGGCCGAACGTTTGCGTCAGCGGCGATGCGACGCCGTCGAACATTCCGAACGTGCCCGCGACCTCGATCCATTTCGCGCCGTAATCCGGAAACGCCTCTCCCCGCGCGTCGATGAAATCGATATTGCCCTGCGCCTCGGTGCGTTCAAGGCGACGCGCGAGTTCGATATCGGCAAACGGATATTCCTGTTTCACGCTACACCTTTCGTCACGGCACGTTGGACCGCAAACAACCGCCACTCGCCACATTCCGGCAAGGTCCGAACTCCTCTGTCTTCAAAATTGATTCCCGAGCCGGCGACCAAGTCTTTCACTGTCCTCGACACCAAAACCTCGCCCGCCTTTGCTTCGTTGGCGACGCACACGCCGATCTGTGCCGCGACGCCGCTGACCTCGCCGTCGACGATCTCGCACTCGCCAGTGTGCAATCCCGAACGCATCTCGACACCGAGTCGCGAAGCATACTCGGTAATCGCCGAAGCGCAGCGAATCGCGCGCGCCGGCCCGTCGAATATCGCCAGCGGACGATCCCCAAACATGTCGATCTCACGCCCGCGGAACCATTCGATCTCTTTCGTGATGTGCGAGTGGAGCCGCCGCAGCAAATCATCCCAACGCTCCTGGCCCAATCTTTCGGCGTGCTCTTTCGCGCCGACGATGCGCGTGAACAACACAGTCGCCAGCACCGTGTCGGGCTCCAGGGGGTGGCGCACGCCAGTCAAAAACTCTTCCATCTCGTCGAGTATCGCATCCTGATCGCCGACGAACGGAAGATGATCGTTTCCCGGAAACTCGACAAACTTCGCGCCCGGAATTCGTTCCGCCACAAACCGGCCTTCTTCCACTTTCAAACACTGATCGTCCGTACGATGAATCACGAGTGAAGGCACGCGAATCGATGCGAGGACGTTTCGCACGTCGATCTCAGCGTTCATCTGCGTCAGGGCCACGGCAGCGCCGGGGCTCGCTCCCATGCGCAGGTAAGTGGCCCACCAGTCGCGAAACTGCGGATCGTGGGCCAGGCTCGGCGCGCGTTCGTCTATCCCGACTGGTCCACCCCATTGTTGCCGCATCACGTCGAAGAAGTGTTCGCGCTGTTCGGCGGTTGGTCCCCACGGATACTCCTCATCACGAATGCGCTTCGCGTATGAGCCGATCATGACGAGCGCCAACGTCTTCTCCGGATAGGTCGCGGCAAAGAGACTGCACATCGGCCCACCTTCGGAGACGCCGCAGAGCGCGGCGCGCTCGGAGCCGACGGCGTCCATCACTGCGCGCACGTCGTCCATTCGCTGTTCGAGCGTTGGCAGTTGGTTGATCGGGACGCGATCGGAAAGACCGGTGCCGCGTTTGTCAAAAAGAATAAGACGCGCGAACGACGCCAGGCGTCGCAGGAAGCGAGCAAAATTCGGTTCGCGCCAGAAATACTCGAGGTGCGAAACCCAGCCCATCACGAAGACGAGATCCAGCGGCGCGTCGCCGACGACTTGATACGCGATGTTTACGTCGCCACTGCGGGCGTACATCGTCTCTGGCGCACGCACTGGTTCCAACACTGGAACATCGATCACCTTAACCTGATCATCAATTTGATCATCCGTGTTTTCAACCACAATCCGTGTTCTCATTCTTTCACGGATAATCACACGCTCGTCTTCGTCGCCGCTTGTCTGGACGTCGGCGACGAAACGATAACCGCGTTTGGGAATCGTCTTGATGTAGTCGGCGCCGAGTGCCTTCCGCAGGATCGAGATGTTCTGCGCCAGGTTGTTCTCTTCGACAAAACTGTCCGGCCACACCTTCTGCATCAACTCTTTCTTGGTGAGCACGTGACTGGAGTTTTCGATCAGCGCCAGCAGCGTGTCAAAGACCTTCGGCGTGAGCGGAATCTCGCGGTTTCCTTTGAAAAGGATGCGCTCGTCAGCGTCAACGCGAAACACGTCAAATGAATAACAATGCCCACCGGTTTGGTTCGTCATCGGTTTTCAGAACTCTTTGAAAACAATCTCACAATCAATTCAGGACTTCCTAAATACCACACCCTGCCGGCGACCGTATCTTCGGCGCACTCACAACCCCCGACATTACTCGACCGAGATTATTAGGAGGTAATGCGATGAATACAAGAGCTAAGCACCAGGTTAACGGCACGAGCCGCCCAGAAAATCGGCATGCCGTGGTGCTGGGAGGAAGTCTTGCCGGGTTACTGGCCGCCCGGGTCCTCTCCGATCACTTTGAACACGTGACCCTGATTGAACGAGACCTCTACACGGAAACGACCCAGACCCGCCGCGGCATTCCGCAAGCAAATCACGTCCATGGACTGCTGCTGCGCGGCCGCCAGGTCCTCGAAGATTTCTTTCCCGGCCTGCAAGACGAAATGATCGAGGCCGGAGCGCCGTTGCTCGACATGGCGAACGACATCTCGTGGTTCACGCGAGCAGGTTTCGGCATCCGGTTCCCTTCCGATTTAAAGATACTGACGTTCACTCGCCCGATGCTGGATCTGCACGTTCGGCGACATCTCAGCCGGAACCCGCGAGTGGAGATCATGGACAACACGGAAGTCCTGCGTCTGATCCCGGATTCAACTGAGGACCATCTTGCCGGCGTATTGGTGTGCCCCCGCGCCGCCGATGCTGATCGACGAATCGCGACGGAGCTGAGGGCCGATCTGATCGTCGACGCAACTGGCCGCGCGTCACGCGCGCCGCGTTGGCTCGCACAGATGGGTTACGAGCCTCCGGAAGAGATCGTCGTCAACGCGCATCTGGGCTATGCGAGCCGACTGTACCGCATCCCTGAAAATTTCAACGCCGATTGGAGCTGTGCTTTCGTGCAGGCTGCACCGCCCGAACGAAAGCGTGGCGCGCTTGTATTCCGTGTTGAAGGCAATCGTTGGCTCGTCACACTTGTTGGCGGCGGACGCGATTACCCGCCGAGTGACGACGCCGGATTTCTCGAATTCGTGCGCAGTATGCCGGTCTCCACGGTCTACGACGTGATTCGTTCGGCTGAACCGCTTACTCCGATCAAGACGCATCGAGCGACGGAGAACCGCCTGCGCCGGTTCGAAGGCGCGAAACAGTTGCCGCATAACTTCGTGCTGCTCGGCGATTCGGTTTGTGCTTTCAATCCGGTCTACGGACAAGGCATGACGACGGCGTCGCTGGGCGCGCTGGCGCTTCATGAGTGTTTGCGCGAACAGCGGCGGCTGCATCCGGATGGAAGTTTCAACGGCCTCTCCCGCCGCTTTCAAAAACGACTCGCAAAAGTGATCCAGGCGCCGTGGCTCATGGCGACTAGCGAAGACTATCGCTATCTCGAAACAGACGGCGCCGCGCCCGGTCGAGCGACGAGGTTCATGCACTGGTACATGGACCAGGTGCTGCAACTGGCGACGCGAATCGTGCCTGTGCGCAAAGTTCTCCTGGAGGCGTTCAGCATGTTGACGCCGCCGTCCACGTTGTTTCAACCGCACGTGTTCTTCCGCGTGTTGCTCCACGTTCTGAAACCAATCCGTGTTCTTCCTGTCTCGGCCACACGCGCTAAACCAGCACTCATGGAAACACGGATATAACGAAGATGAAGACACGAACGGTGATAACTGTCGAAACGGAGCGTTGGATCGTTGTCAGCCGTCCGCGAAAAAAGGGTTGTTCAAGCCACGGGCTTTCGGCCGAGATGATGTCAGAACTTCTCGCTGCCCTAACCGATCCAGACAGTCTTGATGTTCACGAACTCACGGATGCCGAACTCCGCGAGTTCGCGTCCATAGCCGGAATTCTTCACGCCGCCAAACGGTAGTCGCGGATCTGAGGCGACCATGCCGTTGATGAACACGCATCCGGCTTCGATCTCGTTGATGAACTTCGTCTGCTCATCCGGGTCGTTGGTCCAGGCAGCCGAGCCGAGCCCGAACTGAGTTGCGTTGGCGAGGCGAATCGCTTCGTCAATATTTGCGACGCGAAACAGCGTGGCTACCGGTCCGAAAGTCTCCTCGCAGGAAACAGGCGAACCGGGATCGACATTCACCAGCACCGTCGGCTCATAAAAATTGCCCGGCCGATCAAGGCGCTTCCCGCCAGTCAAAACACGCGCGCCCGCGGAGACTGCCTTCTTAACCTGCTCCTCGAGATCCTTCACGATCTGCGGCGTCGCAAGCGGACCGATCTCAGTCGACTCATCCATCGGATCGCCGACGCGCAGCGACTGCATTTCAGTGACAAACCGCCGTTCGAACTCGTCGTAGATCTCAGTCGCCACGATAAACCGTTTCGCCGCGATGCACGATTGCCCATTGTTGATAGTGCGAGCTTTGACGGCAGTGGTTACGGCCGTTTCGAAATCAGCCGAAGGCATGACGATGAACGGATCGCTGCCGCCGAGCTCCAACACAGTCTTCTTGATCTGCTTGCCCGCGATACTGGCGACACTTCTTCCCGCCGGTTCACTCCCGGTGAGCGTCGCAGCCACGACGCGCGGATCATTAAGTATTCCCTCAACGGCCTCAGACCCAACCAACAGACTTTGAAACGCGCCCTCGGGAAATCCCGCACGACGGAAGATGTCCTCGATAGCCAGCGCGCACTGCGGCACGTTTGAAGCATGTTTCAGCAAGCCGACGTTGCCGGCCATCAGCGCGGGCGCGGCGAAGCGAAACACCTGCCAGAAAGGAAAGTTCCACGGCATCACCGCGAGCACCGGACCCAGCGGCTGGAAGCGTACGAAGCTCTTCTTCGCATTGGTCTCGACGGTCTGATCCGCGAGGTGCCGTTCGGCGTTTTCGGCGTAGTAACGACAGACCCAGGCGCACTTTTCGGTCTCGCCGATGGCCGCCTTCAAGGGCTTGCCCATTTCGGTCGTCATCAGTTTGCCGAACTCCTGTTTCTCGCTTTCGAGTATCTCGGCGGCGCGGCTCATCATGCGCGAGCGCTCGGCGAACGACGTGCGTCGATGCGTCTGAAACACACCCGCAGCGAACTGTAGTTTTTGTTCGATCTGTTTCGCGGATAATGCGGAAAATTCGCGAAGGGTTTCACCCGTCGCGGGATTTATAGAAGCTATTGCCATGATGAGATGATTATAGAACGCTTTTGTGGTAGATCGTTTTCCTGATGGTGGACAAAAACCCACAACTCGACAAATTCGGAATCGCCGCCGCGTTGCAGGAGATCGCGCGCTTGATGGATTTGAAGGGCGGGAAGTATCGCTTCAAAGCGAAGGCTTACAACGCCGGCGCGCGTTCGGTTCAAGCCGTCGCCAACCTAGATCGGTTAGTGAAGAAGAACCTGTTGACGACTCTGCCGCGCATCGGCGGCGCACTCGCCTCGCAGATTACGCAGCTTTATCTCACGGGCGAATCGTCAGTCTTGAACGAGTTGCGGAAAGAGTTTCCGAAAGGCGTGGTCGAGTTGTCGGCGGTGCCGGGATTGAGTCTCAGCAAAGTGCAACAACTGCATGAAGAGCTGGGGATCAGCTCCGTGGCTGAGTTGAAAGCGGCCGCTGAAGCCGGACAGATTCGCGACCTGAAAGGCTTTGGCCCGAAGACGGAACAACGTTTACTCGAAACGCTGTCAAAGAACACGCAAAAACCGAAGCAGCGCCTGCACCTGCATCACGCACTGAACACGGCGGAACAGGTTATCGAATACACGAAGACGTCGCGCGAGTTGGTTGACATCAGCGTTGCCGGCTCGCTGCGTCGCTGGAAAGAAACGGTCGGCACGATCGAGATCGTCGCGAGTGCAAAGAATCCGACGGCGCTCATCGAACATTTCCTTACCTATCCCCAGATTATTTCGAGCGAAATGAATGGCG
>JBKPNH010000044.1:0-13253 GCA_046732535.1 Acidobacteriota bacterium
TGAAGACATGGTTGCCGACTGGTCAACGCGAGGCCACGTCATTGAAGACTCCGGGCGATTTCTTGAAGTAGAAGGACCAGCCTGAGTGCATAGAAGCAATAGATCTCGTCCAGTTCTTCAGTTCTGATGCTTAATCATGCAGACGTTATCGTAATCGGAGCAGGGCCCGCCGGTGCTTCGGCCGCCATCTCGTGCGCCCGGTTTGGCTTGCGAGTCGCAATGCTGGACCGGTCGAACGGTGAACAAGTTCGGTTCGGCGAAACGCTTCCGCCCGAGACCAGAATACAACTGGAAGAGTTAAAGGTTTGGGACGAGTTTCAGCGTGCTGGACACATCGCCTCGCCGGGAAACGTTTCCGTGTGGGGAAATGATGTTCCGAACGCGAACGACTTCATTCTCAATCCTTATGGATGCGGCTGGCATATTGAGCGACGACGCTTTGACGAGATGTTAGTGCAGAATGCGAAAACATTGAGCGTGGACGTATGCCGGTCGATTAATGTTATTTCCGTTGCCCGAGAGTCAGCCGAGCGCTGGAAGATAAAAGCTGTCGATGAGGAAAGATGTCATGAATTCACCGCTCGATACTTAATCGATGCCAGCGGGAGGTCCGGTTTGCTCGCGCGTCATCTTGGAATCAGGAAGTCTGTATATGATCGGCTAATAGCAGCAATAACCTTCTTACAAGTGCCGCCTGATTCGGAGAGCTGTGATACCCGCACGCTGATTGAAGCGACTGAATTCGGCTGGTGGTATTCAGCACTTCTGCCAAACTCCAGATTAGTCGTTGCATTTATGACTGATGCAGATTTGCTTCAGCACGATCTACCGCTCGCATCCCAGTGCCGGAAGCATCTTGAAAACGCCCCGCTTACATTTACTCGGGTGGCGTCCTGCATACCTCGCTTTGATATCCATCTGATCTCTGCCGCGAGCTATTCGCTACATAATGTGGTTGGCGAAGGTTGGGCCGCGGTCGGCGAAGCTGCAATGGGGTTCGACCCGCTTTCCTCGAGTGGGATTATTTGCGGTCTCGAATCGGGAATTCGCGTCGCCGAATTAGCAGAGTCTGGAGGCTCTGATAAAGTAACGAATGATCGCTACGACTCCTGGGTCAAAGAAACAGTGGCTGATTTTCTTGTGAATCGTAAGCGTTATTATCAGGCAGAAAGGCGCTGGCCCGATTCAAGCTTCTGGTATAAGCGGGTAGTCAGCTTTGCCGCGAGTACATCTTGATCACGCGCTCGATGGCGGCGCGGCAGACGCGGCAGAAGTGATCGGTACGAGAAAACATGATGCAGTCGATCTCGGGACGATAGTAGCCGCGCGCTTCGTACATCGCGCCTTCGAAGGCGCCCACCTTTCCAGCGTTCTTCTCCGCCGCAAACATCTTCTTCTCGTGCTCCAACTCCTCACGGAAGAGTGCTTCCATCTCCTCTTCGGGCCGCTTGTCTTTCCGCAACTGTGCGCGCCGCTTCTGGATCTCGCGCGAGTACGCCTCGAACTCTTCTTTGTTCCACGGCGTCGGTATCGGAGTGATGCTCGCGATCGGATTTACCAGGTTGCGCCACTTCAGCGTTGGTATATCAAGCAGCGCCGTCACGTTCGGCTCCCACGGCTCGACTCGATCAGCCGCGGGCGCATAAGCCACCGACGACGTGTAGTACTCGTCGGCCAGTCCAGCGAAGTGATGGCCAAACTCGTGAACGAACACGTAGTTCGCAAATGCATTGTCGGACGCAACAGTGCTGTAGAGATTGAAAATTCCGCCCCCGCCATACGTGCGATTGTTGACCAGCACTTCGATGAACTCGTACGGCGCAAACTGCGCGACCTTGCGTAGCGCACGGTTATCGAAAGTCAGCACATATCTTTCGGAACCGAATGCATCGTAGGTGGCGCCGATCGGCGAGTCGCGATAGACCCCGGTTGACGGTCGCGAAACGCCAGACTCGGCGGCAGGCGGCGACATGGCCCAAACGTTGAAATCCCGGCGCCGCTCTTTGAACGGCGACGTCGAGAAGAGCACCTCCGTCAGCCGTCGTGCGTCGGCTTCAAACTTCTTCGCCTCGCCGGCCGTGTAGCCGTCACCGAGAATCAAAAAGTCAACTTTCGCTTCCGGCTCGCCTGCTTTCTGAATCGTGATGAGCGGCGCGGGTGCGACAGGCTTTGAGCGATCGATGAACTGGTCGGCAGGATCGATTGTCGTCGCCCAGATCTCCCTGAAGACGTTCTTCGGATCGCGTTTCAGCAGGACGATGCTGACCGGCGCCGCGGGCGCTGGAAAGCGAAACGATTCCTGAAACGTCCGCTTGATCGACTTCGCCTCGTCCGTCGTTTCCCACTCGCCGTAGATCGACGCAAAACCGCGCGAGTAGAGCACCTGTTTCGTCTTCAGGTCGCGGACTTCGAAAAAGTACTTGCCGAGGTTCGACGTATCGATCGCTTGTTTCAAATCTCCCGGCCACGGCAACGGCTCAATCACGACGCGATCGACGCTGAAAACTTCCGACGAAGAGTCGCCGGTGTGGTAATAATCCACGCGCATCGTCTGGGTGGTGGCGCCGGCGCTGGCAAGAAAAAGCAAAAGGGCGGCAAACGCGGTTAATGCTTTGGTCATAACTCGGATAATACAGATGAAGACAGATCGCTGTCATCCGCGTTAAACTGTGGCACTTATGGCTAGTGTCCTCGAGATCATTCCACTCGGCGGTATCGGCGAGTTTGGGATGAATTGCATGGCGGTGCGGTACGGCGACGAGATGTTGATTCTCGACGCCGGCATGGGCTTTCCCGAGGAGTCCGCTTACGGCGTCGACGTTTCTATCCCGAATTTCAGCGTTCTCGACGAATACAAGGACGACATCACGGCCATCATTCTCACGCACGGCCATGAGGATCACCTCGGCGCGCTGCCTTATTTACTCAAGAAATTCAACGTTCCAGTCTACTGTTCACACTTCACCGCCGGTCTGGCCGAAAGCAAACTCGAAGAGCACGATCTGCTGGGCAACGTGTTGATTCACCGGGTCGAGCCACGCGACGTCGTCGACGTCGGATCGTTCACGATCGAGTTCATCCGAGTCTCACACTCGCTGGTCGACTGCTTCTCGTTGGGCATCAAGACGCCGGTGGGCACGATCATTCACACCGGCGACTACAAGGTCGACGAGACGCCCGTGATCGGCGAACCCATCGACCTGCGTTCTTTCCGGCGTTACGGACAGGACGGGGTTCTGGCGCTGCTTTCCGATTCGACCAACGCGACGGTGCCCGGACGGACGCCATCCGAGCGCGCAGTGATCCCCGCGTTTGAAGAGATCTTCTCCGAAGCAAAAGGACGCATCATCGTCGCCGCGTTTGCCTCGTCGATTCATCGTTTGCAGATCGTGCTGGACGTGGCCCAGCAGTTCAATCGTCACGTCTGCGTGCTGGGACGGTCGATGCAGAAGAACGTCGAAGTCGCCGAGCGGCTCGGGTATCTCGACATTCCCGACGGCCTGCTCGTCTCGCTCAACGAGACGAAGATGATGAGCGACAACGAGATCGTGTTCCTCGTGACCGGATCGCAGGGTGAGTCCCGCGCGGCGCTTTCGCAGATGGCGATGCAGAGCTACAAGGGACTGATGGTCGAGGAAGGCGATACGGTAGTCCTGTCGGCGCGCATCATTCCGGGAAACGAACGGCTGATATCGCGCATGATCGGCTTCATCTACAAACGCGGCGCGAACATCATCGAAGAGAAGCGCCGCCTGGTACACGTCAGCGGACACGCTTCGCAGGAAGACATCCGCATCATGACTGAAGCGGTGCGGCCGAAGTTCGTGGTGCCGATTCACGGCGAGTATCGAATGCTTTTCCGGCACAAGGAGTTTATCAAAAACCATCTGGGCTACCCTGAGAACAACATCATCCTGATCGAGAATGGCGACGTGCTCGAGCTCGACGGCGAGCGGGCGGCGGTCGTCAATAAAAAAGAGATCGGGCGGACGTTCATCGACGAGAGCGGGTTTGAAGAGATCGACAGCGAGACTGTGCGCGAGCGCAAGCAGTTGGCGTACGAGGGAACGATCACGGTCGTGCTGACGATCGACGAGGCGACCGGAGCGTTGCAGGGCGAGCCGAGAATCGTCGCGCGCGGCGTGCGCGGTTTGAGTGCGAATGGATTCGGTAACGGTCCGGCCGCGGGCAGTCTCTGGGGTGATGCGAAACGCGTGGTGACCGCGTCGATCACCGGCGCTTCGCGGCAGACGCTGGCAGACGAGTCGCTGTTGAAAGAGCATGTGCGGGTTGAGTTGAAGCGTTTCATCCAAAAACAGACCGGCGCACGTCCGGTGATCATGCCGGTGATCGTGCTGGTGTAATCCGTTTTTAATGAATTTCTGGACAGACAAGACCGTCATGATTACCGGTGCCTCGTCCGGGATCGGGAGAGGTCTGGCGTTGGCGATTGCTGATCGCGGCGCGCGTCTTGGTCTGTTGGCTCGGCGGCAGAGTTTGTTGGACGAGATCGCCGGCAGCGTGAAGAGTCGCGCGGTTTCGGTCGTGGCTGATGTTCGTGATGCGAACGCCGTGAAGCTGGCGGCGGATCGGGTGCGCGAGGAGCTTGGGCCAATCGATATCCTGATCGCGAACGCCGGCATCGGCACCGCGGACCACATTTCGCGGCTCGATCCGAGCCACGCCGCGGACGTCATCAACATAAACGTTCTGGGTGCGGCGAACAGCGTCGCGGCGGTTGTGCCGCAGATGGTCGAACGCGGCAAGGGACAGTTAGTGGCGATTTCGAGTCTGGCGGCGTATCGCGGGCTGCCGAAGTCGGCAGCGTACTGCGCGAGCAAGGCGGCGTTGTCCGCCTACTTCGAAAGCGTCCGGATCGATCTGCGCGGCACCGGCGTGGACGTGACGATTATTCACCCCGGATTTATAAAGACGGATTTGACGGCTGGACGTGAAGCGAAGATGCCGTACTTAATGGAGCTCGACGACGCGATTCCGAAGATCGTGTCGGCGATTGAGAAGCGAAAAAAGATCGTTGCTTTTCCGTGGCAACTCGCGACTGTCGTCCGCGCCGGTATGTTGATGCCGGCGTTTATGTACGATTGGATCGCCGAACGCAACTCGTTCCGCGAATAAATTCTAAGGATCCGTGTTACCTAGATGAACCTATTTCAAGCCATTCTCCTCGGCCTGGTCCAGGGCCTGACAGAATTCATCCCGGTTAGTTCAACAGCACATCTCGTTTTTGCAGCCCGAGTCGTGAACCTCTATGGCGGCGTCGACAAGACGTTGCAGGCGGAACAGACGACCGCGACGATCGCCGTCATTCAACTCGGGACGTTGTTGGCCGTGCTCATCTACTTCGCGCGCGACATCGTGAATATCACACGGGCGTTTGTCTTTGATCATCTCGCGCTATTGAAGGACCGGTCCGGTTCGAAGTTGTCGCAGGATGCGTGGCTTGGGTGGCTTGTGATCATCGGGTCGATCCCGGTCGGCACTATTGGTCTCTTGTTGAAGAAACAGATTGAGGGACCATTTACGAAGAACTTATGGGTGATCGCGACGATGATGATCGTCGTCGGATTGCTGCTGACAATTGCGGAGTTCGTTGGGAAGAGAGAGCACGGGATGACGCAGCTTGGCGTTCGCGACGCGCTCGCCGTTGGCTTTGCTCAAGTGTTGGCGCTGATTCCGGGATCGAGTCGATCGGGATCGACGATCATGGGCGGCCTCTTCGCCGGTCAAACTCGCGAGACAGCGGCGCGGTTCTCCTTCTTACTCTCGATCCCGGCCATCGCCGCCAGCGGCCTGCTCGAGTTGCGCGAAGCGATCGAAAAACTCCCCGCCGGCAGCTACGGCTCGCTCGCGGTGGCAACAGTTGTTTCGGGCATCGTCGGCTACGCCTCGATCTGGTTCCTCCTGCGTTTCCTCCGCACCCACTCCACCGGCATCTTCATCGTCTACCGCGTCCTTGTCGGCGGTTTAATCCTCGCTGCGCTGGCGGCGGGATACATCTCCGCAAGTATTTAATTGTGCTACACTACCTCGCGCGCTCGCGCGCGCCCTCCTCATAAGCCAGACTTAAAGGGGTGGTGATATGACTGAGAAAGACCCGCAAGGTGATGCCGCTTCTTCACAGCGGCCCCGAAGTCCACGAGTTCCGGTTGAGTTTGCCCTCGACGTCGAAGGAACCGACGCAGCAGGAAAGCCTTTTCAGGCCAAGGCGACAGCTACTAAAATCAGCCGCGGTGGCGCGACGATCGCTCTCGACGTAGACGTCGCGGTCGGCTCACTGGTGAAGCTCGTTCCGCCATTCGGCGGTAAACTCGAAGCCGAGGTTAACGGCGCGTGGACCGACGATATCGACGGCAATCGCCGCATCGGTGTTAAGCTGCTCAATGCGAATGGTTGGTTTGCCGAGTAAGATTGAAACCACAGATGAAGATTAAATGAAAGCCAAACGCTGGATCGTGCGAGGGCACAACGCCGATCAGGCAGCCTCGCTCGCACGCGTACTGGGTATCTCACCAATCCTGGCTGCTCTGCTGATCAATCGCGGTTACGCCGACGAGCGTTCCGCACGCACCTTTCTCACTCCAACTTACGACCAACTTCACGAACCTTATTTAATGCGCGGCATGAAAGAGGCCGTGGCGCGTCTGCAACACGCAATCGACAATCACGAGCCGATACTTATCTACGGCGACTACGATGTCGACGGCACAACAGGCACCGCCATCCTTCTGCGAGCATTGAAACTTCTCGGCGCAACCGCCGGCTTTCACGTCCCGCACCGTTTCACCGAAGGCTACGGCATCCAACAAGCAGCTCTCGAAAAAGCATTCAACGACGGTTACAAACTAGTCGTCAGCGTCGATTGCGGCATTCGCGCCCACGCGCCACTGATCTGGGCGCGCGAGAACGGCCTCGACGTGATCATTACCGATCATCATCTTCCGGACGACACCGAAGGCGCGCCACCGGCGTTCGCCGTACTCAACCCCAACCAGAAAGGCTGCGACTATCCCGACAAGAATCTCGCCGGCGTCGGCGTCGCTTTCAAACTCGTCCACGCGCTTTTCCGAGAACGCGGCCGCGAAGCGCAAGTCGAGGCATTTCTGAAGGTTGTGGCTATCGGCACCGTCGCCGACGTCGCCAAGCTCACCGGCGAGAACCGGACCATCGTCTCAATCGGTCTCAGAGATCTCGCCAAAGCCGCGAACCCAGGTTTGCGCGCGTTGATCGATGTTGCCGGTTGCGGAGACGGCAAGGGCATGACAGCATACGATCTCGGTTTTCGGCTTGGACCGCGGATCAACGCTGCCGGCCGCATGGACGCGGCGAGCGCTGTCGTCGAGCTCTTTGATACACGCGATTCCGCCGAGGCGCGCCGCCTGGCGGAACACCTCGATGCGCGAAATGAGGAACGCAAGACAGTTCAGCAACACATCGTCGATCTGGCGACGGCTGAACTCAAGGACACAGACTCTGCGCGCGAGCGGTTCGTGACGGTGATTGCCGGCGAACGCTGGCATCGCGGCGTGATCGGAATCGCCGCGTCGAAGCTCGCGGAGCGTTTGAATCGTCCGTGCGTGGTGTTTTCGGTTGACGGCGACGTGGCGCATGGTTCGGGACGCAGCATCGAGGCGTATCACCTGTTGAATGGTTTGACTGCGTGTTCCGATCTGTTTGAAAAGTTTGGCGGGCACTCGCATGCGGCGGGCATAACGATCCGGCCCGAGCGGATCGACGAGTTTCGCCGTCGTCTGAACGAGCACGCCGCCTCGTGTCTGACACAGGAGGACCTGGAGCACTCCGTCATGATCGATATGGAACTGCCTTCGGAAAGTGTCACATTCCAGATGGCGAAAGAGCTTCAGGCATTGGAACCTTTCGGCGCTGGGAATCCGTGTCCGGTATTCGTGACGAGGAATTTGCGCTGTTTGTCGGAGCCGGTGGTGTTGAAAGGCCAGCATTTGAAATTGAGACTGGCCGGCCCACAAAACCGGCCGCTCGACGCGATCTGGTTCAACTGCGTCGAGCCAGGGAAGGAAACTCCCGTTGTCGACGGCAGCATCGAACTCGCCTATACGATCGAGCTGAATGGATGGAACGACGAATACCGGTTGCAACTGAATGTGGTTGATTTGAGATCTGTTTAAGAGATGCAGGAACTAGTGCGAAAACGTGCGATCGCGCTTGGCCTACGGGCCAGGGTGCCGATGATCACGCGCCTCCTCGCGTTTGCGTTGCTGGTTTCCGGTATCGCGCTGGTCGGTCTCTCTTATTACAAGCTGCGCAACAGTACAAAGTTCAGGGCCCGATCCGAGAAACCTGAGCTCTCGAAGGAAGTGACGGGCGAAGTTAATGGGTACGAACAGCGCGTCACGAAAGACAATCGGTTGTACCTGCTGGTCAAAGCCTCGCACGACAAGACCTTTTCCGACGGCCATCATGAACTGACGAACGTCAGCCTGCAGGTCTTTCCGCCAACCGGCGACGTGCCTGACCAGATCTCCGCCGAGCATGCGATCTGGGTTCCTGACAACAACACGGTTTCGTTCTCCGGCAACGTCCAGATCGAGACAAAAGAGAAACTCAAAGTTGCCACTGAAGCGCTGTCGTTCGACGAGAACAGCGGCGTGGCCCAAACAGACGCCGGCGTGACGTTCGAGCGTGAAAACGTCAGCGGAAAGTCGACCGGCGCTATCATCGAACAGAAGTCGAAACGTCTTGAATTAAAGAAAGACGTCGAGATCACAGTCGCGCCTCGTGTTCCGGCTGAAGCTGCCGCGAAGTCGCCGTCACGTGCTCGTCCGGTGCTGATCAAGTCGGCCCATGGCACGTTCGAACACGAAGCGTTGAAGCTGACTTTCGCGGGCGGCGTCACGCTGGAACAGGACCGCGACATTCTTAGCGGCGACACTCTCTACGCTTATCTAAATAAGGAGCAGCGACTCGAAAAGGCCGAAGTCCGCGGCCATTCTTATTTGCGTGCGATGAATCCCGGTCATGCCGCCGAAGTCTCGTCGCTGAACATGGACTTCTATCTCGACAAGGACCAACGGCCTGAGCGCGCCTACGCCGGCGGCGAAGTCGTTGCCCGCTCGCTCGACGCCGATTCCGAAATGCAGATCACCGGCGGCAACGCGATCGACGTCATGTTCCAGGCAATCGGCGACACCAGTGTCCTGAAACAGATGTATTCGGGCCATCGCTCGACGATCACGCTGAGCGCACCGAAGTCGAAAGCGAACGATCCGCGCGCGGCAAACAAACGCCTGACGGCCGACACTGTTCGGCTCGCATGGCGCGCCACCGGACGCGACCTGGAAAAAGCCGAAGCCTCCGGAAACGCGGAGCTGTTTATCGAACCCGTAGTCAATAATGCTCGCGCCGAACGCAGGACACTCAACGCCGGACGCTTTGACTGCGATTTCTTCGAAGCGGGCAATCTCGTGCGCGAGTGCAAAGGAATCGGTGGATCGAAAGCTACGATGGATCCGGTCCAACCAACGCCAAAACGCGGAACACGAACGTTGACTTCGGAAACCATGACGGCGCTCTTCGTCAAAGACACGCAGGACATCGAAAGAGTCGATGCGCAAGGCGACGGTAAGTTCAACGAGAACGATCGCAACGGCGTCGCCGCAAACGTGACGTACGTCGCCACCGACGAGACCGTCAGACTGCGCGGCGGCGATCCGACTGTCTGGGATTCGCGCGGCCGCACGAAAGCAATCGAACTCGATTCGGATCTGGCAAACAAAGTCTCGTACGCGCGAGGCAGGACCACCACGACTTACTACACCCAGGAACAGACCAACGGCGCCACGCCGTTCTCGAAGACGAAGAGCCCGGTTTACGTCGCCAGCGAACGCGGCGAGTTTCGTCACGAGAGCGGGCAGGCGATCTACTCGGGGAACGCTCGCGCGTGGCAGGAAGACAATTACGTCCGTGGCGACAAGTTGGTGATGTACATCAACGACAAGCGCATGGAAGCGTCAGGCCACGTTCAGACCACGATCTATAACTCGAAACGGCGAGTCGACAACAACACGACCGTTGTTCCCGTCTTCGCGTCCGCTGATTCGATGTTCTACTCCGATCCTGATCGCACGATTCACTACGAAGGCAACGTCGACATCAAGCAGGGAACCGATCGGCTCACCAGCGGTGTCGCCGACGTCTATCTCGCCAAAGATTCGAGCGATATGGAGAAGACGGTCGCGCAGCGCAACGTCGTCCTGACTCAGCCGAACCGAAAGGGAACCGGCGATTGGGTCGAATACACCGCCGCCGAGGAAGTTGCCGTGCTGAAGGGAAGTCCCGCGCGTGTTGACGACGTGGAGCAGGGAAACACGGAAGGTGCTCGTTTGACCATCTCACTCCGAGACAGTAAAGTCACCGCCGACGATGCTCGTGGACCACTCTCGCCGGGCCGCGTCCGCTCTACCCATAAGATCCGCAAGCCGTAACCCTGACGCTGAACACGGATTGATGGATTCACTTCAATGTAAGAACCTCGTAAAGCATTACGGCAGACGACGAGTCGTTGACGAAGTGAGTCTACGGATGGAACCGGGCGAAGTCGTCGGTCTACTCGGCGCAAACGGCGCCGGCAAGACGACAACTTTTTACATGATCGTCGGTCTTGAACGGCCGGACTCCGGCAGTGTCTTGTTGGGAGACCAGGATCTCACAAACCTGCCGATGTATCTGCGAGCACGGCTCGGAATCGGCTACCTTCCACAGGAACCGTCAGTCTTCCGCAAGATGACGGCGGCGCAGAATATTCTCGCGGTGCTCGAGACAGTCGGGCTGCGGCGGCGCGAACAGTTGAAACGTTTGGAAGAGCTGCTGGAAGAATTCGGTATAAGTCATGTGCGTAACACACGCGGCGACGCGCTCTCCGGCGGCGAACGGCGTCGCACCGAGATCGCCCGCGCGCTCGCAACCGAACCACATTACATCTTGCTCGACGAACCTTTCGCCGGTATCGATCCGAAGGCCGTCGACGACATCCAAAATGTCATACTCTACTTGCGAAACCGTGGCATCGGTATTCTGATCACCGATCACAACGTCCGCGAAACACTTGGGGTTACAGACCGCGCGTATATAATGGCCGAGGGCCGGATCTTTCGGTCGGGCCAACCGCGCGACTTGACGGACGACCCGGAAGTGCGTCGTTTATATCTTGGCGAAAAATTCCGCATGTAAAGAATCTGCAACAAAGAAACGGAATTACACGAAGATGGGCGCTGATCGGTTATAATCCTCCCGTGCGGTTGAGGCCGCGATAAATACCCAAAATCCAGAGAGAGTTTTTTGGCAAAGTAATCTGAAGGAATGTCTTTAAAGCTAACCACCAGCCTTTCCCAACGCCTCGTGTTGACGCCGCAGTTGCGGCAGCGAATCGAGATGTTGCAGATGACGTCGTTGGAACTGACCGACCTCATTCAGCAACAGTTGTTGGAGAACCCTGTTCTCGAAGAGGTGCCGAGCCAGGAAGAGGTCCAGGAGTTGGCGGAGAAGGTGCTCGATCATCTTGCCAGCTCCGATGCCGATGCCTCCTTTGGTGAGGCGCCTGAAGCGGGTAGTCCAGCGACGAACGGATCCGGAGATCCGGATGTTGTCGCGTCATTGGCGCCTTCGGGAGATGCTGAAATCGGCGAAGCAGTCGCCGCCGGCGAAGGCGGTGAAGACGTCGAAGGGCCGGTCGATGAGGCAGTGCGCGATCCTTTTGAAGAGATCGATTTCGGACGCGAGTTTCAGGATTATCTCGATCCCGGATACAAGACGCAGGAGATTGAATACAAGGAAGACGCGCCGACTTTTGAACAGTTTTTGACGCGTCCGCCATCGCTTGCTGAACACCTCGAGTGGCAACTGAACATGAGTTCGGTTGATCCGGAGATTCACGACGCCGCGATCTGCGTGATCGGCAATCTCAACGCCGACGGCCGCCTCAACGCGACCAACGAAGAGATGGCGGCGATGGAAAAGGTCTCCGAAGAGGTGATCGAAAAGGCGCGCCAGGTTGTCATGCGTCTCGATCCGGTGGGGTGTGGAGCGCGCGACGTCAAAGAGTGTTTGCTGGTGCAGCTCGAAGTCCTCGGCGAAAGTGATCGGCTCGCGTCGAGATTGATTAGCGAGCATCTATCAGATCTGCAACAACACAAGTTGCCGCACCTATCGAAACAGATCGGCATCGACGTCGAGGTGCTGCTCGAAGAGTTGCAGTTCATTCGCACGTTGGATCCGTATCCCGGCCGCCGGTATTCATCCGAAGAGCCGATCCTGATCAGCCCGGAGATCTACATCGAGAAGCTCGAAGAGAACGACGACGAATACGTGATCTACTTCGCCGACGACGGCAGCCCGCGATTGCGCGTCAGTGCGCAGTATCAGCAGATGCTGAGCCAGGGCGTCAGCAACGAGACGAAGAGTTTTATTCGCGAGAAGATGCGTTCGGCAGTCGATCTATTGCGCAACATCGAACACCGGCGCCAGACGATCTACAAAGTCGTCGAGTCGATCGTGCAACGGCAGAAAGACTTCCTCGATCACGGCGTGCAGCACATCAAGCCGATGATGTTGAAAGACATTGCCGAAGACATCGGGATGCACTTGTCGACCGTGTCGCGCGTCGTCAATCGAAAGTATGCGCACACGCCGCAGGGCGTGATCGAGTTGCGTCGGTTCTTCACCGAGGGCATGTTGAACGAAGAGGGTGAGGAGATCTCGACGCGTATTATCAAACTACGGATCAAGAAACTGATCGAAGAAGAAGATTCGCATAGCCCCATAACCGATGATCAGGTAGTTAAGATACTGGCGAAGGACGGAATAAAATTATCGCGGAGAACTGTCGCGAAATATCGCGATCAAATGCAGATTCCCGGGTCACGCGAGCGTCGCGCCGTCGTTTAATCCCCTCTACACGACGCGAATACATAAGTTTTTTAGAAATAAGTAATTGTTGCGCGCTTAGCTGACTGTATCAGTAGGCTGAGTTTGCGCATTGATCTCTTTCACCCAGGCAAGGAGGATGTGACTGATGAAATTTGAATACACTGGACGGCACGTCGAGGTATCACCGGCGATCCGGCGTCACGTTGAAGATCATTTCAAGAAGCTCGATCACATTTTCAACGGCGACTCCACTTTAAGCACTCATGTAATCATCGACGTTGAGAAGAACCGGCAGATTGGAGAGATTGTTGTTAACTGGCGCGACTATACGT
>JBKPNH010000045.1:0-119361 GCA_046732535.1 Acidobacteriota bacterium
CTGGGCGTTGGTCGTATTGGTGGCAGTGTGCATAGCATTGGTGGTCCTGTTTCTCGTTTTTCTTCCGTTCGTGCTGATATCCGCGTTGGCCGGTCCCAAACCCGGCGCCTCTGACAAATTCGAAACAATAACTCCGCGGCAGGACACGGAGTCCGCGGTCCCGCTGATCTTCGATCGCCGCGGCGACGTTTCGAAACTCTTTGGCTGCAACACCAGAAACGTCCAATACCGTTGGAGCGTGTTCGCGTCGCGACTCGAGCAGATCCGGAAAGACTACGCGACGCCTCAGGCGCTCGACTTTGGCGCGGGCTCGTTGCGCGACTCTTATGAACTGGCACGCCTCGGTTTCTTTGTCACTTCGGTTGATCTCGATCCCCAAATAATGCAGAGGTATTTCCGATCCTACGATTGGAACGTGGTTCGTTGCCCGCCGAAAGTCTGCACACAACCACTCGAAAATTTAAAAGAGGAACAATCGAGGTTTCACCTGGCGATCGCTTTCGACGTGCTCGAACATCTCGAAGATCCGTTGTATTACGCCCGCTGTATTCACTCCCTGCTCAACGATGACGGCCTGTTCTTTTCGATCGTCCCCAATCGGCGCAGTATCTTTGAGCGCTACTTCAAACATTCAATCGACAAGCACCGCGCAAAAGGTCTGACCTGGGTGTCCGGCGTACCTCACTTGCAGTTCAAGACGCCGTCCGAATGGGAAGAACTATTCGAACAGAGCGGATTCCGAATTCTTGAACACGACATGGCGATCGGATTCTTTGTGAACGATCTGTGGACTGGATTGCTGGGATTGCCACTGCGTGTTTACGTAACGCCGGTGCTGACGCACGTCGCGGCTTTGCTTCAGACAAAGTTCGACCCGGTTGCATTCGAAGAAGCTTTTTCACCTCCGTGGCTGATGAAACGCGTTGACGTTCTCGATCAGCTTTGCAAAAAACAGCTTGCTCCGAGGTTTGGCTGGAACCTGATAGTCGCGGCGAAATAGATGCGAATCCTAATTCTCGATACTCATTACCAGGAGTCGCTGCGTCTCGCTTACGAAAACGATCCGAGCCTCGCGCAACAATCTTCTCGCGAACAACTTCACGCGATCTACGAAACAGGTTTCGGCAGGGCCGACTTTCTTCCGCTCAACCTGCGGAAAGTGGGCCATGAGGTGGATCAGTTCATCGTCAACGCACAGCCGATCCAGATTAGCTGGGCCGCCGAGAACGGACTGCAAATCAAAACTGAGCGATCGACGCTGCTGAAAGTGCAGCAACGATTGAAACGCGAGGTGAATCGTTTACGCTCGGCGCCAAGAATTCCGGGCATGAACGTTCCGCAATGGGAACCGGAGGTCGTGGAGGCGCAGGCCCGCGCGTTCAAGCCGGACGTCATCTTCATTTGCGACGTGCTCTATCTCCCCGCGCACTTCCATCGTGCGCTCAAGGAATACACCAGACTGCTCGTCGGAGAGATGGCTTATCCGATCCCGCCGGCGTTGGACCTTGCACCGTTCGATCTGATCGTCAGCGCCGCACCGCATTTCGTCGATCGTCTTCGCAAGGCAGGCGCGCGCTCGGAGATGTTGCGTCTTGGTTTCGAGCAAACAGTTCTCGATCGTCTGGGAAACCAACCAAAGGACGTCGAACTCGCTTTCATCGGTTCCGTCGGCAAGGATCATCTACAACGGCTCGCACTGCTCGAGACGCTCTCGCGCAAGACGCCGCTTTCGTGTTGGGGCGCCGGCGTCGAAACCCTTCCGCCTGATTCGCCGCTGCGAGGACGAGTGAAGCCGTCGTTGTGGGGCTACGACATGTATCGCCGGCTACAGGGTTCGAAGATCGCGCTTAATATCCATATCGACATGGCCGAGCAGTTCGCCGCCAACATGCGGCTTTACGAGGCAACCGGCGTCGGCACGATGCTGCTGACCGATTGGAAAACCAACCTGCACGAGTTGTTTGAACTGGGAACCGAGGTGGTCACCTATCGCTCGATCGAGGAGTGCGTTGAGTTGGTCGAGTATTATCTCGCTCACGATAACGAGCGTGAAGCGATTGCAGAAGCCGGCCAAAAACGTACCTTGTGCGAACATTCTTATTATCATAGGATGCAGGAACTAACTGATATCCTGAATCGCTATCTGCATTGAGTCATAGCTGGGGAAGAACTTTGCACAAGACGCATTTAACTTGACCTGCTGCGGCTTCGCCGCCGGATGTGAGGCGAGGCTATGCCTCGCCGTCGCGACTGACTAGCAATGGGCTATGCCCTTGGTCCGGGCTCTGTTCGAGGTTCTTAAGGCCAAAGGCCGAACGAAGGGCGAAGCCCAGGGATAGTGGAGCCGTTACGGCGAGGCATAGCCTTCGCCGCACATCCGGCGGCGAAGCCGCTACAAAACGACCTTTTGTGTAAGGCACTGGAGAAACGAATGTCGTCTGTTCTGAGTATCGCCTCACGAATCAAGGGAAGTGTGGGAAAGACTGCCTGGAACGCGGTAAAGCGGAAGCGCCTTGCTTCGTACTTGAAGTCGGACAGGCGTCCATGGCGAGAAGGCTATTACGAGTACCGCGAGAAGTGCTTGAGCGAAGCTGTTGTCGACGAATCGCTGCTGGATACGCTCGCGGAGGGCCGTCCGTTGCCGTCCGGATATGGTTATCGACTCGACGCGCGATTGATCGAGATCCCGTGGGTGCTCTCACGTGTTCGTAAAACCGGCGACCGTTTCCTCGATGCCGGCTCCGCTTTCAACTACGACTTCGTTCTGACTGCACCCGCACTGAAAGATAAGCAAACGACGATTGTGACCCTCGCGCCTGAAGGCCAGGCTTTTTGGCAACTCGGCGTCTCTTACGTGTTCGGCGACTTGCGAGATCTCGACTTTCGCGACGAGCGCTTCGACGCCGTCGCCTGTATCTCGACCATCGAGCACATCGGCATGGACAACACGATGTACGCCGAAGGGCAGGTGGCCCAACGAAGCGACCCGAGCGAGTTTCTCCTTGCGGTGAAAGAGTTGAAGCGAGTGCTAAAGCCCGGCGGCGCCCTGTTTATCAGTTTTCCATTCGGACGCTATGAGAACCATGGCTGGTTTCAACAGTTCGACTCCGAGTTGGTCGACACGTTGATTGAGGCGTTCGCACCTTCGCAACAGAAGGAGAGCATTTTTCAGTATCACCCGAACGGCTGGCAACGAAGCACTCGCGAGAACTGCAAAGACTGCGAGTTTTTCGACGTTCACACCAGCAAATACAACGATCCGAATTCGACGATCGAGTATCCGCCCGACTATCCCGCCGGTGAGCGAGGACTTGCTTGCCTGGAGTTGGTGAAGTGACGATGGCGGAGACGCGCATCCGCCACCTCATCGCCGCGCTGCTGCACCGTGAAAATACGCCAGCGATGCGCGCCTATAAGAGTTTTGCTGACGCATCCGGCGATTCAGACACCTACGAAGATCCGCAGCTCGTCGAAGTCGTCAAAGAAAAGACCAAACTGTATCGAAATGCGCTGGCGGCGTCCGCATCGCGTGAGGCCGCGACGCGGCAAATTGTCCAGAACATGTTTGTGCTGTCGTACGTGGAACCACAGCGGACGATAAACGTGCTGGAGGTCGGCGGCGCGTGCGGCGCCAGTTATTATGAAACCAAACACCTGCTGCCGAACCGCGTCAGGCACTGGTCCATCGTGGAAACAGCGGCGATGGCGGCAGCAGGCAGGGAACTTACTGACGATCAGGAACTCTCGTTTTATTCAGACCTGACTTCAGCGGCGGCGGGGTTGGAATCACGCGATCTCGCCGTCGCTCAGGGAGTGCTGCAATACGCTGCCGATCCGTTGCAGATGCTCAACGCCTTGTGCGATCTGCGGTTCTCTTTTGTTTACGTTACGCGCACTGCCGTTGCAGACGTGGAATCACCTCTTTTTATCAAGCAGGATACGGAGTTGGCCGCGCACGGTCCCGGCAGATTGCCAAACGCTCCCGCAGGCAGATCGACTCAACCGATGACTCTGGTGAGCTTTGATTCCCTGCTCTCAGTCATTCCAGCGCACTACGACGTCGTCTATAAGTTCGGTGAATCAGATGCGCGCGTTCTGCCAATCGAGGGCCAGCGTGTGACCGTGCGAGACGTCGGATTTTTGGCCCGTTTACAGGCATAGTATTAGCGGTTATATTTCGGACGCGCTTCATGAAAAACGGTATCGAAATAGTTGAACACGACGGGATTAGATACGCCGAGATTATCTGGGCCGACACGCAAGTGCCGATAACGCGATTCTTCTCGCCTGACGACTCGTCTTTTCAGTTTGGTCTGTTGGCGCACGAGGCCGGCTTCGTCGAAGCGCCGCATTACCACAAACCAGTCACGCGGACCATCAACGATCTCCAGCAGATGTTCGTCGTGCAACGCGGCGTAGTGGCGGTCGATTTTTTTGACAAAGACGGCAACCGGTTTCGCGAAGTCGTGCTGCGCGCAGGCGACGGCATCCTGCTGATTCACGGCACGCACGCCGTGCGAGTGTTGGAAGACATGCAGTGCATCAGCGTCAAGCAGGGGCCTTTTCTCGGCGCTGACAACGATAAGATCAACGTAGAGGTCAACAACAATTCATGATCGAGGTTTTCGAGCCCATCATCGGCGAAGAGGAGATCGAGGCCGTCGTCGCGGCGCTGCGTGCCGGCGAGATCTCCGGCTCCTTCGGTAAATCGATTCCCACGTTTGAAAAGGAATTCGCGAACTACGTTGGCTGCGAGTATGGCGTTGCGGTCACCAGCGGCAGCACTGCGCTGCATCTCGCGGTCGCGGCGGCTGGAATCGGCGCGGGCGACGAAGTGCTCATCAGTTCCAGCACAAATATTGCGACGGCGCTCGCCGTGATTCACAACGGCGCGATTCCTGTTCCGGTCGATTCCGAGAACGTGACGTGGAACCTTGATCTGGATCTAATCGAAGCTCTCATCACACCGAAGACAAAAGCCATCATTCCCGTGCATCTCTATGGCCATCCGGTCGATATGGACCGCTTGATGGAGATCGCACGGCGCCACAATCTTCTGGTCATCGAAGACTGCGCCGAATCGCACGGAGCAACTTGCCGCGGCCACATGACTGGCAGCTTCGGCGACATGGCCTGTTTCAGTTTTTACGCCAACAAGGTGATCACGACCGGCGAGGGCGGAATGGTCACCACCCACGACAAGGAACTCGCCGAGCGTTTGCAGTTGCTGCGCAATCTCGCCTTCACGAAACCGCGGTTTCGTCACGAGGAAGCAGGGTTCAATTTCCGCATGACGGGCTATCAGGCCGCGATGGGACTGGTCCAGTTTCGCAAGATCGACAACATCGTCGCGGAGAAGCGGCGCGTGGCCCAGACTTACAACCGTTTTCTCAGTGACGTCGACGGAATTCAAACTCCGTACGAGGCTGACTGGGCGCGAAACGTGTACTGGATGTACGCGGTCGTGGTCCATCCGGAGTTCGGCCTGACGCGCGACGAGCTGGTCGAATATCTGCGCGCTAACGACATCGATACGCGAACGTTCTTTTGCCCGATGAACCAGCAACCGTGCTTGCAAGCGCTGCCTGACTTTCGCCCGGAGCCGTGTCCGGTGGCGGATAGTCTGTGGGAAAACGGGCTTTATCTTCCCTCCACCTACACGCTTTCGGAACCGGTTATCAAGCAGATAACGGACGTTGTCAGGCAAGCGCGCGCCAGCGGTTCAGCCAGCCGGAAGGAAGCGGTGTCGCACTTATAATGGGTTCCTACTCAGGCAGACACGCCGAGCTTTACGACCTCTTTTATGCTGACAAACCCTACGCGGCCGAAGCAGCCTTCGTCGAACACTGCCTGAGTACTTACTCGGCTGGCCCCACCGATCGACTGCTCGAGATCGCCTGCGGCACTGGCACCCATGCTTTCCATCTAGAAAAACCCGGACGCCAAATCGTCGCTACGGATTATTCAGAAGACATGTTGCGGCGCGCGAGACAAAAAGCGGCTGAGAAGTCGTCGAGCGTCGAGTTTCAGTTGCAGGACATGACACAGCTCGCCGTCAGCACCGAGATGTTCGACGCCGTTATCTGCCTGTTCGACGCGATCGGGTACGTGAAAACGAACGATGCGCTCGATAAAGTATTTCATGGTGTGCACAAACATCTTCGCCCGAACGGGCTGTTTATTTTCGAGTTTTGGCACGCGGCAGCAATGATTCGTCATTATGATCCGGTGCGAGTGCGACGGTGGAAAACGGACGATTCACTCGTGCTGCGGATCTCCGAGACGGCGTTGGACGCAGCGAATCAGCTTAGCCACGTCACATATTCAATTTACGAATTGAAAGAGAACGGAACGTATTCAACCCTGACTGAAACTCAAGTGAATCGTTACTTCCTGCTACAAGAGATGGAGAGATGGTTGACGTCGATGCGCTTTACGCCAGTTAAATTCTTCGCTGGCTTTACTGAAGACGAAACTATTTCCGACGAAACGTGGCACATCGTGGCAGTGGCGCGGCGAAATTAAACATGAAGGTCGGCGTATTTCTCGAAGACTTCTCGCCGGACGTTGGCGGCGGTTACACGATTCAGGAAGACATCTTCCGCGCGCTGCTGGACCTGATCGACGAGACGAGCCATTCGTTTGTGCTCTTCTGCCGCCGCCCCGAAAGCTTTCGCAGCCTCCTGACGAACCCGCGGTTCGAAGCCGTGGCCTTTCCCGGCAACCTGGGCCAACGAGTCTTCGCGCGCGCTCAAAGCGGCATCTACTCGCTGACCGAGAACCGCAAACGACAGACGCGACTCGAACAACTGTGCAACGAAACCGGCGTCGAGTTTATGTGGTTTGTCGGCGCCGAAGCCGTGCAGATCGATCTGCCTTACATGGCGATCGTTTGGGACTTGCAACACCGGTTGCAGCCCTGGTTTCCGGAAATTAGTTCAGGCGGGACGTGGCAACAGCGCGAGACGTTCTACGGCGAGTATCTCCGGCGCGCGACGTTCATCATCGCCGGCACTGAAGTCGGACGAATGGAGATCGAGCGCTTCTATCAAGTCACGAGCAATCGCATTAAGATACTGCCGCATCCGACGCCGGCGTTCACGTTGAACGCCCAACCGAGCGACGTCGATTCGATGCTGAAGAAGTACGGATTGAAAAGTAAGTATTTGTTTTACCCGGCGCAGTTCTGGTCGCATAAGAACCACGTTAATTTGTTGTTGGCCGCGGCAGAGCTGAAGCGGGATCACGAGATTGATTTGCCGGTCGTGTTTGTGGGAAGCAATAAGGGGAACGAAGAGTACGTCCGGAGTGTGGCGTCGCAGTTACAGCCCGCAATCGATGTTTCGTTTCTCGGGTTCGTGCCGTTGGAAGATCTCGTTGCGCTTTATCGCGGAGCGTTTGCGCTCTCGTACGTGACGTTTTTCGGTCCGGAGAACTTGCCGACACTCGAGGCGTTCGCGCTCGGGTGTCCGGTTGTGGCTTCCGATGTTCCCGGCGCGCGCGAACAGTTAGGTGATGCGGCGTTGTTCGTCGATCCGCGTAATCCGAGTGAAATAGCGAATACCATCAGCCAGGTTTACCTTGACGAAAACTTACGTCGTTCGCTTATCGACAAAGGCCGCGCGCGCGCCGAACGATGGACTGCGAAAGAGTTTGTGCGTGGCGTCTTCGCCGCGCTCGACGAGTTTGAACCGGTTCGCCGGTGTTGGAGGTAGAGAAATCACGTGACCAAACGAGCGTTAATCACCGGCATTACCGGCCAGGACGGCTCGTATCTTGCCGAGCTGCTGCTCGAAAAAGGCTACGAAGTTCACGGTATCATCCGGCGCTCCTCATCCTTCAACACGCAACGTCTCGATCACATCTATAGCGATCCGCACCAGTCCAAGACGCGCCTCTTCCTCGTTCACGGCGATCTGAGCGACTCGAGCGCGCTCAACACGATCCTCCGGCAGGTTGTACCGGACGAGATCTACAACCTCGGCGCGCAGTCGCACGTGCGCGTCAGTTTCGACGTGCCCGAATACACGACCGACGTCACCGCACTCGGCACGATTCGCATTCTCGAAGCGATCCGCGAAGCCGGCATCAAACCGAAGTTCTACCAGGCGTCTTCATCGGAGATGTTTGGCAAGGTCGTCGAGACGCCGCAACGCGAGACGACGCCGTTTCATCCGCGCTCGCCATACGCGTGCGCGAAAGTCTTCGCCTACTACGCCACGGTCAACTACCGCGAGGCCTACAACATGTTTGCCTGCAACGGGCTTCTCTTCAATCACGAATCCGAGCGCCGCGGCGAGACCTTCGTGACGCGCAAGATCACGCGCGCCGCCACGCGCATCAAGATGGGCTTGCAGGAGAAGCTCTTCCTCGGCAACCTCGACGCCAAGCGCGACTGGGGTTACGCCAAAGACTACGTCGAGGCGATGTGGTTGATGATGCAGGCTGAGACGAGTGACGATTACGTCATCGCCACCGGCGAGACTCACTCGGTCCGCGAGTTTTGCGAGGAAGCGTTTAGTTGTCTCGATCTCGACTGGAAAGAGCACGTAGAGATCGATCCCTGGTATTACCGCCCGAGCGAAGTCGACCTGCTGCTCGGCGATTCGACTAAAGCGCGCAAGCAGTTGGGTTGGGAACCGAAAGTCAGTTTTCGCCAATTGGTTCGACTCATGGTCGATCACGATCTCATCCTCGCGCGCGGCGAGAAACAGATGCGAGACCTGCAACAGTAACTATGCACTACCACCTGATCGGCATCTGCGGCACTGCCATGGCATCTCTCGCAGGGATGCTTCAGGCGCGCGGGCATCACGTCACCGGTTCGGACCAGAACGTTTATCCGCCCATGTCGACCATGCTTCGCGATCTCGGCATCAACGTCGTGGAAGGATTCAAACGGGAAAACCTCACGCCGTCGCCCGACTGCGTCATCGTCGGCAATGCGATCCCGCGCGGCAATCCGGAAGTCGAGGAGACGCTAAGGCGAAAGCTACTGTATCGATCGCAGGCGGAGGTCGTGAAAGAAGAGTTTATTCGCGGGCGTCATTCTCTGGCGGTCGCCGGCACGCACGGCAAAACCACGACGACGAGCATCGCCGCATGGGTGATGGATCAGGGCGGGCTGAATCCGAGTTTTCTAATCGGCGGCGTGGCGCAGAATTTCGGCTCGAGCTTTCGCGTGACGCAAAGTGACTACGTGATCGTCGAGGCGGATGAGTACGACACAGCATACTTCGACAAGGGCCCGAAGTTCATGCATTACCTGCCGGAGCTCGCGATCGTCAACAACATCGAGTTCGACCACGCTGACATTTACACCGATCTCAACGCCGTCAAACTGGCTTTTCGCCGCTTGATGAATCTTGTTCCGGAGAATGGACGTCTGATTGCCGGCTGGGACAGCCCCAACGTTCGGGCCGTCGTGGAATCGTTTGGCGCCAAACTCTTCACCCAGGTCGAGACGTTTGGCACGAGCGACGACGCGCGTTGGCAAGTGCGTAATGCCGACTTTTCGGGCGGGCTTTCGACCTTCGACGTCTTTCGAGAGGGCAGTTTGTGGGGCCAGTTTCAAACACCGTTACTCGGCGAGTTTAACCTGCTCAACTGTCTGGCCGTGATCATCGCCGCCGACTCGTGGGGTGTTGAGCGCGACCAGAGTCATGGCGCTTTGGCGACGTTCAAGAACGTGAAGCGCCGTGCTGAAGTACGCGGCGAGGAGCGTGGCGTCACCGTTATCGACGACTTTGCGCATCATCCGACGGCGGTCCGAGAAACCTTGCGCGCCCTTCGCGCTCGATATAAAGATCGCCGCTTGATCGCCATTTTCGAACCACGCTCGTGGTCGTCGCGGCTGGCGGTCTTCCAGGACGACTATGCGAATGCGTTTTCGGCGGCGGATTACGTCGTCATTGCGAGTGTATTTGATAGTCAAAAGGTGACAGAAAAGGGACGCGCCCTCGATACCAACGAGTTAATCGCGGCCATTTCGCAGCAGGGAAAGCCCGCGTTGGCCCTATCGGGCGCTGACGAAATCGTCACGCACATCATGCCCGAACTGCGTGAGGGCGACGTGGTCGCCATCATGTCGAATGGCGGGTTCGGCGGTATTCACGAGAAGATCCTTACCGCACTTCAAGTCAGATAACACTTCATTTTCAACCCGCGCACAGTTTTACGAACTATTCGTAACTCTCTCGCAGAGTAACTTGGGTAAAAGACTCGCCCGGTCCAGGGAGGAACCCCCGAGTGAAAAACTTCTCCATCTTCGAGCAAGCGCTCAAATTCTCGGGCGTGGAAGAGACGGAAAACCTCGGTGAAATTGCGAGCCTTGCCCGCCGCGACTTTATCGAACGTGAGAGTTTTATCTGCCACACGACGACAGCTTCCGTCGAGTACGGTTGTCTGATGATCGAGAATGCCCTGTTGCTGCGGACGAACCGCGCTGCGAGGGTCTATGCTGGCGTCGAGAAGCTTTCGGCGCTGCAACCGATCATCGATCGCTACATGAGGATCGCCGACGTCTCGGAGTCGGTGTATCTTTTTGGCGAGGACGACTGGCGTCCGCCGCGTCATCCGAATATCAGGCTCGTCACGTTAGAACACGATTTTCGCCTTGCGCGGGAGTGGTTTGTCATCACTCAATCGCCGTCGTTGAATTGCGCGCTGGTGGCTTTCGACGAGATCGGCTCCGAAGATGCACTCCCGGAACAGATGCGCTACTGGGCGCTCAAGACAAGTAATCCCGCGGTGGTTCACTCTCTGGCGCGCTCTGTGGAAGGCGTGATCGACTGGACGCTCGCGGCTTAGCTATGGAATCGAGAGATTGAGTCTCGATCTGCGCCGTTAATACTTTACTAATCTTCTTCGGCAACAACTTCGACGCCGTCATCGCCACTGCACCGACCAATTCGACGACGTCACCGCCGCCGCGCCAGTGTTGCCGGACCACGCGGGGATCGGTCACCATCATCAGTCTCAACAGCGACAGCGCGATCAAGTAAGCATCGTCTATCTGCCCGATAAACGGCAGCATGTCAGGAATAAAATCCAGCGGCATCAGCGCGTAGACGATTGCCCCGGCAACCAGCAGCCTCTCTTTCGCCGGCACTCGCGAGTCGACCATCAAGCGCCAACACAAGACAAGCATGTTGGGAACGAACAACAGCAAGTTCGCCATTCGGCTTCGCAGGCTTGGTTCTGACACGCTTCCTCCTACATAATCGGGGTCATTTTCCATTTGCCATTTTTCGTTTGTCATTTGTCATTGTTTTTTGTGTCAGCTTTCACCCGGTTGCACAGAGACTAAGTGAAAAATGAGAAATGGAAAATGACAAACGGAAAATGAACACGTACAGCAACACTATCACATATGGATATTCTCGAACGAATTCGCCAACGCGCCGCATCCAGACCGCAGCACATCGTGCTCCCCGAAGGAAACGATCCGCGCACAGTCGTCGCCGCAGCGCAATGTACGAGCCAACGCATCGCCCGGATCACGATGTTGGGAGACGAAGACGTGATTCGCGCGGCCGCGCGTGACAACGGAGTAGACCTTGGCGGTGTCAATATCATCGATCATCGCCGCGCGTCCGATTTCGAAAAGATGGTCTCGCTCCTGTACGACCTGCGGCGAGCAAAAGGCATGATGCCGGACGAAGCACGCGCACAGGTTTCGGATCCGCTGTATTACGGCAACCTGATGGTCCGCATGGGCCAGGCCGACGGCTCCGTCGCCGGCGCCACCAACACGACGTCGCACACGGTTCGCGCCGCGTTGCACTGCATTGGCGTCCGCTCCGGGTTCAAGCTCGTCTCGAGCTTCTTCCTGATGGCGACGCGAAACAGCGACGTCGGGCAGGATGGAGCGTTGATCTATGCCGATTGTGGCGTTGTGATCGACCCGAGCGCCGTCGAACTGGCGGAGATAGCCCTGGCTGCGGCGGATTCGTGCCGGGCGCTCTTGGGATCGGAGCCTCGAGTCGCGATGCTCTCTTTTTCGACGAAGGGAAGCGCCAAGCACCGGCTGATCGACAAGGTCGTCGAAGCCACGCGCACGGTCCGAGCACGCGCGCCGGAATTGCAGGTGGACGGCGAGCTTCAGGCGGATGCCGCGCTCGTACCGTTGGTGGCGCAGTCGAAAGCACCCGGCTCGCCTGTCGCCGGGCGGGCAAACGTTTTGATCTTTCCGGACTTGCAAGCCGGAAACATAGCGTACAAACTAACGGAACGTCTGGGAGGCGCGACGGCCATTGGGCCGATCCTCCAAGGGTTGGACAAGCCCGCCAACGACCTGTCGCGAGGGTGTACGGCGCGAGACATCGTCGACGCGGTGGCAATCACGGCCGTCCAGGCCCAGGCGCGTCAGGCAACGTAGACACGCAGCAGGCATCAAAAACCGTGATTCCGGAAAATTTGTTTTGAAATCCGTGTTCCCGATTAGACGCACATTTGCGGTTCTTACTCTTATTGCGGCTCTTTTCGCGATAGCCGCCGCTCAAACTCCGTCTCCGTCGCCCTCTCCATCCGCGTCGCCAACGCCTCCAGAAGATTCCGTAAAGGTTTTTACTGAAGAAGTACGCCTGCCGGTCACCGCGCTCGACGCCTACGGCCATTACGATCCGACGCTCGAGCTCGACGACATCCTCGTCCTCGAAGACGGCGTGGCGCAGCAACTTCGCAGCGTCACACATGTTCCGGCGAACGTGCTCTTCGTGCTGGATACTGGCGGCGAGTTGAGCGGTCTCGGCGGAATGGCGAAAAGCACGAGCCTGACGCGCCAGGTTGCAGCTGAGTTGATCGGGAAACTTCAGCAAGGTTCGTGGATCGCGGTCATGCAATCCGGCAACGCCGTCGAGATGCTCCAGACATGGACCAGGGACAAGCCGCTCGTTTTTAAGACGCTCAAAAACAAACTCATCTCGACAAAGCGCACGAGCTTTTCGGAAGCCATCGCTAGTGCTAGCCAGCAATTGGGAGAGCGCCCTGAAGGCAGCCGTCACGTCGTGCTGATCACCGACGGTGTCGACTCGCCGGGCGCAAAGATCAATCGTGACGACGCCGTGCTCAAACTGGTCGCCGCGCGGGCGACGGTCCACGTCATCAGCTACACGGAGTTTGTACGACAGAAGAGCCCGAAGAAAGACACGGTAATTGCCGGTGGGCCACGTCCCGCCAGCTCGGATCCAATCAGGGCCACCGATCCGACACAACCGCCGGGTCAGAACCGATCGCCGTCATTCGGCGTCAGCATTCGGTTCGATCCCGCTATGAAAAAGCAGCGAAAGGCGTACGAAGCGGAAGTCAGGAAAAGCCAGCAGGTGTTGAGGAACATAGCTGAAGAGACGGGCGGCAAGATCATGCTGCCGCTCAACAGCGACGAAATGCTTGCACAGGCTCGAGAAGTTGCGCGCGCTATTGGAGCTGAGTACGTAGTGACTTACCAGCCGAAGCGTCCGCTTGCCGAAGCGAGCCCGGGTGAGTACCGGCGAATTCAAGTGGCTTCCCGAAGAGTGGGCCTGAGTCTCCACTCACGCCGCGGCTACGTCGTCCCCACGCCTTAACCACTCTTTTGTGCCTTTTGCGGCTATTACACTGCGGCTTCGAGTTGCGACTCGATTCTCTGCACCAACTGTCGCACATCAAAATGATCAGGCTTCGGCATCAACGACCGCCGGTGCAGCTCTTCCCAATCTTCCTTCGGCACTCGATGAAACGCTTCGACAACCTTCGGGTCAAACTGCCGTCCCGCCCAATCGTCAAGCTCCTTCGCAGCCGCTTCGTACGACTTTCCACGGCGATACACGCGGTCACTCGTGATCGCGTCGAAAGCGTCAGCCACGGAAAAGATGCGCGCACAGACGTCGATGTCTTCACCGCGCAATCCGACCGGATAACCGCTCCCGTCCCACTGTTCATGATGCTGGGCCACAACGCGCGCCGCCCCCTGCAAAAACTCGATGCCGCGTAAGATCTGTTGACCGTGAAGCGGATGTTCACGCATTCGCACCCACTCTTCTTCCGTCAGCTTCGCCGGCTTCCGCAAAATCGAATCGGGCACGCCGATCTTTCCGATGTCGTGCAGCAGCGATCCAAACTCGAGCGACTTCATCTGCTCGCTGTTCAACCCGTATTCACGTCCCAGCCGCAAACTATAGCTAACAACCCGCTCCGAATGTCCGTGCGTTTCCGAGTCTCTGGTTTCGAGAGCGGCGGTCAACGCTTTCAACGTCGACCGATACGCGCCTTCCAGCGAGTTCAACGCGCGGTCGAGTTCGACCGTTCGTTGTTCAACCAATTCTTCGAGATGGTTTTCGTACCGGCGTTTAGCGACGACGAGCTCGTGATGTTCGAGCGCCCGTTTGACGACGGCCTCAACCTGGCGCAGGTCGAACGGTTTCATCAGGTAGTCAAACGCACCCAGCCGCAAGGCGCCGATGGCGCTCTCGACGGTCTGCATGCCGCTGATCATGACGACGACCGTGTCTGGGGAGAGCTGTTTGACGTGCGGGATCATGTCGAGACCACTCATGCCGGGCATGGTGATATCGCTGATCACTAACTGAAAGTCGCTCTGTCGCAGGCAGGTCAGCGCGTCTTCGGCGGAGCCCGCCTTCAGACATTCATAGTCCTCGCTTAGGAGGTCGGCCAGTATCTCGGTAATCTCGCGTTCATCATCCACTATCAGAATGCGGGGCGTCGCAGTTGTCGGCATGTCGTCTCTCCTGAATATGGCAGGGCACGGCGGCGAGCATCGGGACTGCAAAAGCTCGTTGGCTTAAGTGAGAGTCTTGAGGGTTGGGACTCCAGGACGTGCCCTGGCCCAATAACCTGGCTAACGCATTCTATCCGGTTTGACCAATTGTGGCAAACAAGTTTTTACCAAGGGCTAAGTTTGCGGTTTAGAGCGCTTAGGGTGGGCGTGGGAACTGCCGGCTGAACTTGTTGCGAATCGGGCCAAACGGGCTTATGATGTCAGCCCTTCGCGCCGGAGTGGCGAAATTGGTATACGCACCAGACTCAAAATCTGGCGTCCGTCAAGGACATGTCGGTTCGAGTCCGACCTCCGGCACCAACCTCCTGCAACATAGCCCGCTGCACCAAAAATAGGAGCACAAGCAAGCCCCACAGAAAGGTTTACCCATGAGACTAACAATCAAACTCTTGGCATATGTAACTGTCTTAACGATCGCCACCATCGTGGTGTATGCCGCCGGTCCATGCGAGGACAGTTGCAACTTCAATAACACCAACTGCACCACTACCACCAACACCACCTACAATCAGTGTCTGAACGCGGCGAACACACAATTAAATTCCTGTTTCCAGCAGGCTGACCAGGAGTGGACGAGCTGCTATCAAACAGCTGCTGCCAGTTGGAGCCACTGCATTAACCACTCACACCAGCAGGAACAAGGTATCTGCAACGTCATCCTCCTATTTGACCAGTACGTTTGTGACTACACTCGCGAGCAGGCGGAAAATTTGTGCTGGTTTCAGGATGGCCCGCCGCGACAGATATGCGAACAAAACTTCGTCCTGGATCAACAGCAGTGCGCGAACGACTTTGACAATTGCCTGTTTATCTGCAGCACGCAAAACCCGTGATGTCGGTGCGAGCCCGACCTCCGGCACCACTCTTCACAAATCGGGATTTTATCTCTGAGGCGGGAAGCGAGCGCCGTAGGCTCGCCGCTGGACCTTCGGGGGATCCAGGATCTTTTCGTCCACGACGCCCTGAAGTCTGGAGATCAACGAGGACCGAGCGTCGATCACATCTTGGACGCTCCAATTCAGCATCGCGGCGACGGTGCTGGGAAACGAATGTAAATAGGAAACAAACTCTTCTGCTGTTCGCACCGATAGACGATCCAGGGCCACGGCCAAATCCTGAGGCACCAGCAATCTGGACCCCAGGATCTCCACGCCAAAGTCTTGTTTGTTGGCGTAGGGAATCTGTTTAGGCGATATTGCTAGCGTTGGCATTAGTACTTCAGAACCCGCAGTATGATGCTCCCGAAACACAAACTGATGCAACAACAATATTTTTGAACGCGTTCAAAGCTGACACATTTCGATTAAATATCTATCCACATATGTGGCCGAAATTTGTCCATAGCCGGCTTCCAGCGCTACGTAGGGCGGCGGCGCGGGCAACGAGTTCGCCCACGCGTGTGAGCCCCAACTGTTACGAAAAAACGAACCATCCACCTTTAGGTTCCGTCGGATCTGGCTCGAATCCGGTGCAGCACACGGCGTGGGCTCCGATCACGACCGAAGTCGGCGGCGGATCGATAACCCGACCGAAGCTCAGCCCCACTGCCGTATTCCAATTGTCTAAGTTTGGGGATAGTCGGTCGCCAAACACGGGCAAGGAAACGGCCACCGGTCGCTGCGCAGCAACCATGGCGTTTATGACTTGCGCCGCCTTCCCGGACATCGACGTACTTACGAGGTAGTTCGCCGCCAAGTGCTTCCGGTTCGCGGCATCTGCGTGAGCATGTGCGGATGGGTCAGTGGACGTCGCGTGCGTTACGGTACCCAAGACCGTGCCGACATAGGGCCAAAGAGATGATTTGCAAGTCCCGTCGCTGTGGAGTGCGTCTCGAGCAAACTCTATCAGGGTCCCATCACCCGTCGGATCCGGGTCGGCTGTAGAAGTCTTGGTGGCCCAGAACAGATACTGCTCGGACAAATCCATCAACGCAGATGTTGAGTGATGGAGATGTTCATGGCAAGCGACCATGGAGAAAGCGACGCACGTACCTCGAGCGCCTTGATCCTTCACCGGCCAACCAGGTAAACGGAAGTCGAACCTGGGATAGACGGGGCCTGTTACGGACGCACCAGCAGTTGCAGCCGGCATAGGAACGTTATATCCAGCTTGCACAGGAGAGTTCGGAGGTATCTTTGCTCCGCGCGCGAACTGCGGCGGCGGCGCCTGTCCCAGACTGAATTTACTGACGACGTTGGCGAATGCCTTGGTCGGGGCACTCATATTGGCCGCGAATGAGAGTTTCGGGAGATCGAGGCCGATAGTTCCGAGGCTGGGAAAATTCCAGGCGAGACTTAGGAGATCTTCCGGTGTCCGAATTCCCAGGCTCTCGAGTACTGTTTCTTCAAGAAAATTGAGGTCAGCCTGTTGGCGAAGTTGAGTGAGATACGGCAGAGTCATGAGAATCTCCAATCGTATGAGACGGACGTCTGGGCAAGATGCGTAGAGGTTGAGAAACGCCCAGAACGGCGTAGCCTAAGCCGGTTCAAAACCTCTGTCAATAGCAATCAGCGAACTGAACGCGCAGCGGAATCAGCGGACTATCGGCGAGCGGTGTCCTGGTGGTTGGAACCTAGCACTTTTAACAGTTTCGCAGCTCGAAATTAGACAATATATTTCGCCGGTCTACAGGCAAATAAGCGCAGAAGGAGATCGGTGATGAATAAGTTAGTCGTTTCGTTTTTTGCTCTGATTCTAATGTCGGCAGCGGCGCAGACCACCGCTTTTGCACAAAAAGAAACAGCTAATGGCGTCGAGGTGGAGAAAGACCTGGCCTTGGTGCGCCGCGATCTACGCTCCGAGAAGAAGCAGCTCATCGCGTTGAACTTGCCGCTGACCGATGAGGAAGCGACGCGCTTTTGGCCGCTCTACGACCAGTACGCCGATGAGATGCGCAAGCACAATGACGAATTCTACGCAGTCATCAAGGATTATGCGGCGAACCAAAAAACCCTGACCGACGCGCAGGCAATGAGCATGATCAAGCGGTGGAGCGCGATCCAGGTCGAGACGGCCAAAACCAGGCAAAAATATGTCGACGTGATCGAAAAGGCGATCCCGGGGCGAAAGGCCGCACTCTTTTTCCAGATAGACCGCCGTCTTTATGCGCTGATGGATCTGCAAGTCGCGTCGCAAATCCCGCTGGTTACTCAGAAGTGATCAGGCGCAAATTTCTTTCTAACTCCAGGGGATTAACCAGAAGGTCGGCCTCGTGAGGGTCGGCCTTCGCGTTTTGTGGCTCACAGGCCTGGTAGAAATAGCTCAACTCCAGCGCGGACGAGAGTGTAAAGAAGCAGTTGTTGATGCCGTCGGTTTGATGTCGCAGCTCGAGAACGCTGCCACCTTCGCGCATGAACAAGGTGTTTGTCAGGCCGGCGCCATGGTTCGAAACGACGTAGCGTGCGCGCGAACAAACTCGAACCTGCTGCTCAAACGATAGTTCTTCAGTACGGACGGTCTCGAAACCGAACCCGCTCAAGATCGGCGCGATCTCGGTTTCGTTAATGATTCTTCGTTTCCCTGCCTGGCTGCGGCTGATGTAAACCCGCTCACCTTCACCCGTCTCATCACCGTAAGCTGATAACAAGACGTTTCTCACGCCGCGAATAGCATCGGCATTGTAGTGGCCCGACGGCGCAGTGTGCGACGGCACAAGGAGACTGCGGAACTCGATAAACTCGTCTGTATCGATGAAGTCTACGTTGGTAACGCCGAATGCTTTGAGCGAAGACTCGACGAACTCAAACGTTCGAAACTTTCCCGGCAGGACCAGCAGCAGATCGCGCAAACGATCCCTCACGACGAAGAGTCGCGTCAGCGCATCCGCCAGCCAGTGAAAATAACCGGTGCTCCAGTAGTCAGTAATCCACAGAGCATCGACGTCAATCCTGCGACGCTTTCGCATGAAGTAATTCGTCGTGAGAAACTTCAGCACGCTGCGTCGTTTCCACTGGTCCAGGTGATACGGAAACGCAAACGACTCCCGCAGTATTCTCGTTCCTTCGAAGAGCAGTCCTTCCGGGCTCGCAAGCACGTTCTGAAACTTCAGCAAGTTGCTTTCGGGGATAACACGTTGGAGCTCGCCTCCGAAGAGCGGCACGTGGGCTGGACTAAGATTGACGGGTAGCTTTCGTCGAGCGACGGTCTCCGGGTAGATCGGCGATATTACTTCGCGCCTCATGAACGATCGATCAGGAAGTACTCGTTGATCTTATCCAGGATGATCACGTTCTGCGCGCACAGCTCGTAACCGTGGCCGTTCATCATCCGCACGATCTGCGATTCACGCGGGTCGAGCTGTTCGTCTTCGACGACGATGATCCTCGGCCTGAACCGCGTCCAGTCGTTCGACTCCAGCACCTCGAAGTCGTGCCCTTCAACGTCGACGTTCATGAAGTCGATGGTCTGACCATCCGGTAAATGACGCTCAAGAAGCTCAGCCAAGGGAAGAGTCGGCACCGGTATTTGCGACTGGACGTGTTCCAACATCTCGATCTGCCGCAGGAAGTCGGGCGAGAAACTATTCATCGGCGAGTTTTCGGCAATGAAGTAGTACGTCATCGAACCACGCTCGCGCGACACGCCGACCTCGAGATTGACGTCCCTGGGCCGAACTTTGTCGAACAACTGCTTGCTCCCCGGACGCGCCTCAACGTTGATGCCCTGCCATCCGTTCAAATAGAAGAAGTAAGTGTTGGAAAAGAGCGTGGGATGAAAGGCGCCGACGTCCACGTAAAAGCCGCGCATCTTGTCGGAGCCGAGGATGTGCCGGAGGATCATGTCTTCGCCGGCGGAGGAAAACGAGGGCGCGTACGAATCGTAACCAAGAACCGCGTATTGAAAGGATCGCTTGAGGCTGAGAGGCAGCCACCGTCGGGTAAGAGTTCGCAAGCTTAGCATTAGTTTTTCGCCGGAGTACTTACTATCAGAATAACCGCATCCCGGTCAAAATGGTTTAGCCAACGGTTAAGCTGACTGCCCTAAATCCTCATTCTCCAATGATTTCGTAATGGCACGGCAGTGGCTAAAGCGAGAACGGGCGGTGCGATCCCTCTAAGGTCCTTCAGCACTTCCGAGATTCAGCCCAGAGTCTTCCCCCGCCGCAAACGACAATGTTTCTGAACAGCGACAACTCGATCTCCCGCATAACCCGCAAGCTTTGGCCGGTTCCCGTCTTCGTGATTCCGTTAGCGTTGGCAATCTGCTATTTCGCTTCCGGCCTGTTTGGCGCGGCATCGACCGCATTCGTAGTCGCTTTCTCAATACTTCAGATCGTGATGAGCGGCGCCGTCTGGATGGCGTGGCGCAGCAATCACGAACAACTCACCGGCGTTAAACTCGAACTCTCCAGTCTGCAAGGCATCGTCGACGTCTCGCGAGACGCAATTATCGGCATCACACCCGACGGCGTCATCATGAGTTGGAACCGCGGCGCTAGCGGCATTTACGGCTACACCGCCAAAGAAGCTTTGGGCTCACCATTGTCGATGCTCTTCGACCACCGCAAAGGCCTCGAAGCGAGCTCGTTGTTTGCCAAAGTCTCGCGCGGCGAAAACGTGAGCCAGCACGAGATGGTCCACCTGAAGAAAGGCCAGACGCCACTCGACGTCTCGCTCACGATCTGCCCGATCATGGACGGCAAGACAGTCACCGGCGCTTCAGTCGTAGCCCGCGACATCACCGAGCGGAAACGGGCCGCGGGCACATTGGCCCAACAAGCCGCCGCCATGAAAGCCTCGATGGACGGCATGGCCATCATCGACCACGGCGGCGCCTGCGTTTACCTGAACGACGCTTACGCAAAGATCTTCGGTTACACAAACCCGACCAAGCTCATCGGCTCGAGCTGGGAGATGTTCTTCTTCGACGAAGAACTGGCGCGTCTCAAAGAACAGATCATGCCGACCGTTTGGCGCGAAGGCTCGTGGCGCGGTGAAACCATCGGGCTCAAAGTGAACGGCGGCACGCTGCCGCTGGAGATCTCGATCTCGAGCGTCAACGGCGGCGGAATCGTGCAAGTCGTCCGCGACATCACCGAACGAAAGAAATTCGAAGAGACGCTGCGCAACACTTCTCTGAAAGACGACCTGACCGGTCTCTTCAACCGCCGCGGTCTGCTCAAACAAGCCGCTCCGTATTTCGACTTCGCGCGCCGCCAAAAAGAGAGTTTGCTGCTCCTTTTCATCGACCTCGACGGCATGAAACGGATCAACGACGAGTTTGGCCACAACGAAGGCGACAACGCGCTCATCAAGACCGCCGAAATACTAAACCGCACCTTCCGCAGCTCCGACATCATCGCGCGTCTTGGCGGCGACGAGTTCACTGTCCTCGTCACCGATCCCAACACGAACAAAGACGACGCTATCACCCGACTCGACGAGAACCTGAACGCCTACAATGAGGCCGAGACACGCGGAATCAAACTGGCCTTCAGCATCGGCGTCGCGCAACTCGAACCCGAACGCATGACCTGTTTCGAGGAGTTGCTCGAACAAGCCGACCAGGCGATGTACAAACAAAAACGGTTGAAGCGTCTACGCGGAGCCGAGCGAAACCCGACGCCGAAGCCTATCGACGCCACCGGCGACTCATGGTCCCTGATCGCAGCGAAGTCGGTCCCCCTCGCCTTCTCGGCCGGTTCCAAACTTTTCAGCGCCGGACGCGGCACGTTCGACAACGCCGCGATCGGCATGGCCGTTGTTTCAACTGACGGCAGTTGGCTCCAGGCTAACGACGCGATGTGTAAGCTGGTCGGCTACTCAGAACAGGAATTGCGCGCCACCAGTTTTCAAAAGCTCACTCACCGCGACGATCTGCGCCACGTGCAGTCGCACATCCAGCGAGTGCTCGAAGGTTACATTCAAAGCCACGAACAGGAGAAGCGATACATTCACGAACGAGGCCACACCGTTTGGGTGCTCTGGCACGTGTCGCTACTCAAAGATTCAGAGACGGGCTCGAAGCGGCTGTTCTTCCAGGTCCAGGACATCAGCGACCGCAAAAAGGCCGAAGAGAAGCTGACGCAGGACACGCTGACCGGCCTGCCCAACCGCGCCCGCTTCCACGACCTGCTCAAGATGCGCATCGCGCGGAAATCAATACATAAAGATCGGCAATACGCCGTCCTGCTGCTGGACGTCGATCGGTTCAAGTTCGTGAACGACACTCTTGGCAATGCGAGCGGCGACCAACTGCTGGTTCAGATTGCGCACCGAGTCAAGACCTGCATGCGCCAGAACGACGTGCTCGGCCGCGTTGGTGGAGACGAGTTTGCCGTGCTGCTCGACGACGTCACCGGCGAGGAAGAAGCGTCGTCGGTAGCCACGCGCATTCAGCAGGCAATGGCTATTTCGTTCAACTTGCCGGGCCAGGAAGTTTACACGACGTTGAGTATCGGCATCGCCGTCGGCTCCGATCCGGGCGAACAGGTTTCAGACACGTTGCGTGACGCTGAGACCGCCATGCATCGTGCCAAGGCTTGCGGCCGCGCGCACTACGAAGTGTTCGGACGCGACATGCACGGCGAGTTGATGAGCCGTTTGAAGATGGAGACTGATCTGCGGCACGCCCGCGAGCGCGATGAACTCTTCGTCGACTATCAACCTATCGTCTCGCTTGAGAACCGGACCTTGATAGGCTTCGAAGCGCTGGTGCGTTGGCGTCATCCGGAGTTTGGACTCGTGCCGCCGCAGGACTTCATTCCGGTGGCCGAAGAAACGGGAGAGATCCTGACGATTGGACAAGCCGTGCTCGAATCCGCGTGCGGACAAGCGCGCTACTGGCTGGAATCTTATCCCGCCACGCCGCCGTTGTTCGTCAGCGTCAATCTTTCAGTCAAACAGTTCAACCAGCCGGGCCTGGTCGAAAACATCGCGAGGTTGCTCGAAGAGTTCAAGCTGCCGCCGCGGTGCTTGAAGCTCGAGATCACTGAATCTGTGTTCAGCGACAATCTCGAGGCTGCGGTCGGATTGCTGAAGCAACTGCGAGATCTCGGCGTGCAGTTGAGTATCGACGATTTCGGAACTGGTTATTCGAGCTTGAGTTATCTGCAGCGGTTCCCAGTCGACACCTTGAAGATCGACCGCTCGTTTGTAACGCAGATGATGGAGAACGAGGATAACCTGGCGATCGTTCGCACGATCGTGGCGCTGGCCCAAAACCTCGGCATGGACGTCGTCGCCGAAGGTGTTGAGACAGAGGACCAGTTGACGTTGTTGCGGAAGTTGGAGTGCGAAAACGGACAGGGATTTCTCTTCTCGTCACCGCTTGGGGGACGCCAGCTCGATCAGTTTATCGAAAACTGCAACCTCGACAGTTCGGTTTCTTCGCGTCAGCTTCAACTCATCGAAGCCGAAACCGCGCTCGTGGCGTAAATCCGTTCAATCCGTGTTAGTAGAAACCTTGTAAAGGTCCCGCCCGGCATCTTTCACGATCAAAGTATCAGCATCGGAAGCGAGAGACTGGGGATCGAGTGTGCGGTGATCAAGATAGCCGAGGTTTACGCGCTTGCACGTCTCTTCGTCGATACCCGTCGCCATCGTGATTCGATAACGGGGCACGACTTTCCCCTCCGCGTCGGTTCTGCCCGCGTAGGCGACGTGCGCCAGATGAGCTGCAATGCACAGGTTCTCGCGCAGCTCCTGTGAAGCGCCAAGCATGTCGCGCACGACTTCGAGCGGCGCATAACCATACTTTTCAATCAACGCGCCGTGTGTCTCCGAAAGCTTCGTCAGATGTGGGGCGAAAATGATCAGCTCGCCTCCGTCTTCGACGATCGCGCCGAGTTTGTAACTCGCCTTTCCTCCAACCCACAGCTCGTCGTAATGCGGGTCGAGCAATGCGACTACACGCTTGTACTTTCGACCGGTGTAACGAATGTGTACCTCACGGCTGACAGCAGCGGCGCGGCGGAAAGACTCGCGAATGTTGCCCGCGAAAAGTGCGTACGTGACTAATTGTCCATCGTCCGCGCGAGACACGACGGTGTTGAAAGAGATGATCTGCGCCGGCACGAGATCCGTCGCGGCTTCGATCAACATCCGCGTCGGCGTGTCGACTTGTCCGATCGTGTTTTCGATCCCGGCGAGTGCGCCCAGCCAGTGAGTCGTGTGCGTTAGCTCCGGTCCCGCGACGCCGGGAAAGAAATACTTCGCACCGCCTGCAAACCCGGCGACTTCGTGCGGCACGGTCGCGCCGAACACGAGCACCGTGTCGTAAACTCCAGGCGCGAGCAACCGATTGATCGTCACTGGAACAGGGTAATCAATCAGTCCTCCAGTCAACGCGTTCGTCTTGTCACCGCTAAGCTCGCCCAGGGTGATGATCTCGCCGGCGCGGTCCCAATTGTGATCGAAGATGCGTCCAGCAAAATGCTCGTCGCCGATCCCTCTGCCGATCTTCGCGAGCTTTTGTGCGTCAGTCATCGGCGGATGCGTGCCCTGCGCGACCAGCGCGTCAAAACAAGCAACGCCACGTTCTTTCAAAAACCGATCGGCAATTGGAAAAAGAACGTGAGTGTTGTCGTCGCGGGTCTTATCCGGGATGATCGCAAGGACGCGTTCACCGCGTTGAATTACATTCAGCGCTTCATGAATTATGCCGCTGAAATCTGTGGTTCTCATCGTCCCATCCAACCACCGTCAACCACCAGCACGTGTCCGTGAACGTAATCGCTTGCGGGCGAAGCGAGAAAGACGGCCGCGCCGGCGAGATCCTCGGGTTCACCCCAGCGGCCGGCGGGAATGCGTTCCAATATCTGGCGGTTGCGTGTCTCATCAGCCTGCAACGCTGCCGTGTTGGCGGTGCGCATGTAACCCGGCGCAATGGCGTTCACATTGATCCGATGTTTGGCCCATTCATTCGCGAGCGCTTTGGTGAGCTGTGCGACGCCGCCCTTCGCGGCCGCGTACGCGGGCACAGTGATGCCGCCCTGAAACGAAAGCAGCGAGGCGATGTTGACGATCTTCCCACCGCCGCCGGTGTCGATCATATGACGGGCGGCGAGTTGGCAAAGACGAAAGACGCTGAACAGGTTCACTTCCAGCACGTCCGCCCAATCGTCTTCGGTGTAATCAACCGCGGGCGCACGGCGAATGATGCCGGCGTTGTTGACCAGTATGTCGAGACGGCCGAAGTGATCGATCGTTTCCTGGACCAGAGTCTTTGCCGTCTCGGGCCGGCTGAGATCGCCGATCAACGGATGAGAATGCTCGATTTTTTCGCAAGTTGCCTGCGGAGAGTGCGTGTTGCCGTGGCAAGCTACACGAGCGCCCGCTTCGGCGAGCGCTATGGCGATGGAAGCGCCAAGACCAGTTGAGGCGCCGGTGACGAGAGCAACTCGATCGTCAAGTCTGAACACGGATTAAAGAAAGTCTTCCCGCACGGGCGTGAAAATATCGATCAGCACCACTTCCTCGTCCATCATCGTCGCGCCGTGCCACGTCTGCGATGGAAAGTGCAGCACGTCGCCCGCCGACGCGATCCGTTCCCTGCCCTCGATGAAGAAACGGACCTTGCCGCGCTCGACGATGGTCATCTGTTCGTGCGGGTGGTCGTGCTCCGGCGTCACCAGAAACGGCTTGAAACGAAAACGACAGATCATCATCTGATCGCCCACCAGCATCTGGCGCTGAATTCCTTCGGCAACCTGCTCGACCGGAATGTTCGACCAGTTCAAATGCCGGGCGAGACTATCACCGCCGCCATTGCCGTTGCTGCCGTTTCCATTCGTGTCATTTGAGGAAGTGTTCGTCATTTCGGTTCCTCTATTTTTTGTCGCTGACTGCTTCGAGCCCCGAGCCACCGGCTGCATATTCAGGCTGCACGTTGACCACGCCGTACAGGCGATCCTCGCCTTCCCTGATCGCGGCCATCATCCACAAGAAGTTGATCTGCCCGCCGGGCGCGGCAACGTTCGGGTGATAACCCTGCGGCATCAACACACAATCACCTTCGCGCACGACCTGGACCAGCTCCGGCTTCTGCGGATCCGTGTAGACGAACTGAACGCCGAACGACGGCGACGGCATGTCGATGAAGAGATACGCTTCCTCGAGAAGTTTCGAGTGCTCGTGCGGCGGCCACGACGTCCAGTTACCGGGCGTCGAGAACGTCACGCCGGCCATGATGCGTCCGGCCTCGACGTTCGCGCCAATCAGCACGTTGAGATCTCTTTCTGCCGGCGGCTTACCGGCGATCAGGTGCAGCTTCGGGTTCTCGCGCACCTCTTTGTACGAGACAAACTTGACGGGATAACGCTTCTCGACCGGCGCTGAGACTTCCGCCAGATCACAGCCGCTGTCGCCCGGTTCGACTTCGACCTCCGAATCGCGCGGGACGTAAACCGCGTCGTACTGGCCCAGTTGAAAGGACTCGCCGCCGGCTGTGACTCTCGCGCTACCTTGGAGACAGATCAACCCGATCTCGTGATCTGCACTGGAAAACTTTTCCGGCGCGTCGCCGGCGTCGAGCGTGATCCGGCCGTAGTGCAAGTAGCGCGCGGCGGTGTCGCCCGGCTTAACGGCGGTGCGACGTCCCTTTCCTTCGTGCGTCTTCGGAACGAAACAAGTCTCAGGTGTGATTGCATTCATAAATATTCCCTCAATAAGGCCTTAACGTCAGACGATACTTAATTGGTGTTTTAATGTTTGTTGCTTCAAAAAGCAGATGCAACGGAATCGCGCCACGCACGCCGCGTCCTAACGGGCTGTCACCAGCGGCTACAATATAAGAACGCGGATTGAAATTCGTAGCCGATAACTGTACTTCCAACGATCCCTTATCTGAACTGAATGTTTGATTCTCTACCTTGTCGTGCGTGCTCGGAACAACCATACGCCACCGCTTGATGCTAACCGGTTGTTTTGAACTCACTGTTTCGTCACGAACAAGCGCGCCGTTTTCGATTCTCCACAGCACTTCGGTCGTCAGACCCACGTCTTCCAGCGTACCGGACTTCGTACCTATCACAGCCCAACGATTCCAACGAACCCGCAAACTGCGCCCATCCGCCGCCGGTTCGATCACATCCGCGCCGTCAGTTGCCACCACCGTGCGGCCGTCTTCAAGCTCGAGATACGGCGTCATGACCGGATACGCCTGCTCGACGGGCGCGGCAAATCCCGGCAGCCCGTGCGGCGCGGGCAAGTAATCCGAGATCCCGGGCTTTGGACCAGTTGTTATCGGCAAGGCAAAGCGTAGCGCCTGTTGCCGCACAAGCCAAACACCCGACGCCCTTTCCGTGCCCGGCCGAAAGAACTCAAAACGCGCCACCGGCGGAAGCGACGGCACGGCGGGAAACGCCGTCAAGCCTTCCTTCTCGAGCGCGTTCATGATCGGCGTGTGCGAGTTAGCGAGCTTGCCGAAGAAGCCCGTCGTCTGCTGCCACTCCCGCTCGCGCGTGATGTACGCATAATTGCCCCGGCCAAAGGCAAAGATCGAAAGCAGGTGCGCGTCCGCACGATAGTCGTGCGAGAGATAGTTCCACGCCTGATAATAAAGCGCGGCGAGATCGCCCAGCGGCGCCGGCCGAAACTCCGAATGCTGCGCGAGAAACCCAACGATCTCGGGCGTGTCGAGATAACTGACCACGCCCTGGCTGCGCCCCCAGTTGTAACCGTAACCGTCTTCGGAAACGAGATCCCACCACAATCGCATCTGCGCCTTCAAAGAAGGACGCAGCTTGTCGAGAAGATCGTTGCGGCCCGCCATTTCGGCCGCTTCCCAGATGTAACGGGCGTACTCGTTTGAATAACGATCGTAACGTCCGGTCGGTGGCGAGTCGTCGGCGTAGATCGCGCCGGCCGTGAATTGAACCGCCGCTCGGTCGAGTAACTTGTCGAGAAACGCCCGATCGGTCGAAATACCAAGCTCAAAATCGATCGCGGCTATACGAGCAGCAACGCCGAGATAATTGTCCGGCAGGTTGATGACTTTGTTCGCCTTCGGATCGTAGAAGCGTTCCGGATTGAGCAGCGAACGCCACGCCTTCTGCTCGTCAGGCGTCATGCCCTGCCACAATGGATTTGTCTTCAAGTCGCGGCCGAAGTGGCGCAACGCCAACGCGGCGTAGAGTTGTGAAAACGCTTTGCTGCCGGCGCGCGATTCGATCAGACCGATCTGGGCTACCCACCTTGCGATGTCCCTACCGGCAAGCTGGCGTTTGCCCGTCGTGTCGGCGTAGGCCGCAAGGGAACGCATAAACGTCCCCCACGAAAACTCGCCTGTCGTCGGTACGCCCAGCACGCGATCCGGCGGCGGATTCAGTGTGCTGATCGCGGCGAGATGTGCTGCCAACTCACGGCCGAGAAAGTCGTTGACCTCATCCCTTAGCGTGGCTGTTGATATTGTGTTCGCGCGTGTTGTTGTTGCGACAAGCAGCAGAACACAGACTAAAGAGAATTTTCTCAAAACGTTAATTTCAATCCGAATTGTATATTTCGCGGCGGTCCCGCAGTCGAGATCGTTCCGAACGACGTCGTGTTGCTTAGATTGCTATCCAGATCGCGGAAGTTGGTGCGATTGAACGCGTTGAAGATATCAGCCTGGAACTGTAAGCGGAACCTCTCGGTCAACTCAAACCTGCGCCGCAACGAAAAGTCCCACGTGTGCGCGCCTGGCCCTAGCAAGGTTCCGGCTCCGCACGTGCCACGCCGTGTGTCTGGCGCCGCCGCAAACGCTGCCCGATTGGCCCAGTTGTTCGGGCCACGCTCGCCGTTCGGGAATAGCTGATCCGGACTGATGCAGTCGGCGCGGCGGTTGCCGAACACGGAGTTGCCGGTCGCGGTGACAGTCAGGTACGGACCTGATTGCAGCCGCGTGATGCCGCTGACTTCGTAACCGTCGAGAATCGCCTTCACCCATCCCTGCGTCCGGCTGAACGTCTTCACCGTGTACGTGTAAGTCAGCGCGAACACGTGACGCCGATCGAACGTCGCCGGTCCGTAGTTGAATTTCTTGTTGAACGGATCTTCCGGGTTGTCGTTAAGGCCACTCGCGTCCGTCAGCACCTTGGACCAGGTGTACGAAGTCGTCATCAGCAGATCACCCTTGCGCTTCGCGGCGTAGAGCTGCATGCCGTGATAGTTCGACGTCGCATCGCTGAGCCTCATGCGGATAGCGGTGTAACCCTTGAATGGGCGCAGCGCGTTTACGTTGACGTTCGGTCCCGGCGGAATGTTGTTGCGAAGCTGTTCGAACGTCGGCTGGTTAATGTCCGGCTGACGAATCAGGTGACGGCCGAGGTTTCCGACATACGACGCCTCGGCAATGATCCCGCGCGGCAACTCGCGCTGCACGCTCAGGCTATAGCTCATCGTGTACGGCGTGTCGAGATCCGGATTGACCGCGTTGATCTGCGCCCACGGCGCGGCCGTGGTCGATCCGCCCGTGATGTTGCTCAGGTTCGCATTCTGGAACTGCGCGCTCGTCGCGTACGGCGGATTGCTGAGCGACGGGAAGATCAAGTTGCCTTCGATGCGATCGTAGTACATGCCGAAGCCGCCTCGAATCGACGTCTTGTTGTCGTCGAACGGCGAGTACGCAAAGCCGACTCGCGGCATGAAGTAATGATGTCCTTCGTAAAGTCCGCGCGGCGCGCCGGTCGGGACTTTCAGCACGTCGGCACTGTTGCCGCCCGGAACTCGTCCGAGCTCTTCCGCCGGCACGCCATCACCGGCCCGAACGAGACCGTTGAAACGATTGCCGCCCTTGGTTGTGTCGATATTGCCGTTCGCGAGGATCGTTACTGCCTGCGCCGGGTCGTAAAGAGAAGGATCGAAGTTCGCGAGGTTATTGGCCTGCGTGTAAATCGGCTGTCCGAGCTGCCAGCGCAAACCGAGCTCGAGACTCAACCGGCGGCCCACCTTCCAACTGTCGGCCACGAACGCTTCCGCTTGCGTGAAACGGAAGAAGCCCATCGGATCGAGCGCCTGCTCGCTGTACGTGCGGAAGTTGCCGAGAAGCGCGTCGGCGAAAGAGTTGTTCGACGTGCGAGTGTTGCCGCCGGTGTTGAAGTCGACCTGGCCGGCGTAGGTGGTCCGCGCGTTTTGATCGATGCGATTGCGCGTCACCGAAGCGCCGGTCTTGAGCGTGTGGTTGCCGCGCACCCACGTGATGGTATCGCTGAAGTTGATGTCGGTAGTCGGCGACAGCAGCGAGCGGGCTGCGCCGAAGAAACTGGCGAACCCGTTGATCGTCGTATCGGGAATCGAGTTTTCGAACCGGCCGCCGGTGAACAATTGCTGGAATTGGAAGCCGTACGTTTCCCGCTCCCAGAGATCGCCGGATGGCGGAATCCGTTGGGCCACCCACGCGCCGGTCGCCTTCGCTTCGTTGATGAAGGTCGGCGTCACCAGCCATGTGTGTGACACCTGGACCGACGTTCCCGGACGCAAACGGAAGCTGGGAATCGTCGGCAACTGCGTGTTGATGAACGTGCCGAATGGATCGATCAGCTCGTTCTTGTCGTGGATGTAGCGGCCGTAGATTGTGTGCTTTTCGTTGATCTTGTAGTCGATGCGGAAGAGATCTTCGCGATAGTCCAGCGGGTTTGGTTGCTGAAACGTGACGTTGTTGCCAACGGGACTGTTTGTGAAGATGGTCGCGAGCCCAATCGCCGTCCGATAGACCTCGGCGATCGCGCGGCCGTCGACCGTGATGCGGTTCGTGGGGATGATGTTTCGCAGCGCTATGTTGTTGCCGCCGAAACAGCCAGTTCTAACAGCAGGCGTCGTAACGGCGCCATTCGTAATCACAGGAGCAACGCAAGTGTTCGCGGCATTGTTCGGATCGCGCAACACGCCGTCGTCCGCTGTACCGACAGTTCCATCAGGACCACGAAGACGAAACGAGAAATCGCCGTTGAGTTCCGCCAGCGTCGGCACGGTGCGACGCTGCGGCGCTGAAAGCCGGCGAATGTATTTCCATTCCTGGCCGCCGAAGAAGAACAGCTTGTCTTTGAAGATTGGCCCACCGATGCTGTAGCCGAAGTTGTTGAACCGCAACGTTGGCCTGACGGGTGCGAAGAACGGACGCGCGTCGAGTTTGTCGTTTCTCAGGAACTCGAAAGCGCTGCCGTGAAAATCGTTGCCGCCGCTGCGCGTGACGAGACTTACTTGCGCGCCGGAGTTGCGGCCGTATTCGGCGGAGAAGTTGGAAGTCTGAATTTTGACTTCCTGAATGTAATCGATGCCGACGTTGTTGATCTGGCTCGCGTTACTGCCCGACTGGAGATTGAAACCACCGTCAACCGTCACGTTGTTCGTCTGACCGCGGTTGCCGTTGATCGACTGGTTGCCGGTAGCCAGACTCGTCGTCAACTCGAGCTGATCGTCATTCAGCAGCGCGACGCCGGGAACAAGCGAAAGAAGCTGAATGTAGTTGCGGCCGTTGAGCGCCAGGTTCTGCACCTGTTGGCTGTCGATCACGCGGGCGACTTCGCCGGAGGTCGTGTTTACTGTCTCGCCCGCGACGCTGGTTATCTCGACCGTTTCCGAAACTTCGCCGACTTCCAGTTTCATGTCTACTGTGAGCCGGGCGTCGGCCGTGACGTTCTTGCCGGAGACGAGCGCTTTCTTGTAACCCTTCGACTCGGCCTCGATCGAGTAGGTGCCGGCGGGCAGGTTCGTGACGGTGTAGAAACCGTTCTCGTCCGTGACCGCAGTGCGTTCCGAGTTGTTCGCGCTGTTGATGACTCTGACCGTCGCATTGGCAACGTTGGCGCCGTTCGAGTCCTGCACAGTGCCGGAAATGCGTCCGACGACGGTTTGCGCAAACGTCGAGTTAGAGGCAACGATGATGAGTGAAATTAACCACAGGAGTGGCAGTCGGGTTTGGTTAGTGCCTCGCATCGATCCAGACCTCCAGGTGATTCAAATTAGTTTTTAAGCAACCATCGGGGCCGCGAATGCGGGTGCGGCAACGAGGGCCACAGCGCCGCGCAGACGCGGATGCTCTTCGGCAGGCACGATGTGAATCTCAGTTGCGCCGCCGAAATCAGTCAAAGTTCTTTCACGCAAAGCACTGCGCACGATCGGTTCGATCAAGCTCCACGCCGTCGTTATCTCACCGCCGATGTAAATGCGCGCCGGATCGACGGAGTTGACGATTGAAGCGAGACCGAGCCCGAGATATCGGGCCGTCGAGTTGATCGCCGCCAGCGCCTTCGCATCGCCGGCGCGAGCACGCGCAATGAGATCCTCGACGGTGAAACTCGCCGTCTCTGCTTCGCGCGGCCGCGGATCTGAAAGATCGCGCCCGAAGTAACGTGACAACGTCGCCAGGTTCGACACGTACGCTTCCCAGCAACCAGTCGCTCCGCACGAACAGCGTGGCCCATCGATGCTCAACGGCACATGACCAAACTCGCCCGCCGTGTTGTGACGCCCGCGCATCACTTCGCCATTCACGACCACGCCCACGCCAACGCCGTCAGAGACGCTGACGAATACAGAATTGCCGGAGGCGACGACGTCGCTGCGTGTGGTCCATAGTTGGGCCAGCGCACATGCTTTTCCGGAGTTCTCGATGTGGACCGCAACGCCCAATGCAGCGGTCAGCGGATCGCGCAAGTTCACGTCGCGCCACCCGAGCGTCGGCGCGTGCAACACGCGGCCCAACGCCGGATCGACCATGCCGGGCACAACGACGCCGACGCCTTCACACGCGCCGACTTCGCCGAAGTCAGACAGCGTCTGCTTGATGCGCCGGGCCAACTCTTTCGTCAAGACGTCGATATCTTTGCTCGTCTGAAAACTGCTGACGACACCTAACTGCTTGCCCATCAGGTCGGTGAGCAGGATGTAAGTACGAGACGCACGAATGTCGACGCCGACGACGCAGCGTTGGCGCGAATCGATGAAAAGGAACGTCGGACGGCGACCGCGGCCGACTGCTTCGCCGAGCGCCCCTTCAAAGATGAGCGATTCGGCGAGCAACTCGCCGACGAGCAGGCTGGCGACGCCGCGTCTCACGTTCATCAGGCGCGCCAGGTCGGCGCGGGAGATGGGCTGATGGGCGCGGATCAGGTTCAGGGCAATCTGGCGGTTGATCTCGCGGCTGGTGCCGCGTCGAGCCACTTTGAAGTCGTGTGGGTTAATCTTGCGCATATGTACTTAGTTAGGACTTAATCAAAAGACTCGGAAGAAAAGTATGACTTTTGTAGCGAAAACCACGAAACAGGGAATAAAGCGATTTTGTCCGAACGCGGAACATATACTCCTCCGCCTCTGGCTGTCAAGAGTTTTATTGTTTTAAGGCACCACAGGAGCGGCGGACGACCAGCTCGGGAGCAATGGTCACATGGCGAGATTGCGGAGGAGTTCTCTTGCCCTCGATCAGCTCCAGCAGCAGTCCGGCGGCCGACTGTCCCATCGCCGCCGTCGACCATGACACGGTCGTCAGCGGCACTCGCAGCATGTCGCCGTAGTGAATATTTCCCGCGCCGACAACGGCGACATCGCTCGGAACATTCAAGCCGGCGTCGTTCAGCGCTTCCATCGCGCCGATCGCCGCCGGGTCGTTCGCGGCGAAGATGGCTGACGGCAAGTCGCCGTCGGCGATCCAGTCTTTCATCGCCTCGTGACCGTCAGCTTCAGTGAAGCCGCAATCGCGCACGAGCCGTTTGTCGACACGCAGTCCGGCTTTCGCCATCGTTTGCTTGTAACCTTGGAGACGGCCTTGTGAAGTCGATACACTCGTGCCGCGCAGATGGCCGATCCTTTTATGGCCCAACTTGATCAAGTGCTCGGTGGCGAGTACGCCGATTCGCACATCGTCAGGAGTCACAGCCGGGCAGCGCAAGCCTTCCAGCAAACGATCGATCAGGACGATCTTTCCGCCTTCACTTAACAGTCGCCGGTAAAACTTCGCGTCCTTTGCCGCCAAGGCCGATGCCACTATCAGCCCGTCAGTCCGGGACAACAGTGCTTCGATCTCGTCCTGCTCCTTGAGGGCTTCTTCGTCAGTGCTGCAAATCAGGTTCTGATAGCCTGCGGGCCGCGCCTGCGACTCGACGCCGCGACAGATCTCGGCGAAGTACGAGTGCATCAGATCCGGAACGACGATGCCGATCAGGTAGGAATGTTTCGACGTGAGCGCGCGCGCAAACTGGTTCGGGCGGTATTTCATCTTCTGCGCCGCGGCGAGAACGCGAGCGCGAGTTTCGCTATTGATCTCCGGATGATTATTGATCGCACGCGAAACCGTCATCTTCGAGACGTTCAACGCACGGGCGATGTCTTCGAGAGTGGTCGGCATGGCTTACCTGGTGCGCCAGCGATCGACCGCGACGGCGACGACGATGATCGCGCCGATAATGATCTCCTGGACGTAGTTGGGCCAACCGACTTGCTGGCAGCCGTTTCGCAGAAACGCCATGATCAAGGCGCCGATCATCGAGCCGAGAATGCTTCCCTCGCCGCCGCTCAAACTGCCGCCGCCAATCACCACCGCCGCGATGATGTCTAACTCAGAACCGGCGGCGACTGTCGGATCACCTTGTCGCAAACGCGACATCTGCATCACGCCCGCGAGACCGAAGAGCAGGCCCGCCAAACCGTAGATCCAGATCTTCAAACGATCGGTCGCGATCCCGCACGCGCGCGCCGCCGCTTCGTTCGATCCGAGCGCGAAGATGCGCCGGCCGAACACCGTCTGCCGCAACACAACCGCCGCCAGCACGGCAAGCACGATCGTGATCCAGACGCCGGGCGCCACCAGCAGCCACGACGGATTCGGAAACATGACCAGCAACTCGTTCAACCACGTCGACGGCATGTTTACGGTTTGCTGGTTGGCCAGCCACTTCGCGACACCGCGGCCGATACCCAACATTCCCAACGTCGCTATAAAAGGAACGACTTTCAGACGCGTGATCACGAACCCGTTGACGACGCCGACGAACCCGCCGACAACGATTCCCATGGCGAGCGCAAGCGACGGCGACATGCCGGCGTTAATGCTCAGCGCCGTCACGACGCCGGTCAGCGCGATCGTCGAACCAACGGCGAGATCGATCCCGCCGCTGATGATGATCATCGTCATGCCGATCGCGCCGATCGCCACGATCACCGTCTGCGAGAGAACGATGCGCAGATTGTTCGGCGAGAGAAACCGCGCCGGTGTGTCCATCAGCAAGGTGAAAATGCCGATGACCAGCAGTAAACCAAACGCCGGCCCGAGGCGATTCAGCCAGCTCTGAATATCCGTGTTTCTATGAAACGCGGATTTCATTTCAGATATTGATCAAGCGGGGGATGCAAAAGCGTCTTAACCTCGGGCGACTCCATGTTCTCCTTCGTCACGAGCATCACGCCCGTGTCGATTTTCTTCTCGACGTTGCATCCGAGCAGGCTGTCGACCATCGTGCGAACGCCCAGGTAACCCATGTTGAACGGGTTCTGGACCACAATGCCGTGCAGTTGACCCGCGTTGAGCGCGTCGATGAAAGTCTGGCTGACGTCGAACCCGACAAACGAAACCTTGCCTGCCTTGCCAATGTCCTGAAGCGCGAGCAGCATCCCCGCGGTCGAGGATTCGTTCGGCGTGAAGATTCCCTGCACTTCATCACCGAAGCGATTGAGCAGATTTTCCGAAGCGCGTTTGGCGGTGTCGCGCGTCGCGCCCGCGTATTGATCGGTGGACACCAATTCGATCTCCGGAAACTTCTGCTTGATCTGTTCGATAAATCCTGTTTCGCGTTCGGTGGTGCTCGCGGAACCTTCGGCGTAACGCAACACCAGCACCTTGCCTTTGCCATTGAGCAGTTGGCCCATGCGATCGGCGGCGAGCGATCCACCCTTGCGATTGTCGGTGGCGACGAAACTGACGATATCTTCCGACTCCAAACCGGAATCGATGATCACTGTGGGAACGCCGGCGCGTTTCGCATCAGACACAGGTCGAACGAGCGCACGGTTGTCGAGCGGCGCGAGCACGATGCCACTGACGCCCTGCGCCGCGAAGCCTTCGACGACCTGGATCTGCTGTTCGCGATCGTCTTCACGCAGCGGGCCCTTCCAGATGACTTCGATCTGTGTTCCCTGCGCGGCAAGCTCCTGCGCGGCTTTGTTGCTGCCCGCATGAATGCTCTTCCAAAACTCGTGCGTCGTGCCTTTCGGGATGACGGCTATAGTTAGTTTCTTGTTGCTGTTGTTTACTGTGCAACCGATCAGAAACGCGGACAAGACGAATACAAATAGGATTCTATGCATTGTTTTCCTCGACGACGGGATTACCCAAACCTCCGATACCCTCGATCAGCACCTCCATCTCATCGCCCGGTTTCAGAAACACCGGCGGGTTCCGCGCGAACCCGACTCCGGGCGGCGTACCCGTGGCTATCACGTCGCCGGGCTCGAGCGTGATGGTCTCGGAAAGAAACTCGATCAAACGCGGCACGCCGAAGATCAATTGATCAGTGTTTGAATCCTGCATCGTCTGGCCGTTCAGTATCAGCTTGATCGAAAGCTTATGCGGATCCGGAATGTCGTCTTTGGTGACGATCGTCTGGCCCATCGGCGCGAACGTGTCGCATGATTTTCCACGCTGCCACTGGCCGTCGGCAAACTGAAAGTCGCGCGCGCTGACGTCGTTGAAAGCCGTGTAGCCAAGGACGTAATCGTAAGCGCGATCGGCAGGGACGTTCTTAGCGCGACGTCCGATGACGACTGCGAGCTCCGCTTCGTAATCAACTTGTTTACTCGTCCGCGGCAGCACGACCGGCTCACCGGGCGCAATGACCGCGGTGGGAAATTTCGAAAAAACGACCGGGTTCTCGGGAATCGGCATCTTGCTCTCGGCAGCGTGGTCCCGGTAATTGAGTCCGATGCAGATCAGTTTTCCCGGGCGCGGGACTGGAGCAAACCAATATGCGTCACTGCTGGGGACCAACCAGCCTCTTTCTTTTGCAGTGGCGAATGCTTTCTCATCATGCACGATCGTTTCCGCCACCCGCCGCGCGCCCTCAAACCATTGACCGTCCATGTTGAACCACTCGAGCGGGTTGGCTGGTTGGTCGTCGGCGTCGAATAATTTTTCACAGTCGAGCCGGTATCCCAGGTCGCGATCGCCGGCGTGGAGAATGATGCCCATGCGCGGCGTGCGCCAGTGTGATTCCTTAGTCGCGAACGAGATGATGTTCATATTTCGACGATCCGGGGTTAACGATGACGTAGAGCTCTTGTGGACCATGCACGCCGATCGCCAGCGTCAACTCGATATCCGCCGTGCGCGATGGTCCGGTGATGAAGGTAACCGCCGGACTGATGTCTCCATTTTGATGGATGAAAGCGAGTGCTTCGGCCAACGTGTGAAAAATAGACGAAGCGTCCACTATGGCGATGTGTACCGGCGGTACGAGTGAAACCAACCGGTGGCACTCGCGTGCCGAGTCGAGCACAAGGGTTCCGGTGTCTGCGATCGCTGCCTGCGCCGTCGAGATGCCCACGTCGTACTCGAATATCTCGTGGGCGTCCGGGGGCGCATCCGAAGTGGCGATTTTTCGCGCGCCAAGATCCGAGGTGATTCGCGTTACTTCTTGCTGGACGTCTCGAGTAACAATGCAATGACCATTGACAGCCTCGACATTTTCTTTGAACAAGTCCACAAGTGATGTTGGAGCCGGCACCACAACGGACTGTGGAAACACGGATTTTGGTTGATCGTCAGGCGGGCTCGCCGCGAGGTGTTTGCGAATCGAGCTTAAAATGGTTTCTCTACTGGCCATACTTCGTCTTCCACAGATCGCGAAAACTCTGGCGTTCGATCGGGCGCAAGTCGCGGCCGCTGGTCCACGTCCGCGAAAGCGGCATCACTCGCTGCATCATCCGGCCAGCCAGCGCACCGAGCTTATATAACGTCGGGCTCATCATGACTCGCGCCCACATTTTGAACGCGAGTCGCTCCATCGTATTGCCTTTGGGGCTGGTCGCGATTTCCGCCCGCAAATGCAACAGCAAACGCGGGATGTCGATCTTGACCGGACAAACTTCGCGGCACGCGCCGCACAAACTCGACGCATACGGAAGCTGCGCCGTCTTTTCGATCCCGATCAGTTGCGGCGTGATCACCGCGCCGATCGGGCCGGGATACACCGAACCGTACGCGTGTCCGCCGACCTGTTGATACACCGGGCACGCATTCAGGCACGCGCCGCAACGGATGCACGCCAACGACTGGCGCGTGACGGGATGGGCCAGCATGCGCGAGCGTCCATTGTCGAGTATGACGATGTGCAACTCCTCGGGACCTTCATCGCTTGCGTTGCGCTTCGTGCCGGTGATGAACGACTGGTAGGTAGTCAATCGTTGTCCGGTGCCGGAGCGTGGCAGCAGTTTCAGAAAAACGTCGAGATCGGCGAAGCGCGGGATCACTTTCTCGATGCCCATCACTGCGATGTGCACGCGGGGCAGACTGGTCGTCAAACGAATGTTGCCTTCGTTCTCCACGATCACGATCGTGCCCGTTTCCGCGACGCCGAAGTTGACGCCGCTGATTCCGACGTCGGCGGCCGCAAATCGATCGCGCAACGTGGCGCGCGCGGTGCTGGTCAGTTGCGCGACGTCGTCCGTGGGCGGCATTCCCAGGGTCGACGTGAACAGTTCGGCAATCTGTCCTTTCGTTTTGTGAATCGCGGGCGCAATGATGTGCGATGGCGTCTCGTGGGCGAGCTGGATGATGTACTCGCCGAGGTCCGTTTCGACGACCTCCATTCCGGCGGCTTCCAGCGCGTCGTTGAGGTGGGTCTCTTCGGTCGTCATGCTCTTGCTCTTGACGATCGTGCGCGCGTTTCGCTCGCGCGCGAGGCCCAGAATGATGGCATTCGCTTCCGCACCGTCGAGGGCCCAGTGGACCACTGCGCCGCGCTTCTCGGCATTCGCCGTAAACGTTTCGAGATAGCGATCGAGGTGCAACAGCACTTCGTCTTTTATCGCACGCGCCTGCGTGCGCAGGTCTTCCCAGTTGCTGAGACTGCGGGCAGCTTCGAGGCGGCGTTTGCCAAACAGCGACGTTGCATTGCGCAAGGCGCCGCGCAGTTGCGCGTCAGCCAGCGCGGCCTTCGCGTTCTCGCCAAACGTTTCGCTGCTCAAATGGCTCATAAGAATCCGTGTTTAATCCGTGGTTCGCGAAGCCAACAGTTCCGCCAGGTGCATCACACGCACTTTCGATCCGTTGCGCGAGAGCCGTCCACCGATCTGCATCAAGCAACTCGCGTCACCTGATACCACCGCCTGCACGCCGGAGCGTTCGATCGCTTCGATCTTCTGATCGAGTATCGCGACGGAGATCTCGGGATACTTGACGGAGAACGTGCCGCCAAAACCACAACACGACTCCGCATTGTCGAGCTCGACAAACTCAGCGCCACGCACGTTCCGAATCAAAGCGCGCGGTTCGCTTTTGACATTTAGATCGCGCAGACCGTGACACGCGTCGTGCCACGTCAGCTTGCCGGACCAACTGGCGCCGACGTCTTCTTTCTTAAGCACGCGCACGAGGAACGAACTGAGTTCGTGCGTGCGCGAAGCGATGGCCTTAGCACGTTCGGCCCACTGTGCATCGCCGACGAACAGTTCCGGGAAATGGTGGACCATCGCCGTGCAGGATCCCGAAGGACTGACGATCGCGTCGGCTTTGCTCTCTTCGAAAATGCGTATGAACCGTTGGGCCACCTGGCGTGCCTCGTCCCGGTAGCCGGTGTTGAAAGCGGGCTGACCGCAACATGTTTGCCGGTCGTCAAACTCGACCTCGCATCCGACTCGTCGCAGCACCTCGACCGTGCTCGCACCGACACTGGCCCACATTTGATCGACCAGGCACGTGACGAAGAGCGATATTCTCATTTAGAGCACGACCACGCCCTTCACGTAATCCGGCAAATGAATATCAGACGATAGCGCGGTCTGAACGTCGTCAAGCGACCTGTATTCGTGCGTGATCAACGACGGCACGTCAATTTGTTGCCGCTGAATCAGATCGAGCGCGCGCGCGTAAACACTCGGACGGCCGTCTGCTTCAAACCCTCCCGACGCGCCGACGGTGCTCACGAGCACCGGCTCGCGAAAGAGAATGTTATTGAGCACGCTCAAGTCAGTTCCGGCGTGTCCGTGGCCGTAGAGCAACACGGTCGCCTGCTTGCAGATGAGCCCGGGAATCGAGCCGAACACCTCGCCCGCGCCTGATGCTTCGATCAAGTATTCGACACCCTTGCCGCCGGTGTACTCCCGCATCGCCTCGACGAGATCGCAACCGGAAGGATCGATTACCTCGTCCGCGCCGAGCCGCTCCGCCAGTTCGCGTTTGCGAGCGTTTGGGTCGCTGACGAAGAGCGCACCTTCGTATCGCAGGACTTTTCGTAAATATTGGGTAAACAACAATCCCGCCGGACCAGCGCCGCATATTAACACGCTGCGAACGCGACGTTCCGCTGTTTCCGCGTTGATCCCGTAACGCGCCCGCGCTTTCGTCACGAAGTCTGACGAGTGAACGATGCATCCGAGCGGCTCCGCGAGTGCGGCCACCGAAGGTTTAACCGGCGTCATGATCGGCAAAGCATTGACCGCCGGGACTGCGATGAACTCCGCCAGTCCGCCCGGTAGACCAGTGATGCCATGCTCGCGATAAAACTCGCATTGATGTGAGTTTTCAGTACGGCAGTATTCACACAACACCTCGCGCCGGCGGCTGACGCAGTTCAATCCCTGATCGACGACAACACGATCGCCCGGCTTCAGATCCCGAACGGCGCTTCCGGCTTCCTCGATAACCCCGGTAATCTCGTGGCCCAGGATCTGCGGCTGCAACGCGAGCGGAATCGGTTGGCCGTACTCGTTGAGGTTGTAGTTTGCATGGCCCGCGAAGATGTGCGAGTCGGTACCGCACAATCCAACGGCCGCGACTCTTACCAACACTTCATACGACGAGATCACCGGCCGCGGCACGTCGCGCAGTTCAAGCCGCTGCACGTCACACAACACACTCGCTTTCATCGAACCGTTCATCCGTTTAAATCTGTAGTATCGAGCGTGCCCGCATCGCGCAGAGCAGCAAAGCGGTCCATCGTTTCACGTACACCGATCTCGAGCGGGGTCGATGGAAGGTCGCCGATAAATCGGCGAATCGCGGCATCGTTTATCGAAGCTGGAATCGGGATCGGCGGACCACCAAACGTAACCAAATCACTATTGATTAAATCCGTGATCCGATCGACGGTTACCGTCTCACCGTGCAGATTGAAGACGTGCGCGCCCTCGGAAGCATTGTCAGCACAAGCGATGAACGCCGCGGCGGTATCGGCGACATATTGGAAGTCGGTCGCGCCGCTGAACCGAATGTGAAATGGCCGCCCCAACACGGCTGCTTTCATGGCCTTCGTTGGATCGCTGGTGAGTCCAAAGTCTCGATTGACGCCATAAACGGTCAGTGGCCGCAGACCAATACTGGACACGCCGTGATCGAGAAAATAGATACGCGCGTTGCCTTCGTTCGTGCGCTTGAAGACGCCATAGTGCGTGGACGGTTCACACGCGGCAGTTTCGTCAAGCGCTGCGTCGTCGTCGTTCATTCCGTAAACCGCGGCGGAGCTCGCGTAAACGACTGAAGAAACACTGTGCTTTCGCGCCGCTTCGAAGACGTTCAAGGTACCGACGACGTTCACGAGCGCACCACCGACCGGATCAACTTTGCAAATCGGCACTTGCAAACCAGCCAGGTGGATCACGCTCCTGGCGTTCGACTCCGACAGTGCTTGCTCGACAGCGCGGCCGTCGGTGATGTCGCCAACAATGAAGCGCACTCGTGCCAGTTGATCGTCGTCCATGATGGCGCGGAGGCGTCGCGGGTCGTCGCTGCGATCGAAGACGACGGCGTTGTCGCCGCGCGCGGTCAGGGCTTTGACGATCCACGAACCGATACAGCCTTGCGCGCCGGTGATGAAGTAAGTCTCAGGCATCGTTAAGTCGATAAACTGTTCGTGCGTTTTTACTAAATATTAACTCCCGATCGCCGGTACTGACATCTTTCAGTAGCTCGTTGAATGACGCAAGTACCCCGTCGTATGAAGCAGCCAACAAGCAGACCGGATGATCGCTGCCGAAGATCAACCGCTCGGGACCAAACAAGTCGAGCACGTGATCGACGTACGGGCGCAGATCGTCTGTCTGCCACGAATTCCAGTTTGCTTCGGTTACCAGGCCGGAAAGCTTGCAATACATGTTTGGGTACGAAGCGAGCGGTTTGATTTCACGGGACCATTCGTCAAATCCATGTTTAGCGATCGGTGGTTTAGCCAGATGGTCGATTACTAATGAAAGCTCGGGACAGTTCTCTGCAACTTTCTTCACGTGTCGCAAGTGCCGGGTGTGGACCAGGAGATCGTAAGTCAACCCGTGTGCGGCGAGTCTTTGCAAACCAGTAATCACCGCAGGCCGCGCGAGCCAATCATCGTCCGGTTCGCTCTCGACGAGATGTCTGACGCCTTTGAACTTCGGATGAACGCATAACTCAAAATCCGCGTTCGTCAGATCAACCCAACCCACAACGCCGGCGACGAAATCATTTTCATCCGCCAGATCCAGAAGCCACTGTGTCTCGGCAACACTGTTGCTCGCCTGGACCAATACTGTTTGGCTTACGTCGTTCTCACGCAGCACAGGTTCCAGTTGGGAAGGCACATAGTCGCGATAGAGTATTCCGAGATCGCTCGTCATCCACGGGTAATCAAAGCGTCCGACCTGCCAGAAATGTTGATGCGCATCGACAATCATGAACCACGGATAGGTCAATATTTAGTCTCGCGCGGCTTTTCAGCGCGCTTGCCTTCATGACTCTGCTTTGGCTCGCCGTCGCACTCGAGCTCGAACGTTGTCACCAACTCCGGGGCGGTTTTCGGCAGGCCCGTCAGACGAATGCGAAAGTCGTCCTGCACAAACTTAACCGGCGTATTGCTCCCGTGCATCCTGACGGCGCTGACCTTGTTCAGCAGGTTTGCGATCACCACCGTCTCACCCGGCCAGTAGTAGACGTGCGCGTAAAGCGTGTTGCCTTTTCGCGTGTACGAGACGTAATTCCCGCGTCGCGGCTGGCAGTTGTCCGAGTGACGAATCGTGTCGCCATGCCTGGCCATCCAGTCGCCAACAGCCGTCATTATCTGCGCCGACTGCAATGGGATCGAACCGTCCTCGGTTGGACCAATATTCAACAGGTAATTCCCGCCGTCGCGCGCGCAGGTGATCAGGTTGCGAATCACCGTCGTCGGGCTCTTCCAGTTACGATCGTTGACGTGATAACCCCAACTATCGTTCAACGTCATGCACGACTCCCACGGCCGGTTGGCCGAAGCCTCGATGCGCTGCTCCGGCGTGTCGAAATCTTCCGGTATGCGCGAACGGTTGTTGATGATGACGTCGGGCTGAAGCTTCCGCACCATTGTGTTCATCTCGACTGACTCCCAGCCTTTCGCATCGAGCGGCCACGGCACGTCGTACCAGAGAATGTCGATCGTGCCGTAGTTGGTCATCAACTCGCGCACCTGGCCGTGTATGTAATCGACAAATCGGCGCCGCGCGGCTTCGTCTTTCAGACAACGCGCGCCGTCAGGATGGTGCCAATCCATCAACGAATAATAGAACCCGACGCGCAAGCCCTCGGCGCCCGCAGCTTCGACGTACTCTTTCACGAGATCGCGCCCCGGCCCGCGTTTGGTGGCGCAGTAGTTGGTGAGCTTTGAATCGAAGTTGCAGAAGCCTTCGTGGTGCTTGGTCGTCATCACCATGTACTTCATGCCGGTGCGTTTCGCGAGCTTGGCCCAATCGCGCGCAACGTTCGGTTTCGGCTTGAACTTGTCGGCAAGCGGTTCGTACTCCTGCGCCGGTATGCCTTCGTTTTCCATTACCCACTCGTGACGGCCCAACGTGCTGTACAGGCCCCAGTGAATGAACATGCCGAACTTCGCTTCGTGCCACCACTTCATGCGGCGCGCACGGTCGGCGAGTGTCGAGGTGGTGGGAGCACCCGTGTCGGCCGGTCGGGCTTCCTGGGCGGCAACCGGATCTAACGAAGTACTCGCGAGAGCTCCTGCGGCGGCGCCCATCAGGGCCAGGTAGTTTCGCCTGTTCATCTCGTGGATCTCCTGACTGGATTTAGTTGTTTTGGAGCTTTTTATTGGACTGTTAACGGTAACGGAGTTTAGACGGAAGGGCGAAAGGTGTCAAGGAATCATTTGTCTGCGACTTACGAAGACGGTGAATAACCGGGTCGACTTCTTCTTCCGAGTAAGCGAGCATCGGCCCGATAGCGGCGATACCCTTGTTCCATTGGCTGCGCAGTTCTATGTAGTCCTGCGCGCCGCGCTGTTCGTCGTCGATAGTGCGAATCCCAGCCTGTCGCAACCGGTGAAGCGCGAAGAAATAACGACGGCGCCACAACTCACGGACTTCCTCATCGGCTTCGGGCCAGTGTTCGTCAGCGTCGTAAACGAAAGTTCGCGACAAAGTTTTCAATAGCAACGTAGCGCTCGACCAGAGTTGCTCCACTGCTCCCGATTTCTTCAACCATCCATACTCCTTATCGTCAAGCGCGCTTTTGATTAACGTGGCTGCATCGAGCGACACGAGCGTGAATCGAGAGAGGGAGTAATAAGGATCGCGAAAACGAAAATAGAAGAGCACGGGATAAAAGTGGTGCGCCTCTTTCGCTTGCGTCATCTCGCCTGCGAGCGTGGAGAGCTCCGGGTAACCGATGGTGAACTTCCCTTCCGGCCCGAGACCTGCGATCAGTTCTGCCGCATCGCCGTTTTGGGCAGACGCCAGATGGACATTCAGCGCCAGTGTGTTTCTCCGGTTCAGGGCCGAGTAGACCTGCATCAGGTAAGTGAGCGTTAAAGACGTGATGGAAATGCCCACCAGAGAGTTGAAGAGATAGATCATTCGAAAGGCGGCAGTGTGTGGCGTGAAGCTGTTCGCGCCAACTACGGAGATGCTGCTGCCGCCCGCGTACATAGCGGCGATGAAGTCGCGAGTTGTTGTTTCGCCGAATGTCGCTCGCACGGAAGTGCCGAGCTCAGGATGAATGATAAGGCCCGCGGAAAACGCAAGTCCGAGCGCCCAAACCACCACGAGTATCACGAGAATGGCTGGCCCACAGTACGAAAGAATTACGCCGCGACGCCGCCCGAACGGCTTGGACAAAACTGAGAATACCCACCAGACGACACGAGCCACACGCGGACTGATGATGCCGGTGTCCATCCGCGCGTAGAGCACCGTAAGAAAAACGTCGACCAGGATGAGCAGCATGATGGATGCGCCCAAAATCTGCTCGATCCATTGAAGTGCCGTCATATGACAAATCCGTGTTACTTGTGGATCTCAAAGTCACTTTTAACACGGATATCCTCCGATGACGAACCGATCATCACGCGGAATGAGCCGGGCTCGACGACGAACTTCATCTCGCGGTTCCACAAAGCGAGGTCGGCGGCTGTTAGTTTGAAGGTGACGGTTTTCGTTTCACGAGGCGCGAGAGTGACGCGCGCGAAGCCGCGCAGGTTCTTTTCGTAAGTGGTGACGCTGCTGACGAGATCGCGCGTGTAGAGTTGCACGACTTCCGTACCGGCGCGCCCACCCGTGTTCTGCACGTCAACGCTGACGTCGATGCTCGTTTGTTTTCGAGCGTCGATCTTCAAGTTGCTATACGCGAACGTCGTGTAGCTCAATCCGTGTCCAAAGTAATAGAGCGCGCCGTTGACCCGCGACTTCTCGCCTTCCCATTGCGCGTTTGGTTTGGTCGGAAAGTTGAACGGGATCTGGCCTGCAGTCTTCGGAAACGTGACAGTCAACTTGCCGCTCGGGTTGTAGTCGCCGAACAGAACTTCCGCGATTGCAGTCCCACCTTGCGCTCCCGGAAACCAGCCTTCAACGATTGCCGGCACGAACTTGTTCACCCAGTTGATGCTCAACGGACGGCCGTTCAGCAGAACGACGACGACAGGTTTTCCGGTGGCATAGACAGCCTGGACCAGCTCCAATTGCCGGCCCGGTAGATCGAGGCTCGTGCGGCTCATGCTTTCGCCGACCGTGCGCCGCGAGTCGCCCAAAACAACGATCGCAACCTCGGACGCTCGCGCTGCTTCAACTGCCTGCGCAATGCCGGCTTGTTCCGCGGCCGTCATCGGCTCGGGCAGCACTTCAGATTCGGGCCAGCGTTCGTCGACGATCTCACAACCCTTCGCGTAATTGACCTGAACACCGTTACCTAAATGCTTCTTGATTCCCTGAAGCACGGTAACGCTCTCCACCGCCGAAGGACCGTAACGATAGTGAGTCAAAGTCTGATCGTCGGCATTCGGACCGATCACCGCGATCGACTTGATCTGCTTGCTGAGCGGAAGAACAGCTCCGTCGTTCTTCAACAGCACAATACTCTCGCGCGCAGCTCGCAGCGCAACTCCTCGATGCTCAGCGGAGTTGACCAGTTCTCGCGTTCGCACTGCATCAGTGATGTAAGGATGGTCGAACAAACCCGTCAAAAACTTCACTCGCAAAACGTCGCGTACGCGATCGTCTAGTGTCTTCATCGACACCTTTCCTTCTTTGACCAGCTCGCGGAGCGGCAGGATGAAATCTTCCGGCCGCGTGAAGTTGGTCTTCACGTTCAATCCGGCCTCTATTGACTGGCGCACCGCTTCTTTCATGTCCGCGGCGACGGCGTGCTTGTTGTAGAGAAACTCAACCGCCGCGCTGTCCGAAACGACATAGCCTCGAAAGCCGAGATCTTTTCGCAGCCGATCGGTCAACCAGTACTTGCTGCCGGTGATCGGTATGCCGTCGAAGTCGTTGTAAGAGCTCATGACGCCGAGCAGTCCGGCTTCCTTGATCGCGGCGGCGAACGGCGGCAAGTGAATGTTCTCGACTTCACGCGGCGACGTTTGCGGATCCGTGCGCGCCTGTCCTTCCCGCGCGCCCTTGCCGGCGCTGTAGACAACGAAATGCTTCGCCGTTGAAGCGACCGTGTGGTTCTCCTGCAAGCCCTTCACCATCTCGACGCCTAGACGCGAAACAAGAAACGGGTCCTCGCCGTACGTGTCTTCCGTTCTGCCCCAACGCTGGTCACGCGCGACGTCGAGCGTCGGAGCGTAGACGTTGGTGTAACCGAGCGCACGCGCCTCGCGCGCCGTGATGCGCCCGACTTCGCGCACCAGCTCCGTGTCCCACGTGTGGCCCAATCCCAATTGCGACGGAAAACTCGTGGCGATCGGCGAAGCGATACCACGTAAACCCTCGTTCGTGAAATCGACGGGAATGCCGAGTCGCGTTTGTTCGATAAAGAAGCGCTGAACCTCGTTCATGGCCCAGACGTGCTTCTCGATGTCAGTGGCGTAGATGCTTTTTGAGCCCTGCGCCCAGCCGTTGAGGTGTTCGTCGATGTTGGCGATCCCGTCTTTCCAGATCTCGTTTTTCCAGTTCGCGGTGGGTAGTTCGTCCTGGAGTACGCGTTTGAAGCCGTATAGCGTAGCGGTCTGGCAGGTCTTCTCTTCCAGCGTCATCTGCGACAGCAGATCGTCGATGCGGGCTTCGATGTCTGCTTTCGGATTTTCGTAGATATCCATGCGGCCATTCTTGTTGAGATCCAAAAACAGAAACACGGATAAAAGCAGAATGAATAGTTTCATAGAAACTTTTCCCACTGGGCCAGGATTGTGCGGAGCTCATCTTCTTCTTCCGGCGTGACGCTTACGAGCGGCGGGCGCACCGGACCGGCGTTCAGCCCGATCATCTCCATCATCGCCTTCATCGTCGACACTTCATAGCCTTTGCGGCGCGAACGAATCGCATAGAGCGGCACGACACAACGGTCAAGCAACTCAGCCAGCGCTTCGCTATCGCCCGCCGCGCCGAGCTCGTGGAGTTTCAAAGACAGGCGCGGCGCGACGGTGGCGATGCTCGACGAGAACGCGCGCACTCCGATGCTGTAGTACGCGGCGACCATGTCGTCGCCCGCGCCACCAATCCACTGCAAACGATCGCCGACGCGATGCATGATTGCCTGAAAACGTCTGATGTCGCCGTGGCCGTCCTTCCAGCCTACGAGCGACGGGATCGCGGTCAAGCGCTCGACCATTTCCGGAGTGAACGTGGCCCAGTCGCGGCTGTAGATCAACATTCCCAGCGACGTGGCCGCGCCGATCGATCGGTAGTATTCAAACAGGCCGTCTTCTTCCGCGTTCGGGTAATAAGGTGGAAACGCGAGAATGCCGTCGGCGCCCGCTTTCTCCGCGGCCTGGGCCATCTCGATGGCGAGCCGCTGGCCGAACCCAACGCCTGCGATCACGGGTATTCGATCCTCGATCGCGTGAGTAGTTAGTTCGATCACGCGTGAGTATTCAGCCGGTGTGAGCGAGTACATCTCGCCCGTACCGCCCGCGGCGACGACTGCCGAGATCGGATGTTCCAGGAGTTTCGTGAGGTTGTTATGCAGCCCGGGCAGATCGAGCGACAGATTGTCTTTGAACGGCGTGACGGGAAACGCGATCACTCCGGTGAGTTTGTTGCGCAACGTGTTTGGCTGCATGACTGTTATTTATCACAGATCAAGAGCCGCGCTGAACGCGCTGGGAGCGTGAATCCATCTTTGTAAATCCCGACGGGCGCGTCACTCCAGAAGTCCGTAATACGACTGTGGCGCGCCAGACGAACCGAAATGTTTTGATCCGTGTCTTCCCAATTGATTACCGCAACAACCTGACGACGCGGCGAAAGCTCGATCCTTCCGACGCGAAATGAATCGTCTTCGAACCGCGCGGCCACGCCCGTTGGCGGCTGCAACTTGCGCAGCATCGCCAGCTTCTGTTCGCCGATCTTCGTCAGATCGTCGCCTGACAGGATCATGCCGCCTGACGCGTAGATCGCCGTCGCATGAAACTGAAACTCGTTGTCAGGCAGATCGCCGGTGAGCACGACGGCATCCGAGTCGTTCCACCATAAACGTCCGTTCTGCCAGTTGCGGCTGAGGTTCTGTCGCGCAGTCGTCTTGATGCGTTCCCACGTTCGCTTGATGTCGTTGGAACTGCGCGAGCCGTGGATCAACCCAAGCGACGGCCAGATCGGATGGTTGCAACCGAGGATAAAACTGTCTTCCGCTCCGCGAAGAATCGCTTTCATCCCGCGTCGATAAGCCTCGATGCGTGTCGCGCGCGGGTCGTGAAAGTTTCCGCCGTGAATTGCGCCCCAGAAGTTGGCGTCGAGTTTGAAATAGGTGCAGCCCCATTCGCGTTTCATCGTCCGAAAGAACTTTTCGAAGTGTTGCTGCACTTCCGGATGCGTGCCGTCGAGCACATACCATGGACCACGGCGCCAGCCGCCAAACGTCACGCGATCGGAGCGTAACGGTTTGCCGTCGCCGTCTTTCACGAACCAGTCCGGGTGCTGCTGAAAAACGTGCGACTTTTCCTCGGCGACGAAAGGCGCGACCCAAATGGCCGGTTCGAAGCCGCGGTCGCGAATCTGTTTCAGCACACCCTGCACATTGCCGCCGAACGCGGCGCCAGTCTCGAGCCAGTCGCCCATCGCAGGTTGATAGCCGTCGTCGATCTGGACGTAACGCAGACCGGGTGTGTGTTTCGCGATGAAGTCGAGATTGTCGAGCACTTGCTGCGCGGTTACACGTGGGCCAAAGCAGTACCACGAACACCAGCCGGTCGGCGGCTTCTGAAACTTTAGCGGCGGATGATTGGCGACGAGTTGCTGAGCGAGATTCTCGAGCAACTGCTCGCGGTCACTGCCCGTTTGCTGCATGAACGATTCGAGCTGCCATGTTTCGCCGGGCCGGAGCTCGCGGCCTTCGGTATCGACCACGACCTTTAGTGATTGGCCGTCCAGGTAAAACTGGCCGGCAAAGCGGCGGCACGATGTGAATGCAAAGAGGTGGTTGTCGCCGGGGGAAGGCGAAAGCATCATCATGCCGTACAGCGCTTTCGTTCCTTCCGGGGCCGGCATTTTGTAGTGCTTAACGTCGGTGTAGTTGCCGAGGTCAGAAGGTTGGCCCAACGTGCCGCCGGTTTGCGAAAGCATTTGAAAGCCTTCGCCGTACAGACGCGTTGACGGCGGCCAGCGCAGTTTGTAATCGAATAAGACAACTTCGGGAATTCGTTTGCTCTGTGTGGTTTGGTTCGTGAGCTGCGACTCACAGATCGGCCCGCGCCAACGTCGTGTGAGTTTCACGCCGTCGAGGAGCGAGTCCAGTGCCGCCGCAAAGGGAGAAACCACTGCTAACTGAAGAAGCGATCGTCGAGAGATCATTTTTCACACGGATTTAGCGGATCAGTCGCGCGTCGAGCCAGTCGGCGTAGATTCGTCCGCCCTCGCCAACACGCCGGACTCGCAACGTTAGCCGCTTCACGTTTCTCACGTCCACTTTTACGGCCTTCGTGCCGTCTGACTTCTTAATTCCGTCGCTGGCCCATAGCTCTTTGCCGTCGCCGAGAACGAAAAACTCCGCCTTCGCATCGTTGTTGTTGAACTCGTCGTCAATCCCCACCTGCGCTGTAAAACTGTCGTACGTTCCATTCAACTCAAATTCGATTTCGGAATTGGTCGGCATGCCGATGCCTTTTCCCCATTGCCTGCCGCCGGCGATCAGCCCGCCGCTATTGAAGTTGCGATTGAGTTCGGGTTGACGCCAACCGGCAGTCAGGCGCACCGGATCGAGATCGGAAAGATAGATCTCAGGCGACTGGATCTGCTTCAAGGTGAACGAAAGCCGCGCGTTTTTCTCGCTGAGTTTTCCGTCCTGCCAAACTGTTCTGACTTCCGCGGTGTACGAAGTGTTTGGATCAAGACCCCGCAAAGCGAAGACCTGCGTCGGCGTAAAACCGACCACCGATCCGTTCAGCGAAACTTGATAGCCGGCGGCAGGTTGATGAGGCACGGTCCAACGAAGATTTGCGCCGTCGAGACCTGCGCGTTCGGCCCAGAGGTGCTGCGGCTCGCGCACCGGAAAGTGATACGCGCGCGCCGGTTCAAAGACGACGTTCCACGATACTTCCGTCGTTTGCGGCGACGTGATCTCGACTGCGGCCCAACCCTGGTGGTTCATGATCCGCACCGGCAAGCTTCGGCCCTGGCTGCGCGCCGTCGCGCCTTGTATCTGGTAATACTTTCCGCGCGGAAAGGCGAAGCGCAGCTCGTACGGATCGTTCTTCACGACCTTGCTGCGGCCGGAATACGTGTTTGTATGAAACGATTGCGATACAAGATCGACCCATCCCTGCGTTATATGCCGGCTCGTCGAAACCAACTGGACCTGGTCTGTTGCGGGAACGAGCGTCAACACGCGCGTGCCGGCGGGCGGCAGCTCAACGCTGATTCCTTTCTCCCAGGCGCCGAGGTATTCCTTGTTCCAAAAATCAAATACGTGGACCGGCACGTCCGACAGGCCGAGGTCTGTCCACTTCACATACATCGGCGTCGACTTGCTCTCGTCGAAGTTGAACACGCCGACGACGTCGTACTCGCGTCCGAGATGATCGACTTTTAAATCCCAGATTCTCTTGTTGCGATCCGACGAGAACAGATCCAGCGGACGAATGTCGACGGCCGGATAGACTCGCTTCACCAGCTCGAGCCGCTCCGGCGACAAGTCCATCAAACGATCGCTCATCAACGCAGCCTGGCCGGTCAGTCCCTGTAACGTGGCCCACGCGCGCGCCTGCTCGATCGCCAGCGGCGGGCGCACAATGAAAACGTCAGGGTCCGCGTACCACGCAATGTTATGCAGAAAGTAGTACTGCATCGTCGCGCGCATCGCGAACTTGAACCCGTCCCAGTTCGGCAGCACGTCCGCGCCGATACGCGAGCCGTTCATCAGCCCGACGCCTTCGAGCGGGATCACCCAGCAGCCGAGCAGGTAACGATCCGGTCCGATCGCCTCGCGAATACTCTCCAGGGTGTCGCGATAAAGCTCGTCCGAATCGATCACGGGCGACTTCATGAAGTCTTTCTTGTTGCGGTACTCGCGCACCACGATCGGCTGCCCGTCGATCTTGAAATACTCGTAACCCCAACCGGACAGCGTCGTAAACAGATCTTTCAGATACTTCTGCGCTTCCGCCGCTGACGGATCGACGAGAAACGTCCCTTCCCACGTGCTCGACGCGGACGTTCCGTCTTTCTTCATCAGGAAAACGCCGGGATGGTTTTTGACGACATTCGCGTTGCTCTGCCCGTGCGGCGCGAGCCAGATGCCGGGTTTCAATCCCAGCGACTTGATGTAACGAGCGAGCCTGTCCATGCCGCCCGGAAAACGATTGTTGATGGTGGACCAGTCGCGGTTCTCGCCGAGGCCGTGTCCGGTTCCCTGCCAGCCGTCGTCGATCTGTACGTACTGAACCCCGTAGTCTTTCAGGTTCTCGGCGATCCACTTCGCGGTGAGCTTGATCTCGTTCTCGTCGATCTCCTGATAGAAGAAGTACCACGAACACCAACCTGACGGCGGCAAAGGGAACCGGGTCTTGTCGATTGGATGGAAGTACTTGATCTTGAGCGTGTCGCGAAAGTAGTTCTTCAACACCGTCCCATCGCGGAGACGCATCTCGTCGTTGGCGGGATCGAACGTGCCATCCGCGATGGACGGATTGACGGCGCCGAGCGTCATCACCATCAGATCTTTGTTGCCGCCGTCGCGCACGCGCCCGGGAATCGGACGCGGCCAGGTCTGCGCTGCGACCGTCTGCGCAGCGATCGTCTGCGCTGCGATCGCCTGCGCCAACAAAACGAGAGCAAAAAGAATGCGACTCACTTTGTATCCTTTGTGCCTTTTTGTGGCCCAAACCGCGCGACGAAACCACCACCAGCACGCAAATCGATTTCCAGAGAACTGTTTGGATTCACGTTCGCGTGTTCAATTTTTACGTTCGCCGATTCCGTCAAATCGTCTCTTACGATCATTGCCACGCTCGCGCCGTGAGGAAGAAACGTGAGCGGCACGCTGATCCTGCGCGCTGTTGGGCCATTCATGATCGCGAGAAACCACACGTTCCCGCGTCGCCTCGCAAAAGCCGCGAGCTCGCCGATCTCAGACTGCGGTAACACAATCGTCTCGTCCCACGTGCTGGGAATCTTTCTGATCAACTCCCTTGCCGGATTATCGAAAATGCTTCGCGGATGCGCGCCGAAGATCAGCAGCGGAGACGTCAGGATGGCGGCGCTTGCAATCTGATGCGCCCAGGACGTCTCGCGGCGGCGCTCGCCGAAGTGCATCGCCGTGTAGTCGGCATGTCCAGCGAGCATGCGCGTGAACGGTAAGGTCGTGTTGTGTCGCGATCGTTCCGTCATGCGGCTCGCTTCCATGCCCCGAATCGCCTCGCGCGTCATTTCGTTGGGCCAGGTGCGCGACTCGCCGGCGGGTTTATTCGCGCCGTGAAACTCAACCATGATCTTGTATTCCGCGGAGTCGCGTAACAGCGCCTGGTACAGATCGATGATCTCCTTCGCCTCATGATCGAAAAAATCGATCTTCGCGCCTACGACGCCTACACGGTTACACAGCTCGAAGAATTGACGGCGAGCATCCGGTGTTCGCAGGTCCCGGCTGTGTTTCCAAAACCAGATGCCGACCTTGTATTGCCTCGCATAATCAACCAGCTCGCGCATCTGGCTCTCGGGCCAACGCTGCCAAAAGCCCTCGACAACGTTGTATTCAAAACCCAGCTCACCGGCGAGACGAGAAAACTCCTTCATGCCATCCAGCGTGTTCTGTCCGCCGTCAAGATACTTCCAGACCGCGCGACCTGGCTTGATCCATTCAGTCGCCGAGCCTTGCGGGAACAGCTTTTTGTCAGGCCCGGGAGAAACCGCTTCGACGAGGTCGGAATTGACGAGCGAATTCAGATCCGCGCCGATCATGATCACACGCCACGGCGACTTAATTTCGCCGGTGATCAGCGCCGGCTGCGATAGACGCTCGATGTCGCTTTTGTAGCGCAGCTCGAACGGATAACTGACTGGCAATTCGTGTCCGAGCACCAGCTTGAATTCGCCGTCGCCGTTCGCGCGCAGCCCCATGCCGGGGTAGTTGATCAAGGCCGCTTCAGTTATCGAGGCGTAACCGGTTCCATCTGGAAGTTTGATCGTCATCGGCGGCGCCGCCCACTCGCCGGCTTTTACTTCCGAGATCTCTTTTCGCGCGTGGACGCCCTCGTAATGGCCTTGAAAGTCGTGAAACCAAACAGAGCTGCCGGAAGGAACTTTGAAAGACGTCTGTTCGCGAGGAATTCGCGGCTGAGCGTCTGCCGCAACGATATAGCGGAAGGCAATTCCATTGTTGAAAGCGCGGACCTCGAGCGTATAACTTTCATCAGCCACAATTGAGAATTCAGAGACGTTGCAATGATTGCGGCCCATCGAATGAACACCACGAGTCAGGAACGTCTCTTTTATCGTGTACGACTTTGCAAGCCGGATTGCTCGCGACTTCGTTAACTCGCTATCGTCGCGGGTGAAGATTCCAATGGTGGACGGCTCAATCACTGGAGCGCCGTTGAAAGTGACTCGATATTTCAGGCCGATCAATTCAAAACTTACTTTTCCATCCGGGCTACTAATTTTAAAAGATTTGTAGTGCCGCGCGGCGCGGTCGATCAATGGAAACAGGATCTGTGGCTGCCATTCGCCGAGTTGTTGATAAGGCCATTTCTTCTCGCCGCGGGCAAAGGGGACCAGGAAATCGAGCGCCGTGCGAATACTACGACCATCCGGAGTGCGATAGTGCCAAAGATCCACGCCGGCGTTCTCGCCGAGACGCGCCAGTGACATCAAACCTTCAAGATTGAAGACGCTGTAACTCCACGCGCGCGTGCGTTCAAGCTCGAGCGGCTGACGGCCGTCGGGTTCGATTTGCGAGGCGATTCGTTTGCTGCGAGCATCAAGCAGGACGCGCTTCGCCAGGTCCTTCCGGCCGAGGAACAACGCGAACGAAACAACCTGCACGTCATAAAAAGTGCCGTGATTGTTCTTCGCCGCGGCTTCGTCGCGGCCGTTCTTGCTCTCCTGCATCCAGGTAAGAAACCTGGAAAACCACTCTCGCAAACCACGCTGATCGTTTGTGGTCCATGATTTTGAGCCGGCGAGCAGTCCGATCGCGTCCACGACGCGCGTCAACCCCCGAGTCTCGATCAATCCGATGCCGCGACCTGTATTGATTCCGGGTATTCCCTGCGCAAACTCCAAATTTGGATTCATCCGCGTTTCCGGTTTGAGGAAGAAAACGCGCAATAACTCCGTCGCTTTCGCCGCATACTGTTCTTTTTTCGTTTTCCCGTAAGCAAGCGCGAGGGTCTCGACCGCATCTTCCATCTGCTCCATCACGCGATGGTCAGTGATCTTGTCGATCTCGGGGTTGCGCTCGCCGTCGCGGCGAATGTAGGGCAGACCGTTTGGGCTTTTAGGATCCGGCCACCAGTAAGGCGCCTGGCTCAGGTAGTCGTGCTTGTCGCCGCTCGGTGGCGTAACTTGCTTGTTGACGATCGTGAATTGAGCGGAGACCGCAATCGCGGTTGCAATTACAACGCAGATAACACGGATCATCAGTCCCCGCCAAATCCTCGCTTAGAAATTGAACTTGATCGCCACCTGCATCACCCGCGGCGTGCGCGCCAGGATGGGCGCTCCGAAGCGTGTGTTGGTCTGCTTGCCGTTGACGTCGAACACCAGACCGGCATCGATGTCTCTAAAGTTCGTGTGATTGAAAACGTTGTAAACCTCCCAACGCAACTGCAACGCGCGTGACTCGCCGAAGGAAATGTTCTTGAAAAGCGCCACGTCATTGTTGAAGATCGACGGCATGCGCAGAGAGTTACGCGGCGAATTGCCGATGTCTCCGAGGCGCGTCGGTCTGGCGAAACAGTTAACGTTGACCACGTACGGCGTTCCGGTCGGATCAGCTCCGCTGACGTCGCGCATCGGATCGCAAATCACGTTCGGCCGCGCGTTCACTTGCCCGCCGGTGATGTCGGTGACGCCGCCGTTGTAAGTCACGGAAATGTTCTTCGGCTTGCCACTGGCGTAGGACGTCGTGCCGGAAAGCTGCCAGTTATCGAAGATGGCCTTGACGAAACGGTTATCCAGTTTTCGGCCCAGGCCCGGAACGTCGTAGATATAGTTGAACGTCAGGATGTGCGTTTGGTCGAAGTCTGACGGCGCGTAGTTGAAGTCCTTGTAAGGACGAGGAAAGAAGATATCCGACGAGTCGTCGTTGGCATAGTCAAACGACTTCGAATAAGTGTAGGCGACGCCGTATTGAAAACCTTGCGTGTAGCGGCGCGTGATCTGCATTTGCAGCGAGTTGTAGTTTGAAGTGCCGCCCCAGGCGACCACATTGATGTCCGCGTAGCCGCGATACGGACGGAGGAAGTCGTTACCGAAACGCTGTCCTGTGACCGGGTCGATGTTGTTCGTGCCGAGGCGAGCGCCATCGGGAACGCCGTTGATGTTGAGCCTCTGGCCCAGGTGGCGCGCGAATGATCCAACGTAACTGATCTCCATCACCGTTTCGAAGCCGATATCCTGCTGCACGCCAAGGGTGAAGTTATAAATTGAAGGAGTGTGCGAGTCCTGTTCTACGGCGTTGATGGTTGATGGCCTGGTGATCGCGGTCCCTGTCAAAGCCGCGAGGTTGTTGATGTTGCCGAAGTCGATGCTGAACGCGCGGTTTGCCGGTTGGTTGTTGACGAGATTGCCGCCCGTCGTGCCACCGCCGACACGCGGTGCGTGATACATACCGCCGTGAAAACGAATTACCGACTTGCCGGTCCCAAACAGGTCCCAAGCAAAACCGAGACGCGGTTCGATATCGATCGGCCTCGTCTTTCTGTAACCGCGGACCGTGTTCGGATCGATCCCCAGTACGAGCCCGTTGTTCGGATTGCCGCTGCCGGGCACGATCGCGCCGACCAGACCAGCGTTCGCACCGACCAGGGGAATCAGTTCGCCGGTGATCGGGTTCTTCGCGCGACGCGAGGCCGCCGGACAAGTAGCTGGTGGAGTAAACGAGACCGCGCACGCGCTCTCGTACAGGGCCACAGCCTGCGCGCGATTAAATAGTTCGGGGACAAAGTTCGAACCTTGTCCGTCGACCTGTTCGAACGGCGAATGGTAGCCGAAACGAACACCGTAATTGATCGTCACTTTGCGGCTCATCTTCCACTGGTCCGCCGCATACCATTGGACCTGCGTCAGCCGCAGGTTAGTAAACGGCCGCGCGGTCGATTCCTGGTAGTTTCGGAAGTTGCCAATCAACGCGTTCGCATAAGCGTAACCCGTGTTGCCGAGCGCCGCGGTGAAGTTGCTGTCGTTGCCGGCGAAGTTGAACACGCCGGACCATTGGCCGCCCGGCGCTTCGCCGTTCAACAATCGTTCGTAATAGACGCCAAACTTCAGACTGTGATCGCCGTGCGTGATCGAGAGATTGTCTGCAAACGACGGCTTGACGTAATCGTTGCCGATCTCACCCCAGCGATCGAGCCAGTTGATATTCGCAACGCCGTCCGTCGGACCACGAACACCACCCCAGTTCGTCACGCGCGGAATCGTGCCGAGGTGATTGTTCTGTGGAAACAATTGCGGCGCCGTGTAGTCCAAAGCACTACGCTGGAGGCGCTCGATTTCGCCGTCACCTGGAATGAAGCCTTCTGAGTCGTGCCGCATGCCGAACGTGAATTCGTTGACGACGTTGGCGTTGATGACTCGCACCCAGTTAGCGGTCCAGCCGTTGTCTTTGTAAAGGTAATGCGAGTTGATGCCCCAACGATTGTTGTCGTTTCCGGGCCAGCCTGACGTGCCGGTGCCGAGGTTGTCGGAAGTCCACCACTGGCCTTTCCAATAGATGGTGTCGTTGTTAGTCGGCCTGACGTCGAAACGAATGACCATGCTGCGCTTCGGCACGTCCACCGGGCTTTGGGTGACGTAGTTGAATGCCGAGCCGCCTGAGCCGCCGAACGTGTTCGGCAATGGGAAGTAGTTGAGCAGCGCAACTCCACTCTGGTTAAAACGCGATGTGGGAACGATGTTCAGGCCCAGCGGATTCGCCGACGTCGCGCGCGACGGATCGCGGAAGCAACCGCTCGTGTCCGCGGCAGTGCAGTTACCCGGCAGTAATGGATCTTTAATAAAAACTTTCGCGTTTGACGAGTTGATCGACTGCGAGAAGTCGCCGCTGCGCTCCAGCGCCGTCGGCACGGTGACGAAGCGAGGATCCTGCGGCGTGATCTGGTGCGGCTTCTCGTAGGCGAAGAAGAAGAACGCTTTGTCTTTCAACCAGAACTTTCCACCCTCGCCGAATCTCGGCAACGGCATTGGACCGCTGAAGTTGCCGCCGGGATAAAGGTGGCGATAGAGCGGTTTCTTGAGTCCCGCTTTGTTGTTGAAAAACGGCGTCGCGTTGAGCACTTCATTGCGCAGGAAATAATAGACGCTGCCGTTGTAGTCCTTGCCGCCGCCTTTGGAAACGATGTTGATGATCGCGCCGCCGTTGTTTCCATACTCCGCGCCGTAGTTGTTGCGCAGCACCTTTACCTCGGCGACCGCATCCTGGTTGATCGTCATGCTCAGTTTGTTTGAGCCGCTGGGTTCGCCTGCGAAGAGTCCGTCGATGGTGGGAACTGTGGAGCGCCCGCGTTGGCCCGAGATGTTCGGCAAGTCGGTGCCGAAACCGTCGCCCGCGCCTTCGATATCGTCGTTGTTCGACGTGCCCGGAAGCAGCCGCAACAGCGAAGTGACGTCGCGGCCCTTGGTGGCGATCAGGTTGATCTGATCGGCCGTGAGGCGCGCGGTCAAGTCGCTGCTTTCGCGTTCGACGATCGCGCCTTCGCTCATGATGCTCACGGTTTCAGTGACCTGACCGGGCTGGAGCTTGAGATCGCCGAGCGCAAGATTTTCATTCGCGCTCAGGATGATGTTTCGTTGTTCGAAGGCCTGGAATCCCTGCTGCTCGATCTTGAGCGAGTACGAACCGGGCTGGAGAGCGGCAAAATTAAAGCGGCCCTCGCCGTTGGTGGCCGCTGTTCGTGATTGACCCGTTTTCTCGCTGACGAGCGTTACGGTTGCCGACGGTACCATGCCGCCGTTCGCGTCCGTGACGGCGCCGGAGATGGAGCCGGTAATGGTTTGGGCGGTCGCCGTGACGGCAAAGGCGAGCAGCGAGACAGCAGCAACCACGAGGATGGCTGAGCGAAGACGCAGTGGGCAGAACATGGAAAACTCCTCCTTCGGGAAATTGTCTTTACTTGGGACAATTTGAATAAAACGACACGCGTACTACTCCTCTTGTTTTCAGATTGCTTCGGTAAGTTAGTTAAGCTCTATCCTGTTCGCGGCCCGTTTGCTGTTTTTCTTCCAGAGCAAACGCCCGTTGTGCCCGCATGATGTGATCGCGCATCGCCTCGCGGGCTTCGTCGGGTTTGCGCGATCGAATCGCGCGATAAACCTTACGGTGCAGCTCGACGGCTTCGTTGAAATCATGTGCGCGGCCAATCGTGTCGCGGCGCCGCTCGTACAGGATCGCCGAGACCATGTCGACCAGGGTCGCCAGAGTCGGATTGCCCGACGCTGCCGCGACTGCCCGGTGAAACGCCACGTCGTGCAACAGAAACTGCTGCGGCTCCCCGAGCGCGGCAAACATCTCGGCGATCTCTTCAGCCATCGTCGCCATCTGCTCGCCGGTCGCGCGTTCCGCCGCCAGTCCCGCCGCCCCGACCTCCAGTATCAATCTCGTCTCGAACATGTGTTCGAAGCTGAAACCGTGTAGTTGGGCCAGAAGCCGCAGTGGTTCGCTGTCGAGCGCCGGCGGCCCGTCGACCAGAAACGTGCCTGCGCCTTGCCGCGATTGCAGCACACCTATCGAGATCAAAGAACTCAAACCGGCGCGCAGCGACGGGCGACTGATTCCGAGCTGTTTCGACAGTTCGCGCTCCGGAGGCAGCCGGTCACCCGGTTTCAACTCCTCGCGTTTGATCAGTTCGTAAACACGGGCCACGACCGGATCGGTGGTCTGCCCCGAACGGACTGGCGGAACGATCTTCAACCGCGAAACCCTGGAATTGGTCATAACAATTCTGCGCGAGCGCGAAACTTATAATACCAATCTGGAAACCGGTCAAGGGATTTTTGGCAATCCGTGTTTCATGAACCTCTCGTTCATAATCAGAAATGCGCCCAGCCCGTGGAAGTCGTTGGTGTTTCGCTTGCGCCCGAAATAGTAGGCGAGATCGCCGACGTTCGTGCCTTCGCAGATGTCGACGATGTTCGTATCACCGTTCTGATCGAGCGACAACTTGCTGAGCACGCCCGCATAACCACGCTTGACGACGTTACGATAACTCTTCTTCACGTAACCGCGATCGATCGCCATTGCCGTGACGTACGTGTACATGCTCGAGCTGGACGTTTCGAGCCAGTTATTCGGGTCGTCTCCTTTGTCGACGATCTGATACCAGAGCCCGGTTTTCTTGTCCTGGTAGTTGGACCAGGCTTTGACGAGCTGGTTGAGCTGAGCGATCAACTGCGGCCGGCGCGGATGGTTCGCGGGCAGCAGTTCCAGCACTTCGATCAGCGTCATGCCGAACCAGCCCATCGCGCGGCACCAGATCTCGGGCGAGGTCCTGGTTTCCCTGTTTGACCACGGTGTTTGGCCGCTTTCGTCGTAGGCATGAAACATCAGTCCGGTCTTCGGATCGTTGAGGTGATTCGCGTAGATCAAAAGCTGTTTTGTGGCCTCGTCAGCCGCATAATTGCTGTCTGCGAACAGATTTCCATACCTGACTAAGAACGGCATCGACATGAACACACCATCACCCCACAACTGCCTTTCACGGCTCTTCGTGTTCGCGTGCCAGAAGCCGCCCTCGTTCGTGCGCGGATAGGTGTTGAAGCGTTGTCGAATGCGATCGGCGGCGAGTTTGTACTTCGGCTCTTTTGTTTCTGTGTAGAGGATTAACAGCAGATTGCCGGGGAGCATGCTGTCGAGGTTCTCGAAGGTGATCTCTCGCACCTGTCCCTGCGCGTTCGCGCTTCTGACGACGCCTTCGGCATCGACGTGATAGTCGACCCAGTCTTTGATGTATTTGAGATAGCGAGGATCGTGGGTGCGTTTGTAGACGAGATATTGGCCGTAGAGGTAAAGCGATCTGGCGTAACCCCAGGAACCGAGATCTTTCGCGGTCGGGTAACGCTTCATTGTCGACTCGACCATCCCGCGTGACCAATCAGTCTTGCCATTTGCGAGCACGCAAAACGAATTCAGCACGACCAGCAGGGCGATAGTTTTAATCCGTGTTTCCATGTGCTACTTTATGGCGACCACACATTCAGAATTGATTTCAAAAGCTAAGATGAGCAGGCGCGAATGGTTTTACCATTCTTTCGTCCATGTTCTCAACTGGAGATGAGTGATGAAGAAACACGATGCGAGCAGACGCAAGTTTCTCAAAGGCGTCGGCATTGCCGGCGCCGGTACCGCGATTGCTGACCATTTATGGACGGAGGCGGAGGCTGAAGAACCGCAAACGACGCCTGACGCCGCATCGGGCGACGTCAAAGTTGTCCTCAACATAAACGGCCAGCCGCGACCAGTGCAGGTCGAGCCGCGCACCACCTTGCTGAACGCGCTACGCGATCATCTCGAGCCCGCCGTCACCGGACCGAAGCTCGTTTGCGATATGGGAACGTGTGGAGCGTGTACCGTCCTGCTCGACGGCAAGCCTGCTTACTCATGCCTCGTACTCGCCGTCGACGCCACGAACAAGAAGATCACCACGGTCGAAGGCCTGGGAACTCCGGAAAACCCGAACGCCGTGCAAGCCGCCTTTGTCGAACACGACGCATTGATGTGCGGCTTCTGCACGCCGGGATTCGTTACGACCATCTCGGCTTACTTGAAGAAGAACCCGAACCCGTCGCTCGCCGAAGTGCGCGAAGCGTGTAAGGGAAACTTCTGCCGGTGCGGCACCTATCCACGCGTTTTTGAAGCTGCCCTCGCTGCCGCCAAGGGATCGCAGGCGTAACAGGCGTAAAAGGAACAAGCCAATGCCACAACAAGCGCAACCATCGCCATCACCAAAACCGAAAAAGAAGATCCGCGTGCCGCGCGTCGTCAATGGCGTCGAGCAGATGGTCGAGATTGAAGTCGACGAAGATTCCGGACCAGGCTGGGGACCGAACGACAAGCACAAACTGCTCAACAAGCGGATTACGCGCGTCGACGGTCCGTTGAAAGCCGCGGGCGCGGCGATTTACACCTACGACAAGCGCCTGCCCGGAATGCTGCACGGGCGGATCCTTCGCTGCCCGCACGGCCACGCGCGCGTCACCAGGCTCGACACCGAAGCAGCGTCGAAGATTCCCGGTGTGAAAGCGATCATTCCGGCGCCGTTGACTGAACTGCGTTTCGCCGGCGCGCCTGTTGCCGCCGTCGCCGCGACGACGCCCGAGATCGCCGGCGACGCTTTGCGGGCGATCAAAGTCACCTACGAAGTTCTGCCGCACGTGGTCCACGCGCAAGAGGCGATCAAACCCGATGCACCGAAAGTCGTCGCTGAAGAGAACAACCTTCAGGAGAAGGCAAAGAACGGCGATCTGAAGAAGGTTGAAGCAGCCTTCGCGACCGCCGACGAGATCGTCGAGGCCGAATACACCTCTCCGCGCGTTCATCACGCGTGTCTTGAGACGCACGGCATGGTTGTCGACTATCGCGGCGGCAACTCCGCGACGATCTACGCGTCCACGCAGGGCACGTTCACGATTCCCGGCGACGCCGCGAAGGAGCTCGGTCTGCAACAGAGCGACGTAACGTCGAGCGTCGAGCACATGGGCGGCGGCTTCGGTTCGAAGTTCGGCATCGGCGTTGAAGGCATGCTCGCCTGCCGTCTTTCAAAGCAGACGAAAGCGCCGGTGAAGATGATGCTCACGCGTTACGACGAGTTTGTCATGGCCGGTAATCGTTCCGCGGCGTGGCAGAAGCTAAAAGCCGGCGTGAAAAAGGACGGCACGATCGTCGCGCTTCAGGCGCGGCAATACCGTCTCGGCGGCGTGGGCCAGGGCTCGCAAGCCGGTCAACCGTACATCTACTCCATGGGCGACTCGTACCGCGAGATCTTCGCCCTGCACACGAACGAAGACTCCGCGATCGCGATGCGCGCGCCCGGACATCCGCAGGCATCTTTCGCGGCCGAGTCGCTGGTAGACGAGCTCGCATACAAGATCAGGATGGACCCGGTCGAGTTTCGTAAGAAGAACTTGCGCGATCAGGTTTATCACCGGCAGTTGGACCGCGGCGCCAGGGAGATCGGATGGTCGCGCCGAAATCCGGTCGCCGGCGGTAATCCCGGTCCACTGAAGCGCGGCATGGGCTGCGCAGTCGGCACGTGGGGCGGCGGCGGAAACAACCAGTGCAAAGTCGACGTGACGATCTCGCGCGACGGATCGGTTTTGGTCGCGGTCGGCACGCAGGACCTCGGCACGGGTACTCGCACTTACACGCGCGCGATCGTCGCCGAAGAATTCGGGCTCGGGATCAAAGACGTAATGGAGCGGATCGGAAATTCAAAACTCGGCGGCGCCAACCCGTCGGGTGGATCCACGACCGCGCCCTCGCTCTCGCCGTCGGTAAAAGACGCGGCAATCAAGACGCGGCTGTTGCTCGCTGAACGAGTCGCGCCGCTGCTTGGTAACCCGAAACCGGAAGCGATCGTCTTTGCGGATCGCAAAGTGAGCGCGAACGGCAAGTCGCTCTCATGGCAGGAGGCATGCGCTTCACTGCCGGCCGCCGGTGTCACGGGTCATGGCGAGTGGCGATCGGATCTACAAACGCGCGGCGTTCACGGTGTTTGTTTTGCCGAAGTGGAGGTCGACGTCGAGACCGGTCTTATCAAGCCGATCAAGATGGTCCACGTTCAGGATGGCGGATTGCCGTTGAACCGGCTCACGTTCGAAAGCCAGATCAACGGCGGCATGATTCAGTCGCTGGGAATGGCTTTGTACGAAGGCCGCGTGATGGACGCGCAGTTGGGCATGCAGCTTAATCCCGGTTTCGGCGATTACAAGCTGCCGGGAACTCTCGAGATGCCCGAGATGGTTCCCATCATCGACGACGACGATAAACGCGAAGCGGTGATCGGAATCGCGGAAGGCTGCAACATCCCGTCCGTGGGCGCGCTCGCCAATGCCGTCTTCAACGCGTGCGGCGTGCGCGTGCGCGAGCTCCCCATCACACCGGACAAGATCCTGATGGCTTTAATGAACGGCTCCACATCGAGGGCATAAGAGATGAAATCGTTTGAATGGACCAATCCGAAAACCATTAACGAAGCGGTCAAGCTGTTGAGTGTCCCCACGCCGTCGACCGACATCGACGAAGCGCCGCGGCCGCTCGCCGGCGGTCAGGATCTGCTGACCACGATGAAAGACTACACGTCGCGCCCGACGCGTATCGTCAATCTCAAGGGCATCCGCGGCCTCAACAGCATCACGCTCAACGCACGCGGGCTGAACATCGGCGCGCTCGTGACGTTGACCGAGCTCGAAGAACATCCGGGCGTACGCAAGAGCTTCCCCGGCCTCGCGGAAGCAGCGCACTCCATCGCGACGCCGCAGATTCGGAATCTCGGCACCGTCGGCGGCAACCTCTGTCAACGCCCGCGCTGCTGGTACTTTCGGCTCGAAGAAGTGATCTGTTTGAAGAAGGGCGGCTCGGAGTGTTACGCCGCGTCGGGCGAGAACAAATACAACGCCATCATCGCAGGCGGCCCATCGTATATCGTCCATCCTTCCGATCTGGCGCCGATGCTGTTGGCGCTGGGCGCGCGTGTGAGTGTTGTGGGTGCTAAGGGCAAGCGCGTCATTCCGCTCGATAAGTTTTTCACGCTGCCGTCGGCCGGCAACATCCGGCGCGAGAACGTTCTGGAGAATGACGAGATCATCACCGAGATCAATGTTCCTGCTTCGCCCCTTGCGGCACGTTCGACGTACTTGAAATTCAAGGAGCGTGAGTCGCTCGACTTCGCGCTGGCGTCAGTCGCGGCGGCGGTCCAACTCGCGCCGAACAAAACGGTGCGGGCGTCGCGGATCGTGCTCGGCGGAGTCGCTCCGATTCCGTGGCGCGTCCCGGCCGCCGAGAACTATCTAACCGGCAAAACGTTGACACCCAACGTGCTCGCCGAAGCCGGCAAACTCGCGCTCGCGGAAGCAAAGCCGCTCGAGAAGAACGCGTACAAAGTGCCGTTGGCGCAAACGCTGGTGCGCCGCGCGCTGGCGAAAGCCGGAGGCGTTTGATCGACGCCGCTGGTGTTTGATTATTGGGAGGATCATCATGGCTGACGAAACAACTTCCGCAAACGCGCCGTTCCAGTCGCCTTTTTGCGGCTCGTTACGTTCGAAGAAGTTTTTCATGCTCGACCGGCTGGCGACGAGCGCCGACGAGTATCTCGACGCCGCGACCCACGTCTGGTGTTGCGAGACTCAGGAGGTCATCGGGCCTGACAACCGCCGCGTCGAGCCGAATCGTTGCGGCCCCGGCCGCTCCTGTTACAGTTCTGCCGTCAAGGCGGTATAATCCGTGTTGTCTTTAATCTGACGGAGGTAGTGAAAATGCGTAAAGGGTTATTCGCGGCGTTGGCAATGGTGATGGCGGTGAGCGCGCTGGTCTTCAGTTCACAAGCTGAAAACGTGAGCGTGCGCGGCGACTACGTCGAGGTGCGTACGGCAAGTGTGTTCGCCGGCGCGTGCCACTACAACGGCGAGGTCGTCACCACCGGACGCGACGCGATGATGGCGTGGAACGTTACCTCCGGAAAATGGCAGGGCGTGGATCTCAGGGGCGTCCGAGCCGTCGCGATCGTCAACTCTAACGCCAATCTCTCCGAACAAAACGCCGCGCGCCAGTCGGAAGTCATCATCGACTCCGCGGCTTCCAGCACGCAGTCAGAAGCAATGCTGAGCGCGTTGAAAGAAAGATACGCCGCGTCACTCGGCAAGATCGTCGAGGTGCGTCACGCGCCCATCAGCTTCGAGCACAAAGGCCGCGAATATGCGGTGAAAGCCGACGACGCTACGATCAATGTCGAAGCGATGCCCAACGATCTTTGCTGCAAGATGCCGAACCTCGTCTGGTACACGCCGCTTGTCGGCCTCGAGAAACGAAAAGTCGGCTACACCTCGCAGGCTTCGTACTCCGGTCACAAGGTAGGCGATCCGTGGAGCCGTTCAGGCGAGAACAGCGCCTTCTACGGGACATTCGCTCTCTAGTTTTTATCAGTGTCATCCGTGTTCTGTGTTATACAGGCACGGATGAGACTGATGCCAATCCTTCTTTTCCTCTTCACAACTGCACTCGCGATCGTCGCGCAAACGGACCTGCGTAGGACCGCGCTCAAGTCCGCCACGCCCACAGACGAAATCGTCCGCGTCGACATCAACGGCGACGGCAAGCCCGATATTCTCGAGCGATGGTGGAACGGGAAGCGCGTGCGCTGGCTCGACGAGAACGGCGACCTGCTGCCAACCGACACCCGCGGCGATCAGGTCGCCGACGTGATGCAGATCGACAAGAACGGCGACGGCATCTACGACAGTGCGCTCGACATCAGCATCAAGTGGGCCGACAACGACGGCGATGGCCGCGCCGATCTGCAAGCCTTCGTCACACAGGGCCGCGAATGGTCCAACGGCAAGTGGGACGCGGGCGAGTCGCACTGGATGGTCTTCATCGACGTCGAGAAAGACGGCGTGCTCGGCTGGCTCGACTGGCAAAAGTACGACTTCGGCAACGATAACTGGGGTTACACCGACAAAACCGATTGGCTCCCGGACTACAACGGCAACTCAATCTTTCTCAAAGTGCATCGTCCGCCGCAGTCGCTCCCCGACCCGCGCCTCAACTGGGAAAACCCGTTCGCGTTCTTCGACTTCGACAACGACGGCGCGAGCGAGATGGCCATGCGCTGGCTCGATCCCGTTCCCGCGTTGGACAAGCAGGGTATGACGAACCTCACGGGCGTTCTCAGCGAAGCATTCGTCACGTTCGACCTCGACAACGACTCGACCAAGGGAAACGAGACCGACTACGACATGTCGCTGCGCGGCGTGGGCGGGCCCGGCATTCCGTATCGCACGATGGTCCATAAGTATCCGGCCCTCAAAGGCAATCCGAAGTTCGACGGCTGCTTCGAATCGAATAACTGGCGGAAGATCGACGAGTTGATCTACATGCCGCACGACAAGAGCTACGACGCTTTCTTCACCGCCGGCTGGAAGACCGTCTACTTCGTGTTCGACGAAGACGACGACGATCATCGCTGGGAGCGGGTCGAGATGTACTATCCGATGCACGGCTTCGGCGGACCGAAGGAGATCGATCTGTATTCCACCAAGCGGTGGCGGCGCAGCAACTACGCCGAGTTGGACATGGTCGCGCCTGATCAGCGTCCGGGCATCAACGGCCACCCGCAAGCCGACTCGCTCGGCGACCGCGGCGAGTTTGACGAAGACAATTCCGGCGGCGGAAAACTCTACGTCGGCGTGTTTGATCGGAAACTACATCTCGCGGGCGCGGAGTGGGGCGCGTGGACCGTCGATAAGAACGCCGAGTTTCATGGCGGCAACAAGACACCATCGCCAAAGCCGCTCGCGACGAAAGTTGAAGAAGTCGTGAAATACACCGACACGGACAAGAACGGCTTTCTCGACACGATCGAATACGACTACGACGGCGATCGCACGATCGACTTGCGCGTCTCGCTGCTCGACTATCGCACATCGACGACACCACATCCGGACGTCGTTCCGCTGGTCGACACTCACAAGCAAGGTTGGAAGGGACTGAACGCGCTTTTCACGACGATCGCGAACCAATCATTTCAGGAGGCGCTGACAATCTATCGTGCGGCCTGGCGGCGCGGATTGACGACGCCCGAGATCGATAAGCTCGCGAACGCATCGTCAATCGGCGAGCGTTATCACAACGGGTATTGGCTTAAAGAAAAGATATTTCGTGAGATTCGAGCGCACATCAAGCATGACACTGCGCTCGAAAAAGATCTGACGCGGCTCTATTACCTTGGACTGTTTGATCAGTATGCGAAGCGGATCTCGGACGTGCCGGGTCGTTAAGACGCCTTAGCTACTCGCAGAAACGCTTTCGCCGCATGCGACAAGGTCGCGCCTTTGCGGTAGATCAACTGAAGCTTCCGCTCGAGTCGCATCTCTTTCACTGTAAGCGCCGCCAGTTGTCCGCGCTCGATCTCGATGTGCGCGCTCAAACGCGGCACCAGCGCAACGCCCATCTCCTGCTCCACCAGCCGCTTGATCGATTCCAGGGTCGGCATCTCCATCGAGATGTTGAGCGGCGTCTTGTACTTCTCGAACGTCTTAACCACCCGTTCGCGATACGGCGACGGCACGTTGTGCGCGATAAACGCTTCGGCGCCCAACTCACGCACCGAAACCGTCTGCTTCCCCGCGAGCGGATGCGAGGGCGCGACAATCAATGCCAAGTCATCGCTCATCGCGGGCACCGAAGCAATCGCCTGGTCCGCCGGCTTGAAAGAGACGACGCCGATCTCGACGCCGCGGCCCAACACCTCCGAAGCAATCCGGCTGGCCAGACTTCGCTTCACTTCCACCTTGATGTGCGGATGCCGTGCGCGAAACACCGCCAACACCGGCAACAGGTACATCACCGTGTATTCATTCGCGCTGAGCGCGAGTTTTCCGTGTTGCAGATCTTTCAGTTCACGAATCGCGCGATGAGCGCCCTGCCGCAGGTTCAGCATCTGCTCCGCGAAATCGAAGAGCACGCGGCCCGCGGCAGTCAGCGTACCGTCCTTCGACGAGCGGTCGAACAATGCCTCGCCGAGCTCTGCTTCGAGACGGCGAATGGCCTGGCTAACGGCGGGCTGTGTCCGGTGTAACGACTGCGCAGCGCGCGAAAAACTCTGCTCGCGGGCCACCGCGATAAGTACCTCGAGCTGGTTGACGTCCACTGGTCCTCCGAAGGTGTGATTATCAAAGCCGCAAGGATGCGTTATCGTATCACACGTAGTTATGTTTCTATAAAGATAATAACTTTGACTTCTACCCGCACTCACTTTAGCATTCGGGCTTCGTTTTTCCTACAGGAGGAAAACCCAATGCCGCAAAATAGAATCAGCATCTTCGACACGACGTTGCGCGACGGCGAGCAATCGCCGGGATGTTCCATGGATCTCGACGAGAAGTTGCGCATGGCGGTGAAGCTCGAGGAGTTGGGCGTCGACGTCATCGAGGCCGGCTTTCCCATCGCTTCCGAGGGGGATTTTGCGGCCGTAAAGGCTGTGGCGGCTCGTTGCCGCGAGCTGAAAGTCGCAGCCCTTTGCCGGACGGCGGACCAGGATGTCGCCCGTGCCGCCGAGGCCCTGACCTATGCCGCCCATCCGCGAATTCACACGTTCTGCGCCACGTCGGACATTCATCTCGAACACAAACTGAAGAAGACGCGGGCAGAGGTGATCGAAATGACTCGCCGGGCCGTCAGTCAGGCGCGCAGCTACGCCGAGGACGTCGAGTTCTCCGCCGAAGACGCTACCCGCAGCGACATCGATTACCTGTGTGAAGTGTTGGACGCGGCGGTCGACGCAGGTGCGTCAGTGTTGAATGTGCCGGACACGGTCGGGTACACAACGCCGCCGGAGTACACGCACCTGGTAGGACAGGTGATTGAGAGAGTGGTGCGCGGTCGCGATGTGATTGTCAGCGTGCATTGCCATAACGATCTCGGATTGGCAGTCGCGAACAGTCTTGCCGCGATCGAAGCGGGCGCGCGACAAGTCGAATGCACGATCAACGGCATCGGCGAGCGTGCCGGCAATGCATCGCTCGAAGAGATCGTGATGGCGCTGCACGTGCGCGCCGACCGTTTGCCATTCGAGACGGGCATCGTCACGCAGCAGCTTTATCCCGCTAGTCAACTGCTTTCGAGCATCGTCGGCTTTCAGGTCCAACCGAACAAGGCCATCGTCGGACGCAATGCGTTTGCGCACGAAGCCGGGATTCATCAGCACGGCGTTATCAACAATCCGTTGTGCTACGAGATTATGACGCCGGAATCCGTCGGGGTTCCGGCTAACTCGCTCGTGCTCGGCAAACATTCGGGCCGTCACGCATTGTCGCTGCGTTACATGGAGCTCGGGTACGACGTCGCACCTAAAGAACTGGACGCCGCTTACACGAGATTCACTGAACTCGCCGACCGCAAGAAACGAATTTACGACCAGGATCTGATTTCGTTACTGAACGTAACGGCGGTTGCGGCAGCCTGAAAGAGGTAAAGATGGGAATCAGGGTTACTGTTTTACCAGGGGATGGGATTGGGCCGGAGGTGACTGCCGAAGCAGTGCGCGTGCTGCAAACAGTCGCCGCGATTCACGGGTACAGGTTTGAGTTTGAAGAGCACGCCGTTGGGGGGACGGCGATTCGGCAGTTCGGTTCGCCGCTGCCGCGAACGACACTCGATGCGTGTCTCGCGAGTGATGCGGTGTTGCTGGGTGCGGTGGGTGCGCCTGAATACGATCGGCTGCCTGCGAACCAGCGTCCTGAAGCGGGCCTGTTGTTGCTGCGGCGTGCGCTCGGTGGGTATGCGAACCTGCGTCCGGCGATTTCTTATTCCGCGATTGCGGACTGTTCGCCGTTGCGCACGGAGGTTTGTCGCGGCGCCGACATACTGTTCGTAAGAGAATTGTTAGGCGGGCTGTACTTCGGCGAGCCGAGAGGTTTTTCGAACTCGAACGGCAAGACGGTCGCCAATAACACGATGGTCTATTCAGTCGAAGAGATCGAGCGAGTCGCGCGGGTCGCCTTTGAAGCCGCGCGTGGCCGGCGAGGTAAAGTGACTTCCGTCGACAAGGCCAACGTGCTCGAGACTTCTCAGCTTTGGCGGCAGACTGTGACGCGCGTCGGTGAAGATTATCCGGACGTGACGCTCAATCACCTTTACGTCGATGCGTGCGCAATGCACCTGATCACAAACCCGCGGCTCTTCGACGTCGTGTTAACGGAAAACCTGTTTGGCGACATTCTTACGGACGAAGCCGCGGTGATCACCGGGTCGCTGGGTATGCTGGCGTCGGCGACCGTCGGCGGCGAGATCGGACTGTATGAGCCGGTCCATGGTTCCGCGCCTGACATCGCCGGTAAAGGGATCGCGAACCCGTGCGGCGCGATCGCGTCAGCCGCTATGATGTTGCGTCACTCGGCGAAGCTCGAGCAGGAGGCGAGTGACGTCGAGCGCGCGATTCAGCACGTGCTCGAAGCTGGCTATCGCACGGCCGACATCGCTCTCGGCGGACATGCTACGTCGACATCAGAGATGGGCGAGCTGATTTGCGAGGCGGTGGCCGAAGTTGCCGATATGCGTTACGCGTATCACGCGGTGTAAAGGGACCACGAATTTACGCGGATGTCACAAACGTTATTCGATAAGCTCTGGGACGCGCACGTGGTGCGCGCGGCGGACGGCGAGCCGTCACTGCTTTACATTGATCTGCATTTGATTCATGAAGTGACGTCGCCGCAGGCGTTCGACGGTTTGCGACAAGCGGGGCGAACGGTGCGCCGGCCGGATCGCACTTTCGGCACGGTGGACCACAACGTTCCCACGACCGATCGCAGTCTGCCGATCGCCGATGCGACGGCCGCGACACAGATCGAGACGCTGCGTCGAAACTGCCGCGAGTTTGGCGTGCAGTTGTTTGATATTCATTCGCCGGAACAAGGCATCGTTCACGTCATCGGCCCCGAGCTGGGTCTGACGCTTCCCGGCATGACGATCGTCTGCGGCGACAGTCATACGAGCACGCACGGTGCGTTCGGCGCGCTCGCATTCGGCATTGGCACGAGTGAAGTCGAGCATGTGCTCGCAACGCAGTGTCTCCCCCAAAACAAACCGCGCGCGATGAAAGTCCATGCGCGCGGTTTGCTTTCGGAAGGCGTCACGGCGAAAGACCTCGCGCTCGGAATCATCGGCCAAATTGGGACTGACGGCGCCACCGGCTACGTGATCGAGTACGCCGGTCCGAGCGTCACCTCGCTTTCGATGGAAGGCCGGATGACTCTGTGCAACATGAGCATCGAAGCGGGCGCGCGCGCAGGAATGATCGCGCCTGACGAAATGACTTTCGCGTATCTGAAGGGACGACGGTTCGCACCTTCGGGTGACGCCCCTTTGGATCAATGGAATCGGGCAGTCGCGTACTGGAAGACATTGGCGAGCGATGATGACGCCACGTTTGATCGCGTCGTCGAGATCGATGCGTCGAAGCTGGAACCATTTGTAACGTGGGGCACGAACCCCGGTATGGTCGCGCCGGTTACGAGCTGCGTACCCGATCCAAACGAGGCGACGAACGTGACTGATCGCCAGGCCGCGGAGCGCGCGTTGGAGTACATGGCGCTCACGCCGCGCACCAGCATCCAGGACATCACGATCGATCGCGCCTTCATCGGTTCGTGTACGAATGCACGTCTCGAAGACTTGCGTGCCGCGGCTAGAGTCGTGAAGGGTTATCGGATTCACGAGTCAGTGAGTGCGATGGTCGTGCCGGGCTCCCAGGACGTGAAGAAGGCAGCGGAGCGCGAAGGGCTGGATCGAATTTTCAGCGAGGCCGGGTTTGAATGGCGCGAAGCAGGATGTTCGATGTGTTTGGGCATGAACGCCGACATCCTGCAACCCGGCGAGCGCTGCGCGTCGACGAGCAATCGAAATTTCGAGGGACGCCAGGGCCGCGGCGGCCGAACGCATCTCGTCAGTCCGATGATGGCCGCGGCCGCAGCGATCAAAGGCCGGTTCACCGACGTCAGAAACTGGGAGTTCAAATAATCCGTGGTCCCTTTTCGCCAACACACCGGCTTGGTCGCGCCGCTCGAGCGTGCGAACGTCGACACCGATCAGATCATCCCGAAACAGTTCCTGAAACGGATCGAGCGGACGGGGTTTGGAGAGTTTCTGTTCTACGACTGGCGCTACACGTCTGATGGCGCTCTCAATCCGTCTTTCGTGCTCAACGAACCGCGCTACCAGGGTGCGTCGATTCTCATCGCGGACAAGAATTTCGGCTGCGGTTCGTCACGCGAACACGCGCCATGGGCGCTCGGCGAGTACGGCTTTCGCGTGATCATCGCGCCCTCCTTCGCAGACATCTTCGCCAACAACTGCTTCAAAAACGGCATGCTTCCAATCGTGTTGAACGAAGAACAGGTACGCGGCATCATGCGTCGCGCTCAACAACAGGAAGGCTACGAGCTCACCGTCGATCTCGAACGGCAAACAATCGAAGATCCTGGCCGTCTTTCAATTCCATTCACCATCGGAGAGTTTGAGCGTTACTGTTTATTGGAAGGTCTGGACGATATCGGTCTCACCCTACGACACGAAGATCTGATCAAAGACTACGAAGCCCGACACCCTACTCCGTGGTGAACTTGTAAACCGTGATCTCGTCGTAAGTCTCACCTGACCGCAGCACCGTCGACGGAAAGTCTGGATGGTTCGGTGAGTCAGGATAGTGTTGAGTCTCTAAACACAAGGCTCCGTATTTCTGATACGCGACGCCTCCCTTCCCGATCAAACTTCCATCGAGAAAATTTCCCGCATAAAACTGCATTCCCGGCTGTGTTGTGAGCACCTCCATCACGCGGCCCGAAGTCGGCTCGCGCAGACGCGCGACAGATCTGATCGATCCGCGGTTCCAATCGTTCAGCACGAAATTGTGATCGTAACCGCCCTCGGCGATCGCGCGTGCCGTTCGAAAGTCGAATGATGTGTTTTCGACTGAGTGGATTTCGCCGGTCGGAATCAGATCGTCTGAAACGGGAATATAACCGTCGGAGTTCAGCGTCAGTTCGTGACCGAGAATGTCGCCGCTGCCGGCGAGGTTGAAATACGAGTGGTTCGTTAGATTGACAATCGTGTCTTTGTCGGTGGTGGCATGATATTCGATCCGCAGTTCGTTCTGATCGTTCAACGAGTAAGTAACGGCGACGTTCAAGTTTCCCGGATAGTTCTCCTCGCCGTCTTTGCTGAGATACTCGAGACGCAGTCCCGACTCACTCTCCGTTGCATCCCAGACACGTTTGTCGAAGCCTTTATTGCCGCCGTGCAGATGGTTCGCGCCGTTGTTCTGCGCCAGTTGATACTCGACGCCGTTCAACGAAAACTTCCCGCGAGCAATGCGATTCGCGTAGCGTCCAATCAGCGCGCCGAGGTAGCGCGGGTTCTTCACGTATTCGTCGAGCGTGTCGTACCCGAGCACGACGTCTGCGAAGACACCGTTGCGATCAGGCGCTTTGATCGATCTGATGGCGCCGCCGAAATTCGTGATCGAGACCTCGACGCCGTTCTTGTTACCGAGCGTGATGAGGTATACCTCTTCGCCGGCTGGACCGATGCCAAAGTGTTCTCTGGTCATGTTTACTTTTTCTGCAGTTCACCAAAGACGCGGTTTGCTTCCTCGAGCGTCTCGATTGAGCCGACGTCGTACCACAGACCGGGCACTGTCCACGTGTAGAACGGCACGCGCGGATACATCCACTGGACCAGCCGGCCCGGTTGGTCAGGATTGTTTCCTTCCGCGATGTACTGGTGAATCAACGGCAGCGCTGTTCGCGGGTAGTAGTAGAGAGCAATACCGGTCAGCGTGCTCTTCGGCTGGGCCGGTTTCTCTTCGAAGAAAGTGATACGGCTGTCTTCGTCGATGTCGATGGCGTTGTACTTCTTGATCTGTTCGAGATCGCCGACGTCGTAAACGGCCGTTACGGGTGAGTTCTTCTTGCGGCAGTAATCGTCGAAGCCGGAAAGATCTTCGCTGAAGAGGTTGTCGCCGCCGACGACGATGATGTCTTCATCGATCTTGCATTCGGTGATCACGAGATGCATGTCGCCGATCGCGCCGAGCTTGTTTGAATCGTCGGTGCTGTGATCGTTGACGATCGTGAAACCAAACTTCAGGTTGGAACGGCCGTAGTTTGCGGCCCACTCTTCGAAGTGACGCGTGAACTTTTCATTCGTCACGATGTATGCGTGATCGATTCCGTCGACTGTCGAGAGATTATCGATGACGTGCTCGAGCATCGGCTTGCCCGCCACTTCGAGCAACGGCTTCGGTTGATTGAGTGTCAATGGATAAAGACGCGTGGCGTACCCGGCCGCGAGAATGATGAGTTTCATGATTCGATCTGTTCTGCCCCCTTTGAAGCCTCGCAGATATAGATCTCGGGCTTCAATCCTGTAGCTTGTTCGTACCCTTCAGCGATAACGCGCTGAAAACGTTCGTCGTGATCGGCGTCCACAAGATTGATCGTGGAACCGCCAAACCCGCCGCCAGTCATCCGTGCACCGTACACACCTTCAACTTTGCTCGCAAGTTCGACCATCAGATCAAGCTCGCGGATGCTCACTTCGTAATCGTCACGCAAACTGCTATGCGACTCCGCCATCAAGCGGCCAAAACGATCCAGTTCGCCTCGCTCCAAAGCCTCCGCCGCCGTTAGAACGCGCGCATTCTCCGTGACCACATGACGGCAGCGGCGGTAGACAACCTCCGGAAGATCGCGCCCGTATTGTTCGAGTTGTTCAAAGGTAACGTCACGCAGGGCGGTCACGTTCGGCAGGAACTGCGCCAGGTGTTTCACGCCGGCCTCGCACTGCGCGCGGCGCTCGTTGTAAGCACTCGATGCCAATTCGTGCTTCACCATCGTGTTGCATACAACCAGCCGAACATCTGATGGCAGCGGCAGCAGTTTGTAGTCGAGCGAGCGACAGTCGAGCATCAAAGCGTGCTGCGCCTCGCCGAACAACGCCACGAACTGGTCCATGATCCCGACGCGCGCGCCGACAAACTCGTTCTCCGCCTTCTGACAGATCAACGCGAGATCTTTGCGATCGACTGTAACGTTCGAATTAGCAACCAGCGCGCATGCCGTCGCCACTTCAAGTGCGGCCGACGAGCTCAAACCCGAGCCCATCGGCACGTCACTGCGGATGTGGAGACGCGCACCGCGGAGTCGATAACCCGCGCGTTCCAGCATCACGGCGACGCCAACCGGATAATCGCTCCAGTGATTGCGAGCGGCGAGTCGTGCATCGTCGAGATCGATCTCGACCTGATCTTCAAAGTTGTCGGAGACGATTTGGAGTTTGCGATCTTCGCGTGGGGAGGCCGAGGCGTAAGCGGAAACGTCGATTGCCGCGGGCATCACGAAGCCCGCGTTGTAGTCTGTGTGCTCGCCGATCAGATTGACGCGCCCTGGTGCTCGAAAAGTGATTGCCACAAAAGGCACAAAAGACAAAAAAATTTCTAAAGCGCGGAGGCAATCACCTGGGCCAGTCGTTCGCTTTCGCGTTTGGCGGCAGCGCGCGTCTCCTCCGTTGGCGATTGTTCCGCGTGGTAAAGGGGATGGTAAGTTATAACAACTTTCCCTGTCCGCGGAAAACGCCAGCCGCGCGGCCAGATGCGGTGCCCGCCCTTGATCGTGACCGGCAGGATCGGCACGTTTGCTTCCAACGCCAGACGCACGGCGCCGGCTTTGAACCGTTCCAACGCACCGGTTGACGTGCTGCGGCCGCCTTCGGGGAATATCACTACAGCACCTCCGTCACGCAACCACTGAAGCGACCGCCGTATCGGCGCCGGATCGCTGCCTTCGAGCGCCAATGGCCACGCGCCAAACCACTTCAGACATTGACCGACGACGGGCCACTTAAAAGCGGCGCTCCACGCCAAGTAGCGCGTCGGACGCTTGACCTGCAACGAGAGCCAGAACGGATCGAGGTACGTTTGATGGTTGGCAGCGATGATCACGCCGCCGTGCGCAGGAATGTTCTCAACGCCGCGAAATTCGATCTTCCAGAAAACACGACTCAGGCCGCCGACAACGGGCCTGATAATTTCCAGCGCCCATTGCGGAAACATCGCCGGGACCGCGGACTTCGTCCCATCCCTTTTCGCGGCAGATGTACCGTCGGTACTCAAGGCCCTCATCTTACAACGGCCATTCCTTATCGATGAACTCGACGTGAAGCCTCGCGATGCCGTCGGGTCCGATCTGGCGCGCACGAATAGCGGCGTATGCGCTGGTGCGGTACTGCTCGCTCGTGAGACGAATGATGCGGCCCTGTTGAAGATCGAGCGTGGTGAAGAGCTTCGCGCCGTGCGCGCTGATGTCTTCCGTCACAGTTTGTTCAGACGAGAGGACAGCGCCTTTTTCATTAAGGAGCTCGACTCGCATATCGACCGCGATGTTGTGACGAGTCTCACTCCTCCGATCTGTCGCGGGAGTGGGGTTCAGTATCTTTTCGCCCGCGGACGAGGCGTCAAGCGCACTCGCCGCGATATCGTAGAGTCGCCACGGCTCTTTTTCGTGACTCTCCGGCGGCCGTTTGCCGATAAAGGCGACGCCGACGATAAACGCGGCGCCTCGCTCAGTGATCTCCGGTTTCATATACCTGACAAGCGCCCAAACCCGATACTGGTCCTCGACGTGATCGAACACGCGCAACTGCCGCGGCATCGGTATCGTCATGTGCAGCAGGCGACCTTTTTCCGTAGGCCTGGTGAGCGTGAAGCCGGCGCCAAACGGCGTCACGTTCATCAGTCGAGTCATCTCGGTCCATTCGTAATCGGCGGTTTCGCGACAGCGCACTCGCACGGGCAGTTGCAGTGCTAATCGGTCTCGAATTCGTTTCCAGTTTCGTTGTTCGCTCATGGGCGCTGATTGAGGTCGCCACAAGGCCAAAAGCTATTGATTTTATTAGAGTTTTCGGCGATTCCCCGGTTGCCAAAAGGGCTTCAAAAAGGCTAAAATACCGGCACTTGAATGTTGAAGTACCACCTCGTTTTTCTATTCAAAAAAGAACCGCCAACCAGAGCTTAGTATCTCTTAGTGGGATCGAACTGCGTTGGCGAGCCGGATTGTACTTTGAAAGGTCAGTAGATGGAAACAACTTCTGAACGCAACCATATAAACATCGAAGACGAGATGCGGCGATCGTATCTCGACTACGCCATGTCGGTAATCATCGGCCGCGCGCTGCCCGACGTGCGCGACGGTCTGAAGCCGGTTCACCGGCGCGTGTTGTGGGCCATGCACGAGCTCGGCAACACGTACAACAAAGCGTACAAGAAGAGCGCGCGCATCGTCGGCGACGTTATCGGTAAATATCACCCGCACGGCGACATGCCCGTCTACGACACGATCGTCCGGCTGGCCCAGGACTTCTCGATGCGCTATCCGCTCGTCGACGGCCAGGGAAACTTCGGCTCAATCGACGGCGACGCCGCGGCCGCAATGCGTTACACAGAAGTCCGCATGGCGCGTCTGGCGAACGAGATCCTCGCCGACATCGAAAAAGAGACAGTTACGTTTCAACCGAACTACGACGAGTCGCTGCACGAACCGACAGTTCTGCCGACGCGCGTTCCGAACCTGCTGATCAATGGTTCCGATGGTATTGCCGTCGGCATGGCGACGAAAATCCCGCCGCACAATTTGACCGAGATCATCGATGCAACGATCGCGCTGCTGCGCGATCCGGAAACAAGCGTTCAGGACCTGGCGAAAATCGTCACCGGTCCCGATTTCCCGACCGGCGGCTTCATCTACGGCCGCGCCGAAATCAAGAAAGCATATGAAGAAGGCCGCGGCGTGTTGCAGTTGCGCGCTCGCGCGGGCATCGATCGCATTGGCCGCGGCGCACAGGAACGTGACGCGATTGTCATCACCGAGATCCCTTTCCAGGTCAACAAAGCGCGCCTGATCGAACGCATTGCCGAGTTGATCAACGAGAAGAAGATCGACGGCATCTCCGATCTGCGCGACGAATCGGATCGCACGGGCATGCGCATCGTCGCGGAGCTGAAACGCGACGCAGTGCCGCAAGTGGTGCTCAACAAACTCTACAAACTGACGCCGATGCAGTCGTCGTTCGGCGTGATCAATCTCGCGATCGTCAACGGCCAGCCGCGTGTTTTGAACCTCAAGGAGATGCTCGAAGCGTTCATCGAGTTTCGCCGCGAGGTCGTGCGCAAACGCACCGAGTACGAGCTCCGCAAAGCTCGCGCGCGAGCGCATATTCTCGAAGGTCTGACGAAAGCGATCGACGCGCTCGACTACATCGTCACGCTCATCCGCAATTCGCGTTCGGTTGACGAAGCGCGCCTGTGGCTGCAAGCGCAGTTGAAGACCACGAGCGAAATCAAAACGTGGAAAGGCATTCCGTCAGACGTTCAGTTCAAGACCTACATGGCGCGGATGACCAAGACAATGGAGACCCTCGCCTTTTCTGAAATCCAGGCGCAGGCGATTCTCGATTTGCAACTGCGCCGCCTGTCGGCGCTCGAACGGCAGAAGATCGTCGAGGAGTATGAAGGCATCATCAAGCTGATCGCTGAGCTCGAAGAGATACTCGGCAATGAGCGTTCGCTGCGCCGCGTCATTACGAAAGAACTGGAAGAGGTCAAGAAAGATTTCGGCGACGAGCGCCGGACCGAGATTGTCGACGAAGGCGTCGAGCTCTCGATCGAAGACCTGATCGCCGACGAGGACGTTGCGATCACCGTCACTAACAGCGGTTACATCAAGCGCACGCCGATCACGACTTACTCGCGTCAGGGACGCGGCGGCAAAGGCCGTTTTGGCGCGGCCGCGAAGAACGGCGACTTCGTCGAGCACCTGTTCATCGCATCGACGCACGCGTACCTGATGATCTTCACCGACGACGGTATGGTCTACAAGTTGAAAGTACACGAAGTGCCTGATGCGGCGGCGTCTGCGCGCGGCAAGGCGGTCGTGAACCTCATCAACATCCCGTCAGATCGAAAACTCGCGGGCGTCGTTCCGGTGCGTGAGTTTGCCGAGGGTCGTTACGTCGCGATGGTGACGCGTAAAGGCGTGATCAAGAAGACGTCGCTGGCTGACTTTCAGAACATTCGGACCAACGGCATCATCGCGATCAACATCGACGAAGGCGATCAGTTGCTGGACGTCATTCTGACGGACGGCACGAAGCGCATCTTCATCGCCACGCATAATGGTTACGCGATTCGTTTTGACGAGAAGAACGTGCGTCCGATGGGGCGCGCGACTCGCGGTGTGCGTGGGATCGACCTGCGCGGCGACGATCTGGTCGTTTCAGTTTGCGCTGTGTCGCCGGAAGATACGGAACGGATGCTGTCCGTATCCGAGCAGGGTTACGGCAAGCAGACTCCGATCACGACTTACCGGTTCACGTCGCGTGGCGGCAAGGGCGTTATCAACATGAAGACGACTCCGAAGACGGGTAAAGTGGTGGCTGTCTTTCCGGTCGATGACGAATCGGAGATCATGATCATCACACAGCAGGGCAAGCTAATCCGGCTGGAGGCTGCTGATATACGCAAGACCGGCCGGAGCGCCCAGGGCGTGCGTCTCATCAAAACCGACCCCGGCGACAAAGTCACCAGCGCCTCATTGGTCGAAGCGGCGGCTGATGAAGAGACTGAACCGACTACTTAGTCCGTGTTCTGCTAACCTTTAACCGCGATCGGTTCCGGCTCGGGTTGTGGGCGACCACCTCGGGCCGAATCGCCCACAATCGACGGCGGCGGGTTCGCGACAAGCACCTCGAGCGCGGCATCAAGGACCTCGCCGACGTTCGAGACGAAGACGATCTGCAAGTCGTTCCTCACGTCTTCGGGTATGTCGTCGACATCCGCTTCATTCCGGCTCGGCAACAGTATTCGCTGAATCCCGGCACGATGCGCCGCGAGTACTTTCTCCTTCACACCACCAATCGGAAACACCAACCCCGACAACGTGATCTCACCCGTCATCGCCGTATCCGGCCGAACCCGGCGTCCCGTGTACAACGACGCCAACGCCGACGTGATCGTGACGCCAGCACTCGGCCCATCCTTCGGTATCGCACCCGCCGGCACATGCAAGTGAACGCCAAACTCCTTGAAGATCTCCGGCTCGATGCCAAACTCCGCCGCGTGTGACCACAAGTACGACTGCGCCGCGCGCGCCGACTCCTGCATCACTTCGCCAAGCTGGCCCGTAATCGTCAACCCACGCCCGCCTGGAAGCAACGTCGCCTCGATGAACAGGACCTCGCCGCCCATCTCCGTCCACGCCATTCCGGTCGCGACACCCGCCGGCAACTCCTTGCGCGCCTGTTCGGGATAGAAACGCGGTGGTCCCAGGTACTCGCGAATGTCGCTTGCCGCGACGGTGACGTTCTCCGCCTGCGCCTGCGCAATCTTCAGCGCCACCTTGCGTGCGACGCTGCCGATGTTTCGTTCCATCTGCCGCACGCCGGCCTCGCGCGTGTAGCGTGAAGCGATCAACTCGACCGCGTCGTCTTCGATCTTCAACTGCGCTGCGTTGAGCCCGTTCTCACCCGTTTGCCGCGGAATCAGGTAACGCCGCGCGATCTCGAGTTTCTCCCGATCGCTATAACCTGCCAGCCGGATCATCTCCATGCGGTCGCGCAACGGGGGCGGGATCGGCCCGAGTTGGTTCGCGGTCGCGATGAAAAAGATCTTCGACAAGTCAAACGGCAGATCGAGATAGTGATCGCGAAACGAGTTGTTCTGTTGCGGGTCGAGAATCTCGAGCAACGCAGCCGCCGGATCGCCCCGATAGTCATTTCCGAGCTTGTCGATCTCGTCCAGCATCAGCACCGGATTATTCACGCCCGCTCGCCGGATCGATTGGATGATGCGCCCAGGCATGGCGCCGATGTACGTGCGTCGATGACCGCGCAACTCAGCTTCGTCGCGCACGCCACCCAAAGACATTCTTTCAAACTGCCGTCCCAACGCTCGGGCAATTGACCGGCCGAGCGACGTCTTGCCGACTCCCGGCGGGCCGACAAACAACAGGATCGGACTCTTCGTGTCGGGCCGCAGCTTGATGACCGCAAGAAACTCGAGGATGCGCTCCTTCACGTCTTCGAGCCCGTAATGGTCTTCGTCGAGAATGCGGCGCGCCTCGCCGAGGTCGAGCTTGTCTTCGGACGACTTCAACCAAGGCAATTCGAGAATGAACTCGAGGTACGTGCGAATGACGTGATAGTCAGGCGCAGCCGGCGGCAATCGTTGCAGACGCTTCAACTCGCGGTCAGCTTCGGTGCGGACCTCTTCGGGAAGCTCCGCTTTTTCGAGACGTTCGCGCAGCAGCTCGGCTTCCGCGGCCTCGCCCGTTTCATCTTCACCGAGCTCCTTCTGAATCGCGCGCATCTGCTGGCGCAGGACGTAATCGCGTTGCGCCTTGTCCATCTCGGTCTGCGCTTCGGAAGCGATCTTGGAACGCAGTTGCAGGATCTCGAGCTCGCGGGCGAGATTGTTATGGGCCAAACGCAGCAGCTCGTCGGCGGTGTTCGCTTCGAGCATCTTCTGCTCTTCTTCGACGCCGAGAGTCAGTATCGAACCAAGGAAGTAGGCCAATCGGACCGGCTCGACGGAGCTCAGGACCGCGATCCGCACCTCGGTTGGAATGTTAGGCAGCAACGCCAATGCTTCCTGAATCATCTGCTGCACGTTGCGCTTCGCAGCTTCGACCTGGTCGGAGTCGACGATGCGCGGCTCGGGCAGGATCTCGACCATCGCCCGCAGATGCGGATCTTCCTGTTTCCACTCGACCACGCGGACTCGCTCAGTGCCCTGGACCAGGATGCGCATCGCGTCCGGCAGCCGCTCCATCCGCTTGATGATCGTGAGCGTGCCCACGTCGTACAGATCGGGCGACTTCGCATCAGTGTCGTCAGCCCTATCGGGCCGAACCGTGATGCAGCCCAACAACTTCTCCGGCGTCGACAGCGCCGACTCGACCGCGGATACCGAACGCGGCCGTCCCACCCCGAGCGGCACAACTGTTTCCGGAAAGAGATTGATGTTTTGCAGCGCCAGGATCGGGACCTCGAACTGTTGTCCCGTCGCTACGGCTGAGAACCTAAGGGCCTCGTTCTGGGTCGCTGGCTGAGCCTCTTGATCAGGTGCTGGCGCCGTTTGTTCGGCTGGTGGTGCAGTTTCAGGAGTTTCCGGCATGATCTTCAGACCTATTCACTAAGTACGTTAATAATGAGAAAACCGTCTCGATAATCTTGTCTTATCGTTGCTCCTTCGATCGGCGACGGAAACTCGATCGTCTTCTCGAAGCGGCTGTAAGTGATCTCCATCTGGTGGTAAGTGAAGCCTTCCCGGTAATGCGTGTCGCGACGGCAACCACGAATGGTCAGAAGTTTGTTGCGTATTTCGATCTCCAACTCATCGGAACATATGCCCGCGAGATCGAGCTTGACGATCCACCCGTCGTCCGCGCGATAGACATCGGCATCGGGGTTCCAGAGGCGGCCAGACGGCGTTACCCGCCGATCCGCAGAGATCAGCGAGATATCACGATTTGGATTTCGCATAACGAAAGAATAAGTGAAGAAAACTTATCCGTCCAATCCATGCCTAAACACAGATTGGACGGATCGTGTTAACTAGCCTAATTAGCCAAAGATGCGGTTCCAGAACGACGAACCTTTGGAAATGTCTTCGAGCGCGTCCGCCAGCTCGCGGTCTTCCCGCGTCTCTACGGCGACGTCGGCCATCGAAATCATGCCCACGAGGTAGTTGTTCTCGTTCACCACCGGTATGCGTCTCACCTGCTTGTCGCCCATCTTGCGAATCACGTCGACTACGCGATCGTTCGGATGGACCGTGTGAATGTCCACTGACATGATGTCTTCGGCGCGAACGGAAGTGCAGTCTTTGCCTTCGGAGATCGCGCGGATGACGATGTCGCGGTCGGTGATGAGTCCGACGAGCTTGCCGCGCGAATAGTTTCGTCCCTGATACTTGCGACCCGCTTCTTCCGCATTGCCGTTGCCGGGCCGCATGTCGTAGTCGACGACGGGAATCACGCCCGTGTCTTCCTGTTTCATCATCAGCGCGCATTCGGTGATCGTCGTGTCGCGCGTGGCGACGGCGAGATCGCGCGTCATGATGTCGCGGCAGCGTAGTCTCGAACGTTCATTCGCCCGATACTCGCCGCGATATCTGTCGGTTCCGAGATCGCCGCGAATGTCGTACAACGAGCTGCGCCTGCCTTCATCGCCACGAAAACGTCCACGCTGTTCGCTGTAACGCGGCTCGTCGGATTCGTAATCGGCGCGTTCGCCGAATCTGCCGCCCTGTTCGCCATACCTGCCGCCCTGTTCGCTGAATCTGCCACCGCCGCGGTTGTAGTCCTGTCGCCCCCAGTCCTGCCGCTGCTGTTGCTGATCGAACCGGCTGCGCGAGCTGTACGGCTCATCGTAAGCGCCGAACGATTCGCGCCTTTGGCGCTCCTCGCGCGGGTAGTAGTCTCTGTCCCTCTCGTCATCCAGGTCGTTTCTATATCTCGTCATTGCTGCCCTCCTTAAGATGATTCGTTAAATTGCTGGTTACTCATTCCACCTCCGCGATCAACAGCACCCGCGAAGTTATGTCGAGGGAACCAACTTCGATCGGTGTTGCGACGTTGTCGCGCTTCATCATGAACGCCTCTGCCTGGTAGACGGGCTGCGGCGGTCTTTGAAATCCTTCCTCCTGAACTTCGACGATGCGCACCACTCGCTTGCCAAGCGCTGACGCAATTACTTGCGCTTTGCTCATGGCTTCGCGAGTAGCTTCCGCCATTGCTCGATCGCGTGCCGCGCGATCCTGTCGCAAGGTGAACGCGATGCCGGCGATGTCGTTGGCGCCGGCTTGTGACGAAGCGTCGATCACGTTTGCGACTTTCGTGAGATCGCTCATCGTCACGGTCACCGTGTTACGCGCTTCGTAACCGGTGATCGTCGGCGGCTGGTTCTCGCGATAGACGCGTTGCGGCTGCACGCTGTAGCCGCCCGTCTTTACTTCGGCGCCGGCTCCGGCGGCAGCTTTCAAGGTACGGACGACTGCGTCGCTCCTGGTTGCGTTTTCCTGTTGCGCGTCAATTGCGCGGCGCGCTTGCGTCACGACTGAAATCGTCAATATCGCCGTGTCAGGCTGGGCCTGAACGATCGCGTCGCCGCCTACGGTGACGCGAGTGGCGCGCCGCGTGTCGTTGGTTGGCGTTGTTTGTGCATTCAAGACTGTCGCTGCTCCGATCGCCAGTAGGGTCATTAAGGTCATCAATAGTCGCTTCATAGTGGTTTGTGGCTGCGCAAAACGTGTTTTGTTACCATCCATGCGATGCAATCATTCAATACTGAACCAGATGACGTAGCGACGCCTGCCGCCGCGGGCCGAAAATTGATTGTCGGCGCAATTGGCGACCTTCAGTCGGGTGCCTGCGCCAGAATCCAGCTTCCTGACGGCGACGAAATTGCTGTTTACAACGTGGGTGGCGAATTCTATGCCACCGACAATTCGTGTCCGCACCGAGGCGCACCGCTATCTGAAGGCGTGCTCTGCGGGCATGTGATCGAGTGCTACCTGCACGGTTGGCAGTTTGACGTGCGGACGGGTGAATGCTTGACGTTCAGGGAAACGATCAAGACTTACGAGGTGAGGATTGAAGACGGGTTACTGATCTGTGAGATCGGCGGTTAGGCGCCGTCGTTGCCGATCGCTTCCACGGGACAACAGCTCATCGCTTCTTCACACAACGCGCGCTCGTCGTCAGTTTCAGGCTGCTTGTAGACGAACGAATAGTTATTCTCATCGCAACGCATGAAGTTCGCGGGCGCCGTGTCGCGGCAGACGTCGCAGTCGATGCACGAACTGTCCACGTAGAAAGAACCGCAGACATTCTCCTTCACTTTTTCGTTCTTGTCCGGCACTTCAGTCGAAGGTTTTACGGGTGCGTCATCTCTTCCGGTTTAACCAACCGGTCAAATTCTTCCCCGGTGAGAAACCCGAGCTCGATCACCGACTCGCGCAAACTCATGTTTTTGTGGTGCGCGTTCTTAGCGACCTGGGCGGCTTTGTCGTAACCGATGTGAGGGTTCAAGGCGGTAACCAGCATTAGCGAATGCTTCACGTAGGAGTCAATCTGCGCTCTGTCGATCTCCATTCCGGAGATGCAAAACTCGACAAAGCTCCGCGTCGCATCGTGAAGCAGCCTCACCGAATGAAGGAAGTTGTGAATCATCACTGGCTTAAAGACGTTCAATTCGAAGTTTCCCTGCGATCCGCCAAAGCTGGTGGCCAGATCGTTGCCGAAGACTTGCACAGCGACCATCGTCATCGCTTCGCTCTGCGTCGGATTCACTTTGCCGGGCATGATCGACGAGCCGGGCTCGTTTTCCGGAAGAATCAATTCGCCCAGTCCGCAACGCGGCCCGGAGGCGAGCCAGCGAACGTCGTTGGCGATCTTCATCAGGGTTGCTGCAAGCGTCTTCAAATCACCGCTTGCAAACACGAGCTCGTCGTGGGCCGAGAGCGCCGCAAACTTATTCGCGTGTGATTTGAACGGAAGACCGGTCAGTTGTGCGATCTTCGCGGCGGCTCGCTCGCCAAACTCCGGATGCGAGTTGAGACCGGTGCCGACTGCTGTGCCGCCAATGGCTAGATCCAGTAGCCCCGGAAGCGCGAGTTTCAATCGTTCGACGTCACGCTCCACCAGGTTTGCCCAGCCGCCCATCTCCTGATCGACTGTCAACGGCGTTGCGTCCTGAAGGTGCGTGCGGCCGATCTTCACGACGCCGGCGAACTCGTTGGCCTTGCTCCGGATCGCCTCGCGCAGGTTTTCGATCTGCGGGATGAGCTTGTTCAACTGTTCGGCGGCGGCGATGTACATTGCGGTCGGGAACGTGTCGTTTGACGACTGCGACATGTTGACGTCGTCGTTCGGATGGATCGGCTTTTTGCTGCCCATGACGCCGCCGGCCAGTTCGATGGCGCGGTTCGAGATGACCTCGTTGGCGTTCATGTTGGTTTGGGTGCCGCTGCCGGTCTGCCAGATGCGGAGTGGGAAGTGTTCGTCGAGCCGGCCTTCGATTACCTCGTCGGCGGCCTGGATGATCAGTTTTGCCTTGTCCGGCGGCAGTTTACCGAGATCTTCGTTCACTTGCGCGGCGGCCTTCTTGAGAATGCCTAAGGCGCGGATCATTTCGCGCGGCATGCGGTCGTCGCCGATGTTGAAATGGTGAAGTGAGCGCTGGGTCTGCGCGCCCCAGTAGCGGTCTGCCTGGACCTCGATGGCACCCATCGAGTCGGTTTCAATTCTGGTTTTCGCGGATTGTTCAGGGGATTGTTGAGCCATCGTCGGTTTGATCTTCGCGCAGTAGCGGCGGATTGGCAAGTAGTGAATTTGGATATACCGTTTAACAACTGTAGCTTGTAGGAAACCGCGGCGATGTATTAAAGTGCGGCCTACGCTTTACCCGAACCCCAATTTCGTTATTTGGCTTTCCCCCCCCTGAATTCGAAATATGTCTGCTGCTGCCTCCAACACAGCCGAACCATCGAGTGTCCATCAGCGCGCCCTGGTCCTGGTGGTCGAACGAAACCCCGTAGTACAGCAACTCGAGCGCTACTTTCTCCAACAAGCCGGCTACACCGTCGAATTTGCCAGCGACGGCCAGGACGCCCTCGAACGCGCACGCGAACTCCGGCCCAAAATCGTCGTCACTGAAATCATGGTCCCGGCGCTCGACGGCCTGAGCCTCTGCCGAATGCTCAAATCGGATCCGCAAACCGCCCACGCCCGCGTCCTCATTTTCAGCCATCTCCACGCGGAAGACCGCGCTCGCGAAGTTGGCGCTGACGCTTTTCTCCTTAAGCCACTCACCGAAGAGTTGCTGATTGAAACTGTCGAAAAACTGATCGCTTCGCAACCCAGAGCGGAGGATGCTTCTAATGAGTGAAAGGATAGCAACCGGTTGTCTGGGACTTGATGAAATCCTGGACGGCGGGATTCCTGCCAACACTATCTCGGTGATAATGGGCGCGCCCGGCACGGGCAAGACGATTCTGGCGGAAGGGATCGCCTTCTGTAATGCGACTACGGAAAAACCCGCCCTTTACCTGACGACTCTTTCCGAACCCCTTGAGAAGTTTATTTTTCACGGCCAAAGCTACAGTTTCTTCGATCCGGCGAAGGTAGGCGTCTCGGTAATCTATGAAGATCTCGGAACGATGGTGCGTAAGGTCGGCGTCGAAAAACTGGCGGAGATCGTTACCGAGCTGCTGATCAGGCATAAGCCGGCGCTGCTTTTTATCGACTCTTTCAAGAGCCTGAATGAGCTAATACAATCGACGATGGAACGCCGCACCGTCATCTATGACCTCGCTTCGGTCTTGACCGCCTACCGCTGCACCAGTTTCCTAATCGGCGAGTATTCGGAGACGATGACGACCGACCTGCCGGAGTTTGCGATCGCGGACGTCGTTATCAATCTGGCGAAGTATTCGACCAATGTGCGCGAACAGCGTTTCCTGGGCGTTGAAAAGCTTCGCGGCTCCGGGTCGATCCCCGGTTTACATGCCTTTTCAATTACGGGCCAAGGCATCCAGATATATCCCCGTCTCCTGAGCCCGAGTGTGGCTCCGACTTATGAACCCAAAGTCGAGCGCGTCAATACCGGTATCACTGGTCTCGACGAAACGATCGAGAAGGGTTTCTGGCGCGGCAGTACGACGCTGGTCGTCGGCCCGAGTGGCTCCGGAAAGACGATTCTTGCACTTCATTTCATCCGTGAAGGCACCCGCAACGGAGAACGGTGTCTCTACGTCGGTTTCCAGGAAAACCCCTCGCAGATGGCACGAATTATGCAAAACCTCGGGTGGAACGCAACGGAATTGCTCGAAAGTGGCAACTTCGAACTAATGTACCGTTCGCCTGTCGACATGCAGTTAGACAGCGTCGCGGCGGAGATCTTTGAGCGTGTTCGGGCGGGGAGAGTCCAGCGCATCGTGATCGACGCGCTCGGCGACCTCAGACGTTGCAGTATTGATACGCAACGGTTTGCGGACTTTATTTATGCACTAACTCAGTGGTTCGCGGTCGAAAACGTTACGTGCATCATGACGTCTGAACTGTCGCAGCTGTTCGAAGTCAGCAGGATCAGCGACGAGCAGATCTCAAACATGAGCGACAACCTGGTGCTGCTGGGTTTCACGACCGGTCAGGAGATGCAACGAACGATACGAATTATTAAGACCCGCGGCAGTGATCACGATAACAGGCTGCACTTTTTAGAGATTAGCGATAAAGGGGCGTTGATTAGAAAAGCGTAATGATGGCAGAGATGAGCCTACCAGTTCAGGAGAAGCCGGTTCAGCAAAAGAAAGAGCCGTACAAACGGTTGGCGGAAATCAACCGCGCCATCACGACCTCTCTGGATTTTGATCGTGTACTAAACCTCATCGTGGAGAACGCAGCGCAGTTGGTCGACGCCAGCGCCTGCTTGCTCCTGCTTGCGGACTCAGAACAGCGCATGCGTATTCACGCCTCGTTCGGAGTCGACAAGAACCGCGCTTTCTCTTTTTCCGGCGACATGGAAGAAGACGTGATCAAGAGTCTCCAGAAACTGCTGCCGCCGGATATTGTCGGGCCGATGACGTCGGTTCCAATCATCGCGAAGCGCGCACTCAACGGAGTTCTCGTCATCGCCCGCGAGGAATCGCTTAACGACGAGGAGGAGTGGCAACTCTCAGCGCTCGCAGACCAGGCGGCGATCGCGTTGCGCAACGCGCGGCTTTACGAGATGGAACTGGCGGAAGCCAATCGAGAGCGCGACGAAACGCTCGAAGCATTGAAACTTTCAAACGCCAGGGCGAACAGGATCCTCGAAAGCATCACGGATCTCTTCTACCAGTTGGATCGTGAGTGGCGCTTCACAAACGTCAACGGCCAAACAGAAGCTCGTCTCGGCATCCCGCGCGAACAACTGATCGGACGCGTTATGTGGGATCTCTACCCGGAGGCAATCGGCACAACGATTTATCATCGTTTTCACCAGGCCATCGAACGAATGGAGGCGGCGCATTTCGAGGTGGAATCGAAGATGATACCCGGCGCATGGTTTGAAGCACACGCCTATCCCTCGCAGTCGGGACTGACTGTTTATCTGCGTGAAATCACGGAACGCAAACGCGCGGAAATGGCAAATGCGCGCCTGCTCGAACGCGAGCGCCTGGCGCGTGCGGAAGCAGAAGCCGCGAATCGTTTGAAAGACGAGTTTCTCGCGACGCTTTCTCATGAGCTTCGTAATCCGCTGAACGTCGTGATCGGATATTCCGAGCTTTTGCGCCGTACCGAGCAACTGAACAATTCCGCGTTCGTCTCGCGCGCCGCGGATGTTATTCGCCGCAACGCCCTGGCCCAATCACAACTTGTTTCCGATCTGCTCGATCTTTCGCGGCTTCAGATGGGCAAGCTCGCGATCAATCATCATCCCGTGTCGTTGCTGACGATCATCACCGACGCGATCGAGACTGTGAAAGCCGACTCCGAAGTGAAGAACATCTCGCTCAAGCTCAACGCGAACACGGATCCGTTCATGGTTGACGGCGATCCGGTGCGGCTCGGGCAGATTGCCTGGAACTTGTTGAACAACGCGGTGAAGTTCACGCCATCTGGCGGTGAGATCACGATCACGCTCGCCGAAAAAGACGATGGGGCACTGTTTTCCATTGCCGATACCGGTCAGGGAATCGCGCCTGAGTTTCTGCCGCACGTCTTCGAAATCTTTCGTCAGGGTGACGCGAGTAGTTCTCGACGGCAGGGCGGGCTTGGGATCGGTCTTGCTTTGGTGAAGCAGTTGGTTGAGTTGCACGATGGAATCGTGCGTGCTGAGTCGGAAGGCGTCGGACGCGGTGCGCGGTTCAGTGTCTGGCTGCCGTTGCGCGAGGCTGAAGCCGTGGCAACAGCGAAGACCACGCAGCTCGCGACGGGAGCGCTCGACGGGATGTGCATCCTGGTTGTCGATGACTCGAGTGAAACGACCGACATGCTCAGCAAATTATTGGAGATGGATGGGGCGGAAGTACATACGGCGCAGGGTGGTGTCGAGGCGCTGGCGCTGGCGGGCGAGTCGGAATTCGACCTCGTGATTTCTGATATCTCGATGCCGGAAATGGATGGTTACCAACTGCTGCGGAGTCTGCGAGAACTGCCGCAGATGGCAAACGTTCCCGCGCTCGCTTTGACTGGGTTTGGGCGTGTTTCGGACGTCGAGCGTGCGCACAAAGAAGGTTTCGTCGAGCACTTCACCAAGCCCCTCGACATCGACAAGCTGCTCACCAGCGTACGCGAGTTCACCCACCATAACGGACACTCACACTAGCAAACTGATTGTTCGAAGATCGACCACTCGCTTTGTCCGATGCCGTACGCTAATTACCCCTTCAGCTAGACGAATGAGCCGTTTTTCGAGCGTTTCGCATGCGGAATACCGGTTGCACCAGACTGTTCGAGCGAACGAATAAGGAGGTTAAGATTATGGGTTTACCGAACAAAGACGAAATCGAAGGCAAATTCGATCAGGCTAAAGGCAAGACGAAAGAGACGATAGGCAGAGCGATCGACGACGAGGAACTCGAAGCTGAGGGCGCTGCCGATCGAGCGAAAGGCAACGTGTCAGAAGGCTTCGGCAAAGCGCGTCGCAAAGTAGGCGAGGCGGTTGAAGACATCGGCGACGCTATCGGACACTAAGAGCAATCAGTAACCGCGGATCACACAGAGTGCAACTCCGTGTGATCCGTGTTTTTTTGTTTACTCAGTACGAACATTCTCCGCACCCAACTCGTCCAGCAGCTCTTCCAACTCATCGACTTCCTCTTCCGAACGAGCCTCAACGCCGATCAAGATTCCGCCGCCACGAATCCCCGATTCGTACACCTTAGCGCGATACTCCGGAATGCCCGCGCCAATCAGCGCGCCGATCAATCCGCCAGTCGCGCCACCAGCGCCCGCACCCGCGAGTGCCGCCGCAATTGGACCAGCGATCACTAGATTGATACCCGGCAGGAACAAGGTCGTTCCCACAGCGGCGATTGCCGCCAGCACAGCGCCCACCGCGCCACCGACCGCGCTGCCGATTCCCAACCCGTCAGCCGCATGCGTCCGGGTCTGCAATGCAAACTCTTTGTTCCGCGTCGAGTCAGACATCAGCACGCTGATGTCGTCGCGCGTGAAACCTCGCTTCATAATCGCATCAACCGCGGACTCGGCAGCTACTTTGCTTTTAAAAAGTCCTGTCACTAATTTTGCCTTAGTCATACAATCCTCCCCCAACAAGCAGACTTCGATTCTCTATCAGAGATGGCAAGCAATGTGCCGAGCGGGGTTCCAATTAAATTAGACATTAAACACTTCCGCTGTTTCGCTTTCGTACGCTACTCAAATTGAAGATTCTACAGATTAGTTCAGCGGCATCCTTCGGCGGCGGAGAGCGTTACGTTGCGGATCTCACAAACTCACTCGCGGCGCGCGGTCACGAACTCTATGCAGCGCTGCGTCCGCAGTCGCCGTTGATCCGTCATTTGAAACTCGAGCGCGAACGGATCAAGTCGCTGCCGTTACGCAACGCGCTCGACGTTCCCAGCGCGCACGAGTTGGCGCGCTTCGTCGCACAGCACCGGATCGAGATTGTCCACGCGCACATGGCGCGGGACTATTCATTGGCTGCTTACGCGGCGCGTCGTAATCGGCAGGCGAAGTTTATTGTCACGCGGCACGTGCTGTTTCAAATGAATCGAATGCATCGTCACACGCTGGCGCGCGCGCATCGCGTGATCGCGGTTTCGAATGCGGTTGCGCGGGAGTTGAAAGCACAGCGCATCGTGAGTGACGGACGGCTTGCAGTGGTGCCGAATGGTGTTGACGTCGATCGTTTTGCTATCGCGTTCGATCGCGGGCAGTTTCTGGAAAGCATTGGAGTGCCGGCGAACGTTCCGCTTGTCGGCAGCATTGGTGAGTTACGCACGTTGAAACGGCATGACGATTTTATTCGAGCGGCGGCGCGGGTCGTTTCACAGTTTCCGGAAGCGCATTTCGTGCTCGCCGGCGTCGATACTTCGCACTCGCGTGAAGTTCATCGACATCTCGAGCAGCTCGTCGTCGAAACAGGGTTGAAGGAACGTTTTCGTTTTCTCGGTTGGGTCGAGGATGCGGAAGAGCTTTTGAGCGCGATTGATGTGTTTGTGTCGGCGTCAGAGACTGAGTCGTTTGGGTTGGCGATTGCTGAGGCGATGGCGGCCGGGACCGCGGTCGTCGCCACTGCGACCGAAGGCGCGCGCGAGGTGGTTGACGATCAGGAGACCGGATTGTTGGTCCCGATCGGCGACGTCGCGCGCATTGCCGAATCAGTCGCGTTGTTGTTGTCTGATAAGGAACGACGGCGACAGATCGCCACACGTGCGCGCGAGGCGGTTAATGCGAGATTCAGTTTGAAACGGATGGTGGACCAGATCGAACAGATCTACCGCGACTAGAGTTCGTCGATCTTCGCGGCGAGGATGAAGTCACTCTCGGTCAAGCCGTTGATCTTGTGCGTCCAGATCTTGATCTCCGCGATGCCCCAACCGAAACAGATGTCCGGATGATGACCCTGCTCTTCCGCCAGGTTGCCGACTTTGTTGATAAAGTCCAGCGACTCGCGAAAGTTCGAAAAGCGGTAAGTCTTCTGAAGATGGTGCTGGTTGATGATTTCCCAGCCTTTTAATTGAGGAGAGAGTTTGGCGATCTCTTCTGGTCCAAGCGGTGGTACGCCGCCGCGGCACGGAACGCATTGTTTGCTTGCTAGTTCACTCATAGTTCTACTTTCAGGAAGCAATCGCTTCGATGGCTTTCTTCAACATCGCAATCTGGCCGGCGTGATATAGATCGTGTTGCACGCCGCCGTGAAGCGTCACGTACACGCTTGCCTCGCCGGCGGTGATCATCGGCTGACCCAGGCGTTCATCGTCGATTGCGCTGATTGCCTTCAGCAGCCGGCGGTGCGTGTCGATCAGCTCCTGCTTCGTGTTTTCCCAGGCGGCTTCGCTGGTGTCGTTGATCGGGCGCCAGTCTTCGTTCTCGGTGAGTTGAGCGGGATCGCCTTCGAGCCGTCGTCTACAGGCGTCTTCCCAGGCGGCGATGTGCAGGGTCAGTTCCCAGATCGAGTGCGCGCCGGGAATCGGGTGCGCCGCGGCTTGCGCTGCCGTCACGCCGTCCAGCAGAGACATCAGCGGTGGCCCATGCCAGGCGTCGCCATCGAAAGCGCGCTCAAACTGATCGCGAATACGTTGAACTTCGTTCATTGTGCCTGAGATTCTACGCAATTCGTTGAACAGATGATAGGCTAGGTCACTATCTAAACCACGGACTAAAGAAACAGTGACAACCCTTAAACAGGTAACAATTTTTTGCGACGGTTCGAGTCTGGGGAACGGGCAGCAGTCGTCTCGAGCGGCAGGCGTTGCACTGCTGGGATACAAAGGCTTCTGGCGCGCGGTCGGCGAGTATCTGGGCCGCGCAACGAACCAGCAGGCCGAGATTGCCGCCGCAGCCGTCGGACTGGAATCGTTGCGCCAACCATGCCAGGTCAGCGTTTTTACAGACTCCCGCTACGTCGTCGAAACCATGAACGGACGTTTTCGACGTAAAACAAACCTGCCCTGGTGGGAACGACTCGATCGCGCCGCCAGCCGGCACAAGGTCCGCTGGGAATGGACCCGCGGACACGTCGGCCACCTCGTGCAGGAGGCCGCCGACACCGCCGCCCGAAAAATCGCCGCCGCCGGCGAAGTCGACCCGATAATCCTGCGCGACGCCGTTGATAACGTCGGCGTAATTGAGACGACGGAGTCTACGGATATATAATCCTGCTCACCTTGCTTAAATTCGTTTTCATTTGTGTTTCCTTGCTTGCTGCGGTGTGTGTTTGCCGCGCGCAGGACCCGCTTCGCGGCTGGCAGTGGCAAAACCCGCTGCCGCAGGGAAACACCATCAACTCCATCAGATTTGCGCCCAACGGGAAGCACGGCTGGGCCGTGGGCTCCAATGGCGTCGTCCTGAGCACCGACAACGGCGGTTTCGAATGGGACGAGCAACTAAGCCCCGCGAACACCACGCTTTACGGAATGTACGTCAAGGATCGTTCCCGCGTGGTGGTGACCGGCGCACGCGGCGTCGTGATGACGACGAGCAACGGCGGCGACAAATGGGTGCTGCGAAACAGCGGCATTCGCGACCATCTTTTCGCGGTCACCTTCGCACCGGAGAGCAAGTTACACGGTTGGGCGGTCGGGACGTTCGGCGCCATCATCGCGACGATAGACGGCGGCAAAACCTGGAAGCCGCAGACGAGCCACACCACCGCGCACATCTTTTCAGTCGCCTTCGCGGATACAAAAAACGGTATCGCCGTCGGCTCGCGCGGCACGCTGTTGGTGACCTCCAACGGCGGCGCCGATTGGAAACCAATCAAGAAGCTCACTGACGTAGCGCTTACGGGCGTCACATTCATCAACGCAAAGTCCGCCATCGTCGTCGGCTATCGCGGCACGATCCTGCAAACCAACGACTCCGGCGAGACATGGTCCACCAAAGACCCGCTCGTCACAACGGATCTCTATTCCGTTTTCTTCAGCGACGAACAACACGGCTGGGCGGCGGGCGACAGCGGTGTGATTCTGACGACGGGCGATGGCGGAAACATCTGGTTGCCGGTGAACATTCGCACTAGGCCGCGGCTGTCGACCGTTTTCTTCTCCGATGAATCGCTCGGTTGGGCGGCCGGCGCGGACGGCCTCGTCGTACGCACTGACGACGGCGGACTTTCATGGCGCCGGCTCACCGAAGGTGGACGCGACGATCTCGCAAACATTTTCTTCATCGACAACTCGCACGGCTGGGCCGTAGGCGAGCGCGGCCGAATCCTGTTCACGAATACCGGCGGCAAGACGTGGACCTTGCGCCCGTCAGGTTCGACGGCGACGTTGAATGCGATCACGTTTGTAAATGAAAAGTCCGGATGGGTCGTCGGCGACAAGGGCACGATTCTTCACTCCGTGAATGGCGGCGTGACGTGGGATAAGGTTCAGAGTGCGGCGACGGAAGATCTTTACGGCGTTTCGTTTGTTTCACCTGAAGAGGGCTGGGCGGTTGGCGCGCGCGGCGCGGTCTGGCACACGAAGGACGAAGGCGCGACCTGGCAGTTTCAGCACACGAACTCGCTGAACTGGCTCGAGGACGTCAAGTTTCTCGATCCATTGAACGGAGTCGCGGTTGGGTCGAGCGGAACGATCCTGCGCACGGAAGACGGCGGCGCAAATTGGAAGCGAGTCGATCGCAATCTGAAGGAGTGGTTGTACGCCGTTACGTTCGCTGATGCGCAGCGCGGTTACATTGTCGGCGCGAAGGGTGTCGTGTTGCGAACGGATGACGGCGGCGTGACGTGGAAAGATCTCGAGAGTGGCGTAAACGGCAACTTGTTCGGCGTCGCGGCTGCAGGGCGTAACGACGTGCTTGTCGTGGGTGAACAGGGCAGCATTATTCATAGTAAAGACGGTGGACAAACGTGGGAGTTACAGCCGTCGATCACGAGCGCGTCGCTGTTTTCGATTGCTTATCGCGGTGGGAGTAATGTTTGGGTCGCCGGGCGTGGTGGCGCGATTCTTCGTCGTACGGAGTCTGTGGCGACGGTTAGTATTCCAGTGACGAAGCTGCCGCCGATGTTGAAAGGTGGTCCGCCCAAGCTGACTGAGGTCGTTGACGATGGTGACATCCCGCCCGCCGTCCCCCCGAAGAAACCGGTTAGACCGTAACGCGGATTAAATTCTTACGGGATGTTCCTTAGCGTAGGAGTAAGCGCAGTAGGCGGAGACGAGGTGGCAGACCCAGCCGAGCGTTCCACCAGTGCCGATCCAGAATCCCGGCGTAAAGATCAACCACAGAATGCCCGTCAGTATCCGGCCGTTGTATAGCTGACCGACTCCCGGAACAATCAAACTCAGAATACCTGCCAAAACCGGATCGCGCATTTTCGTAAGCTCCTCCGCAGTGGAAGCAAATACGAAAGACTCAACGCATTAGTTCGGCATCATCCGCGGTCGGATCGACGGACGTCGATTATCTCGCCCCGGAACGTCTTCAGCGCCTGCTTCACGGCCGGATTGCTTTCAGCCATCTCCCGCAAGCGCTGCTTCTCATCTTCCTTGCCGGAGGATTCGTTTTCTGCGCGAGCATCTTTCACCTGGATACGGACGCGAGTTTCCTGCCGGGTAACTTCGCGACAGGCATCTGCAAGAAACTTGGTGTTCTCCGAGAGTTTATCGTGCTGGTAGCGTGAGTCAGGCGCAAACTGTACATAGAGTTCGCCATTTTCCAGCACAACTGATTGCGCTGCATCGAGAGCCGTTACGAGCAACATCTTCTTCTGGCTCTCTAACACGGATTTGACGCGGTCGATCAGTGATTCCGGCTGTGGTTTTTCGAGTGCGGGAGCAACAGCCGCTGCCACAAAGGATGAGGCTGTAGAGCGTGCAGGCGGTGCTGCGGATGGCGTTGCAGGCGCAGTGCCGGATTCGAGCGCCGACAATCGTTGCAGGATCTCGCTGATCGACTCGACGCCACGCAACTCCATCAGCTTCACGATACCGACTTCCAACTGGTAACGAGGCTGCGTCGCCGCTCGCAGTTTCGTCTCTGTCTCCGACAGCGAATGAAAGAACCGAACGAGATCCGATTCGGAAAACAGCGCCGCCTGGCGTTTCAACTCCGCGAGATCACAGACGGCCGACTCCAGCAACTCTTCATTCCCCGAAACTTTCGTCACCAGCAAATCGCGGAAATGCGCGAGCAGGTCGCGACAGAAATTTCGCAGGTCGTGACCACGCATCACGATGTCGTCGACCACGCCGATGGCCTCCGCCGGATTATTCGTGGCGATGCTGTCGATGATGCGAGTGAGAATATCGGCGCCCGCGACGCCGAGCGCCATCTCGACGTCTTCTTTTTTGATCTTCGTGCCGGCGAAGCTGATCACCTGGTCCAGCGCCGACTGCGCGTCGCGCATCGATCCCTCGCCGGTGCGCGCGATCTCGCGCAACGCGTCTTCGGGAATCGAGATCTGCTCGGCCTTTGCGATCAGTTTGAGGCGTTCGAGGATCTTGGCCGTGGCGATGGTGCGAAACTCGAACTGCTGGCAGCGCGAAAGAATTGTCTCCGGAACTTTGTGCTTCTCCGTCGTCGCCATGATGAAGACCACGCGCGGCGGCGGTTCTTCGAGCGTTTTGAGCAACGCATTGAAAGCCGCACCGGAGAGCATGTGGACTTCGTCGATGATGAAGATCTTGTAGCGGTCGCGAGCGGGAGCGATGCCGACGCTGGCGATAATCGCTTCGCGCACGTTGTCGACACCTGTGTTTGACGCGGCGTCGATCTCCTGCACGTCGATGGACCGGCTCTCGGCGATTTCGCGGCAGGACGGGCAAGCCGTTGGATCGTCAGCGCGGCACGGAGTGGGCGTCGGCTCCGAAGACTTGTGACAATTCAACGCCTTTGCGAGAAGGCGCGCGCTTGTAGTTTTGCCTACGCCGCGCGCGCCGGAAAAAAGGTACGCATGATGGAGCCTGCGATGCTCGATGGCGTTCCGCAGTGTGCGTGTGATTGGTTCCTGACCGGTTACTTCGTCAAACGTTTGCGGCCGCCACTTGCGAGCGATTACTTGATAGGCCATCGTGTCGTTTCGTTTTTCGCTTGATCGTCAGTTACGAACTAATTGTGGAATCGGACCCTTCTTCAAAAGCTTCCAGACGATGACTACGCTGCCGTCTGTGTCTACGCGCACGACCCTGAAAGCGACGAGCACATCGGCGCTCTCGAAGTTGATGCTACGCGAAAGGTAAGTCATGTTTTCTGCGACCGGTACGCGGCTCTTGAATACCAGACCGTCTACAGCAACACCCTGATGCCAGCGAAGCTGCTCGGTACGCGACTGTTGCATGTCGGTCGGCGGATGATGATTGGCAAGTGCTCGCGCCGCGGGGCTCGACAGACTCACGCTTTCAATCGGAATGTCACCGAGACTGGCAATCATTCCGTAGTTTACTCCGGCGAATCCTACGCTCAACATATTGCGCTCGAGTTCGAGATTGGAAGCCTCGCTGAATTCGTGCGTCTTTTTAGTGAAGGAGTAGAAAGCCCCGCCTCCACGCATGCTGAGAACCGGTTTGATATCGCGGTAAACTTCGGTGTCAACCTTTTCGCGCGGCATTAAACGGGTGATTCCCGTGTCAGGTTGAGCAAGAAATTCGGTGTAGGCTGCGCGATCGGCCTCGGAAGGACCAAGAAACTTCTTCTCGAGCTCCAGGATTTCAGCGCGCTTTGCATCAATCTGTTTCAGAATGTCGTCGCGAGTTTGTGCAACAGCGCCGAGGGAAGCGAGTACGAGTGTCAGAGCAAACGTGGTAACAGCGATTAGCTTTTTCATATGTCCCGTCCTCCATGGGGTTCCTAAAGAACTGACGAGGAGAGCGATGGTGAGAAAAAACATGGCCAGACCCCGGACTTTCCCGCAACACACGCCGCCGTTGCTACCGTTGCTCCGTTCCCGGCCTGGCGGGGTTCACAAGGCAAGCGTTGTGCGGAGCCCGGGATCTGATAAAAATCACTGCCCGGCGCGTACGCGCCATTGTCAAAAACCTAAATCTCTGTCTTCCGGTGCGCCAACATGCGCAGCAGGCCGTTAATCAAGAAGTGCAATAGGACGTAGGCGATTATCGCTATAACGATCGGAAGTAGCAACGTGTGGCCGCCGTCGGTTCGCGGGCTCGATACTATACCGCGAAACGGTTCGTAAAACGGATTGCTGACCGCGACGATGAACCGCACGAAACCGGCGGTGCTGCGCGCCGCCAACAACGCCAATAGGAAGCGCATCGCCAGCAGCGCGTAGATCACGTAAAAGATGTAATCGACGATCTGCGAGATTCGCGCCATCCCGCGTGAGCGTTGCACTTCGCGCTCGGTGTCAATGACCTCGTCAACTGCTTTCGAGCGAAACTCGCCCGCAACTTGATCTATCTTCCGCGACTCGTCTCGCGTCGCTTTCGTCGCCGCCCGTTCGCTAATCTCGGCGTTGACCTCGCCTTCGACCTGCGACTTGACCGAATCGTGTTGCGCGGCGCGTCGCGCTTCTTCAATGGCTAACTTATCGTCGTCCATCCACCCTCCCAACTTGGAAGAACATACTCTTCGAATTTTGGGGGCGTCGGGGGACGATTCAAAACTTTAGTCTGGCGGAGAGGGTGGGATTCGAACCCACGGAACGGTTTCCCGTTCACAGCATTTCCAGTGCTGCCAGTTCAACCACTCCTGCACCTCTCCGGTAACACGGATAAAGGTAGAGCAAAATCATGGCGGAGAGGGTGGGATTCGAACCCACGGTGGGCGTTAACCCACTCCGGTTTTCGAGACCGGTGCACTAATCCACTATGCGACCTCTCCGCGTCTTAAAAAACTCCTGCATCAGCGCCCGGCATTCCTGCTCCATGACGCCTGTCCGCACGTCGATGCGGTGATTCAAAAAATCCGTATCACAGATGCGAAATCGGCTCTCTACGCCGCCCGCGCGCTCGTCTGCGGCGCCATAAATCAACCGCCGCACTCGAGCCTGTATCAGCGCTCCGGCGCACATCGCGCAAGGCTCGATCGTCGAGTAAACATCCACTCCGGTTAGCCTGTAATTGCCGAGCTTACGGGCGGCTTCGCGCAGGGCGACGATTTCCGCGTGGGCTGTGGGATCGCAGTCGGTGCGGGTGCGATTGCCGGCGACGGCGACGAGTTCGTCCGCGCTGACGATGCAGGTGCCGATTGGCACTTCGCCGCGTGCCTGGGCTTCGCGAGCGGCGGCCAGCGCCTGCCGCATCCAGCGCTCGTCTAACTCGATTTCCGCGGCAGTATTCACCACGACAGTCGTTCCTTCAAACAGCCGGATGGGCAATGTAACACGAATTGACTTAATTCAACCAACGTCCGGTCCGCGTGTTATTATCAGTTTCCGGAGTTCCGCGCCCCAGCTCTGGCGGGTGCGCTCCAAACGGATTTCACGTCCAATGACCACCGAAGGAAGTCAAAGAAGCAGCGGTCACCTTTCGACAGACAGAGTCAGCAGCCGGATGAGACCGCCGGCGGCAATCGACCCGTCAATAGACACAGCGACCCAGTCCCCGGCCGGTTTCATGCGCCGCATGACGCCGGGAGAGTTCAACACCGCGATGATCCATTTCTATCGCGGCGAAGTGCAGCGCTCAAACACCTGGCGCAACCGGCTCGACACGACGACAAACTGGGCAGTTATCACGGCGGGCGCAACGCTCTCGTTCGTCTTCAGCTCGCCGCACAACCCGCATTTCGTAATCCCGATCAACTCGATTCTCGTCGTCATATTCCTTTTGATGGAAGCGCGGCGCTATCGCTATTACGAGATCTGGTCCAGCCGCGTGCGGATCATAGAAACGGGTTATTTCGCGCATTTGCTGGCGCCCGAGAACAGGCCGAGCGACGAGGCGTGGGCCGAGCATCTGGCCGGCGATCTGATGACGCCGCACTTTACGATCACCGAATGGGAAGCCGTTGGCCGTCGTTTGCGACGCAATTACCTGTGGATCTTTGCGCTGCTCGCGTTGAGCTGGAACCTGAAAGTTTACTTGTCGCCGTTGCCGGCGCGCGACTTCGACGCTTTTATCGAGCGCGCCGCGGTGGGATTGGTGCCCGGATGGATCGTGTTCGTCGTCGGCGTCATCTTCAACGCCGCAATCGCGATCTTCGCGATCGGGACCGTGCGACTGCGTGAAGCGACCGGCGAAGTCTTGCCGAAGCATGAGTTTTCATTACGGCCGCTCAAACGCATGACGGGTTGGACGGCCGCCACGACCAGGCGCACCACGGTGCGGGCAAAGCGCGCGAGACAACGCGTGCGCAGCAGCGTCAGCGCCACGGGAGAGTTCAAAAAGATCGACGTTACCGAAACACCTGACAGGGAAGAGAGAGTGGAAGTCGAAGCCAGGTAATTGCCAATTGCCGATTGCCAATTGCCGATTTACCGCATTTGCTTCTGCTCTGTTTCGGGATTAGTCTGCACGCAAGAAACAGCACTAGTTCAACTTGTGCCAATCGGCAATCGAAAATGCTTAAGCTCAAGGGTCAGGCACTGACCATTCAACAAATCGCCGACGTAGCCGCGGGTCGAGTGCGCGTTGCGCTGGCGGACGAGGCGCGTGAAAGAGTCGAACGATCGCGCCACGTCGTCGAACGGATCATAGCGGAGGGTCGCACTGTTTACGGCGTCAACACGGGTTTCGGTAAGCTGTCCGACGTCAGCGTCGATCGGTCTGACCTGGAACAGTTGCAACTCAATCTCGTGCGCAGTCATTCCTGCGGCCTCGGGGATCCACTGCCGGAAGACGAAGCGCGCGCGATGTTGTTGCTGCGCGCGAACGTGCTTGCGTCAGGATTCAGCGGCGCGCGCTCGCTCGTAATCGACACGTTGATTGCGATGCTCGAAAAAGGCGTGACGCCGGTAATACCCGAGAAAGGGAGCGTCGGCGCGAGCGGCGATCTGGCGCCATTGGCCCACCTGGCGCTGGCTGCAATCGGCGAAGGCGAAGCTTACTTCCGAGGCGAGCGCTTGCCGAGTGATGTTGCGCTTGAACGCGCGGGTGTGAGGCCGCTTAAGCTGGAAGTCAAAGAGGGCCTGGCGCTGCTGAACGGCACGCAGGCGATGGGCGCCGTTGGTGGCCTCGCACTCTATCGCGCTGAACGACTGGTGCGCCTGGCGGACGTAGCAGGTGCGATGACCCTGGAAGCGTTGCGCGGCACTCCAGTCGCTTTCGACGAGCGCATCCACGTCGCACGTCCACATCAGGCACAAATCGCCGTCGCTGCTCACTTGCGCGAGTTGTTGAGCGACAGCGAGATTCGGAAGTCGCACGTTCACAACGATCCCCGGGTGCAGGATGCGTACAGCCTGCGTTGCATGCCGCAGGTCCACGGCGCAATCCGCACGGCGCTGGCGCACGCACGAGAAGTGGTCGAGATCGAAAGCGGCAGCGCCACTGACAATCCGCTCGTGTTTTCCGACACCGGCGAGGTGCTTTCGGGTGGGAACTTCCACGGAGCGCCGCTCGCACTCGTTTTTGACTACGCTGCAATCGCTTTGACAGACTTGATCAGTATCACTGAAAGACGCATCGACCGGTTGATCAATCCTGATTCGAACGAAGGGCTGCCGCCGTTTCTGACCGCGCAGCCGGGAATCTCTTCAGGCTTCATGATGCTGCAAGTGACCGCGGTTGCGCTGTTGAATGAGGCGAAGGTATTGGCGCATCCGGCGAGCGTCGATAACGTGCCGACTGACGGCGGCAAGGAAGATCACGTTTCGATGGGCATGACTTCCGCTACGAAACTAAGGACGGTACTGAAGATCGCCGAGATGGCGACGGCGATCGAGTTAACGACTGCCGCCCAGGCGCTCGATTATCGCCTGCCGCTGGTGCCCGGGCGCGGTGTGAAACAGGCTTATGACGTCGTGCGCCGGTTGGTGCAGCCGGTCACGGCCGACCGTCCGATGACGAAAGACATTGAAGAGATCACGAACGCGATCAGACGCGGCGATTTTGCATCGCTGTAACACGAATACTTTCGGAGGAAACCTTACATGGCGAATGGAATGGACGATCGACGGAAAGGGATGGAAGATGAGTATTTTCATCGCAAGAACCAGGAAGCTATCGAAAAACTCCGCGCGAAAATGAAAATTGCCGAGGACGCGAAGGCTGCGGGTATCTCGTCGATGAAGTGCCCGCGCTGCGACGGCAATTTGAAAGAGAGCAATTTTGAAGGGGTCATGATTGATACCTGTGAGAGCTGTAGCGGTGTGTGGCTCGATCCCGGTGAGTTCGGACAACTCGTGCAGAAGGAAGGAAAGAGCGGTTGGTTTAGCCGTTTTTGGAACGCACAGGACTAATGGAAAAGAGAGTGATCCGTGCTCCGCGCGGCATCGAGTTGAACTGCAAAGGATGGCATCAGGAGGCGGCTCTTCGCTGCCTCATGAACAACCTCGATCCTGACGTCGCCGAACGCCCCGACGAGTTGATCGTCTACGGCGGCGCCGGTAAAGCGGCCCGCAACTGGACCTGCTTCGACGCCATCGTCCGCGAGCTGCTGGCGCTCGAAAACGACGAAACGCTGCTGGTCCAATCAGGCAAACCCGTCGCCGTCTTTCGCACTCACGAATACGCCCCGCGCGTTCTGATTGCCAACTCGAACCTCGTCGGCGCCTGGGCCAACTGGGAACACTTCCACGACCTGGAACGCCGTGGCCTGATGATGTACGGCCAGATGACCGCCGGCAGTTGGATCTACATCGGCACACAAGGCATCGTGCAGGGCACGTTCGAAACGTTCGCCGCCATGGCCGACAAGCAATTCGCCGGCGATCTATCCGGCAAACTCGTCGTGTCGGGTGGCATGGGCGGAATGGGCGGCGCTCAACCACTCGCCGCGACACTGAACGGCGCCGTATTCCTCGGCATTGACGTGGATCCGGAACGCATTGAACGCCGCGTTCGCACCGGCTACTGCGATCGCATCGCGCTGTCGCTGGACGAAGCGCTCGACATTTGCGAAGACGCGCGCGAACAAAAGCGCGCCGTGTCAGTCGGTCTCGTAGGCAATTGCGCGGAAGTGTTGCCGGAGTTGGTCAGTCGCGGCGTCAGAATCGACGCGGTCACGGATCAAACGAGTGCTCACGATCCTTTGAACGGTTACGTTCCCGTCGGCATGACGCTCGACGAAGCGCGCGAGCTGCGCGAGTCGGATCCAAAGGGTCACGTCGAAAGATCGATGGAGTCGATGGCCCGGCATGTCGAAGCGATGCTGGCGTTGAAACGCGCGGGCGCGGTCGCATTCGACTACGGCAACAACATTCGGAAGCAGGCGTTCGACGCCGGCTGCGGCGACGCTTTCGAGATTCCCGGCTTCGTTCCCGAGTACATTCGCCCGCTCTTCTGTGAAGGCAAAGGCCCGTTTCGCTGGGTCGCGTTGTCAGGCGATCCGGACGACATCCGCAGAACCGACGATCTCGCGCTCGAGATGTTTCCTGACGACCGCACGCTAAATCGCTGGCTGCGGCTCGCGCGCGATCGCGTCCACTTCCAGGGACTGCCGGCGCGCATCTGCTGGCTCGGCTATGGCGAGCGCGCGGAAATGGGCGAGGCCATCAACGACCTCGTCAAGCGCGGCGATCTGAAAGCGCCGATCGCCATCGGCCGCGATCATCTCGACACCGGCTCCGTCGCTTCCCCGTTTCGCGAAACTGAAGGCATGAAAGACGGTTCGGACGCCGTCGCAGATTGGCCCATCCTCAATGCGCTGCTGAACACGGCCAGCGGCGCGAGTTGGGTCTCGTTTCATCACGGCGGCGGGGTCGGCATCGGTTACTCACTACACGCCGGACAGGTCTCCGTCGCGGATGGAACAGATGAAGCTGCACGGCGTCTCAATCGCGTTCTGACCAACGATCCCGGTCTGGGCGTCGCCCGCCACGTCGATGCGGGCTACGAAGAAGCGGAACACACGGCACGCGACAAACACATCAACATCCCTTTAACCACAAGAGGCACAAAAGACACAAAAGGCAAAAGAAGATCTGAAAGAAAGATTGGTCGTCCCACATAGCAATGAATAACCTGTTTCCTGAGAAAAACCTTTTTGTGCCTTTTGTGACTTTTGTGCCTTTTGTGGCAAAAAGAGGTGCGAGTGCTTAACTTTGCGACGCAGATCGCGCGCGAGGCCGGCGGGCTTCTGATGCAACGCCTCGGCGCGGCGAAGATTACCAACAAAGGCGACATCGATCTCGTCACCGAAGCCGACCTCGCTTCCGAAAACCTGATCATCGAACGCATTCGCTCCTACTACCCGCAACACGGCATTCTCGCCGAAGAGTCGGGCGAGGCGATTCTCGTCGGCGGCAAACGCAGCGACTGGAAGTGGATCATCGATCCGCTTGACGGCACGACCAACTACGCCCACAGTTATCCCTGCTTCTGCGTCTCGATCGCTCTCGAACATAACGGCGTGCTCGAACTCGGCGTCGTCTACGATCCGGTGCGCAACGAAATGTTCGCGGCCGAACGCGGCAAAGGCGCGACCCTGAACGATCGGACCATCCGCGTCTCGGAAGTCGATCAACTCAGCAGCGCCATGCTGTGCACCGGCTTTCCGTACAACGTCCGCGAGCGTCCCGACTTCGCGCGCGACTTCACCAACTTCACGATGACGGCGCAGGCGGTCAGACGCGACGGCTCGGCCGCGCTCGATCTCGCTTACGTCGCGTGCGGACGTTTCGACGGGTTCTGGGAAGACGGTTTGAATCCGTGGGACACAGCGGCCGGTGTGTTGTTGATTCAGGAAGCGCGCGGGCGAGTTACGAATTTCGACGATCAGCCGCTCGATATCTACACGGCGAAAGTGCTCGCCAGCAACGGACTGATCCACGATGCGATGCGAGCAGTTTTACGCCGTGGTCCCTATGGCGGCTTCCAGCACTGATTCCGGCGTCCACTCGTCGATCGATCTGATCTCCGAAAGCCGCCCGCGGCTCATCACACCCAACCGGTCGCACATGCCAAACAACTCCGGCAGGTACGAGCTGACCATCAGCACCGCTTTGTTCTGCGCCGCGCACGCCGCGATCGTTTCGTAGACCTGTGCTTTGCTGCCGATGTCGATGCCGCGCGTCGGTTCGTCGAGCAGCAGGACGTCGGCGTCCTGGTGAAGCAAACGCGCGACGATCACCTTCTGCTGGTTGCCGCCCGACAAAGATCCGACTGCCTGCTGCGCGCCGCTGGTCTTAATCTTCAGCGCGTCGACGAGACTTTCCGTCTGCCGGCGTTGGGCACCGAGATCGAGCCAGCCTAAACGCGCGCACGATCCAAAGCGAGTGACCGTAACATTGTCGGCTAAGGATTGATTGAGGGTTAGGCCATCGCCTTTGCGGTCTTCGCTGAGATAACCGAGGCCTTCGATGAGCCGCATCGCTGGCGTGCTGCGTCCGTTTGCGAGCGCCTTTTTGTTGACGGCGACGCTGCCGCTTGCCACGTGGTCCAGGCCGAAGATGGCGCGCAACAAAGGCGTCCGGCCCGAGCCCATCAGACCTGCTATGCCGAGGATCTCGCCGCGCCGCAAAGTGAAACTCGCGTCTTTGAGCAGCGGCGGCGACGCGAGGTTGCGCACTTCGAGAATCGTTTCGCCGGGCGTGTTCGACCGCTGAGGAAAGAGCGTTTGTTGTGCGCGCCCGACCATCCTCGCGATCAGCTCGTCGTCGCTGACGGCGGCGATGTCGCCGGTCGCCACGCTGCGCCCATCTCTCAACACGGTGTACCGGTCCGCTATCTGCCGCACCTCTTCAAGAAAGTGACTGATGTAGACGACGGAGATTCCTTCAGCGCTCAACTTTCTAATCAACGAGAAGAGATGCGCGACGTCTTCGCGTTGCAAACTGCTGGTCGGCTCGTCCATCAGGATGATTCGCGCGCGCGCCGCGATCGCGCGTGAGATCTCGACGATCTGACGGGCCGCCACCGAAAGATCACCGACGCGGCGTTCGGGCCGGATGTCCGCGTGATGGAAGGTTTGCAACACCTCGTTGGTCCGCGCGTTCAGCTTTTCGCGATCGAGCCAGCCCATGCGCGACGACTCGATACCCATCAGCACGTTCTCGGCGACGGTGAGGTGCGGACATAGCGAAAGCTCCTGGTGAATAAGGGCGATCCCATGCTTGCGGGCGTCGAGCGGATTCGCGGGCGAGTACGGACGGCCGTCCAGTTCCATCATTCCTTCGTCGGGCTTGAGCGATCCGGCGACGACGTTCATCAAGGTGCTCTTGCCCGCGCCGTTCTCGCCGATCAGCGCGTGGACTTCACCCTCGCGCAACTCGAGATCGACGCCGTCGAGCGCCACCGTTGGGTCGAAAGACTTCCTGATTTTTTTCAGTGTTAGAGTCGGCATCCGTGGTACAGTTTTATCACGAGGATCAAGTCATGGCTATTTCCTTCTCGGACCGTGTGACGGTCCCTGACGACGTGTTGATTTCCAACCTTCAGGAAGAGTCGGTACTTCTCAATCTCGACAGCGAGCGCTATTTCGGTCTCGATAACGTGGGCAACCGCTTCTTTTCCGTGCTCACCACTTCAGACTCGATCGAAGCCGCTTATGAATCGCTGGCGACGGAATACGACGTCGATCGTGACGCGTTGCGGCAAGATCTGGTTTCACTGATCGAAGATCTGTTGGCCCACGGGCTGATCAAAGTCTCTTGAGCGGAATCGCCGGCATCTTCAATCTCGACGGGGCTCCCATCGATCGCCACCTGCTTAATCGCCTGACAAATTCATTGTCGTTTCGCGGTCCTGACGCACAGGCGACGTGGGCCGATGAACACGTCGGTTTCGCCCACACACTGCTGCACACGACAGACGCAGCCGAGACCAGGAAACAACCGCTCACGTTGGACGGCAAGGTCTGGATCACGGCAGACGCGCGAATCGATGCCCGCCGTGCAACTTCAAACGATGCCGAACTGATCCTTCAAGCGTACGAGACGTGGAAAACAGACTGCGTAAAGCACCTCATCGGCGACTTCGCTTTCGCTATCTGGGACAGCACGCTCGAACGTCTCTTCTGTGCGCGCGACCAGCTCGGCGTACGCCAGTTTTACTACAGTCACTCCGCCGGCGTTTTCGTTTTCAGCAACACTCTCAACTGCCTTCGCCGGCATCCACAGGTGTCAACCGACCTGAACGAAGTCGCCATCGGCGACTTTCTCGTGTTCGGCCAAAATCAGGATCCAACGACCACAGTCTTCGCGGATATCCAACGACTGCCGAAGGCCCACACGCTCACCGTCTCTCGCGAAGGCATTCGCGTCCAGGAATACTGGCGACCAACCGTTACACCCGTTCAATTCAAGAAAGAAAGCGAGTACGTCGAGAAGTTCAGAGAGCTCCTGACCGAAGCCGTCGGCGATCGTTTGCGAACTCAGCGAGTGGGGATCTTGATGAGTGGCGGGCTCGATTCCGGCGGTGTCGTGGCGTTTGCCAGGAAAATAAACGCGTCTCTCGATCTGAAGGCCTGTTGCGTCGTTTACGATTCCGCGATGCACGACGACGAGCGTAAGTACGCGTCGCTAGTCACCGAATCACTCCAGGTTCCGATCGAGTTTCTCGAAGGCAACAACATCAACCAGCAAGACCAAGCGAACAACATCGGCAACATGCCCGAACCCTTCGACGTGGATCCGATCTATGCCGTATCGGGTGAATCACTGCGCCGCATCGCTGCGCATGCGCGCGTGGCGCTCACGGGTTGGGACGGAGACACTTTTCTAGACGAAACGCCGCGTCACTCTTTCGCCAAATCGCTGAAGAACGGTAACCTCGGACGATTGCTGTTCGACCTCTCGCGCTTCGTCTATTTCCAACACGGGCCGCCGCCCATCGGCATCAGGACGCAATGGCGACGATGGCGCAACCCACACTGGAATCGGCCGCCATTTCCCGCGTGGCTCAACGACGAGTTTTCCAAACGGCTAAACCTGCGCGAACGCTGGCGCGATCTCAGCGCCGAAGCACCGCTCGCGCATCCACATCGCCCGTACGCCTTTCGCAATCTTTACTCACCGTACTGGGATTCGCTTTTCAGGAGATATGACGCGGGAACAACATCGTTACCAATCGAAGTTTATCATCCCTTGATCGACCTAAGGATGGTAGACTATCTTCTCGCTCTACCGATCATTCCATGGCTGTTGGACAAGACGATCTTGCGACGGGCCATGGTGGGGTTCTTGCCGGAAGCTGTACGGTTGCGTCCCAAGTCGCCGCTCGCAGGCGATCCGGGACTGCTCCTAAGACGCACGAAGAAGTTTCAGGACGTCGACGAGTTTCAACCAGTTGCCGCGCTCTCGTCGTACGTTGATCGAAAATCGATTCCACGGGTAACGGAAGCAGTCGACAGCACTCAGTTGTGGATCAACATCAGGCCGTTCAGCCTGAACCAATGGTTTGTAAACTCCCGTTCATTGGAGCATATGAATGAAATCTGAGCCCACCTCAACAAAACCGGACCAAACCCAACAGCCCAGAAAGCCCTACACGTCCCCGAAACTGGTCGATTACGGCAACATCCGCGAGATCACGCGGGCCCTGGGCGGAACACTCGGAAAGAACGACGGTGGCGGTGGAAACGACAAGACCGGCTGAAAAGGTGTCGTATTACTCAAGCATCTACGGCCTCCAGATTGATCTCAACGAAAGAGTGCCGGGCCTTTCATTCTCTAACTTTCAATCCGGACCAGCAGACGTTCTAATCGAGTTTGGCTTCATGCCCGAGTGGTTCGAAAGCGGATCACTCCCGCGCGAGTTGCGCGTCGTTAGATCCAACGGCGACTCGGCAGCGAAACCTCGACTCAGCGTTTGGAGCGTCGGCGATCACTATCATCTTCAATACGCGGACGGGACCGAGTTTTTAGTCGACAAAGCCGGCACGCGCGTTTGGGCCACCTGGCCGCCGGAAACGCTGACCCTGGAAGATACGGCGACGTATCTGCTTGGTCCAATCATGGGTTTCGTGTTGCTGCTACGAGGTGGCGTCTCGCTGCACGCGTGCGCCGTTGCCGTCGAGGGTCGCGCGATTGCCATTGTCGGGCCCGCGGGATCGGGTAAGTCGACTACGGCCGCCGCGTTTGCCGATCGTGGTTATCGCATACTCGCCGAGGACGTCGTTACGCTCGAGGATCGCGGCACGGAGTTTCTGGTCCAACCTGCTTATCCGTCGATCAGGCTTTGGCCGTCGTCAGTAGAAGCGCTTTACGGCGCGGCGGCGACACTGCCAAAACTCACGCCGACGTGGGACAAGTGTTATCTGGATCTGACGCAGGAGAAGTACGAATTTCAGCAGCATCCGCTGCCGTTGGCTGCGGTCTATCTGCTGGCGGAGCGACAGGACGAACCGGCACCGTTCGTGAGCGAGCTTGCCGCAAGTGAGGGGTTAATGTCGTTAGTCGCCAACACGTACGCGACGTATTTGATGGACCGAAAGATGCGGGCGCGTGAGTTTGACCTGCTGAATCGTGTCATTGCCAGTGTTCCGGTTAAAAGAATTACTCCTCATTGCGATCCCGCCCGTATTGGAGAACTCTGTCAAACGATTATTCGAGATGTATAGCGTCGCCGCTTACGGAAAAATGATCCTGGACGCGCCGCGGATGGATGCGTATATCCGTGCGTTGCGTCAGGCGGTTAGACCGGGATTTGTGGTTGTCGATCTCGGCTGTGGTCCAGGACTGTTTGCATTGATCGCGTGCCAACTCGGTGCGCGGCGCGTCTTTGCGATCGAACCGAATGACGCGATCCAGGTTGGACGCGATGCGGCGCGCGAGCACGGCTTCAGCGATCGCATCGAGTTTATTCAAGAGTTGTCCACGAATACGACGTTGCCTGAGCGAGCGGACGTAGTCGTTTCCGACTTGCGCGGCATATTGCCGTGGTTCGGGCATCACATCGAGGCGATCGTCGACGCGAGATCGAGGTTTCTTGCACCGGAAGGGATATTGATTCCGCGTCGTGATCGGTTGTGGGCCGCGATCGTTGAGGTTCCTGAGCGATACGAAGAGATCGTGAAGCCATGGAGCTATAACGGCTTGACGTTGAGTTCCGCTCGCAACCTCGCGGTTAACACGTGGAGCAAAATTCGAGTCAAGCGCGAAAGCCTGCTGGGCCAACCAGTCTGCTGGCATGAGCTTGATTATCGCACGATGGAAGAGGTGAACTTTCGTAAAGACATTTCCTTTACAGCAAATCGACGCGGAACGGCCCACGGGTTAGTGGTTTGGTTCGATGCTGAGTTGTTCGACGGAATCGGCTTCTCAAACGCACCTGGAGCAGAAGAGTTGATTTATGGCCAGGCGTTTTTCCCGTTCAAAGTACCATTTGCACTGGCGAACGGAGATCGCGTTGACGTCAGGCTGGAAGCGCGTCTTATTGGTGACGATTACGTTTGGCGCTGGAACGATCAATCGACGTTGCTCGGCGTGCCGTTGTCCATATCGGAATTGCACAAACGCGTTAAGAAGCAAAGCACGTGAATCGCGAACCGGAACATCAGCTCCTGTTAGCTGTTGCGCGTGGTGACCTCGCCGAGGTTCGCGAACTGGCGCATGGCCGGCTCGACTGGGACTACATCATTGCGACGGCGTTCAATCATCGTCTGGTTCCGCTGTTGCAAAAACATCTGACCGGCGCGGCGGCGGACGTTGTGCCAGGTCATGTTCTGGCTCAGTTGAAACGCGAGACGGTAGCCAATTCGCAGAGCGTGCTGCACCTGATCGGAAAGCAGTTGAAGGCTTACCGGTTGTTTCGTGAACACGGAATACGGGTCGCGATCTTCAAGGGCGCGGTGCTGGCTCAGATGGCGTACGGCGAAGTCGGGCTGCGGCAGGCGGGCGATATCGACATGTTGATTCATCGCAGCGACTTCGCGCAGGCGCGTTCGCTGCTCGAGTTGCTCGGTTACGAAATGATGCCGCGCCTGACAGCGCCGCAGTTGGCATCGCATCTCGCGTTTCATTGCGAGATACCGTTCATGCGCGACGAGTGGTTTACGGTTGTCGATCTCCACTGGGGCCTGACGCCGCGCAGTTTCGTGTTTGACGTTGGCGCCGACGAAGTGATGTCGCGTCTGCAACAGGTGTCGCTGGCGGGAACAATGGTCGACACCTTTTGCACGGAAGACATGGTGCTTTATCAGTCGATGCACGGCGCGAAGCATCTATGGCGGCGTTTGGAGTGGATCGTCTCGTTGGCTGAGCTTGTACGCGCGTCGGCAAGGATAAACTGGCGCGTCGTTATACAGCGCGCGCAGGCCGCACGCGCGACACGCATGCTCGCGCTCGGTCTTCGTCTCGTCGAAGCATTTACCGACGTCGAGGTTCCCACACAGATTGATCCCGACGGCGATATGAAACGCCTCGCAACGCAGATCAAAAGCGAGATCTTTCGTGTCTCGCCCACGATCGAGTCGACCGAAACCAACCTCTACAACTTCAAGATCATGGACCGCAAACGCGACGCGCTCATCTCCGCGCTACGTTCCCTCTTCGTTCCGACTCTGCCCGACTGGGAAGCGCTCAATCTCCCCGCGCCGCTGCATCCGTTGTATTACGCCTTTCGTCCTTTGAGACTTTCGAAGTCTTATCTGTGGTATGTTCTCCTTCGTGGTCACCGTCGTTCCTGAGAAAACGATCAAACCGCCGTTGAAATGGGCCGGTGGAAAACGCTGGTTAGTTTCACACCTGACGCCGATCTGGTTGCGGCATGCCTCGCGCAAGTACGTCGAACCGTTTTGCGGCGGGCTGGCAGTCGCGCTTGGCTTGCAACCGCGGCGTGCCTTGCTGAACGACGTCAATCCGCACCTCATCAACTTCTATCGCCATCTGCAAAGCGGACTGAAGCTGAGCATCGAGATGCGCTACGACGAACAACTCTTCTATCGCCATCGCGATCGGTTCAATCAACTGATCCGCGATGGCGGAGCGGCGACCGAGGAAGCGGCGCAGTTGTTCTACTACCTGAACCGCACCTGCTTCAACGGCCTGTGCCGTTTCAACAAGAGCGGCGAGTTCAACGTTCCATTCGGCACGTACACTACGGTCAACTACGATCGCGACCTGTCAAGTTATCCGGCGGTGCTGCGGCAGTGGAGTTTCACGAATGTGGACGTTGAACTTGTGCCGATTGAAAGCGGAGATTTCGTTTACGCCGATCCACCGTATGACGTCGAGTTCACGACTTATAGTTCGGGTGGTTTTTCGTGGGACGATCAGGAGCGCGCGGCCGAGTTTCTCGCGCGGCACGATGGTCCGGTGGTGATCTCGAACCAGGCGACGCCGCGTATCGTCGACTTGTACGCGCGACTGGGATTTGAGTTGACGTATTTACCCGGGCCGCGACGAATCAGTTGCACGGGCGATCGGACGGCGGCGCGCGAAGTGTTGGCCGTGAAAGAATGAATTCCTGGTTACCAGATTACATTTACACTGAGGGGCGCTTCCGCTCCGGAGTGGCAATCGTCGTGGATAGCTCCGGCAAGATCGTTGAACTATCAGAAGACGCGCCGGATGCCATTCGCCTTGCTGGCCGGGCAATGCTGCCGGGCATGGTAAACGCCCACTCGCACGCCTTCCAGCGCGTCATCCGCGGACGCACTGAATATCGATCGCAGGACACGACTGACAGCTTTTGGACGTGGCGCGAACAGATGTACGCCGCCGCCACCACGCTTACTCCGGAAGAGATCTACGCCGCGTCGCACCTGGCGTTTCTCGAAATGGCGTCGACGGGAATCACCGCAGTCGGGGAATTTCACTACATCCATCATTCGCCGGACGGCACACCCTACAGCGATCCCAACTTGCTCGCGCACGAGGTGATCCGTGCAGCAAACGACGTCGGCATTCGTATTGCACTGCTGCGCGTCGCGTACGCTCGCGCCGGTTATCAAACCGATCCCAACCCGCGTCAACGCCGGTTTATTGAATCAGAAGAAACCTATCTAAAAAACCTGGACCAACTACTCGCAACCATCGACACGAAAGCCGGAATGGCGTGGGCCGGCGCGGCGCCACACAGCGTTCGCGCAGTGCCACTCGATTACTTAAAAGCGATCGTTGCCTTTGCGAATGAACGCCGGCTGCCCGTTCACATGCACGTCGCGGAGCAACCAGCGGAAGTGGCTGCGTGCATTCAGGAATACGGCCGCTCGCCCGTTGCACTGCTCGACACGGAAGGCTTGCTCAGCGAGCGATTCACCGCCGTCCACGCGGTTCATGTCACGCCGAAAGCAGCCGATGCGCTGGCGCGATCCGGCGCCGGCGTTTGCGCCTGCCCGACGACCGAACGAAACCTGGGTGACGGCGTCGTGCCGGCAGACATATATTTCAAGTCGCGTGTGCCCGTATCGCTGGGGACTGACAGCCAGATCCAGATCGATCTCCTCGAAGACGCACGAGAATTGGAGTATCACCTGCGCCTGCAAAAACTGGAGCGCAACGTACTAGCATTGGAACCTGGCGTTTCCAGCCTGGCCGCTAGACTATTCGATTGCGCGACCGTGAACGGAGCGACGGCCATCGGCTTCAATGGCGGAACACTCGAACCCGGCGCGCCCGCAGACTTCTTTACGGTCGACCTAAACGATTCCTCGATCGCCGGTTCCTCGATCGACGATCTTCTGACCAACATCGTCTTCTCGCTTTCGCGCACGGCAATTCGCGACGTGGTCGTAAACGGCAAGCAGCTCGATCTGAAATGATTAAAGAAACACTGGCCCAACTCGTAGGAATCGATTCCGTCTCTTCGCGCTCAAATGCGGAGATCGTCGAATTTCTTGAACGCCGATGCGCGGCGATGAACTTCGTGACGCGGCGTTTTCCTTATACGGATGAATACGGCATCGAGAAGATCAACTTGGTCGCCTTGCTCGGCGCCGATTTTTCCGGGATCCCGGAAGTCGAACTGGCGCTGGTCGGCCATACTGATACCGTTCCGTACGATCCAAATTGGACGGAAGCAACGAACCTCACGGAACGCGACGGAAAACTCTTCGGACGCGGCTCGTGCGACACGAAAGGCTTCATCGCCGCCTCCCTGACCGCCATCGAAAGTGTTGCGGTTCGTAAACCTCTCGCACTGGTTTTTACCGCGGATGAAGAAATTGGATTGGTGGGCGCTAAATATCTAGCGCAAGCGAAAGCAATCAATCCGCGGTACAGCATCGTCGGCGAGCCGACGTCACTCAAACCGATTCGCGCCGGTAAAGGCTACTCGCTTGCGGAAGTGGTCGTGAAAGGACGCGAAGCGCACAGTGCATATCCGGCGCTGGGCGCGTCTGCCATCTTTCGCGCCGGACGGCTCGTCACTCGCCTCGAAGCCATTGCCGACAAGTTGAAACAAGAAACTCACCCGGCCTTCGATCCTCCGTTCACGACCCTGAACATCGGCCTGATTCGCGGCGGCACCGCTAAGAACGTCCTGCCCGGCGAATGCCGTTTCACGCTCGAATGGCGCCCCATCCCGACGCAACCTTCCTCGCACGTCGCGAATCTAGTGAAAGCGGCCATAGCAGACGAACAACGCAACGATCCCGATTTCGAGTGCGATTTCTACGCGACCCGCGCTGATTTCGGCTTCGAAACTCCGCCTGATTCGCCGTTGATCTCGTTGCTCGAACAGGCAACCGGAATCGAATCCGGTACGGTCGCATTCGGCACCGAAGCAGCACAGATGATGGCGCTCGGCAGCGAGCCGGTGGTCATCGGACCGGGCGACATTCGCGAAGCGCATCGCACGGGTGAGTTCGTCCCCATCGCCGAGCTCGAGCGATGTGCTGAAGTCCTGAAGTTGGCGATTGCTCGTCTCTGCGGTTGACACACACAACCCAGATTGAGCTAATAGGCGCGAAAGAAGGTTCCTCCGGATGTACCGCAATAAGCTTTTATTCGCACTCTTCGTGTTTCTACTGTCGTTTCCCGCCGTTCGCATATGGGGCCAAACGCCGGCCCAAACAGAACAGCCGCTGACCAGCAAAGAGATCGTGAGTCTGCTCTACATGCTGCCGCGCAATCCGTCGATGCGCGACGAGATCGTCGAAGAGATTCGCCGCCGCGGCATCGGGTTTCCGCTGACGGATGGGATGCGATCCGTGGTCGCGACCAAGAGCGGTAACGACTCGTTGCTGCGACGCACGCTGGAAGAAGCCGAGCGCCGCCGGGTGAATCCGACAGCATCGGCACTGCCGTCTGAAACCGAAGCACGCGAATTGCTCGAGCGCACGCGCAACGTGACCCTGGCGGCCGCGAATGCGATGCCCGACTTTCTCGTCAAGCAGATCATCCAGCGGTCGTATGCCTACGGCAACACGGGCACGTGGAAACCGCACGATAACCTCACGCTCGCCGTCGGTTATCGCGCGAATGCCGGTGAGGAATACAGGCTTCTGACCCGGAACGGGATGCCGGTGCCGGACGAAGTCAGGAACAGCAGCGACTATACGAAGTATGCGCCGGGCGCGACCTCGAGCGGCGTCGAGTACGTCTCGTCGGTCGCAAATCTATTCAAGCCTGACTCGAAGGCGGAGTTCAGGGTCGTCGATACGGACGTAATCCAGAACAGACGCACGGTCGTGTATGAGTACGTCGTGAAGCGGGAGTTTTCGACGTTGACGTTGATCAGTTCCGGCGCGCGCACTGTGGCCGGTTCGCGCGGGCGCATCTGGCTCGATCGCGAGTTGGATCGCGTGTTGCGGTTCGAGCAGATTGCGACGGAGATTCCGGGCGACTTTCCGATCACGGCCGCGAGCAGTTTAATCGATTACGACTGGGTCATGATCAACGAGCGCAAGTATCTGCTTCCGACTCATTCCGTGGTCATGCTCACGAGCAGCCAGGGTCAGGTCGCTGTTCAGGACCGCAACGACATTCGCTTCCGCAATTATCAAAAATATGGTGCGGAGTTGAAGGTCATCGACGAAATCGGCGAGGACGACGAGCCCGCCGAGCCCGAAACACCGCCAAAACCACCTAAACCCATCAAGCCGCCGCGGTAAGAAAGAAGGAGAGTGGTAGAAGGGGAAAGTCGCAGAAGTTCTCCGCTTCTCCGTTTCCCCCGCTTCCCCGTTACGCGTTGCCTATTGTGGACACGCGGTGGCGAGTGTGTTCACAGCAGGCGACACGCAAAACGCCTTGCAGATCGCGAAATCCGTTTAATTACTGGCCTCCTGTCATCTCCAGCCGTTCGGTACGGGCTTTGCACAATACCCGACCCGGTGAGGTTAGGAGACTGCCCAGAATGAAACGCCGGATTTTAATCGTCGATGACGATTCGACGATTACCCAACAACTGTATTGGACGCTGTGTGATGAGTACGACGTCGTGACCGCCAACGACATGCAGACAGCGATCCGGCGCGCCACATTCTACAAGCCCGACGTCTCCATACTCGATTTGCAGATGCCGCCCGAGCGCGATACGCCGGCCGCGGGCATGCGATTGCTGGAGTTCATCAAAGGACATCTATCGCAATCCAAAGTGCTGATTATGAGCTCAAACAGCGCCTCTGAGGTACGCAGCGCTTGTTTGAACGCGGGCGCCGACGGGTTTTTCGCGAAGCCCTTCGCGATCGAAGATATGCTCGCCAGCATCTGCCGCTTGATGCCTGTGCATCGTTTGGAACTGTTTGCACAGATTCTTTGATATCGGACGCCTCCCACCGTCGCGTCCGTCAACACCGGAGATGATAATCCCTATTTCATCGGAAGGTGTGCTCGAAAGACCCCCGAGATCGTATCCCACGACGATCGCGGGGGTCATTTTTTAACCACAAAAGACACAGAAGACGCTTTTTGTGGTTAAAGTACCCCGCTGATGTACAATCAGCCCAAGTGAGCGAAGCAAGCGACAAGGTACGCGGCGTCATCGATCTCCCTGTCTTCCCGTTACCGGTGGTCTTGTTTCCCGGTGTGCCTCTTCCACTGCACATCTTCGAGCCGCGTTACCGGCAGATGCTCACCGACATCCAGCCCGCAAATAATCTCTTCGGCGTCGCCTATTTCGATCCCAGCACTTCGGAACACGACGTTCCTCCTGCGGGGCATGTCGGGTGTGTGGCCGAGGTCACGGAGACGCAGACCTTTCCCGATGGACGGTCCAACATCCTGACTCTGGGTGTCATACGTTATCGCATCGAGTCGTACGTCGAACGCGACACGCCGTACCTCGTCGCGCGCATCAGTTACTTTGAAGACGACGAAGAAGACGAGTCGATGCTGGCGACTGCCGCTCACGACGTTGCCGACACGTTCACGCGCATCGCCCAGGCGGTGCGGACGCTCAACGACGAGCGCACCAATCTGCCCGACATCTCAAATACCGAGCCTCAGCGTTTGTCGTTTTTAGTTGCGGCAGCGATGGAGATTGACGCCGACGTGAAGCAGGACTTGCTGGAGCTGACGTCGACCTCGATACGGCTGGAGCGGCTGCGGGGAATGCTGTCGCTCGCCGTCAAGGGTTACGAAGAGCGGGCACGTATGCATGAGTTGGCGAAGAACAACGGGCACAGCGGCAGAAAGATCGACATCGAATGAGCGAAGGAGCCGGGGAACACGTCAACGTTCGAGTCCTGTTCTTTGGGGCCGCGCGCGACGTGGTCGAGGCGAACTCGCTCGACATCTCGTTACCAGCGCCCGCAACCGTCGCCAGCGCCTTCCGTCAACTCGTCGCTCGTTTTGCAAAGCTTGAACGCTTCGGACGTTCGTTGCTATTTGCAGTGAATGAGGAATACGCGACGCCGGATACCGTACTCAACGAAAACGATGAACTGGCGGTGTTTCCGCCGGTGAGCGGCGGAGCCGTTTGCGACTACGTTTGTCCGCTCGACTTTTTCGAGTTGACTACGGAAGTGATTGACGTGGGCCAGGTCGCGCGGCGTGTGATTCCGCGCGAGTGCGGCGCGACGGTTACGCTCGATGGATACGCACGGGAG
>JBKPNH010000046.1:0-32142 GCA_046732535.1 Acidobacteriota bacterium
TCCCGCAAACTAACCAACGTCCCTCTCGCCGCCCCCGCCTTCTCCTACTTTCTGAACCACCCCTCCCTCGACCGCTACAACCGCCAGGGCATCCACTTCCTCTTCGACAGCCCCACCAAACGCCTCCACTACGACGGCTTCTCGTGGCGCCTCCTCCTCCGCCACCACCCCAAAACTCCCGAAGCCGCCGAGGCACGCAAACGACTTCACGAACTGGCGAAAATCTCAGGCTGATCACACTTGCCACTCACAACAGTCCATGCTTTAATGCGCTTACTATGCTCAAACCAATACCTCGAAAACGCGAAGGAGTTAATTACATGGGCCTCACGCATGTTCCAGTTACAATTAGGAATGCTCGTACCTACGAGTCATTCACAAAGACGTTCCTCATCGATACGGGTGCGACTGAGTCGATGGCGCCCGCATTTGAACTCAAGAAAATTGGCATTAAACCAGTCGGCAGGAAGTCCTATGAGCTGGCGAGTGGTCAGATGGAAGAGTTCGAGTTTGGCCTCGCCGAGGTCTCCTTTATGGACGAAATCACCGCCGGACAGATTCTTTTTGGTCCTGACGACACCGAGCCACTACTCGGCGTTATATTGCTCGAGTCAGCAGGCTTGATTGTGGATCCTAAGAACCAGGAGTTGAGAAGACTCTCGGTACGGCCACTAAAATAACCTTCACAACCCACCCACCCGTTCTCTATATTGCTCCCGTTTAACAGCTCTGACGCCCGCAAAACGTCAGAAATTCGCTGCCCTCGGTGTTAATAATTCCCAGAACTCCCCGTCTATCAGAGTGGAGACGAAGGAGAAACACCTTGCAGGCAGCACTTAAAACCTTGCGATTAGTGAATAACGAACCTCTCGGAATCACGAAAGAACCTGTCGGCGTGAATAAAGAGCGGGTCGAAACTGAACCCATCGGAGAGTTGGAGAGCCTTTTCCAGGCGCACCACAGACGCGTCTTTCGCACTGCCCAACGCATCACCGGCAGCGCCGCGGACGCCGAAGACGTCCTGCAAACCGTCTTCCTGCGCCTCGTTAAAGGCCAGGAGGACTACGATCTCTCCAAAAACCCGGAAGCTTATCTTTCCCGCGCCGCCATAAACGCATCGCTCGACCTGCTCCGCAGCCGCACCCGGTCGAAAGTCGTCGGCCTCGACGACGTCAACACCGAGGCGCTCGCGACCGCCGGCAGGAACCCCGAAATGGCTCATGCCGACAAAGAGCTACAAACACTCGTCAGACAGGCCGTCGCACGCCTCGGAAAAACGGCCGGCGAGATGTTTGTCCTCCGTTACTACGAAGGTTGTGACAACAAGGAGATTGCTGTCCTGCTAAACACGTCGCCGCTCGTAGTAGGCGTCGTCCTTCATCGCGCTCGAACGAAACTGAGAAAAGAGATTGGGCACTATCTGGAGAAGCATCATGAAAACCAATCGTGAAGAAGAGATCTTAGAGAAACTTACTGCTGAAATTCGCAACCAGAAGGTTGACGAGTCGTCCGTGTCAGCAGCGGCAGACCGTGTTTGGGCGCGTGTCTCCGCTGCGGCCGGCGAAACTGAATTCCAAATGCCGGCGGTGGAACACATCGAAGGCTGCCGAGATTTTCAGTCGCTGATTCCGGCTTACCTGACAGGCAAGCTTTCGGAAGCGCGTTCGCTGTTACTCGTCGACCACACACATGAGTGCATCCCCTGCCGCAAGGCGATGAACGAAGCGCGCTCGCGCCGTCCTGCAATCCGCAGGGCGGCGACGCAGCCGAGTCGTTTCGCAATGCGGCCGGCGGTTATGCGTTGGGCCATCGCGGCTGCCGTCGTGATTGGCGTTGGACTGTTGGCGATTCCGTTCGCTCAACGCTTCTGGCCGTTCGGAGAATTCGAAGCGACGGTACAGGCAGCGGAAGGTCAAGTCTTTCAAATCGCCGAAACGCAAACGGCTTCAGTCGCAGCCGGAGCGAAACTTCAGAAGGGCGAAAAAGTCCGCACCGCAAAAGACGCGCGCGCCGTTGTTCAATTGGGCGACGGTTCGACGATCGAGATGCGTGATCGCTCCGAGTTGTATCTGACAAAGAACGGTGAAGGGACGACCATTCACTTGAGCCGCGGCAGCATCGTCGTCGAAGCGGCAAAGCAAAAGGACGGCAAGCTGTTCGTGGAAAGTGGCGATTCTCTCGTGTCGGTGACGGGAACGACGTTCTCGGTCAACAACGGCACGAAGGGTTCGCGAGTATCGGTTATCGAAGGCGAAGTGAACCTTAACCACGCCGGCAAAGATCGCATGCTGCGACCCGGTGAGCAGGCGACGACCAATCCGGCGATCTCGATGATTCCGGTGAAAGAGGAAGTCGCGTGGAGCCGCAATGCCGGCCGTTACGCGGAAGTCCTGTCGGGCCTGGCTTCAGTCAACACCGATTTGAGAAACATCGAGCAACCGAGTGCGCGGCACTCGACACACTTGCTCGATCTGATGCCGGAGAGCACGGTCGTTTACGCGGCGCTGCCAAACATCGCGGACTCGATCGCCGAATCGCATCGCATCATCAAGGAGCGCATGGGTCACAACGAAGCGTTGCGCCAGTGGTTTGAGAAAGAGCAGGGCGGCAAACGTCAGAACATGGACCAGGTAGTCGAGACCATTCGACAGTTTGGCTCGTATCTCGGCGACGAGATCGCGGTGTCTGTGTCGATGACTGAGAAAGCCGAGCCTGGCGAGCCGCTCGTGTTGGCGGAGTTGAAGAATACCGATGGCTTCCGTGAGTTTCTGGTGCAGGAGATCACGAAATACTCCGGCGATCAGAACGCCAAAGCGAAGCTGGGCTTCGTCGAAGACCCGAAGAGCTTCGTAGCCGATCCGGATAGCGACAACAACGAACGGCTCTACATCTGGATTCAGAATGGCCTTTTTGCCGCGAGTCCGAAGCTGGAGCCACTTCAGAATCTGCAAACCGTGATCGCAGGCGGCGGCCGCAGCAGTTTCACGACCACTGCATTCCGCGATCGCATTGCGCAGATCTATGAGCAAGGCGCGGGCATTCTCGTTGCAGCCAACCTCGAGAAGGTTGTCGAAAAGAGCAAGACTGAACGCACGAAAGGCCCGGACGGTGAGAAGCATGAGAGCGCGTTGAAGCAATTGGGCGTCTTGAGTGTGAAGTACTTCGTGTTTGATCAGAAAGACCTCAACGGCAAGACCCACACGGAAGCGTCTCTCTCGTTCAGTGATACGCAACGCGGCATTCCCGCATGGCTCGCTGCTCCCGCACCAATGGGCTCGTTGGAGTACATCTCGCCTGATGCGAACGTCGTTGCGGGATTTGTGGTCAAGAAGCCGGTGGAGATGGTTGACGATCTTCTCGGCATTCTCGAAACAATCCAACCCGACGTACGCAAGACGCTCGACCAGCAACAGGCAGCTCGCGGAGTCGACATTCGCAACGATATCGCCGCGCCTTTAGGCGGTGAGTTTGCGTTCGCGATTGACGGTCCGCTCCTGCCGACACCATCGTGGAAGCTGGTGTTTGAGGTCAACGACCCGGCCCACTTGCAACAGGCACTCGAGCACGTCGTGAGTGAAGTCAATAAGGAAGCGGCGAAGTTTGGCCGCAAGGGATTGACCTGGGAGCAGACTGATCTCGGCGGGCACAAGTACTACACGCTCAAGTCGTCTGACTTCGGCTTCCTCGAAGTGAACTACACCTACGCCAATGGTTACTTGATCGTTGGCCCGAGCCGCGCGCTTGTCGAACGCGCTTTGGCAGTGCAGGAGAGCGGCTTCTCGCTGTTGCGTTCGGCGAAGTTCACGGCAGGTTTGCCGGCGGACGGTAACGCTAACTTCTCGGCGGTCTTCTATCACAACATCGGCGGATTGGTTCCCGCCGGGTTGGCGAACACTGCTGCGAAACTTCCGAGTGGACCGCAAGAGGCAGTGAAAGCGATCGCCACCGACATGCCACCGACCCTGGCTTATGCGTACGCGGAAGGTGACAGCATCACCTTTATGGCCAACACCGATGGCGGACCGTTTGGTCTCGGACCGGCAACACTGCTTGGAATGCCGAACGCGCTGGAGATGCAGAACATCATTCAGCGAGGCATGGGTGGTAAGAATTAGTTAACAACAAGCACTAAGCAGTAAATGAAGTTGTTATCAATCTCCCTGGGGTCATGGTTGCTGGGACTGCTATTGCTCCTGACAACCAACACCGACTTGAGCGGCGCCACGATCGTTTCGATGATCGTGGCGGCGCTCTTGTTCTCACTCGCCTACGCACCGTCGCTCTTCTGGCTGCGACAGCGTCTCGGCGGTTGCCGTCCTGCGCTGCTCTTTCCTCTCGCTTCAGCGGTCGTCCTCAATATTCCGGTTTTTCTGATCGAAATCCTGGCGATAGGCAGAACTTTAGCGCCCTCGGAAGCGTTAGCATGCATCGGCGCATTTCTGCTGATGGGAACCGTCTTCGGACTCGGATTCGTTTGGAATTATCAGGATGCAGCGCTATAAAAGATGAGCATGGCACTCCCTGCGACCGCACACGACGAGGCAATCAAAACTCAAACGACCTACGACGGACCAGCCGTCGTCGATCTTCATGGACTCAGCGTCACTTTCGGACGCCGCCCGATCCTGAAGAACCTGCGCGGCGACCTTCGTGGTAAGGCCATCGGTCTGTTAGGACCGAACGGCGCCGGCAAAACGACTCTCATCCACACGCTGCTCGGCTTTCACCATCCGTCCGCCGGCACGGCCGAGATCTTCGGGCACGACATCGTCGACGACGCGAAAAAGATCAAGTCGCTGATCGGCTACATGCCCGAACGCGACTCGTTCATCTCCAAGATGAGCGCCGTGCATTTTGTTCGATTGATGGGCGAGCTGTCCGGCCTGCCATCCGAAGCCGCACTCGAACGCGCACACGAAGCGTTGTTCTACGTCGGTCTGGGCGAAGCGCGTTACCGGAAGCTGGAAACGTACTCGCTCGGAATGAAGCAGCTCGCGAAGCTGGCGCAGGCAATCGTTCACGGCCCACGCTTGATCTTCCTCGACGAACCGACTAACGGTCTCGATCCGCCGGCGCGTTTGCGCATGATCAAGCTGATACGCGAAATTCGCGACAGCGGCGAGGCGCACATCGTTCTATCGTCGCACCTGCTGCTCGACGTCGAGGAATGCTGCGACGAGATTCTCATCCTGCGCAACGGGCAGATCGCCGTCTACTGCAATCTCGAAGAAGAACGAAAGTCGAACCGCAAGTTTTTGATGCTCGAGACGCGCGGCGATCAGAAGCGATTCGTGGACGCACTGGCGAAGCTCGGTTGCGAGTATGCGATCACGAACCCGACTCGAATGAAGGTCGTGCTGCAAGAGGGCATTGAAGTGCGCGACTTGTATCGTCTCGCCGCCGAAGAGCAGGTGCAGCTTCGACGTTTGAGTTACAAGCGCGACTCGTTGGAAGACATTTTCCTGAAGGCGATGGAGAACGGCCATGGCGGTCTATGAACAGAGCTATAAGCGCTACACCGGCCGGATGACTCCCGAGTGGAGCCGCTTCCTCATCATTCCGAGGCATGCGTATCGGGGCGTCTTCGGTTCCAAACTATTCATCGCGTTCTTCGCGGTTTGCTTCCTGCCATTGCTGGTCGAAGCGATCCTGATGTACTTGCGTTACAACTTCGGCGCCCTGGGGGCTCTGAGCGTCAACGTCCGCGAACTGGTGCCCGTCGACGGCTTTTTCTTTGAGACGTTCGTCGACATTCAGATGGGTTTCGCGTTTCTGATGGCTTTGCTGATTGGCCCGCCGCTGGTGTCGCGCGATCTGCGAAACAACGCCTTGCCGCTGTATTTGTGCCGCCCGTTTTCGCGGACTGAATACGTGATGGGAAAGATGTCGGTGCTGCTGATCCTGTTGTCGCTGATCACGTGGGTGCCGCAGTTGCTGCTCTTCTTCTTTCAGTCGTATTTGGAAGGCTTCGCGTGGTTCAAGGACAACCTGTGGATCGGGTTCGCGATCGTGATCTCCAGTCTCGTCTGGATACTGTTGCTGGCTCTGCTTTCGCAGGCGATCTCCGCGCTGGTGAAGTGGCGTGTGGTCGCGAGCGGCGCGTTGCTCGGTCTGTTCCTGATTCCTTCTGTATTTGGCGAGTTCATCAACGAGGTCTTCAGCACGCGCATCGGGAACCTCGTCAGTCTCGGAGCGCTGATCCGAAACGTGACCGCCGGCCTTTTCGGCACGTTCGACAGGCTGAACGAAGTGCGGCGAATGAGCGATTTCGACGGCACCGTCCTGCGTGAGATCGTCCTGACTCAACCACCACTATGGGCATCGTGGACTATGCTGTTCCTGCTCTGCGTGGCCTGTCTCGCATTACTTTCATGGAAAGTAAAAGCGTATGAGGTCGTGAGATGAGTACGCCGGCAGATCACCTCATCATCTTCGATAACGTCTCGAAGTTTTACGGCGAGATACTCGGCGTGAATCGCGTCAACCTCCAGATCGCGCCCGGAATCACGAGTCTCGTTGGGCCAAATGGGGCAGGGAAGTCGACGTTGATGAACCTCATGACGGGCCTGCTGCGGCCGACGCGCGGGTCGATCACGTTGCTCGACATTCCGACCGATCAACCCGAGCGGCTGTTTCGCAAGGTCGGATACTGCACGCAGTTCGATTCGTTTCCGCGAGGCGTGACTGGCCGCGAGTTCATCAACTCGTTTCTCTTTGTACACGGCTACAATCGCAAGCAAGCGAACGAGTTGAGTCAGCTCGCACTCGAGCGAGTCAATCTCCTCGACGCGGCGGACCGAAAAGTGGCCGCTTACAGCAAGGGCATGCGGCAACGCATCCGTCTGGCGCAGTCGATCGCTCATCAACCGGCGGTGCTGATTCTCGACGAGCCGCTCAACGGTCTCGACCCGATGGTGCGCGCCGAAACGATCGCACTTTTCCGCAAGCTGGCCGCGGAAGGTCTGCACCTGATCATCTCGTCGCACATACTGCACGAAGTCGACATGATGTCAGACCGCGTCGTCTTGCTGAACAACGGCTACGTCGTCGCCGAAGGAAACATTCACGGCGTGCGCGACGAGATGGAAGAGCATCCGATGCAGATCCTGATTCGTTGCGATAAGCCGTCGAAACTGGCCGCGTACGTCTTCGACCAGGACCACGTCGTCGAGGCGCGTCTGCACGACGATCGAGGCGGCTTGTTCGTGAAGACCCGCGACGCGGATCGGTTCTATTTGCTCTTGAATCGTGCAGTCAGCGAAGGGCAGGTCAACGTGGAATCGGTGGCGCCCGTCGACGACGACCTCAGCGCGGTTTACCAGTACTTGATTGGAACGTCGGGTGGTAGCGAATAGGAGTTTAACTGAATGAGTTCTGCTGTTGACGTCATGCCTACGCCCGAAAAAAGCTCCCTGCCGTGGGGGCTCTGGCTGGTGCAGATACAAGCGATACTGCGAATGGAGCTACAGAAGAATTTTCTGAGCCGTCGTTCGATATTGATCTACCTGATCGCGTTGCTGCCGCTGTTTCCCTTGGTGGTGCTCGCCCTGCTTCAACCACCCGGCAACGAGTGGAATGACTTCAGTAACTTCCAAAAGGTTTACGTCGTTCTTTATCACGGCTTCATCCTGCGGACGGTCGTGTTTTTCGGCTGCGCCTGGATCTTCATGAACCTGTTTCGCGGCGAGCTGGTCGATCGCAGTCTGCACTATTACTTCCTGAGCGCCGTTAGAAGGGAAGTCCTGGTCGTCGGCAAGTACCTGTCAGGATTGGTGACTTCGATGGTGATGTTTACCTTCACCACGGTCGTTGCCATGCTGCTGCTCTATGTTCCTTTCTATTCGCCGAGCGTGCGGTACTTCACTGCGGGCGCGGGTTATAGCCATCTTCTTGGTTACGCCGGAATCACCATGCTGGCCTGCATTGGATATGGCGCGTTCTTTTTAGTGGTCGGACTATTCATCCGCAATCCCATCGTTCCCGCGCTGTTGCTTTACGGTTGGGAATGGCTGAACTTCCTCCTGCCGCCGTTGTTGAAAAAGATCAGCGTCGTCCACTATCTCAACTCACTCATGCCCGTGCCACTGTCGGTGGCGGTCTCGGAAGGGCCGTTGGCGGTTGTCGCTGAACCGACGCCTGCGTGGATCGCGATTCCGAGCATGCTGCTGGTTACGGTGCTGGTCCTGGTCCTCGCCGCGTACCGAACCCGGCACATGGAGATCCGGTACGGCAACGAATAACAGCATCACTTGATCCGGCTTACGTACGGATTATTTCGAATCCAGAATCGCCACGGCTTTTCGATCCACTCTTCGGCGTAATCAATTCCAATCCGTGGTCCTGTGGCGATTTGGCGTGGCTTGACGGCGGTGTGCTCTTCGAGCCAAACCCGGTTGCCCAACAGATCAGAACCATTTAGCTCCCGATCAATCGCGAGGGCAATGCAGAGTTTGCCGGGACCGTTTGTCAGGTTGCGATCGGGGTGCGAATGGCGGCGTTCTCGCATCAGTTCGATCCCGTCCACCGGTTCGAGAGCGCGGACCAGGATCGCGTGCGGAATATCGGCGACGTTGCTGACGACATTGAACTGGTAGTACATGCCGTAAACAAAATAGACGTAAGCGATGCCGCCCTGCTGATACATCGTCTCGGTGCGTTTCGTTCGCCGCCCGCCATATGCATGCGATGCGCGATCTTCCGGACCGCGATAGGCCTCGACCTCGACAATCATTCCCGAGACCCGCTGACCATCAGGCGCGGGAACAACCAACAGCTTGCCGAGCAGATCGCGAGCGACCGTGAGGACGTTGGATCGAGTGTAAAACTCACGCGGTAGCTTCAACGGGAACGCAGCCTCCAAACCATCACGACGAAGATCACAAGTCCGATCACGATGATGCCGCGCCGAACCCACCTCTGACCGATACGCACCGCCATACTCGCGCCGAAGTATCCGCCAATCAGCGCGCCGCAAGCCATCACCAGCGCGTCCTGCCACACAACGAGCCCGGCGAGAGAGAAGCTGAGCACGGCGACGCTGTTGATGCAGATGCCGAGAAAGTTCTTGATGCCGTTCGCGCGATGCAGCTCGTTGATGCCCAACAGGCCCATGGCCGCGAGCATCAGGATGCCGTTACCCGCGCCGAAGTAGCCGCCGTACATTGCCGAGAAGAATTGGAAGACGATCGCGCCCGTCCACCAACGAGCACTGGGTGTTTCGTCGAGTGAACCGAGACGCAGACGCCGGTTAATCTCGCCGTGCGCCATGAACAGTATTGTCGCGAAGAGGATCAGGAACGGCACCAAACTGGCGAAGAGAGGCGACGGCGTCCAGATCAACAACCATGCGCCAAAGGCGCCGCCGATCACACTGGTCAATCCGAGACGAAGCAGGATCGTCGAACTGTTCTGGAGCTCTTTGCGATAGCCAAACAGACCGCCGAACAGCCCGGGCCACAGCGCGACGGTGCTGGTGCCGTTTGCAACTTTAGGATCGAGTCCGAGCCAGATAAGCACCGGAAAGGTGATCAACGTCCCGCCTCCGGCAATGGCATTGATCGCGCCCGCTGAGAACGCGGCGCAGAACATGACAAGCCATGGGAAGAGGCGCATAAAGCGCCCATGTTAAGATGAGCATCGCACTTATGCCAAACACTTATCTTATGGATACCGGGGAGATTGAGATCAAATGGCAGAGCAGACCGAACCAAAAGACGCTTACGAGATGAGCGAAAATGAGATTCGCTCGCGCATTATCACGCTGGCCTTCGGCGGCGATGAAAAGCTTTACATCGCGTTTTATCGCAAGCTGCAACAGGGCACGCCGCCGGGCACCGGCATAATCCTGCGCGGCAGCGTAATCACAAACAAGCGTCACGAAGACGGTGCTCCATTCGACTCGAAGGGCCGCTCGACCAGCGATCTCGACGTCACGCTCGTCGGTAAGCAAGTCATGGAAGCATGGTCTTCCGACGCTTACTACATCCCCGGACTGCACACGAAACCACTCTGCGATCAAGACCCCAATGCCGCTCCCAGTCTGAACCCGCTGCGCGAGTCGTTGCAGAAACTCGTCGGACGCCCCGTGAATTTTCAAGCCACGTCGAGCCTCGTCCTTTACGGCCGTGACGTGCTGTTTGGCGAACCGTATTACGTGGTCGTCGAGCCCGGGGCAGAGGCGTGACACTGAGACTGCTCAGTTACAACATCAGGTTCGGCGGCGTGGGCCGTGAACAGCCGCTAGCTGAAACGATAAAAGCAGCCGCGCCCGATCTCGTCGTTTTTCAGGAAGCCACGCATCCAGAAGTCATCGCCAGAGTCGCCAACGCAGCCGGTTATCCATTCTGGGCCGCGCGCAGGAATCATTCGATCGGTTTTCTGAGCCGCCAGGAAGTTGCGTATCACGAGTGGCACTATCCCGCGGGCGCACGTCATTCGTTTCTGGAGATCGTGCCGGCGGGGAGCGAGGCACGCGTGTTTGGTTTGCATTTGAGCGCGCGCTTTTCGAGGTGGGACGAACGCAGGCGAACGCGTGAGATCGGAGCGCTCTTGCAGGGGATCAAACGGCATCAGGAAGGACTGCATGTTTTAGTCGGCGACTTCAACACGCTCGCGCCGGGTGAGGTTTTGGAGCTCGAGAAACTGCCTGCCTGGATTCGCGCGCTGATCTGGATCAGCGGACGGAAGCTCCAGCGTGAAACGATTCAAATGATGCTGGACGCCGGGTATGCCGATGGTTATCGAATGCTTCATGAAGACAAAGGCTACACGTTTCCCACGTGGGATCCACACGTGCGGTTGGATTACGTGTTCGTGCCAAAGATTTTTAAGGAGCGGCTGAGTTCGTGCCAGGTGCTGACGGAGCCGCTGGAGTTGATCAAAGCGGCGTCGGATCACTGCCCGTTGCTTGCAGAGTTAAAGCTTGATTAGGTTTGAAACTCTCAGGAAGTTGAATCGGGTTCACGCTGTGGATGACGAACTCCGTGGTCGGTCCAAGCGTCATCTGCCGTCCCCACAACGCGCCTTGGGCATTCTCGATTAGCGGCTCCAGAGTCGAAAAGAAATCCGTGTAAGACACGCCATCGGGTTTAGCGAGCCACACCGCGTAACGCGCGTCGCCGACTTCACCGGTGCGTAAACGGTATAGTCCGGCAGTACCGCCGGCGGCTTCGCGCGCAACCAGGTTGTGAGGATCTTCGCACGGACCCGACACCGCAGCGTGATTGATCACGTCCAGCGCCGCCGAGTCGTCGAGCAGATACCAGTCTTCGAAAGCGTCGCTCTTCGTGTCGAGCCAGCTCGCGCCGCGAATGCGAAACACACGCGAGCCGCGAAAGCCCGCCGGCTTGTTCTCAGCAAGTGTCCGGTGAAACGTCACCAGATGGTCGACATATTGTTCCATGTCGACGCCCGGCTGCGGCCAATGCCAGAAGACATAGGCAAGCATCGAATCTGTGTTACGCACTCGCCTGCATGGACTTGATGTCGTCCAGCAGCACTTGTTCGTGGCCTTCAGGATTCACCTTGCGGTAGATCTTGCGCAGGTTTCCTTCACGATCGACGACGAAGCTGGTGCGGTTCCAGTACATCGTTCCCTTGTACTCACTCTGGCCCACGCCGGAGGATTCCAGAAACTCGTGATTCGGATCGGCGAGCAGATCGATCGTGAAACCAAACTTCTGGCAGAAGCTCTGGTGCGACGCGACGTCGTCTTCACTCACGCCGACGACCGCGATGTTCGCGTCGTCAAAGTCCTTTTTGCTCGCAGTGAACGACTTGCCCTGGATCGTGCAGCCGGGCGTGTCGTCTTTCGGATAGACGTAGACGACGAGCCATTGGCCTTTAAAGTCGTCCAGCGTTACCGTCTCGCCGTTCTGGTTCTGGAGTTTGAAATCGATGAAGCGTTTGCCTTCTTCTACAGCCATGAGTCCGTATTCCCCTCGTTAGTTTGTTGTATCGGCCAGGTTCGATTTGTACTTCGTGTTCGTTTGACGATCGGTGAGCTCGATGTAAACCCAACTCGGCGGCACCGCAGTGCTTTCCAGCTCAAACCAGATCTTGCCGAGGTCCGCTGATTTTTTCAAATCGCAAAACTCGTTCAATTTCTTGCCGCGCTGATCGTAGAGATCGACCGAGGTGCGAGCAGCTTTTGCGTTCGTGCCGCAGGGCGGGACACCTGTCCCCGGTGCGAAGAGTTCGTTGGGATATTTATCTTTGTTCGCCACGTCGAAGTTATAACGGATTGTCTGCTTGCCACCCTTCTCGACGTGCTCCTGTCCTATGAAAGCGAGCACCGGGTTTGGGAGATCCGGCGCTGCGGCTGCGCCGTGAATTGCGAGAACGAGGGTGACAGCGGTTACGAAAAGGATCGTCTTATTTCTCGTGAAGCGTTTCATCTGGGGCGACTCCTTTGAGAATTCATTCCTACCACGCGACAGCGTAGCGGCTGCGCCGCGGATCGGCGCCCGCTGACGCCACGCCGTTCTTCGGATCGTAAACAATCACGGTCGGGGCCGAGAGCGTGCCCCACTCGGATTGGACCTTGACCTTGTGTCCTTTCGCCGACAACTCCTGAATCGTCTTCAAACTCACGCGCGACTCAATATTCAACGACCCCGGCAGAAACTCATGATCGTCAAACGAGCTGACGTAGTGTTGCGTATCGAAGCGCGGCGATTCGACTGCCTCCTGGGGATTCATGCCAAACTCGATGATATTCAGCAACACCTGCAACAGGGCCTGGTCCTGGTTGTCGCCGCCGGGAGTGCTCAGCACCATGAACGGCTCGCCGCCTTTCAGCACCAGTGTCGGCGTCAACGTGATGCGCGGGCGTTTGCCGGGCGCGACGACGTTGGGACTATTCGGATCGGTCAGCGACGATTGCAATCGCTGGCCCATCAAGACGCCCGTGTCGCCGGCGACGACTGCCGGCAACCATGCGCCGCTCGGCGTGGCGCTGAACAAGTTGCCGTCCTTGTCCACGACGTTGACGCAGGTCGTGTCGTTGGCGCGCTCGAGTTCGGGTACCTGTGAAGCGCGTCCGATGGTCTGCATGGCCGTCGCGAGCAAGGCTTTCTTGTTTGTCGGATCGCCGGGTTGTTGGGCCAGCGAGGCGCGCTGCTGGTCAATCAACGGGCGCCGCAGCGCCGCGTACTCTTTCGATAACAACTCTACCATCGGGATCTTCACGAAATCCGGATCGCCGTAGTAGCGATCGCGATCCGCCATCGCCAGCTTGAGCGCTTCGGCGAGCGTGTGAATGTACTCCGGCGTATTGTGGCCCATCTGCTTCAAGTCGAAACCCTCGAGCATGTTGAGCGTTTCGACCATAGCCGGGCCTTGCGTCCAGAAACCCGCCTTGTAGATCTGATAGCCGCGATAGTCGGCCTCGACTGGTTGTCCGACCTTCGCCGAAAAACGAGCAAAGTCGCCGGCCGCAATCAGTCCGCCGTTCGCCTGCATGTAATCACCGATGCGCTGGGCGATCGGTCCCTTGTAAAAGTAGTCGCGAGCGGCCATCAGGCCGGCGTGACGATTGCCGCGCGTGCCGCGAGTGGCAAGTTTCTCGGCGCGTACGATCTCTCGCAGTGTGCGGGCCAGGTCGGCCTGGACGAAGAGGTCGCCGACTTTCGGCACCTCGCCGCCGGGCAGGAAAACTCGTTTCGCGTCGGGCCATTGAGAAAAGATGGACGAGCGGGTACGGATGTACTGAACTCGCAGTTCGTCGATCGGAAAACCGTCGGCGAGCTGGATGGCTGGTTCCATCACTTCGCCCAGGGTCATCGTGCCGAATTTATCGAGTGCTGTGACACAGGCGTCGAGTATCCCGGGCACGGTCGCCGATAGTGGGCCGGTCGCTGGAATCAGTCCACCCCTTCGCGAACCGGTCTGGCCAAGGCCGGAACCGCCGTCTTCCCTGGCGCGGTTAACGAAGAACTCGCGGGTAGCTTTCATCGGCGCCTGTCCCATGCCCTCGATCACAGCCACTTTCTGGCCCTTGGTTTTGATCAGGATGGGCACCTCGCCGCCAAACGAAAAATGCGAGAATTCGATCACCGAGGCGGCGAGGATCGTTGCCACACCGGCGTCTACCGCGTTGCCGCCGCGCTGGAGAATCCGGAGTCCCGCTTCGACCGACAAAGGCTGTCCGCCGGCGACGACACCTCGTTTGCCGCGAACGACGGGACGAAATGTGTCGGCATGTGATGTTTGAAGAACGGTGGCGAAGACGAAGCAAGAAACAAGACAAGCGACAAATAGTCGTTTCCAGAATGACATCGGCGGGGCACCTCTCTTTGGTTAAACTGGCGAATTGTCGACCGGATTTATATCCCAGTCAACCTAAGATTGCAGGATGGCAGGGTCTGGTGACTCCAACACCAATGGGAAAACACATACACACGAATAATTGCGAGATAAGATACCAATTCACAGGATGGACACGGATGAAAGGTTTGCTGGTAAGATTATCGGAGACAAAAAGAGAGGGCACTGACCTCCCCCAAGACCAGTGCCCTTGCCTTTATCTCAGTTCTCCCATGGAGAATTAACGACGGGGAGATACTAACTGCGTCAACCCGAACGTAGGTTGCATAAGTCTTGTAAAGCTTTTGCGAGGTTGTAACAAAAGTTTTTCAAAGTTCCCGGGTCACACTATCACGAGGGATACTCACTCAGAGGAAACGCCTTGCTAAATTCACCGAAGATCGCGCCGTATGGCTCCTGGAAATCGCCCATCACCGCAGACTTGATCGTTGGAGGCTCCGTCGGCCTCAGCCAGCCACAATTCGACGGTCCCGACATATATTGGATGGAACTCCGGCCCACCGAAGGCGGCCGCAATGTCATCGTCAAATGTTCGCCTGCCCGTAGTTTTACGGATGTGACGCCGCTTCCGTTTAACGCGCGCACTCGTGTTCACGAGTACGGCGGCGGCGACTACCTCGTCAGCAACGGCGTCGTCTACTTCTCGAATTTCGCCGATCAGCGGCTCTACAAACAGGTTGGACCAGCCGAAACACCCGTGCCTTTAACACCGGTCGCCGACGTCCGTTATGCCGACGCGTGCATGGACCACAGTCGCGGGCGGTTGATATGCGTGAGAGAAGACCACACCGTCCAAAACGCCGAAGCGGTCAGCACGATAGTCGCCCTCAATCTCGACTCTAACGAAGATTGCGGACAGATCCTGACGCACGGTAACGACTTCTATTCGTCGCCAAGAGTGAGTCCGGATGGGACTCAACTCGCCTGGCTGACGTGGGACCACCCGAACATGCCCTGGGACGGCTGCGAACTATGGGTCGGAGAGTTTGGTCCGGACGGCACACTCGCGTCGACTCGCTGGGTCGCAGGCGGCCGGGCCGAGTCGATTTTCCAACCCGAATGGTCGCCCGACGGCGTCCTGTACTTCGCTTCCGATCGAAACGGCTGGTGGAACTTGCAGCGCATCTCCGCTGACGGCGAAATCGAAGCCGTCGCCAAGTCAAAGGCCGAGCTTGGGATGCCGCAGTGGGTGTTTGGAATGTCGTCGTACGCCTTTGCTTCGGCAGACATGATTGTTTGCAGTCACGTCGAACAGGGCGTCTCGCGGCTCGAGACGATCGACACGCGGACGGGAAAGTTGACGGTCGTCGATTCTCCTTTCACCGATATTCAGTATCTCAAAACAGCAAATGGACAGGCGGTGTTTCGCGCCGGGTCGCCGACGGAAGTGGCGTCGATCACGCTCTTCGACGTTGCGACCGGCACATTCGAAACGTTGCGACGAGCTAACGAGAATGAGGTTTACCCGCAGTACTTTTCCGTGCCGCGAGCGATCGAGTTTCCAACTGAAGCCGGACTGACCGCGCACGGTTTCTTCTACCCGCCGCAGAACCCGGACTTCCGCGCGCCGGAAGGCGAGAAGCCGCCGCTGATCGTAAAGAGTCATGGTGGACCAACCGCCGCTGCCTCGACCGCGTTGAGCCTGTCAGTTCAATTTTGGACCAGCAGGGGATTCGCCGTTCTGGACGTCAACTACGGCGGCAGCACGGGCTATGGCCGGCAGTATCGCGAACGTTTGAATAAAAAGTGGGGCATCGTGGACGTCGACGACTGTGTAAACGGCGCTCGGTACCTGGTGGACCGCGGCGAAGTTGACGGCAAGAGACTAATCATCACCGGCGGCAGCGCGGGCGGCTACACGACCTTGTGCGCGCTGACGTTCCGCAATGCATTCAAGGCCGGCGCGAGTCACTTCGGCGTCAGCGATGCGGAGGCGCTGGCGCGTGACACGCACAAGTTTGAGTCGCAATACCTGACCGGGCTGCTCGGTCCATATCCCGAGCGGAAAGACATCTACTTCGAGCGTTCGCCGATCAACTTTCCGGAACGTCTGTCGTGTCCGGTCATTTTTTTTCAGGGACTCGAGGACAAGGTGGTCCCGCCCAATCAGGCGGAGAAGATGGTGGATGCGATCCGAGCAAAAGGAATTCCGGTCTCGTACGCGGCGTTCGAAGGTGAGCAACACGGGTTCCGCAAGGCGGAGAACATCAAGCGGGCGCTCGAGGGCGAGCTATATTTTTACTCGCGCGTGTTTAAGTTCGCATTGGCAGAGCCGGTCGCACCGGTAAAGATCGAGAACCTTTAAGGCCCCTTGCCCGGGGTTGGCGGATTAGTCAGTTGGTTTACCGAGCCTGAGATTCCGGCAATAAACATCAGTACGAGGTTCTTCGGCAGATGTAACTCGTGTACCGGGCCAAAGCCTTCGTTGTAGAGCGAGTAGGTCACCGGTTGCGGGACGATACTCAATCGTGCGAGGAACGCGCGGGTTTGATCGTCCATTTTCGGATCCGGCTCGTTTACCCACTTCTTATAACTCTCCATCAAAGCCGGTGAGATGTAGAGCTGACCCTGCACCTGGCGCGGCTGCCAGCGGGTGTAGTTCTTGAAGTTCGGCTCACTCGCGAGTGTTTCACCTTTCAAATACGAATCCACGACGTGTCGTGTCGTAGCGGCGTCGGGCGACGCTACGAGGAAATCGCCGATGAACGCGTACGACAGCATATTGGCGTAGCTGACGATCTCAGTGTCTCCGCGGCGTTCCGTTTGGGCGAAGGCGTTGGCGCCTTTGAATGCGACCGATTCGATTATCTTCGGCAGCAACGCTCGCATACCTTCTTTGTCGCGCAAAGAGATCGCGGCGACGGGTGAACGGGTTGTCTTTGGTTCGTCTTTGGCCGGTTCTTTGGTATCAGCTTTTGGTTGTGGCTGGGCCTGTGTTTGTGTTTGTGCAGGATCTGGCCCACTGGGCGGTTGTATGAAGTCGAGACCGGTGATTGGCAGGCTCACGACGATTTCCGATCCGAGCAGGGGCACGAGATCGTCTTTGAGCTTGATCTTCAGTTGCTTTTCGATAGAGGCGTACGGAGACTCAAATTCCGCGACTTTTGTCGGTGGCACTCCCCGGGCGATCAGCTCTGCTACAGACGGGGGTTTCGTTAGTGTTGCATAGATCTGGGAAAAGTCGAGCGACATGCTAATGAGCATCTCTGTGTCGGCAGGGAGAATACTCGGCGAACCCAGGGCGATTGACGGACCAGGAGTTAGAACCGGGAAGAACGGTATCGGATCGCTCTTCTCGCCTGGTGAATTGATCATCAGCGCGCGGACGTCGAACGACTCGCCGTCGAGAGAGATGGCGATGCCGAGCCCGGCCGGCCACCTTGCCTGACCGCTGGTGAACGCTGACCCGAGCGACACGAGGGCCATTATCGTTGGATTCGGCTCGGTGGGGACGCCGTCGACAGCAACTCCGACAACCTCACCCGTTCTCGATTCATTACTTGCTACGACCTTTACGCCCGGCGGAAGCGTTACACCCGAGGGAAGCGTCTCAGGCGGCGGAGGCATTTCCGGCGTGACCGGCGTTTCCGGCTCGGCAAGTTCCTTCCGCTCTTCCGTCTTCACGTCTACCGGAGTCACACCTGCCGTTAACGCGAGCAGATCTTTGTTTCGTTCCTGTTCCTCTCTCTCGATTCCGTCTACGTCGACGTAGATGAAGATCGATTCGGAGTTGAACCGGTTGCGCGCCACACGGAAGTTCGCATCTTCAGCGAGCAACTTGCTTCCGGCGGGCCTCAGCTTCTTGAGATCGAGCTTCGTCGAAGTGACGAGGATCAGCGAACCGGCTTGTTGTATGTAGTACTGCGGCTCTGACTGTGTTTGAGTTTGCGCCGCGGGTTGAGTGTTGCCCGCGGTTTTCGATTCGGGAGGCAACACCTTGGGTAGAAACTCATTCAGCTTCTGCTGAAACTTCGTTGCTTCTTCCGTGGATGCAAACTCGATCGCTACCAGCGTTCTCGGCACCTGGCTGCCATTGGGTGAAACAGCGACGAGCATGCGAGACGTCATCACCTCATCAGCATGGAGGTTGAGCCATTTAACGACGTTTCTGAATTCCTTAGGAGGCCCGGCGAGCTTCAGGATTGGCTCGAGTATCTCGCTGATTGAGTTCGACCGGATCAACTGGCCCACGGATCTGACTTCACCATAGATCCGGTACAAGTCAGCGGATAGTAACGTGTCGAATGAAGGCGGCGGCGTTGGGGTTGCGGGAGCGGGAGCGACAGGTGCTTTTTGCGGCTGCGGCTTCGCAGGCGTTTGCCGTTTTTGCTGGGCGACGGTGCGCGCGGGCGCGGACGCTGCGAGCAAAGTTACGAAGATTAACGATAGCACGATCGACGCCGGGAGCTTGAGGAATTTCATTGCAGAATCACCTGTATGAGACGGAATAGTTTCGCTGCGCCACTCGTTTCCAAACATTGCGCTCACCTTCAGAACTGACGAGCTCGCGGACGAGATTGTAAGCTGCTGCATAAGCACTCTGCATTTCCGCAGCCGACTCGGGCGAAGCGAGCTTCTGTTCTAATGTTTCAAGCGGCATTTCAAGCGGCATTGGCCTACTGTCTTGTACGCGGGCGGACACGCGCCGCAGCATCTTTCCTTCGCCGGCTACATAGAGAGCAAGTCCCTCCGTAAGCCAGCGTGGCGTTTGGCCGTTGCCTATCGCATCGACGATTACATGTACGAGTTCGTGGCGCAAGGTTGTTTCCAGTATTCGTCGTTTTTTAAGCAACTCGAGCGGTTGAAGCTCGATGCGATTGTTTTTGGTCGCGGCGGCGGCCCACGCCTTCATTCCTGTTCTTCCGACGAAATCGCCGGTCGTTTCGTTAACAAAGACTTCGAGCTGCGGCAGACGAATGTCGGTTCCTGCACGTCGCAAGAGCTCTTTTTCACTCGACTCCAGCAGCGCCAGCAGCGCTTTGACTTCTGCGGCGCCGACCGTCCGTGGAAATATCACTCGAAAATGTTCGCTGCGTAACGAACTATCCCCTGAACCAGTGATTGTTGAAATCCGTGGTTCCAGGTTTGCACCCGGAAAGTACTTCATCAGGATCTGACCATACGTGCCGCCGCGCTGGGCCATCACGTGCGCTCCCTCCTGGCACAAACCGAGTCCGTGTCCGAAGCCACTGCCGCGGAATACAAACGCCGATCCGGAGCGCGAGATCGTAAACCGTGAGCTCTTCAACAGGTTCCAGCCCAACGCCCGTCCGACGATCAGCTTGAATTCCCAGCCGCTGATCGTGCGTTCGCGGTCGCCCGTAATCGAGATCAACTCCGCGCGTCCCGTTTCATCCTGCTTGACGATGGATAGTTCACGAATCGTTTCGCCGACGTCTGTCCGCCGATCGCTGCGCATGGCTTTCACGAGACGGTCCGCGGGAATCGTGTCAGTCCAGCGGCTGTGCGCCTCGGAGTCGCAATAGTCGTCGCGAACGCCTCGCAGGTATCGCGGCGCGGCTGCTCCCCAAAGCGTTTGGATGTTGGCAGTCATGCCGCCGCATGAAGCGCCGAAATACGAATCGGCGACTCGGCCCGATTCGTCTTTCAGCACCAGGCCCGCGGTGGTTTTTACCGCGTCTGCGACAACGGGTCGAATATCCGGTGTTTCGAAGCGTTGGCAGTGCGTCGTGCTGCAAAAATCGTAGCCGTCCTGGGCATGACGTTTGAGGTTCCTCAACGCGTAAGTGCGGGCGGCGATGGCGAGTGCTTTCAGAGCTTCCGGTTCGTTTTCGATGCTGCCCTCGGTCGCGACAACACGCGTCACGTAAGCTTCCAACGGCATGCTGCGGGTCACGTCCTCAGTGACTTGATGGACGGAGATCTCGGTCGTATCACGCGGAGTGTACGTCGAAGTTTTGCCCGGCGAAAACTCCTCGAATATCGGACGCGCGATTTCGGCGGCCTCCGCGCCGTGAGCGTTCTTAAGAAACACGACCACGCCAAGTTGCGCGTTGGACGGTTCCGCCGCGCCATCCGGTCCAAACGCGAGGCCAACAAACCAACCGTTGTAACGAAAGCTGTCGAGCGGTTTCGACGTTCCGGTTTTGCCGACGACATAAGCGGGAATCGAATCAAGACCGGCCTTCTCGGCGGTGCCAAACTTGATCGCGCCGCGCATTCCTTCGAACACGATCTTTCTCTCCGCGTCGTCGATCCGTACTTTGGAACGCACACGCGGAATGGCGCCGGACTGGTTTCCGAGTGTTGGCTGCAACAGATGGCCGCCGTTTGCAAATGCGGCATACGCCGTCAGCAATTGAATCGGCGTGACTTGCAGTGTCCTTCCTTCACCGATCGCGTTCAGTGGCTGCCAACCTTTTCGCAACAGTACACCCGAAGATTCTTCAGGATTGTTGATGCCGGTCGGGCGGCCGAATCCGAACTGCGCGAGCGTCTCGATCAGATCCTGTTCTTTCAGTCGTTCGCCGACACTGGCGAAATAGTAGTTACAGGAATAAGCAATCGCTTCCGCGGGATTCAGCGGCTGAAGGTGTGGTTTGTGCGAACAAACGGTGTGCAGGTCTTCATGCGAATAACGTTCGCGGCAGAGTGTGCGTGAGTTTTCGTCGATTACTCCGGAGCGCAACGCGGCAAGTGCAGTGAACGGTTTGATCGTCGAACCCGGCGGGAACGCTTCCTGAAACGCGAGGTGCGGATTGACCACGGAACGAACGCGCCCGGTCTGCACGTCGATGATGACGATGGCTCCTTCGCGGTCGCCCAGGGCCGACTCGGCGACTTCCTGAAGACGCTTGTCTTCCTCGGGCCGGATCTCGACCTTGGTTGGACCGGCAGAGGGTCCTCTTGAAACCACGACCAAGAGAACGCAGATACCGGCAGCGATGGAGACTACTGTTTTCATTCCTGGACCATCGTCGATTCACGACTGAGAATCGAGATTGCGCCTACGGTTACGACCCAGCCGAGCAGGACCATCAGCGCACTGATAACCACGCGCGCCGTTAGCAGTGAAACTTCCAGCCACGCGCGCTGAATGTCCATCGTTTTGCTGAGCAGGAAGTACGGCGCGACGGCGAAGATTAAAAATCCGAACGCAAAGACCAGCATCGACTGCGGCGCAAACGCTTTGCTGAGCGCTTCACGAACGTTACGGATCGGCGAACGCAGGCCGTTAGTGCTGGTCGCGATCCAGAGTTGAATCGTCACCAGCGGCGCCACGACGCCGATCAGCAGGTAACGAAGAACTATCAGGAGCGTCAACTTGTTGATTGACGTTGGTTGCAACGTGTTCGGATCGACTGTCAGCCTGCCCTGTAACTTGCCGATAAGGTAAACGCCGAGGATTGTCAGACCGATCACCGGAAGACTCACGACGATGAACTTCAGACAGTCGAACGCTGCTTTGCGGAACAGGCCCGTCTGCTCCGTGGCGGTCGCGTAGTTGACACTCGCCGCCTGCAACAGGAAGAAGAGCAGGGGAGCGGCCAGCATCACCACAAACGTCAGGACCAACTGCAGAATCGTCGCTTCGCGCGTGCTGACGAAAAGGTAAAGCGACAACAGCAACGCCGCGTAAACGATGATCAGCAAGGGCAGCGTCGTCCACTTCTTGAACAACATTCGCACCGCCGAGAAGATTGCACCAGCCGTTTTGAAATACATGGATTTTTCCAATCAGTGTTTATCTACGAATGAGAACCGTTTACTCGCGTCGTTCGCGTTGATTTCGGGTCGATACATGAGCTCCGCCCGAGCAGGCGCGACGAAGAAGTCGCCCGGCACTTGCACGCGCATCACATATTGCAGGTAAATCTCGCCGTCAAACTCGTCGATGAAGAAGACCGTACGGCGATCGCGAAACTCTCGCGAGCTGTACCAGTCGCTCCAGCCCGAGTTGTTGTAGTCGAAATCCATATCGCCGACGCTCTCCATCTGCTCGGCGCCTGCCGGAATCGGATCCTCGATCATCAGGTGCCGCGCTTTCTTACCTGTGATCCGCAGCTTTACAACGAGTAGATCGCCGGAGTTGATCTCGCCGGTCAGCGGCGTCAGTGTCCACTTCAACGTGGAGCCAGTGTCTTCGAGTTTCAGCCGGTAGTATTCACGCGTCAAGTTCAAGTCACCCGAGCCGCGCGCGGCGATTTCCTCAGCTTGGCTGTAGTATTCGATCAACGACGACAAGTAGAGGCTTCCTTTACCGCGCTTCACGACCCGTATGTGGTTCGTAGCGCCGACTGTCCCGCCCCTCCGGTCGATGACGAACGTCTGCGTCGCACGCGCGTCGCTGACTTTTTCAGTTAGAACGTTCTCGCCGTTCACATAAACTTCCAGATCATACGAAGGCGTGAGTTCCTTAGTGGTCTTGATGTAGTCGATCAAACCGTAGATCGCGAAAGCCGTGTCTTTCGTGGAGTTCCAGAAGTAACCGTTGGTCCGATCAGACACGAGCCAGCGAGCCGCGGGCTGCAACAACGAGCTGTTGGGCTTGATGCGCGCGAGCGCTTTCAGCGACAGCGCGGTGCCTTCAGTTTGATCTACGTCAGGGAAGTCCAGCCGCTCGGTGCGGTTCGAGTGCCAGTAGGCCGTGCGATTGTCGGTGCGTGCTGTGCGTTCGATGTCGTTCGCCACTTCTCCCGCGCGCCTGTCTTTCTGCATTGTCAACGCGAGGGCCAGCAACGCGCGGCCATACGGCTGGAGATTGCCGCGTTCCGCGTACAGTTTTTCCAGGTGTTTTGAATCGACCCCGCCGGTTTCCGCGAGCGCGTAGATCATGAACGCGCGAGTTTCTGCGTCGAACTCGACGCCCTTATCGGTTTTGCCGGCGTCGAGCATGGCTTGCAGCTTTTCGCGGCCGCGTGCGATCCGATCGTCGTCGATTTCGTATCCGGCATGTTTCGCGAGTGTCAGACCATCGACGACGTACGCGGTCATAAACGGATCGCTCGCGTCGTCGGTCCACCAACCCCAACCTCCATCGTCGTGTTGAAACGCATAGAGGCGATTGCGTCCACGCTCCACTTTCTTCTTCAACTCGCCCTCATTGCGAATCGTAGCCGATTTGAACTCCTTGAGTGCCTTCGTGACCACGATGTTAGGCAGGAAGCTCGACATCGTCTGCTCCGTACAGCCGTAGGGATAGGTCGTGAGATAGTCGAGCGCGCCGAATAACGTGCCGGCAATTGAAGGCGCAACCTCTACTCGCAGTTTGCGCGAGTTCCAGTCGGCGTTCGCAGGCAAATCCATGGTGAACTGCTGCTCGGCGACCTCGTCCGTCGTCTGCCATCGTTCGACTCTCGTTTCGCGCAGACCGCGCGGCACAACGTCGAGAGTCAATTCGACGGCGTCAGATTCGGTGTTCGTCAGCGCTTTCGCCAGCAAGGTTACCTGGCCCGTTTGCGGAGCTGAAACCTTCCAGTCCACACGATACTCGCCTTCTTTATCGATCGTGACCGTCTGTTCCGGTTGACCCATCAATTGCGCGCCTGAAACGGAGATCGAGATCTGCGTAGCCTTCGCCTCTTTGAGATAGTTGTGGACGATACCTGAAAGCGTCACGGTGTCGCCCTGCGTCACAAAGCGCGGCGTTTCCAATCTGAGGATGACGTCCTTGCGCGAGAGTACTTTCGAAGTCGTCATGCCGACCTTCGTATCGCTCGTTACCGCTCGCGCCGTCGCGCGCCAGGTCGTCAAGTTGTCGGGCAGTCGGAACTTCACAGTCGCCTTTCCGTCGTTACCCGTAATCGCGTTCGGTTGCCAGAACGCGGTGTCGCGAAAGTCTTTGCGGATGAGTGGCTGGACCAGGGCGCCTTCGTTCTTGAAATCGGCCAACTGGTACGACGGCTTGGTAGCGGCGAGATCCATCGGCTTGTCACCGGCGTAGCCGATGAACGAATAGGAGACCGAGAGGTGCGTCATGACGGAGCTGTAGCGCATGCCATAAAAGGTGCTCTTGATATTTCCGGAGTAGTCGGGCGCGACGCCGTAGATCGCTTCGTCAACTACGCCGAGGCTGACTTCAGCGTTGCGCAGCGGAGCGCCGTCCGCATCGCGGGCCAGAATGGTGTACGACGCCGTCTCGCGTGGCTTGTATTCCGTCTTGTCGGGAATGATTGCGAGGTCGATCGTCTTGTCACGCGCCGGGACGACAAGACGTTTTGAATCCGAATACATCGTTCCTTCATGGACGAACGTGACGTTGAGAAAGACGTTTGGCGCGTACGTCGCCTGTATGGGAACGTCAAGGATCACTGACGTGCCCGCCGACTTTACGTAGCGCACGGACATGACCGTGTCGACTTCGGTGGTCACGAGCAGGTTCGCGTTTTCGCGCGGAAGGATTGCGAGCACGCGAGCGGTTTCGCCAACGCGGTACGACTTCTTGTCAGGGACTAATTTGATCGAATCATAAGCGCTGTTGGAGTAGCGCTCGGTCCAACGGTTGTCGGTGCTGCTGACCCAGAGGTAGCCGCCGATGGATTCATATTGCTTGCCGTTCTCGTTGACGACCGTTTTGATCACGAGGCTGCCGGGTGTCGTGATGAAGTAGTCATAGGTGGCGCGGCCCTGCTGATCGGTCCTGACGTCAGCAGTGGAGATTTGCTCTTCGCGCATTTTGTAATCGGGGTCGTTCTCGTTCTCCTTTTTCTCAACCTTGTCCCAGGTTCGCACGACAAATTTCACGGTTACGTTCGCGGACACTGGCCGGCCTTCGTAGTCGCTCGTAATAATCGAGATCTTCGCTGTCTGATCTTTGGTGTAAACGTACCGCTCGGCTTGCGCACGCGCGATGATGCTGCCGCGGGTTGCGATCAGGCTCGAACTGGCGTTGATGGTGCGGCGCGAAGAATCGGTGACCTGGGCCTCGAGGCGGTACTCGAAGTCAAAAACATCTTCCTCCGTGTGCTGCGGAACGTCGAAGTTGATTTGGAGACGGCCGGAAGCGTCGAGCTTTCCTTCACCTTCGGAAACCATGTCGCCGTAGTTGCCGTATTCCGAGAATTCCTCGTCTTCTTCGTCACCTTCTTCGCCCTCGTAATCCGGCCACGGGTAATAGCGCGAACGATAGACGTAGTACTTAACGTCGGCGCCTGACACCGGCGCGCCGAAGAAGTAACGAGCGCTCACGTCGAACTTCGATTTACTGCCGACAGGAACAAATTTCTGTGCCGCGACGACGTTAACTTTGTACTCAGGCTTCTTATATTCAAGGACTTCGAAATTCCCGTTCGAGCTTCCTTCGTCAGTCGCTGCCTCGATGCCGTAAGTTCCCAACGCAGCCTCTTCGCTGAGAGTCAGCTCGCCGGAGAATGTGCCGGTTGTGGATAGATGGACTTCTTTCTCGAGCACGCGCGCGTCGTTTGGATCCGTGATCGTGACTGTGACCGTGTCGCTTTTTACCGGACGATAAGTGCCTTGCTCGTCGGCGCCGCGAAGTATTCCTTTGAAATAGACGGTGTGGTTGGGACGATAAACCGGGCGATCGGTGTAGATGTAACCGGTAACGTTCGCTTCGCCGCCTTCACCGTTGTCGAAGTAGTACGACTCCAGATCCGAAATTGCGAAGTCCTCACGGCGGGAGGCGAGGACCAGAAAATCGTTGTTATCAACTTCCGCGACAGGATCAGGCTCAGCTTCAGCGTCTTCCTCTTGCTTCTCCTCTTTCTTGATTCGGGCGCGAAAAACTCCCTCGCCGTTGGTCGTGCCGGTGATGACGGTGTTACGGGCTTTCAGCACCGAGACTTTCGTGTCTGCCTGCGGCTCACCAGTCACACGGTTGACTGCGTAAACAAGCAACTCTCCGTTTGGAGAAGACTTTTCAACCAGCGCGAGATTGGTCACCACGACGACTGTGTAGGCTCGCAGGTTGTCGTTCACTGCTTCGACGAGATAGACGCCCGGTTCGCGTTTGCCCAGCGGGACCATGCGGCGGTCATATTCGTTTTCGAGTCTCGTCAACGGTTCGCGCCAGCTCGTCACTAACTGATTCGGATTCAACAGCGGCACTCGCGCGTAGTCGGCGACATTGAGCGGCGTGCGCCGGTTAGACGGATCGGAACGGAATTTCTGGTTAAAAGAGCGGCGTGTGTTGGCGTGCAACTGGCCGCGCCAGTAATCACGAAGACCGGACCAGGCCCACGATTTAAACGCGCGCACTCGTTCGAGAAACGACGGCTTACGTTCGAGCTTCGTCGTCAGTTCTTCCTTTTCGTAATCACCCATCTGGTGCGGGTTCTTGAGCTGTGTGAAGAATCGTTGCGGATCGTTAACGCGATAGACGCGAAAATCGAGCTTGTCGATGCCGCGAAAGTCGACCCACATGCGTGGGTTCTCAGCCGTTCCGAACGTGCGGTTCGTGCCGAGTGAAAAGAACGGTTTCGCTTCGGCCGTCGCGGTCATCGTTGGTTCAACGACAGGAGCCGGAACGGGTGCCTTTGGTTCTGAGGCCGCGCTGTTTACACGCGAATGGGCCAGCGCGAAAACGGCCGAGAGCACGATGAGATAAATCAAAAAAGGACGTGCTGTTAAAGATTGCAGTTTTGAGCGGAACACGTTCATTCCTCCGATGCGACTTGTTGGTTGAGAATCTTCAACCGGTAAAAGCCAAGAAAATTAGGATTGCTTTGAATGGGACGCCAGCGCTTGTTCGGGTGCTGGTCCAACACGGCCAGGCGTACCTTCTTCACGGTGCCGGCGTCCGCGGGCGAACTGCCCGTGTGGTAAACCACCCAATCTCGTGCGCCCTCGCTGGCGAGCTGCGCTTCGCCGAGAAAAATCATGACGTGATAGGGATACTTCTGGACCCATGGTTGATGAAAGAACAGTAGATCGCCAGGTCTGGCCTGTTCGCGGTCGCGGCTCACGAAAGTGGCGTTGAACATCTTCAGAGTCTGCGCGTCGGCAAACTCGGAAAACTTGCCGTTGGCGACGTCGCTGGGTGAGTAGGTTCCCGGCGCGGTTCGAAACAGTTTTTCCCCGAGCGGCTCTGAAGTCAGAGTGACGGTGACATCGGCAGCGACGGGTGAGTAGTTTTCACCCATGCGCCGGTACCACGGCCGGTCGTGCGTGCGCAGCGACTCGCGCCAGACGAAACGGACCAGGCCGGCGCAGTCGCGTTGCTCGCTATTCCACTCATCGCTCAACTTGTAGAACTGCACTTCGGCGATCCAGGTAAACCAGCGGCGAAAGCTCTCGCGGTCGTTGAATGAGCGCAGCTCTGAATTGTCCGGGATTCCGTCGTGGTCCAGATCGGCGTTCGGCCCGGGTTCAGGCCTTCTTAACGAAGAAGTCGCGGACGGGTCGCCGTGGTTGGGTGGCGTCGACGAGCTGGAGTTGTAACGGATTAAAAGAAAGAGAACGGGCAGCAGGACCAGCGGAAACACGAACAGCGGGACCAACCGGCGTTTCCAGGTTTTGTCGAGCGCAACCATCGGCGCAATTATTCGCTTCGGCGGTGATTCTTGATAGGAGTTTGGTAACGCCGGCCGGTCCGGTTAGCCCTTGTGTTTGAAATGGTTCGGTACGGTCGGCGCGAATGTGGAAAGCCACAGTCCGGCTTTCCAGGAATTGATGGATAAAGTTTCAGCAAAGGGAGAATAGCACGGTCGAAAACTTTGCAAAAGAAACAAAAAGGTGCGGGCTTTGTGACACCCGACTTGGACCATGCAGAACGCCAAAAAAGAGTGTTGCAAATTCCAGCGCTCGCGGGTAGATTGATTTGGTTGCTTACAGGTAGTGGTGCTCTCCCGACCGGGGCGTAACCCTGCCTTCACTTATTGCGGGGGAGGACGAAACAGGTGCCGACCGGAACTTGCCCTGAATGTGATGCTGATGTCCATGTTGATTTGGACACAGACAAGGGCGAAATTGTGTCTTGTGAAGAGTGTGGAACTGATCTCGAAGTGGTTGGGCTCGATCCCGTCGAACTGGACATTGTAGAAGAAGAAAGTTACGACGAGGACGAAGACGAGGACGAGTATTGAGATTGCCAGTTGGCAATCGGCAATTGGAAATAGTCTTACCTACTAGCGGCGCGATAGTCTGATCGGCTCTGACGTAGTGTTAATCCCTGCGGTCCCTCCACCCGGATCGTGTGGATCTGTCCATCCCGTCTCTTTTCCTCCGGCGGATAAAACGCCAGCACGTAAGCGGAGCTGACCTCCTCCGCCAACGCCCGAAACAACGGGGCATAGTCCCGCTCGTTCGCATAAACGTTTCTGCCACCCGTTAACTCCGCCAGGCCACTGACGTCGAGCGGCGTCGGCAGCGGTACTTGCGTTGACGAAGCCATCACCCGCGAATACGACGGCAATGTCACCACAAAGACGCTCACGTCAGCCGCGTTGGCCCGCTCAATCACGGTTTCCGGTTTCACGGTATCGCCGACCGGAAAACCGTCCGTGACGACCACTACCGCGCGCTTCATCAAACGGCGCTCGCGCGTGCGCGGCGCGTTACGGACCAGCAACCGGATCGCATCGTCGACCGCATCGTAAGTGTGCGTCGATAAACCGTTCGTGGCGTCACGCGCGATCCGATCGAGCGCTTCGTCCAGCTTGTACGGCTCTGACGTGAACTTCTGTAACGTCTTCACCCGCATGCCGAACGTCATCACGGCGTAGGACACCGGATGGTCCGCGAGGTGGTTCGAGAACGATTTCAATGCCTCGCGCAGCCGCAGGATCTCTTCGGACGTCATGCTGCCTGACACGTCGAGCGCAAAGACGATCGCCAGCGGTCTGAGTTCGCCCTGTCGCTTCTCGAGTTGGAAGAACGAGATCTTTTGCTCGACGCCGTCGGAGAAGAGTTTGAAGTCTTCCTGCTTCAGGTTACGAACCGGACGGCCCGACGCGTCAGTCGCGCTGACGTCGACCGAGACAAGGTCGGTGTCGAAGCGCAGCACGTCCTCTGGTTCTTGTTCGTTGGGAAAGACTTTGCGTGGGCGTTGAGTCTCGGCAGGAGGAGGATTCTGAGGGTTCTGGGGCACGCCGGGCGTGGCGAGGGTCGCCAGCAGAAGAATGAGCAGACCTAGCTGCGCTGCAAAAGCCGCGAATTTCTTTGACATCAAGACTCTCTTCTGCGCGATGCGCCAACCTTTATACGGCGGATTATACGGAGGCGACCCCCGGAAGCAAACGGTGATATTATTCGGCGCATCAATCAGGCAGACCCATCCAGGTATTACGTGGAGACTATACGTGGAGGCTATACGAGGAGGATTGCCCTTGAGATTCAACAAAACCGCTTTCGCCCTCTTACTTGCGCTCTTTGTAGGAGGAGTGGCTCTCGGCCAGGACAAAGACAAGTCGATGGGCAATATCAAGGGGAAAGTGCGGGTTGAGACGGGAACGCCGGCAGGTGTGGCCGTCGTCGTCAGACGCGGTGAAAAGGAAGTTACGCGGGTCGAAACACAGAAGAACGGCGATTTCGTCGTCTCGCGCCTGACTCCGGGTATTTATGGTTTGACGTTTCGAAAAGCGGGCTTGAGCGTCGGTACGATCGAGGACGTAGAAGTTAAAGCGGGCAAGACGCGCTCTCTGGGCGATCGTCTCGTACTGACGATCGACGAAGGATCGATCGCTTTTCTAAGCGGCGCGGTCTTCAATGCGGACGGCCGGAGTGTTCCGAACGCGAAGGTTGAATTGGCGCGCGTCCTCGATGACGGTACGGCCAAAAAGATTGACGGACGAGTGACGACCGAGACCGGTTCGTTTAAGTTTCGTCTTTCTCCCGATCCGGCAAAATATCGCGTAAGCATTAAGACTGACGGCGAGCCGGTGAGCAAAGACGTCGACATCGACGGCGCCGCCATTTATCGTGTGGCTCTCAATCTGCCACCCAAACCATAACAATCGTCAATTATGGCTGAGGGCCGTGAAGAGTTCCTGACAGCTAAACAGCTTGCGCAGTATTTGCAGGTTAGTGAATCGACCGTGCGCCGTCTCGCCGCGAAGCGCCGGATCCCGTCGGTCCGCTTAACGCCAAGAATTATCCGTTTTCATCTGGACGCGGTGCGTGAGGCGCTGGAGGTTCCCCGCTATCGTATTCGGCACGGCGAATACACCGAACGTGTCGACGACGCTCAACTCTCTTTCGACGATCTCCTGCTGTTGAGCTGAATCCCTGATTTGGCTCTCATTCCTAAATCCGTGTTCCTTATGCCTGCCGCTTGTTCGCACGCGGCACGTTGAACTCGACCCACTTGTCGTTCTGCTTCACGTAAATTCGCGGCTCGCGAATTTGAAAACCCTTTCCGAAAGCCGGGTTCGACGCCAGAAACTTCTTCACCGTCGACTGATCACCCGTCGCCACGCGCCACTTACCGTCTTCGCGCACGAGATACTGCTGCGCCACGATCTTGCCTTCGGCCTGAATCGGATTGACGACTTTTCCGTACAGAACAGTGTCGACGACGGCGAGATTACCGGAGACGCGCACCGCGCCGATGTCCATTCGGTCGAGTTGATAAAAACCCTGCGCGCGTTCGAGCGCGCCGGTGAAGCGTTCACGGGACATTCGCTTGCGTGCCGAAGCGGGAAGCAGATCGTAAAGCGCGCTGTAGTTGTGCGCCTTCAGTTGATCGAAGACGCTCTGTACCGTGCTGCGAACGTCTGTCTGGTCCGATGCCTGTGCCGTCGCCGGCGCCAACCAGAGCAACGCGGCCAATCCCAATACGCTAACGGTCTTCATCATCATCGTCATCGTCGTCGTTCAACTGTGACTTCAAAACCGCGCGATAATTCAGAAACCACGCGACCGCTCCGATCGCCGCCACCATAAAAACTTTCTCGAAGTCGCTCTTGAAAGCAAAGTAAGCTGCAGCGACACCGCAAGCACCCACCACGATCAACCAAACCATTTTCACTGGATCTTCACCGGCAAGTTCAAATCGATTGAGCCGGGCGCGTAACAGATCTGATCGTCACATGCCTGGACGCGCAATTTCGCCGAAAGGTTGTGCGTACCGGCGGGCGCTGACTTCGCGGCCTTAAGACGTACCTTCAAATCGGTCGCGCCTTCGTATACGGCTAAGGGCTTTTCCGCGAAAGAGAATTTCTTCGTGAGCGGATCAGGGTAGGTGATGAAATCCACCGTGACGACGTCAGCCGTAGTGATTTCCAATTGCGTCGGTATCAGGTAAGGGAACGTGGGCGGGTTGGCGTTGACGTGGAAGCCGTTCTCTATGTTGAGTCGAACGATAGCGTCGCCTGATGCGCCCTTTGCGAGGCTCGTCTCGGGCGTCGTCACTTTCACGACACCCGTTGAAGTGACTTCCCGTCGTTGCCCGGTGTTCGACGGCGGTTCGGATCTTGTACATCCAGCCACCGCCAAACACAGGGTAAGGACAACCAGCGATAGTTTAGTCAGCCGCCGGAGTTGAAAGCGCTTCAGCGAGTCGTATTCGTTTTGCACGCCGTACAAGATAACGAAGTACGAGGCCCAACGGCAAAAGCACGAACAGGCCGATCGGAATCATGACGATCACGAAGCGGACCAGGAAAAGGATGATTCCGGCGCCGATATCGATGCTGTCTGAAAGGGTCTCGCGCAACTCGCGTCCGAAGCCGGTGGTGTTGACTGCGATCTGTCTTGGCGTTTCGATGTTGACAGTAATGGTCGACAGGCTGGCGCGGTTCTCGAGAAAGCGTTTGCGGCCTTCCAGTTTTTCGATATCGGTGCGAACGTCGGCGAGCTGGCGTTGCACTTCGAGCGCGTCCGGCACTTTGTAAGCTTGCTTCATGATATCGAGAAACTGAAGCTCGAGCGCCCGCTGCGTCTTGATGCGCGCTTCAAGAT
>JBKPNH010000047.1:0-74872 GCA_046732535.1 Acidobacteriota bacterium
GCCACGCACTCGATTCGCGTGCCTTTGGGAACCGCAATCGGATCTTTGAGTACGTAATACGTTTGCCAATTGAAATCGTAACGAGGCACCGAGAGCAGGATCTTTGAAGTGCCATCCGGGAATACAGCTTTGTACTCAAAATCCTTTCCGCGAAGGTGCATGTGAGGCATGAAGCTATAAAGCTGTGCCGATTCGTTAAAAGTAAAGCTCGACTTCACCTGGTAATTCGGATCGCCGGCGGGTATCTCGAAAGCCGTCTGCAAAACCGGTCTGGTTACCACTGTGTGTTGGACCGGCGCTTTCGCATAAATCAGTCCTACAGTCGAAACGTCCTTTGCCGGTGTGCCATTCGGCGTGTAATGGATCTGAAACAGCAGGTTCGATCCCGCCGGTATTTTTCTCCCAAAGCCCGGCCTGAAGACTGCCGGATCCTCTCCAGGCGCGAAACCTACCAGCAACCTGCCCTGAAGACGCGACGTCGCGCCAGGCTCCTGTACGAACACGATCACGTGATGAACGACAGCGTGGGCGCTACTACGAATCTCGGCCGCTGTGATCCAGCGATCTTCCTTGAAGTTAGTTGGAACTGTCAGGTATTGATAGGCAACAACTCCATCGGCCGGCACCGACTGCTCGGGCGCCGAGAACGTCTCATCCGGTTTACCGATGCGCCACCCAGGTGTGTATTCCGGCATCGAGGGCAGGTCCTTGGGATCACCTTCCTTAGTGCCATTGTTTACCCAGGAGATGATTGTATTGATCGCCTCCTGACTAATCCGGCGATCGTTCCGCCACTCACCATGCTTCGGATCGGCGTGCCAGGGCGGCATCTCCCGATTCGCAACCTTCTCGCGAATTGATTTGGCCCAGGGGCGCGCATCTTTGTATGTAAGCAGCGACATCGGCGCGATCTCACCGGGGCGGTGACAGCCAGTGCAGTTCTTGTAGAATATCGGCGCCACGTCTTTGGAGAAAGTTACGTCGTTATCGGCGCTCGCGCGGTTAGACAGCGAGACTGTTGCCAGAAGCAACACCGTCACACCGACACCGAGGAAGATACTTGCCTTCATTTTTAGGTGCTCCTTGCGCAGGGAATCCGATCAGTTGTATAAGCTACCGGACGGTCGGTAAAGTAGCATGTTAGCGTCACCATCTGCAATATTTCAGCCCAGGTGAGAAACTAAACCCGATGAAAACCGAAAAGAAAACAGCTCCCAGTAACGAACGTTTGGCCGAAATTTATCGCACCGCGGCCCAGATCATTCTGCGTAAAGGCTACGACGCCACTTCAATCAACGACATCGCCAACGCAGTCGGTATGACCAAAGCCGGCCTTTATCACTACATCAACGGCAAGAAAGAACTCCTCTTTGACATCATGAATTTCGGCCTCGACGAGCTCGACGAAGAGGTGGCCACGCCGGCCGGCTCCATCCCCGATTCGGTCGAGCGTCTCCGCTTCATCATCCGCAGCCATGCGCAGCTAGTTACGCGCGGGCAGGGAGCGATCACGATACTTGTCGACGAAATCACCGCGCTCACGCCGGCGCAAAACCGCATCATTACACGTCGCAAACGTGAATACTTCAACCGGCTGCGCCAGCTTATGAACCAACTCAAATCTGAAGGCAAGCTCCAGGACGTCGATACCACGGCGGCGACGTTCAGTTTGTTGGGAATGATTAGTTGGTTGTCGCGCTGGTTCCGGCAGAATGGAGCGTTGACCGAAGAACAGGTTGCCGAACAGATCTCCAAAATCGCCCTGAACGGCTTGTTGCGATCAGAGGCGAGCCCGAAGAAAACCGCGCTCAGAGTGGTAAAGAAGTAACCACAGATTCTCGCGGATTAAGACGGTTCTTCATGAACATTCTCGTTTGTCTCAAACAGATTCTCGATCCGGAAATTCCAGCACGCGAGTTTCGCGTAGATCCGAACAAGCGCGAAGCCGAGCGCGGTAACGCAAACCTCGTCACAAATATCTTTTGTGAAAACGCACTCGAGACGGCGCTGCAGTTTCGCGAAGCGTTGGGCGAAGCGAAGATTACGGTGCTCTCTTTTGGCGCCGCCACCGCGGAAGACTCTTTGCGAAAAGCACTGGCAATGAAGGCCGATGCGGCGGCGCTGGTTGTAAACGACAAATTACATAATCCCGATCCATTGACCGTGGCCCAGGTACTCGCGAAGGCTATTCGCAAGCTCGGCTCATTCGATGTGGTAATGGTTGGCCGCGAAGCCGGTGATTGGGGCGCGGGGCAAACCGCAGGACTACTCGCGGAAGAGCTGGAAATGCCGTGTGTTTCCTTCGTGGATCGAATCGAAGCGATCGACGGCGGACTGCGAATGAAGCGCCAGACCGACTCGGGCTGGGAAGTGTTTGAAACTCAAACTCCTGTCGTAGTCAGCATCACGAACGACGAGCACAATGTCCCGCGCATACCGAAAGTGCGCGACGTGATGATGTCGTACCGTCAGCCGCTTACTCAATGGACACTTGCCGACCTTGGATACGAAACCGCGGATCAGAAGTATTACGAAGTGGTCGATTTGAGTATTCCGCAGAAGGAATCTCGTTGTGAGTTTGTTACTGGCGACACACTGGACGAGCGCGTTGAAAGTTTGGCGAGACGAATCACGGAAGTTACGAGTGCGTTGTAATCCATTATGAGTGACGTAGTAATTTGTTTAGTCAATCCATCCGGGTTTGATCGCGCGGCGCAAGGACTGGCCGGCGCCGGGCGGCGATTGGCTGAAGAGCTGGGCTCGCAACTGAAAGCGATCGTGCTGAGTCCCCAAGGTGCGTCGCCGGCGGCGATTGCCCAGGAACTCGCCCAAGTTGTCGACGAAGTCATGGTCTTCGACCAGGGTGACTATCAACCGGAGACGGCACTCAACGCGTTGGCGCAGATAGCCAAACAGTTATCGCCCGCTGCGGTTCTTTTTGGAAACGATACTTACAGCCAGGAGATCACACCTCGGCTCGCCTATCGACTCGGCGGTGCGGCCGTCGGAGATGTGATCGAGATTAGTGTTCATGAAAGTGCGTTGCGAGTCACACGTCAGGTTTATGGCGGAAAGGCGCAGGCTACGATCGAGCTGAAACGTACGCCCGCCGTACTCTGGACCCGCTCTCGTTCCTTCGCTCCAGCCAATCCGCTAGACGCGCCCGGCAAGATCACGGAGTTGAGTTTAGACCTTCCCGTCGATACGCGAACAAGAATCGTTGAACGCAAGCGCGAGTCACAAACCGAACAACGTCTGGAAGAAGCGCGAGTCATAGTCTCCGGCGGGCGCGGTATCGGTGGTCCGGAACCTTTCAACGACGAATTGAAGCCGCTCGCGGAACTGATGGGTGCTCAGCTTGCCGCTTCGCGTGCGGCCTGTGATGCCGGTTGGGTGCCGCCAACTTTCCAGGTCGGACAAACGGGGAAGAAAGTTACTCCCGACCTGTATCTCGCTATCGCGATCACTGGCGCCAGCCAACATATGGCCGGTATCTCTGAAGCGAAAAACATTGCCGCGATCAATACCGATCCCGACGCTCCTATCTTCAAGCATTGCCGGTTTGGCATCGTCGAAGACTATCGGAAGGTTGTTCCGCTCCTGCGCCAGAAACTCATTGCACTACAAAACTCCCAAAGATGAACCCCGCGGGTGCTACGCGCCAGATCTACTGGAACATATCTCACATTTGGGTGATGTATGTTTTGCTGTTGCCCGCATTCGCGATTTTCGTTTACGGCTTTTACCGGCAAGTTAAAAAATGGAGAGAGGGCAGGCCTGCTGGGCGTTTTGATCGACCGCGTCAGCGTCTAAAACTTGTCTTCAAACACGCACTCGCACAACGACGGACCGCCCGCAACGTTTACGCCGGTACGTTTCATCGCTTCATCAGCTACGGCTTTGTAGTTTTGACGATAGCCACGACCGTCGTCGCGCTCGATGCGGATTTCGGCACCGCGATCATGCGCGGTCATTTCTATCTCTACTTTCAATCTTTCATCGTCGACTTATTTGGAGCTTTAGTACTGGTTGGCGTTGGTCTGGCTGCGGCGAGACGATACATCTCACGACCAAAACGCCTGGTTTACACCGACGAAGCCACCTGGATTCTCATCCTCATTGCCTTGATCTGTTTGCAGGGGTTTCTGCTGGAAGGCTGGCGCATTGCGGTCACGAATGATCCATGGGCCGGCTATTCGCCGATTGGAAACCTGATCGCTCGCGTCTCTCGTCCTTTGCTGACGGACGCGTCTTTGCAAACGGCCCATCGGTTCACGTGGTGGTTTCACCTGGTGCTGAGTTTTGGTGTACTGGCGTGGTTTCCGTATACGAAGATGATGCACGTGATGACCGCGCCGCTGAGCATCTACACAGCACAACTCGCGCCGCTCGGAGCGTCGTTAAAGCACATCGATTTTGAGAAGACAGAAAGCTTCGGCGTGAACTCACTCGCGGCGTTTACATGGAAGGACTTGCTCGATCTGGATGCGTGCACCGAGTGTGGACGTTGCACGGCAGTTTGTCCGGCGCACGCTGTTGGAAAAGAACTCTCGCCCCGCGACATTGTGTTGGGCTTACGGGATTTGATGCACAGCAACGGTTCCAACACTCCAATCATTGGTGCGATTCCAGCGACCTCACCAGTAGCACTCTGGCAATGCACAACGTGTGTGGCCTGCATGGAAGCCTGTCCGGTTTTTATCGAACAGATGCCGAAGATTGTCGATATGCGCCGGTTTCTGGTGATGGAAGAGACCGAGTTTCCCGAGTCGATGCAGCAGGCAATCATGTCGCTCGAGAAGCGCGGCCATCCTTTCAGCGGTACGAATGCGACTCGTATCGACTGGGCTGACGGCCTTAACGTCAAGCACATAAGTGAGGTTCACGACGCCGAGGTGCTGTTGTGGGTCGGTTGTGGCGGAGCCCTCATCGAGCGGAATCAAAAAGTGACGCGAGCGACGGCGCAACTTCTCGATCGCGCCGGGATCAAATTTGCCATTCTCGGGCGTGATGAAAAGTGTTCCGGCGATCCGGCGCGACGCATCGGGAATGAGTTTCTTTTTGAAATGCTGGCAAAGGACAACGTCGAGAACCTGAATAAACATAAGGTCAAGACAGTCGTAACTTCCTGCCCGCACTGCTTCAACTCTTTTCGCAATGAGTATCCACACTTTGGTGGGAACTTCGAGGTCTATCATCACAGCGAATATCTTTCCCGCCTGGTAAGCGAAGGAAAACTCAAACCCATCGCCGCAGCGAACAAGAGCGTGACTTTTCACGATCCGTGTTACCTGGGCCGTCAGAATGGCGTCTACGATGCGCCGCGACAACTGGTACAGATCTCCACGGGCGGCGCTGCTGTTGAAATGCCGCGCAATCAGGAGAAGAGTTTTTGTTGCGGCGGAGGCGGCGGAATGAGTTTTGTCGACGAGCCGCCTGATAAGCGTGTCAACCAGGAACGCGCGCGCGAGGCGCTGGCTACGGGTGCAGATGTTCTGGCCGTTGGCTGTCCGTTTTGCATGACCATGATGGAAGACGGCATCAACGCGCGCCGCGGCGACCGGGAGATGAAGGTGATGGACGTCGCGGAACTGCTCTGGGAAGCTTCTAATTCTTGAAAACAAAACACGGATTTGCTACTTTACCGACCGTTCGGTAACCACCAGACATGACTCTCAAAAAATTCTTCCTGATTTCTATTCTTGCAATTCTCTTCTACGGGATTGCCCCGGCGACCCTCCGACCGATCGAAGGGCCGACCGAAGAGATGGTCGCAATGCGCGATGGTGTGAAACTTTCAACCATCATTTACCTCCCGGAAGGCGCTGGGCCATGGCCTGTCGTCCTCGTCCGCACGCCCTACGGAAAGCAATCTCAAACACGCTCCAACAGCGAATGGACCAAAAACGGTTTCGCCTTTGTCGCTCAGGATGTTCGCGGCACGTTCAAGAGCGAAGGGAAGTATCGACCATTCGTCGACGATCAGGTCGATGGTTACGATACCGTCGAATGGCTCGCTAAGCAGTCGTGGTCAAACGGCAAAGTCGGAATGTTCGGCGCCTCCGCGATGGGAATTGCCGCAAACGAAGCGGCGATGGCGAATCCGCCGCACTTAGTCGCCGCCTTTGTGATGGTGGCGCGTTCCAGTGTGTACGACCAGTCGAGCTTCATGGGTGGAGTTTTCCGCAAGGAGCTGAACGAAGACTGGCTCAAACGACAAAATGCCGAATCGGTTCTACAGGAGATCTTCAAACACGCCGTTCGGAGTGAGTTTCACGACCGCGGCGACATGTCGAAGCACTGGCAGAAAATCCACATACCCATGTACAACTACGGCGGTTGGTACGACATTTTTAGCCAGGGAAACATTGATAACTTTACCGGACTACAAGCGAAAGCTGAAGGGATAGGAACCGGAAGGCAGAAGTTGATCATGGGACCGTGGGGCCACGGTCAACTTGAAGAGGTCAAGTATCCGGCTAACTCCGGTGTGGGTGCGTTTGGCGGTTCGATGTCGCTCGAGTTGGCGAAGCGTTGGTTCGAATACTGGCTCAAGGGTGTCGACAACGGAATCATGAAGGAGCCGGCGGTGCGCTATTACGTCATGGGCGACGTGATTGACCCGCAGGCGCCGGGAAACGAATGGCGAAGTTCACCAGTCTGGCCGGTCCTTGCGAAGACCACTTCCTACTACCTGAATTCCGGCGGCACGCTCAGCGAGCAGTTACCACAAAAACGCGAGAGTTCCGACAGTTACAAGTACGATCCAAACAACCCGGTACCAACAATCGGCGGCGCCAATCTGTTTCTGAAAAAAGGTCCGATGGATCAGCGAGCGATCGGCGAACGCAGTGACGTGCTGAAGTTTGCAACACCCGTCCTGCAGTCGCCAGTCGAAATCACCGGCCGGATCGCAGTTGAGCTTTGGGCCGAAAGCGATGCGCGTGACACCGATTTTACAGCCAAGCTGGTTGACGTTTATCCCGACGGCACTGAGCGGCTCGTGCTCGACTCGGTTTTACGGGCGCGGTTCCGCGAAGGCTTCGATCGCGAAGTGTTTATGAAGAAGGGCCAGGTCTACAAGTTCAAAATCGATCTCTGGTCGACCAGCATCATCTTCAACAAGGGACATCGCATCGCGATTCACGTCAGCAGTTCAAATAGCCCGCGCTTTGATCCAAACCCAAATACCGGAAGTCCGTTACGCGCCGACACGCTCACGCAGGTTGCGACTAACTCGGTCCACCACGATCGCCTGCATCCATCGCGAGCGCTGTTGCCCGTCGTGCGCAGTAATCGCAGGGAAGATTTCTCGCAGAGATAGGAGCCAAGCTTCATGTGGATTCGTAAAGCGCTTCGCGATTTCAGAAAAGGCGTTAACTCGCCCATGCCCACGCAAACGGTTTCGAACGAAGAGTTCATTCCGCGGCGTCAATCGGAGCCGCAGCAGCGGGTCGAACATCTCATTGGAGAGATGTCTGAGACGCGAGCGACGAGGTTGGGCATCGATCGGCGCACGTTTATGGCCAGCACGATGGGACTGGCGACCTGCTTCCTGGCCCAGAACAAAGTGTTTTCCAGCCAGATCTGGGACGTCGACGAGATCGAAACTTGGGAACAGGCGCCCACAGAGGAAAAGTTTCCGAAGGGCGAATACTTCATCATCGACTGCCAGTCGCACTTCACCAACGGCCTTCCCATCGGCGGATTTCGCAATGCCGAGTTTGTGAAGAACATGGGCTTCCAACTGAAGAACGATGCCGAAGCCTATGGTTTTCGAAACTTCGTCAAGGAGATGTTTCTGGATAGCGAGACGATGATGGTCGTCATCTCCGGCGTGCCGGGCCGCGAACTGCTGCGCGACACAAATAACAAAGTGCTGGTCGACATGGAGCGCACTCCCGGAGTGTCGGGAAGGATCCTGCCGAGCTGGTTGATGTCGAAAGCCCGGAAAGAGATCAACGAGATGGCGGGTTCACAGCGCGCCGTGAATCACGGGAACCTCGCTCCCAATCATTACTGGAACAAGACCACGGACACGATGGATAAGACGAGTTTGATCGAGCAGATGGAACGCGAGATCAACGTTTACGGAATCAGTTCGTGGAAGTGGTACTGCCATACTGATCCGGCTCAAACCGGAAACGGCTTCCAGGTCGACGACGACAATGCGCAGTGGTTTATCGAAGAATCGCGCAAACGCGGCATCAAGCTAATCAGTGTTCACAAGGGTTATGCGTATCAATCGCGCACGCTCGGTCACCTGGCGAATCCTAAAGACATCGAGAAGGCGGCGCTCAGAAACCCTGACTTCAACTTCGTGGTCTATCATTCCGCGATCAAACACGGATCCAGTGAACCGAACTGGAAAGAGAGCAACCAATACGACCCGACTACCGGCGATTTTCTCTGGCACAACGTGTTGATGGACATCAAGAAACGCAATCCCAGGATGAATAACGTCTACTGCGAGCTGGGCAGTTTCTTTAATACGCTTTCGGTAATCGATCCGGTCATGGCTGCTCACGGCCTGGGCAAGAACATCAAGTACTACGGCGTTGAGCGAGTGGTGTGGGGCACGGATTGTTTGTGGTGGGGCTCGCCACAGTGGGCGATTGATGCGTTCAAGCGCTTTCAAATGCCGGATGAGATGTGTGAAAAGTTTGGTTATCGAAAACTCACCAAACAAGACAAGGCAAAGATCTTCGGCCTGAATGCGGCGAAGCTTTACAACGTCGACGTGAAAGCTAAACGGAAAGCATTACCGGCCGATGTACTCACCAGAATCAAGACCGCGTACCTGGAAGGTGGCGGCCAACGCAGCAACGCTGTTTACGGTTGGGTGCGCGCAGATGATTAGGTGTCTGGTTCTAATTTCACTGGTCCTAAGGGTCTGTACATCGGCTCCATCGCAACCCTCTGCACACTTTCATCACCTGCATCTCAACACCACCGATCCCACGGGAGCGATCAAGTTCTACACTAGCAAGTTCGATTGCGAACAGCGCCGGTTCCTGGATCAGGATGCGGTGTGGGCGCAGCAGTCGTGGCTTCTCTTCAACAAAGTGAAGACTGCGCCGCCGTGGCAACTTATTTCTGCCATCTGGCACTTCGGCTGGGGCGCGGAAGACATGAAAGCCACGTATCAAAAACAGCTCGAGTTGGGTACGAAGTTCTTCACGCCGTTGACGGACATCAGCGACATTCTTGGCGGTACAAGCACTGGCCGTTTCTTCTACGCGTATGTCGAGACTCCCGATCACGGTCTCGTCGAACTGAACACAGCCAGCCATCATCGCTTCGGTCATTTGCACTTGTTCAGCGAAGATCCGGTAGCGGCGGGCGAGTGGTACGCGAAACATTTCGGTGTCACTTTGCGAAACAGCGCGCGCGAGCCGCGGTTCTATCGAGATCATCAGATTGCACCCAATGCGTCGCTGACGATGGACAATGTGAATATCATCATCTACCCCGTTCAGTACTCGCGAAAAGCCTATGCGAATCATTGGAGTGATGGGCAGGCACAGATCGCATCGACGAGAGGACGCGTCGTCGATCACATCGCGTTCAGCGTTGACGACGTGAGCTCGACGTTGTCGAGACTAAAGGCGGAGGGCGTGAAGATCCTGGAACCAGTGAAAACGAGAGACGGATTCAAACATGCCTTCATCGAGGGACCTGATTACATTAGGATCGAATTAGTGGAGAAATAAAATCCGTGTTTCCCTCTTCACATCAACTGTGCTCTCACCGGCTCAAACTGAACTATTGGGATTATGGCGGCAAGGGACCGCTCGTCGTCCTGGTTCACGGCGCATTGGATCATGCACGCAGTTGGGACTGGGTCGCCGCCACCTTGCGCGATGATTATCACGTCTACGCACTCGATTTACGCGGGCATGGCGACAGCGAGTGGTCACCCGGCGCGCTCTATTCCGTCGCCGAGCACGTTCTCGACCTGGCCGCGCTATGCGAAACTCTGGGTGAAACTCTGGGCGACACGCTCGGTGAAACACCGCTGACATTAATCGGTCATTCGCTCGGCGGCGGGATCGCTCTGGCCTACACCGGAGTCTTTCCAGATCGGGTTAAAAAAGTCGTTTCAATCGAGGGCATGGGACCACCGCCAACGCATCACTCTCAAACCGATCCATATCCTGAGCGTATGCGTCGCTGGATCGATCAGGTGCGAGATATCGAGCGACGTGCTCCACGCGTCTACACCGACATCAACCTTGCCGTGGCGCGCATGCGAGAGGCAAACCCGCACTTGTCGGAAGAGGTTGCGCGTCACCTCACGATTCATGGGCTGAAACAACGCGCAGATGGAACCTACGTTTGGAAGTTTGATCCGTTTGTCAGAGGCTGGCCGCCCTACGGATTCGACAGCGCGCAGGCGCGAACACTTTTCGAGCGTATCGAGTGTCCGGTTCTGCTGTTTCGAGGGATGGAGAGTTGGGCCAGCAATCCGGAGAAGGACGGCCGCGCAAAGGCGCTGAAGAATTATCGTTTCATCAACGTGCCCAATGCCGGTCACTGGCTGCATCACGATCAGTTGGAGTTGTTTGTGAGGGAGACGAAGGCGTTCTTAACCACAGATTGCACGGATTATGCTACCACTCGATAATGCCGCGTGCGTCTGTTCCTGCCGCGAGCGTATTCAACGCATCGTTCACCTCCGTGAGTCGATAACTGTGTGTAACCAGCTCGCGCAGTTTTAGTTTGCCTTCCTCATACATTTCTACGAGGCGCGGTATGTCGCGCGCCGGTTGTCCTGAGCCGTACAACGAACCGATCAAGCGTTTCTCCTGCATCACAAACGGAAACGCGGGGATAGAAGCAAGCGTGTCAGTGCGCGACAATCCGGTGACCACGACCGAACCGCCTTTACGAGCGCATTCAAGTGCCTGTGTGATTGTGGCAGGCGCGCCGACTGTGTCGAACACGTAATCCGCTCCGCGCCCGCGCGTTAATTCACGGACCACTTCGACGACGTTCTGCGTCGCGACTTCGACCGTGTGCGTCGCGCCAAAATCGCGCGCGAGAGTCAGGGCAGTCGCGCGCAGATCTACCGCAATTATTGGATCACACTTAGCCAGCGATGCGCCCTGCGCGACGTTAAGCCCGACGCCGCCCGCACCGATGATGACAACGCTGTTGCCTGCCTGAGCACGGGCCGCGTTGTTAACAGCCCCGACGCCAGTCACTACCGCACATCCAATCGTTGCGAGCACTGCAAACGGAACGTCCGGCGGAATCGGGATCGCACCCTCTTCGGCAACGACAGCGTAATCGGCGAAACACGCCGTGCTATTGAATTGGGCCACGTCCTCGCCGCGCGCTCGCAGTCGAGTGCCGCCGCCCGGAAGACGATTGCGATAGGTCGTCTTCAACAGTCGATCGCACAGAACAGGCCGTCCTTCCAAACACATTGGACATTTTCCGCATGGCGGCGCCCAGCAGAATACGACGTGATCGCCGGGCCGAACTTTGGTGACGCCTTCGCCGATTTCTCGCACGATGCCGGTGCCTTCATGCCCGAGCACGAGCGGGGTTTTGGCCGGCCAGTCGCCGCGCGCAGGATGCAGATCGCTGTGACAGACGCCGGCTGCTTTTACTTCGACGAGTACTTCTCCCGCGTGCGGCGCTTCGAGCTCAGCCTCCTCGATAACGAGCGGACTTCCCTGTTCCCACAAAATTGCAGCGTTGATTTGCATCTCTCTTAGATCATTGCCAGTTTCGTCGCCATGTGCGCCAGCAACTCGACGCGCTTATCAAGCATTGCGAAACGAGCGTCGTCGGTTTGGCCGCGCTGATATCGGTAGAATATTTGCTGTAACACGACAGCCAGTTTGAAAACGGCAAACACTTCATAGAACTTTATGTTCGCTACGTCGAGGTTTGTGCGTGCGGCGTATCGCGCCAGCACCTCGTCACGTGTGAAGTACCCGGGTCTGGTCGTAACAGCCGCCAGCGAATCGCCTTGAGCGGCCGGCGCTGTGTGTACCCAGTAGGCTAGGAAAATACCGAGATCTACCAGCGGATCGCCAACGGCACTCATCTCCCAATCAAAGACGGCAACTAACTTACCGACGTCCTGCTCGTCGAGCATGATGTTGTCCAGCTTGTAATCGCCGTGAAGCAACGTGGGTCGAACGGGATCCGGCGGCAGACGTTCGAGCAGCCATTGTGAGAGTGCGTTCATTTCCGCCTGTTCACTCGTTTTCGAACCATGCCAGCGTTGCGTCCAACCCTGAACTTGTCGCTCGACAAAGCCGCTCGGTTTTCCGAGCGCAGTCAGGCCGGGAGCTTCTATGTCTACCAGATGCAGATCGGCAAGTGTGTCGACGACGGCGTTACTCACACGCTTTCGTTGTTCAGGTTGATTGGCGAGTTGCGGAGGCTCTTCGTAGCGCACGACGAGGCCTCGCCGGCGTTCCATGATGTAAAAGGTCGAACCGATAACGCTTGAGTCCTCGCAGAGCAGGTAAGGCTTTGGCGCGAGCGGAAACACGGGATGAATAGCTTCAAGGATGCGACACTCGCGCGCCATGTCGTGGGCTTTCGCTGGCACGGGTCCGAACGGTGGGCGTCGCATCGCGAATTCGTGTTGGCCCAAACGCAGCAGGTAAGTCAGGTTCGAGTGGCCGCCGGGGAATTGTTCGACCGTCATTGACGCTGTCGAATCGAACGCGAGTTGCTCGGCTAATCCTGGACGGACGTATCGGTCGAGCGCGTCCCAGTTTAGCTGTTCACTCGCACGGACTGGTTTACTGTCAACTGACATGAAACTCTTTTTTGTGCCTTTTGTGGCTAATCACTCGTAGTAGCGCACTAGCCACTCGGCAACGCAACATGGCTTGTCGGAACCTTCGCGCTCGACTGTTACGTTCCACGTTGCCTGGACGCCGTCTTTGATCCGCTCGAGAGTGGCGAGTGTAAATCGGCCGCGAATGCGAGCACCTGCGGGCACCGGGGAAATGAAGCGAACGCGATTGAGGCCATAGTTGATTCCGATACGCACGCCGCCAACTGAGATCGCATGTCGTGCGAGTACGCTTAACAGCGACAACGTCAAAAACCCGTGGGCGACAGTGGTTTTGAAGGGCGATTCACGGCCCGCACGCTCGCGATCGAGATGGATCCATTGACGGTCTTCCGTCGCCTCAGCGAACTGATCGATCCGCTCCTGCGACACCTCGAACCAATCACTGATGCCAACTTCTTTACCGGCATAGTTCGCGAGCTCAGCGACGTTCTCAATTTGAGTTATTGGCATTGTAGATTCTCAAAAATCGTTGCTGCTCCTTGCCCGCCGCCGACGCACATCGTGACCATGCCGTAGCGCGATTTGCGGCGCCGCATCTCGCCCAGTATCTGCACCGTCAATTTCGCACCTGATGCGCCGAGCGGATGGCCCAGTGCGACCGCGCCGCCATTCACGTTCGTGCGCTCGTCGTCCATTCCCAGCTCGCGCATCACCGCCAACGCCTGACACGCAAACGCTTCGTTGAGCTCGATCAAATCGATGTCACCCAACGTCAGCCCCGCCAACTTCAACGCTTTCGGCACAGCGACAACCGGTCCCATCCCCATGATCTCAGGCGGTACGCCTCCAACGGCATAAGAAACAAATCGTGCCAGCGGTTCCAGGCCGAGTTCATCCGCACGCGCCCGCGACATCACCACTACACCGGCCGCTCCGTCAGACGTTTGACTCGAATTACCCGCCGTGACCGTACCGCGGACGTGAAACACCGGCCGCAACTTGGCCAACGCTTCAGGCGTCGTATCTGCTCGCGGTCCTTCGTCCGTGTCGAAGACGAGGTCCTTGTTACGCACCTCGCCGTCATCTTTCACGTCAGTGATTCGAATCTCCAACGGCACTATGCCATCGTCTTTAAACTTCCCGTCCGCCTGTGCCGCCAGCGCTCGTTGATGACTCCGATACGAAAACGAATCAGACTCCTCACGACTGATGTTGTACTTACGCGCAACGTTCTCCGCGGTTAAGCCCATGCTCAAGTAAACGTCCGGTCGATGTTCGACGAGGTACGGATTCGGCCGGAACCTGGTGTTGCCGCGAAGCATGCTCATCGATTCAGTGCCGCCGGCGATGATGCATTCGGCCATGCCCGACATGATCCGTTCCGCGGCCATCGCGATGGTTTGTGAACCCGATGAACAGAAACGATTGACAGTAACGGCGGGTACCTCGTGCGGCAGGCCGGCTCGCAGCGCGGCGATACGCGCAACGTTTGCGCCCGACTCGGCTTCCGGTGTCGCACAACCAATAATGACGTCGTCGATCGATTCAGGCGGGAGTGTGGGCAATCGCTTGAGTAGATCCGCTATGACAAGTCCGGCCATATCATCCGGCCGCGTCGTGCGCAGTGCGCCACGCGGTGCTTTGCCGACAGCCGTGCGGACGGCGGCGACGATTACGGCTTCTTTCATTTATTGGCTCCTCTCGAGATCGAGGAAGTACTCTTCGTCCACCCATTGGGCCGCGGATATGTCGCCGCCACACAGTACGAAGGCCAGCTTGCTACTGGTTTCCAGATCGGATTCACTTATGAACTCGCCCTGTCGCATCACGTACAGCCCGGCACGCAGTGCAGCGAGCACGTCACGTCCGGCTGCATAACAGATCTTGCCTCGCGCAGGTGGTAAATACCCTGTGTCGACGAGTTCGAGTACGACTTGTTTGGCGAGCGCTACTTGATGATCGCGATTCATGACGATGCGATCGCTCGCAGACAGGAATCCAAGCGACCGTGCTTCAGCGGCACTAGTGGAGACTTTTCCGGTTGTGATTGTTTGCAGTACTTGCGTAAGCAGCGGCAAGGGATCCGTGTTTGGCGTTTTCATGGCAGGCGAGACAATTCGCCGCACCATCTCTTTACAGCCAACGGCGCCGGAAATTGATCCCATGTAGGTTTCGGCAGCGGCAACCGTAGCCGCGGCGGACATCGCTAGTACGGCGCCCACGCCCAGCGTTCGTCCCACGGGCGCGGCTATAACCGGTTTCGAACAGAACCGGACTTTCATCAGCGCGTCCTGCCATTCTTTTATCGAGCCGTCAGTACTGGTGCAAAAGTCTGCGGCCTGATTCGCGATCACAAGGCCGACATAATCGCCTTTTTCAATATTCTCTATTGCCTCACACAACAGCGCGGGGTTACTGCTGTCGAACGCGAGACATAAGACCCGATCGCTTAGATCGCTATTTCCGTCAGCGCCGGGTTCAGTCGTGTACGACCGGCGCGCTGGATCGTAATAACTCAGCCGGCCATCTTCAGATCGGTAGAAACTCTCATGGCCTGCCGCAAGCATATCCTTCACCCACGGCGCAACTGAAATCTTTTGTCGCTCCATGTTTGCGACAGTCTCGCGAACGCCGAGTGCGTCCCATATTTCAAACGGACCAAGCTCGTGCGAAAAACCACCGCGAACAGCACGATCCACGTTCACGATTTGGTCTGTGATCTCCGGTATTCGCCGCGACGCGTAAGCGAGAGAGTTGTATACCGTATGACGCGCCAGCCCGCCCGCTTTGTCGTTTTGCTTCAGAACGAATTCAAGCCGCTGGGCCAGCGGCTTGATCTTCATCGCTTCAGCAATGGAAGGGATGTCAGGCTCACGTCGCGGACGATATTCCAACGTCTCGAGATCAAGTGACAAAATGTCCGTCTTCACACCGCGCGGTGGCTTTTGATAAAAGCCCTGCCCGGTCTTGTCGCCCAGTCTGCCTCGTTCGAGCTGTGTAGTTCGCAAACGGCGAAGTTTCGGGTCACGCAAGACTTCGCGCGATTCGTCGTGTTCGATCAATCCGTAAAGGTTGTCGCCGACCGCTGAAGACACATCGAGCCCAACGAGATCCTGAAGGCGAAATATTCCCGTTCGTGCTCGGCCGATGAGCGGACCCATAATCGCATCCGCTTCTTCGACGGTATATCCATTCTCCAGGATGTAGTTGAGACTCATTGCGGCTGAAATCGATCCGTACCGGTTGGCAATGAAGTTTGGCGTGTCTTTGCAGATGACGACGGTTTTTCCGAGACGATCTTCAGCGAACGTTTGCATGAACTCGGTGATACGTGGATCGGTGTCCGCGGTTGGAATCACTTCGAGCAACTTCATGTAACGCGGAGGATTGAAGAAGTGCGTGCCGAGAAAATGGCTCTTGAATTCCGCTGACGTCTCAGCCGCAATGGCCCCAATCGGCAATCCGGAAGTATTCGACGAGACGATGCTCGCCGGCTTTCGCACTTGCTCAATGCGCGCCATTAGTTCGCGTTTGACTTGGAGGTTTTCGACAATCGCTTCGACGATCCAATCGCCTTCCGCCACCCACGAGAAGTTGTCCGTAAGATTGCCTGCGCTGACGAGGTCCGCAGTTTGAGGTGTAAAAAACGATGGCGGCTTCGACTTCTTCAGTCGCTCAAGCGAAGCGGAAACGATTGCGTCGGTGACGTCGAGCAGGTAAACAGGCAGGCCCGCATTCGCGACGTGCGCGGCAATGCCTCCGCCCATCGTGCCCGATCCGATGACAACCACCCGATTGACGACGTAACCCATCGCACCTCACCTACTGACTCACAGGCTGACTCACAGGCCACCCGTGATTTCCAACACCTGACCCGAAACATAATCGGAGAGAGGCGAACAGAAAAAGAGTACAGGGCCGGCGCCTTCGGCGGGCGTGCCACCGCGCCCCAACGGAATCAACTTGAAAGCGATATCGCGATTTGCCTGAGGAATACCCAGCGCGATGTCGGCCGACTCGCGTGAGATATGTTCACCTTGTTCTTTGGCGCGAGTTAATCGCGTTTCGATAAACCCAAACGCGACTGCGTTGACCTGGATGTTGAATTGGCCCCACTCCTTCGCCAGCGTCTTAGTCACGCCGATGATTCCGGCCTTGCCGGCAGCGTAGTTGGTCTGGCCTGCGTTGCCTCTGGTGCCGGTGGTCGAGCTGACGTTGACAATCTTTCGCGCCGTCGCTCTTCCGTGTTCTGCTTTCTCGCGCTTCGCTGTCTCACGCAAATATTCAGATGCGGCGCGAATGATCCTGAACGGCGCAGTCAGGTGAACCTCGAGCATCGCGTGCCACTGCTCGTCTGACATCTTGTGTACAGTGCCATCCCACGTGTAGCCGGCGTTGTTGACGATGGCGTCGAGACGGCCGTAAGTGTCGAGGGTCGATCTGATTAAAGCAGGAGCGAAGTCGGCACTTGTTACATCACCGGGAAAAGCCAGAACGCCGGCATCGGTCGACTGAATCTGCGCCGCAGCCTCATGCGTAACGTCGGCATCGATATCCGAAAGAACAAGACTCGCGCCGTGCTCGGCAAACAGTTCAGCGCACGCGCGCCCGATCCCGCGCGCCGCGCCGGTGATAATCGCTACTTTTCCATCTAACAACCGCATAAGCAGAACACGGATTAGTCGCTCTCGCGCAGCACGCGATGCAGAACTTTTCCGACGGCAGTTTTTGGCAGACTATCTCGGAACACGATTTCTCGAGGTACTTTGAATTCAGCCAAACCCGTTTCACAGTGAGCGATGAGCTCTTCCGTCGTTGCACTGGCGCCAGCCTTTAGCACCACGAAGGCTTTTACCCGCTCACCTCGATACGAGTCCGGCTTTCCGATTACGGCGGCTTCCATCACGGCGGGATGCGTGAAGAGCACACTCTCAACCTCCGACGGATAGACGTTGAACCCGCTCACAATGATCATGTCTTTCTTGCGCTGAACGATGTACGTGTAGCCATCTTCGTCCATCCGCGCAACGTCGCCCGTGTACAACCAACACTTGCCGGCGGCGTCGGTGCGCAAAGCGATTGCGGTTTCGTCGGGGCGATTCCAGTAACCTTTCATCACCTGTGGGCCGGCGATGCAGAGTTCACCTTCTTCTCCGATCGGGACTTCAGTCACTCCCGTCGCGATGTCAACTATCTTGATATCAGTATCGGAAAGAGGCAGGCCGATGCTGCCCGGTTTGCGGCGCCCGAGCGAGGGCGTTGAGTGCGTCACCGGTGAGGCTTCGGACAACCCGTAACCTTCGTTGAGAGTGCCGCCGGTCATGCGTTCAAACTGATCGATAACTTCGACCGGCAAAGGCGCAGAGCCACTATTGAATGCGCGCACTTTGTCGAGACCGTACTCCCTGGCCTTTGGGTGATTCAGCAGCGAGATATAGATCGTGGGGACGGCCGGAAAATATGTCGGACGATAGTCGCGAATCGCGGTCAACACTGCCTCGACGTCATACTTCGGAATCAGCACTTGTTGAGAGCCTCGCCAAACTCCCTCGATCATTCCGACGGTAAACCCGTAGATGTGAAACAGCGGGATGACAAGCAGGTAGCAATCTTTGCCACGTTCCGTGAACTGATGGGCCCAGGCATCAGTCTGGACGACGTTGGCAAAGATGTTCCGATGCGTGAGCATCGCGCCTTTCGGCACTCCGGTTGTTCCGCCTGTGTATTGCAGCACCGCTACGTCTTCGTCGGTATCGATTTCAATCCGAGGCAGCTCAGGTTCAACGACACCGGCGAGCAGATCCGTCATTCGTATCGTGCCTTCGACGACCGGCGTCGGTGTTGCGGCAGCCGAGTACTCTGCGAGTGAAGTGATGATGACGTTTTCAATTGCCGTTTGGTCACGCACTGCAAGGACTGCGGGCGCCAGAACGTCCAGCGTCAGGAGTGCGCGCATGCCGGAGTCTTTTGCGACCACGAGCACTTCACGCGGCGTATAGATCGGATTGACGTTTACAACCGTGGCGCCGAGACGAAAGAGAGCGAATGCAGCAATCACGTATTGCGGGCAATTCGCCAACATGATGCCGACGCGATCGCCCTGCGTTATGCCGAGGTGCGCTAATGCAGTCGCGAACCGATCAGCCTGGTCCCTTAACTGAATGAAGGTGAGGTGCTGTCCGAGGAAGGCCGTCGCTGGTTTATCGGGAACTTCGGCGGCTGTGATTCTGAGTATTTCATGCAGGGGACGGCGCGGATAATTCATGTGCGGCGGCGTCCAGTAGTTGTAGTGATTGAGCCATGGGCGCGATGCGTAAACTGATTCCATGGTCGATTTAGGTTTGCTCATTAGACGATCGTCCGGCCTCCATCGACGACGATGATCTGGCCGGTGATGTAGTTTGCCGCGTCGGAAGCAAGAAACACCGCGACGCCTTTCAATTCACCTGCATTACCAACGCGCGGAATGGGGTTTCGCGCCTTGATCGACGGCTCCGCAACCGGTATAGCCGGATCGGCAAGCCGTGAATGAAAGAAACCGGGCGCGATCGCATTGACCCGAATACCTTGCCGGCCCCACGAAGCAGCCAGTTCGCGGGTCAGTCCGAATAATCCTGCTTTGCTTGCAGCGTAGCCAACATAGTGCGGTCCATTTGCCGACGATTGCAAACCCGAAACCGATGCGATGTTGATGATCGAGCCTCGTTCGCGTTTCAGCATTTCGCGCCCGGCAGCCTGCGCGCACAAGAAGGAACCGGTAAGGTTGATGTTGATGACCTTCTCCCATTTGTCAGGCGGCATCGTTTCAGGACGTTCACCCCACGATACACCGGCGTTGTTTATCAGAATGTCGAGTTTGCCGTAAACCTCAACAGTGGCGTCGACAAGAGCCTGCACTTGGTCCACGGCGGCGACGTCGCAAAGCATCCCTTCCGCTGCGAAACCTTTACCACGAAACTCCTCAACGGTGGGCCACAGCCAGTCGCCGCGCCTGGCACACAACATCAGAGACGCGCCAGCCTCCGCGAGACCTTCGGCCATCTCCTTGCCCAATCCGCGCGAACCACCGGTAACAATCGCTACCCGTCCCGAAAGATCGAACAGATCCTTAATATGAGTTGTCATGTTTATTGGAATTTAGCCGTCGACGACGGCCCGAGCGATCCGCTCACGGTGAAAAATAGCATCACCAAACATCGTTTCCGACGCCTTGCTGCGTTTGTAATACAAGTGCAGATCGTGTTCCCAGGTAAAACCGATCCCGCCATGTACCTGCACGCCGCGATTGCCCACCTCGCGAAATGCGTCGGAGCAGTAAGCCTTCGCAATCGAAACAGCCGTGCCCGCATTCGGCACGCCTTCAGCTACTGCCCACGCCGCGTAGTAAGTTGCTGATCGTGCGCTTTCCGTCATCAACAGCATATCCGCGCATTGATGCTGGACCGCTTGAAACGAACCAATTGGCCGGCCGAATTGATGTCTTGTCTTAGCGTACTCAACTGTCGTATCGAGAATCCATTGCATGCCGCCAACCATCTCCGCACACAACGCAACGGTCGCAACCTGAGTGGCTTGCAATAGCGCGCCAGGAGCGTTGCCGTCAGCGCCGAAAACATCAGCCCCGTTCACGCTCACGTTGTCGAACTCAACTTCGTAGAGTTTTCGGCTCTCGTCCATCGAAGCCATCCGCTTTATTTCGACTCCGTCAGCACCTTTGGTCACCGGCAAAATCACGGGCGACTGGCCATTGGTCGCAACGCAAATCAGAAGATCCGCGGTCGCAGCATCCGGGACGAACAGCTTGCGTCCGGAGACAAGCAGCCGGCCATTGTCGCGCACTGCTTTGACGTTGATTGCGTTGATGTCCCAGTCCGCTGTTTCTTCGAGCTGCGCGACCGTGGCTTTCAGCGAGCCACTGGCAATCGCTTCGAGATATTCTGCCTTCTGCTTTGGCGATGCAGCGCGATCGATTAAGGCGGTGCTGAAGAGCGTCGCTTGAAAAGCGCCGGGCAAACAAGCGCGTCCCATCTCTTCGCAAACCACTGCCAGGTCCAACAATCCGGCGCCCATTCCGCCGTACTCTTCCGGAATCAAAAGACCCGTCCAACCCTGATCCGCCATCGCCTGCCACAACTCGTCGTCGTTCGCAGTCTCGGTATTCATCAGCTCGCGGACGCGTTTCGACTTACAGTGGCGACTCAAAAACTCGCGCGCCGAGTCTTTCAACAGTTTCTGCGGTTTACTGAGATCGAATTCCATGACGGTTCAGTAACTCTTCGGTAGTCCCAGCACTCTTTCCGCAATGATATTTCGCTGAATCTCGCTGGTGCCTGCTTCGATCGTATTGCCGCGCGATCTCAAGTAGCTGTATTGCCACATGCCGTTGTCGAAATCGCTGAGCTGGCCAAACGCTCCGAAGATTTCCTGTGCGGTTTGCTGCGTTCGTTGGTTCCATTCACTCCAGTAGAGTTTTTGAATTGAACCTTCGGGGCCGGGGATGCCGGTCTTACTCAGCGACGTCAAGGCGCGGTTGGTGTTCAGACGCAGGATCTCCAATTCGAGATAAGCCTGCGCGAGCTTTTGCCGAATCAGCGGATCCTCGCTTGCTGGTTTTCCATTTCTTGTGAACGTTCGCGCACGGTTGATGAGCGCCTCGAGGTTGCGCTTGAAGATCACCTGGCTGCCGGTGCCGAGGTTTGCCCGTTCGTTCATCAACGCGGTGATGGCTGCTGACCAACCGCCGTTCACTTGGCCCAGCACCTGTGACACCGGTACGCGCACATTTGAGAAGAACATTTCATTGAAGCCGGAGTCGCCCGATATCTGGCGTAAGGGCCTCACTGAAATGCCCTCGCTGCGCATGTCGACCAGTAGACAGGTAATGCCTTTGTGTTTGGGCGCGTTCACGTCGGTTCGAACCAGTTGCAGACACCAATCCGCGTGCTGGGCAAAACTGGTCCAGATTTTCTGTCCGTTGATTATGAAGTCGTCGCCGTCGCGAACTGCTTTCGTACTGACCGACGCGAGGTCACTGCCGGCGTTCGGTTCGGAGAAGCCCTGACACCAGATCTCTTCGCCGGAAAGGATCGGCGCGAGATATCGTGTCTTCTGTTCCGGAGTGCCGATCGCGATTATGGTTGGACCGACGAGTGATAGTCCGATGGTGCCGATCAACGGAGGCGCATTCGCGCCGGCGAGCTCTTCCTGAAAGATCGCCTGCTGCATCAGCGACGCGCCGCGGCCGCCGAATTCTCGCGGCCAGGAGATTCCCGCCCATCCGCCTTCGAAGAGCTTTCGCTGCCAGGCGCGAAGGTAGTTCAAGTAGCCGGCGCGATCTTCGCCGGTGGTGCTTTTTGTCCACTCGGCGGGCAGATTGAGAGCGAGCCACGCCCGAAACTCGTCGCGAAACTGTTCTTCTGTAGCTGTCAGATTCAGATCCACTTACCGACCGTCCGGTAGGACACTTATACATGCGAACTTGCGTTCACGTCAACAGACTCCCTACTCCGTGTTCTGCTTATGTGGGTAAAACAGCAAACACGGATAACGAATAACCCTTGACGCCTGTTAAGGTCGGTGTTATTTTACCGACCGTTCGGTAGGTTATCCCCAGATAAAAATCTTATATTCCACCCCTGTGCGAAGCTCGGGGTCCTTTATCCATCTGGAATTTTTCGGCGGAATTATGGGGGACGTGCCGAATTCCAATTCGTTCGCACGCCAAACTGACTCGTAAAAGACCTTCCAAAAAGGAGTGTGGTTCAATGCTTACCAAAGGACTAACTTTCCTGGTTCTTCTCCTCCTACTCTGCGTGAGCCCGGTGTCAGCACAAGTCGACGTGGCCAGCTCAACCCTGAAAGGTACGATCACCGATCCGCAAGGCGCGCTCGTAGTCGGCGCCACGGTCACCGCGACGAGTATCGACAAGGGCCTCAAACGAACCGCGACCACCGATGAGGAAGGGGCGTATTCAATTGCGCTGTTGCCACCCGGCGGCTACAAGGTCGAAATCGAGGCGCGCGGTTTTGGGAAGGCCTTCAATGAAAACGTTCAGTTGACTGTCGGCCAGAGCCTGGTCTTCGACGTGCAACTGAGCACCAGCAGCATTACGGCTCAAGTCGCGATCACCGGCGACTTGCCCCTCGTAGAGACCGAACGCACGCAACAGGCAAACACGATCTCCACTCAGCAGGTGGAAAACCTGCCTAACGTTGGCCGCACTTTTCAGAACTACGTCTATACGCTTCCGGGCGTCAGCAGCTCCCAGGCTCCCCGCGTTCAGTTTGCGAGCCGCGTAACCGGATTTCAAACTTCCGGCTTTTCAATCGGCGGCAGTAACGGTCGTAACAATCTCATTACAGTCGACGGCGGCGAGAATGAATTGGGTTCAGGCGCCCAGCGTTACGACGTTTCGACGGAAGCTATTCAGGAGTTCCAGGTAAATCGAAACTCGTTCTCAGCGGAGTTTGGTTTTACTGCGGGCACGGCAGTGAACATCATCACCAAGAGTGGCACCAACAGTTTCCACGGCAGCGGCTTCTTGTACTACCGCTCCGACGCGACCTCGGCTCGCAATCCGTTTGATACGCTGAACCCCGGCGAGAAGTCAGCGGATCGGCAGTTTTTTCCAGGATTCACGCTGGGCGGTCCGATTGTGAAGAACAAACTGTTTTTCTTCACTAACTACGAACGCACGAACACCGATTTCGCGAGGTTTCGCTCGTATACCAACGACCCGTTGACGCGCCCCAATGCAGCGCAACTGGCGTCGCTCGCGATCCTTGATGCTTCCGCCAGCGCCAACGTGCGGCGCATCGGACAAAACCTGCGCGCGGCCTTGACCACAACCTCCGCCAGCTATCCGGGGATCTTTAACATGTTGCAGGAAAGCGAGGGTGTGTTCACCGGCATAAGCCGCTTTAACACCTTCAGCGTTCGTATCGATTACCACGTGTCCAACAAGGATCAGATAAACGGGCGCTTCACCCTGACGCGTAACTTTACCGACGACATCGGCGCCAGTAACGTCGCAGCGCCGTCAATCAGCAATACGCTTACGACACACGATCAAACCGGCGTCATCACCTGGACCCACAGTTTTAGCGGCTCGGTGATCAATCAACTCCGCGGTCAGTTCTCGCCGAACAATTTAAACTTGACTGCGCCTCCCGATCCGGCCGTGACCGGCTTGGTCGTCTCCGGGCTGGCGGGTTTCGGACGCTATTTTGGAGCGCCCTACGACGTCACACAGGATCGATATCAGATAGAAGATAATCTTACGTGGTTGAGGGGTAGTCACACTTTCAAGTTCGGAGGTTCGTACCGCCCGGCCACATACGATTTCCGAAATGATCTTTGGTTCGCAGGTGAGTGGCAATTCCAATCAAGCGCGGTTTATCCGATTACCCTGGCAGTTCCCGCTGCGGATCGGCCGGCCTTCGTGGCCGCTCTTGCGGGTACTGCAATCCCGCAACTGAATCCACTGCAAAACCTGGATCTCAATCTGCCGTTCCTTTATCGACAGGGATTCAACAACCCGACGTGGAAGGGCACGGGTCACTATATCGGCGGTTTTGCGCAGGACACGTGGAAAGTCAATCAACGCCTGACTCTGGACATCGGCGGCCGCATCGATTGGGATGGCGAACCACAGCCTGTGCCGCGACACGCTTACTTCTCGCCGCGGTTTGGGTTCGCGCTGAAAGCAACCGACGATGGCAAGACGGTGGTGCGAGGCGGCGGTGGTCTCTTCTATTCGCCGATCTATTTTCAAATCCCCGGTTACACGAGCGTATTGAATGGTAGTGGCGAGTTCATCAATCAGATTTCGAAGAGCCCGCTGAACGGAGTAGCGACCTTGTATGGAGCTGGCGTTTTCGGTAACGCCGGTTGCAACATTCCGGCTGGCACCCTTCCGTTTGGAGTGTTAACCGAGGCGCAGATTAATTGTTTGGGAACACCTACTGGAGTAGGCGCTCCGGGACGTGTGTTGTTTGAGCTCAATCCCGATTACAAAAACAACTACACGATCCAAGCCAATATCGGCATTCAGCGAGAAATAGCGAAGAACCTGAGCATCGAAGTGGCCTATCAGATGTACCACGGGTTACATCTTCAGCAGCCGGTCGGGCTCAACTATTGCGAAGCCGGAACACCCGGCTGTCCAGCCACGCCGGCGAACCTCACTGCCCTGTCGCAACGCGATCCACGCCTGGGTCCGCTCTATCGAGTTTGCGGCGCCGACACTCAGTGCTTCCGCGTGAATGATGCGGGCATCACGCAGTTCACGGATTATCAATCGCGCGGCACGTCAATCTACCACGGGATGACGGCGTCGCTAATGAAGCGGTTCAGTAATCACTTCTCGTTCCAGGCGAACTACACGTGGAGTAAAGCGATCGACGATAACACTGACTTCAATTCCGCGTTTGCACCGCCTTTCCCGACGCGGCTTTTCAGCGAGCGATCGGTTTCCGCTTTTGATATCCGTCACAACTTCGTCTTCAGTGGAGTGTTTGAGAGTCCGTTCAAGAGTGGTGCAGGACACAACTTCATGGAGCGCGCTTTTGCGGATATCACGCTCAGTCCCAGCGTCTTCATACGGAGTGGTATTCCGTTCACGTTGCGTACTGGTGTCGATATGAACGGCGACACCCGTGGCGGCACGGACCGTCTTTTCAATATTGGACGCAACACCGGAATAGGACCAAATTACCGCAGCACCAACGTTCGCATCAGCAAAGCTTTCCGCTTCAAGGCTGACAGTCCGATGCGGATCGAAGCCAGCGCCGACTTTGCCAACATCTTCAATCGTACAAACTTCGCAGCGGTGAATGAGTTGCTGCCGGTAACAGTGGGGGCCACCGGCATACTTACATTCCCCGATCCGCTGGCAGCAGCGGACTACGCCGAGGCGGCGACCAATAATCGACTCGAAGGCCGTAGGGATCGTAGTCTGAGTCAGCCACTCGGTTTCACTTCGGCCTTCAATCCTCGACAGATACTGTGGGGCGTGAAGTTTGTTTTCTAATTACTAGCTCACAGAGTTTGCGGCAGCTCAGCCCGCGGCGAATGGTTGGACCATCCGTCCGCGGGCTGTTCACTTAGTACGAATCGCTCACTTAGATGTCCTGGAGGATGTCGAGGGCGTTCCGCTTTGCAACACGGTAGAGATTGGCCCTCCCACGCCGGCCAATCAACTCGATCATTCTGCCTTCGCGCAGACAATAGGCCATCTTCTGGGCCAACTCTCTACGGGTGTCAATCCCGGTTGCAAGATCGCCCGTAGTGAACGACTCCAATCCTTCCGGCAGAAACCGCAGCCAGTCTGCCGACTCACCAAATACACGCTGATCCAGCACCTCTAACAAACTGCGTCCTTCAATAACCCATGCTTTCCTGCGCCATTTTCGCTTTGTCTCGTAACGTCTGACTTCTTCCTGCCTTATCATCAATACTTCCAGCGAAAAATTCGGACTCGTCAGTAACTGCGGAATACTGACCAGCTCCCAGAAAATATCCTCGACCCGGCCTCGCTTCGGGGATTTGCGGCGAATGATTCGACCGCCGTTATCGGCCGCCGACCTGACGATCCATTTCTCCTGCACGATCGGATAGATCAGTCGCACCCGATGTGAACTAGATAGCCTGGTGAGCTTTGTCTTGATCGCTGAAAAATTGCCCGTCTGGATCTCGATCAACAGATCCCCTCGGACAATATCAATCACATACCCGTTAACCGGGACTTCAAATTGATCTCCCGGCCGCGCGTACCACTGTTTCAGTGATGCGTGGAGGGGCTTTTCATTCAGTAAACCGATTCCAGACATGCGTTCCGGCAAGCTAACGATTAAGACTACTTCGGCAGCGGGTATTTGAATAGAAAAAAATTTGGCAACCGCACGCCATTCGGTTCATACTAAGTATCAACTTCCCACAAAGGATTTTCGATCGGGAGGTTGGAAGTGGCAGTCAAAGCTTTAGCCCCGCTCTATTTTTACACGGCGGTTGTGCTCTGCCTGTTAGCTCTTACCCGCGGCGAAGCGATTTCCTTCAGCTTCGGCTTCCTACTATTAGTCACAGGCGTTTTGAGTTGGGGACTACTCGAGTACGGTCTGCATCGATTCGTTTTCCACTACGATGCGCGCACGGCGTTAGGTAAGAAGCTGGTGTATGCCGCGCACTTGGCACACCACGAGGATCCGCGCGCTACGAATCGAATCTTCTCGAGTCTAATGTTCAGTGCGCCGGTGGCGGCTATTTACGTGGTGTTAGCTCGAGTCGCAACGGGCTCATGGCGCGCTGCGTCGTTTCTGTTCGCGGGGCTCGCCTTAGGTTACTTCTACTATGAATGGCTGCACTTTCGCGCACATCATCGCCGAGCACGACTGCCAATGTTCAGGTATCTCAGGAAATATCATCTGCTTCATCACTACAGGACTCCCGAAATACGTTTCGGCGTCACCTCACCCTTGTTCGACGTTATCTTTGGAACGTTCCGGCCCGTGGCGGGTCGCCGCATGTTCGTCAGGCGAAGGAAAGATTAAGCGACAGATCGAGAAAGGCGGCGTATCGCTCCGCGGCTTTCGTGATGGCGAGTTTGTCGTGCTTAGCGAAAGTTGTTGCTGAGTTCACCGAGATCGCTACCGAGTGCTTGTCGAGAGCAGCTTTCCAGCTTCCAACCAGTTTTCCATCGACGATGACGACCGGACCGAGCGCGTCCAATGTCGTTAATCCCGAAGCGGCGTCAATCACGAGTTGGCGATCTTTGTAAGCGACGTTGTATTCGTCGTATGCAGGCAATAGATGACCAGGCAACAGATGGGCTTTATAGCTGGACGCACTCATGGGTGTAGATTCTGAGGCCCAGTAAGTATTTCCTTCAAACTGAATCTCATTGATATGAGCATTCGCTAATGCAATACCGCGTCGCGCATCGTTCGTCGTCAACCCTGACCACCAGACAAAATCCGGTAACGTAGCTGGTCCATGACTGGTGAAATAGCGTCTTGTTAATTCCGCCAGCGACTCATCGCGGCCCAGCGGGTGTGTAGCGGGAACGCGTTCTTCCAGCAGCGCGTACGTAAACTGTTTCCCTCGTCGCGGGCCACTACAAACAATGCCGTCTAATTCGGCGCGAAGGAGAATGTGCGCCAATCGCACCGTATCATCCGCAGCCACGCCCGATCGATTCAGCGCCGCTTTCAACTCCGAGCGAGTGAGGTGTTTTTCGCCTCTTAGAGCTTTTGTAATAACGCGGTTTGATCGCTTGAAAACCGCAATGTCGAGCTCGAGCTTGCGATTGTTTGGACCACAGCGGACCTTCACGCGAGGCGCCGTCAGTTGCAGCAGCCAACGAATGTCGTCAGGCGCAACGAAGTGCCAGGTGGGACGCAGCAGATGCGTGCGCAGTATTTCTCCTCGATCAAACGCTTCTTCGATGACCGCGTGCGACGCGTTGCGCATTCGTAGCGCGAGCGCCCATTTGGCAGCGTGGAAGTCCTGCGCCTGCACCGCGCCGAACCATCGCACGACGTCCGCCGGCTGCTTGAATGTTGGTGAAGACAGTTTGTGATTGCGAAGACGTCGATCGACTGGAAGCACAGATTACCTACGCGGTCCCGGATTGGGACGACTATTTTACTTCACTTCTCGGGAAGCTCATATAAAATCACGATCAAATGATGCCAGGATTAAGAGTCGGAATTCAGGGCGGCAGAGGGAGCTTCAACGAGCAGGCGCTTAGATTCTACCTGGATAAGAAAGCCCTCTCACACGAGCCGATCGCGATTAAGTATCTTTACACAACGGAAAGAGTGTTGAGTGAATTGAAGTCCGGAGAGGTCGAGCGCGGGCAGTTCGCCACACATAACTCGATCGGTGGGCCGGTAAAGGAAACCGAAGTGGCGAAGGAGAAATACTTATTTGACGAAAACTACGAAATAATCGACCGCTACTCGATTCAAGTTGTACACTGTTTGCTGGTCCACCCGGAGGCCCGGTTGGACGACGTTGACACTATCATGACTCACCCTCAGGTACTCGCACAGTGTCGTGAGACGATCGCGCAGCGCTACTCCCAAATGATTTTGAAGCAAGGCGAGGGAGACTTCGTCGATCCCGCTAAAGTAGGAGAGGCGATTGCTCGCGGCTCACTCCCGCCAAACGTAGCGACTATCTCGAACCGGCTCATCGGCGAGGCCTGGGGCTTAAGAGTCGTCGACCAAAACTTACAGGATCGCGCAGATAACTTCACCCATTTCGTCTTTGTGCAGTTGAAAAGTTAACGTCGCTTCCGCTCGATCCTCAAACAAGGGAAACTCAAAATGCCTGACCCACTAAATGCTGTCGTAGACATTTCTCATCACAACGGAAACATCGATCTCCAACAAGCGAAGGCTGATGGAATCATTGGCGTCATTCATAAAGCGACGCAGGGGACGACCGGCGTCGATCCGATGTATCAGACCAATCGAGCCAAAGCTGCCGCTGCGGGACTGCTTTGGGGCGCTTATCATTTTGCGACCGGTGACAATGGCCTCGCGCAGGCGCAGCATTTTCTCGAGGTAGTCGAGACGTTCGACAACACGCTCCTGGTGTTGGACCTCGAGGCTAACCCGACTGGCCCAAGCATGTCGCTGAGCGACGCGCGAGCGTTTGTCACGCAGGTCAATCAAGTGACTGGCAGGTTTCCCGGGTTGTATTCAGGCAGCTACATCAAAGAGATGTTGGGTAGTAACAAGGATCCGGTGCTCGCGCAGTGCTGGCTGTGGCTGGCCGAGTACGGTTCGAACGCCATCGTCCCGGCGAACTGGCCGACGTGGACCATGTGGCAGTACACCGATGGCGCGTCAGGACCACAGCCGCATCTGGTCAACGGCATCGGACACTGCGATCGCGATAAGTTCAACGGCACGGAAGATCAGTTGAGAATACTTTGGCAGGGCGCAGCTACTTGACCTTGCGTACAGCGGAGTAAAGAGCGAGTGCGGAGCCGCCGACAAACAACAACGCGCCGCCGATCACGCGGGTGTAGTTGGGTAGCTCGCGCACTTCGCTCTCCGTGATGACTACTGCGGATTTCGGTTCGAGATAAAGAGCGCGGTAAGTGATCACGCCACCGGCGGTGGCAATGAGTATGCCCACGATCAGGAAGATCGTTTTCATTCGCGCTTATCGACCTTTAAATACGGGATCTCGTCGCTCGAGAAAAGCACTCACGCCTTCATCTTTGTCTTCCGTAGAGAAACAGAGTGCGAACAGATCCACTTCACGCCGCAAACCTTCGTCGAGATTCGAGCGCGAAGCGATCTTCACGGCCTCCTTTGCGAACTGCAAGGCGATCGGGCTCTTGCGCGAGATTTGCTGGGCGATCTCCATCGTCTTGGCTTCGAGTTGATCGGCCGGCACGACGTGATTCACCAAACCGATCGCATGCGCCGTTTTCGCGTCGACAAACTGGCCCGTGAGGATCATCTCCATCGCTTTCCCTTCGCCGACCAGCCGCGTGAGACGTTGCGTGCCGCCGCCGCCGGGAATGATTCCGAGATTGATCTCCGGTTGACCGAACTGAGCGTTCTCACTGGCGATACGGATGTCGCAAGCCAACGCGAGCTCGCAACCACCGCCCAGGCAGAAGCCATTGATCATAGCGATCACGGGCTTGGGAAACGTATCGACCGCCGTGAACAGCGATCGGCTCATCATTACGTCACGCTGCGTAATCGAGGTGCGTCCCGCAAACTCGGCAATGTCTGCGCCGGCGATGAACGCCTTGTCGCCGGCGCCGGTGAACACCACGACGCCGACGGACGAGTCGTTACGAAGTTCTTCGAGCAGCGCCGCACCCTCTTCGCGTGTTTTGATGTTTAGTGCGTTTCGTTTATCCGGACGATTGATCGTTATGATTGCTACACGGTCACGTTTTTCGAGCAGAAGCGTCTCGTAGGTTTGTGTCATTCAAGGCTCCTCATTGGTACTCGGATTGTACCAATTACCGGCCTGGATCTTCACGCTTCTTAACGTAGACCTCGCCGCGCCGGCTCATGTCGGCCTTTTGCGCGAGGGTGTATAGGACCGACTCGAGGATCTCCTGGTTTTCGAGTTTGAAACTGGTAATGCCGCTGACCTTTGAATCGGGATCGCTGTATTGCAGCGTCAGATAACGGACCTTTGTTTTGATGAAGCGCGCGGGCATCGTGAAAATCGTAGGAACCGCGCCGGCAACGGTTGCAGCCTTTGGCTGGCGCTTCTGCGTGTCGGCGAATGCTGATGTGATGGCTTCGTAAGGTATGGATATCTCTTTCGGCGGCTTCTTGTCTTTGAAGAGGAGACGCTCGTTGGTGTCGTCGAACGTCAACGTGCCTTCCATCGTCTTGGTGTAGCCGAAGACGCCGCCTTCATATTTGGCTTTCACTGTTGCCGGCGCGGTTGGAGGCGTGGAGACTTTGGCTGCCGACGGATCAGGCTCGATCGTGCGCGGGCGTTGCGCAATGGCTCCGGTCAACATCAACCCGAGCAGCAGTAAACTTAAAATAGTTCGCATCGGTTAGTTCTCCCTTACAGTCCCGCTGCCCACAGCGGCACGCGATACAGAATCCACCAAAGTAAAAGTTGAAAAGCGAGCACGACGACGCCGGCGATCATACTGGCGTAACAAACGTTGCGTCCCTCGTTTGTCTGACCCGGGCGATACGATCTCACGACGCCCACTGTGCCGACTACCACCGCTCCCGGACAGAACAGAATGCCGAGGTAAGGCACGAGGGAGTAAGTCGCAAATGCTCTGGCAGTGTCAGCCAAAAACACGGATTTATTTGGCAAACGGTTTCACGCGCTCGATCGATTCTTTGAAATCCGGATCAGACGGAGCGAGCGCCAGGCCGCGCTGATACGCAGCAAGCGCTTTCGCATACTGCTTCTGCACTTCGAACGCGTAACCCAGTTCACGATAGATATTGACGTCTTCCGGCGACTTCTTTGCCGCCGTCTCCAACGCCGCGATCGCTTTCGGAAAGTTAGTGGCGCGTGAATGGGCCACGCCGAGCAGATAGTACGTGACGCCGGTTGCTTCAGGTGTGGTGGTCGCGCGCTCCAGAGCTGAAGCCGCACGTGCGTACTGTTTTGATCCGATTAGAGCCTGGCCGAAGAGAGTGACAGCTTCAGCGTCCGTGCGAAGCTTGATCAGTCCTTCACCGGCACGAACGGCGCTCAAGTAATCCGCTTCTGCTTTCGCGGGATCGGTGCTCGTGGCGGCACGACGGAGATACGCCGATGTCAATAAGGTCCATGCGCCGGTCAGGCGCGCGTCGTTCACGGTGGCTCGATTAAGCGACGCGATTGCGCCGTCGAGATCGTTTTTCGCAAGAGCGATCTGAGCAAGGTAAAAGAGCGACAACGAGTCTTTCGGATTGAGCTTAATGACCTCGTTGAAACTCTTCTCGGCCTGCGCTGTCTTTCCTGTTTTGTACTCAGCGATGCCGCGATAGTAGATCATCAGCGGGTCAGGCTTGTCGGCGCCGCGGATCGTCGCCGCGTTCAAATAAGGCAGTGCCTTGTCATACTTCTCAGATAGAAAGTACGCCTGACCCAGCGCGCTCTCGGTGTTTGGATCGTCCTGCTTCGATTGGCGCTGTAAGTCGAGCGCCTTCTCGAGATCCTTCGTTGCCTCTGCATACTGTTTCAAGTTCAGCTCGGCGAACCCGGCGATCTTCCACGCTTCCGGATCGTTGGGATGCGCGGCAGTCAGCTCCTTCGCTTCCTTCGCCGCGGCCGCAAACTGTTTCTGTTCGAGCAGGAGATAGGCGTGCTTCGTGTCGGCTGTTCCGGCCGTGCTGCCTGATGATCCGGCTGGGTTGACGGCCGGGCCTACTGGCCTGACCGGCTGCACGTCCAACAACGAATCGTTCGAGCTCGTCCGCCGCGGCGCCGGGGTTGACGTAGGCTCAGGACGCAGCAACGGATCAGACGCCGATTTGTCGACGGTGGCCGTCGTCTTTGACGCCGGCTTGGCGCGTCTTGGCCGCGTCGTTTGGGCCGAAATCGCGGAGGCGGCAAGCAAAAGCGCGGCTCCGACACTCAAAAGCCGTGGAATAAAGGTAGATCTCGTCATAATGGGTCAGATTGTATTCGGGAGAGGATAGGTTTGAAAGCTCAGCCTATTGGTTTATCTCGATCTGTGTAAATCCGTGGTTTCGGATGCGGCTGGGCTGGAGAGAGTTTGCCTGAAAATTGAGTTAATTGAGGACGTCGCGCCGCACGAACTCGAAACAACCAATCAGGACGGCAACGATTCCGCCGGCAACGCCGAGCACGAGGGCCGACGTTCCTCTGCCGTCGATGAAGATGTTCATCGGCAATAGCCACGGATAGTATTTTCCGACCGCCGCACTCGCCGCGAACAGCGCGAAGAACGTTCCGGCGATCCCAGTGCCCAGCGGGATCGGAAAGCCCGACCAGCGCACGCTCACCCACGTGTGAATCGCGATGATCAGCCACGACGCCAGCCAAACAAATGTGGCGTGCTTCGCGATCCAGCCGTATGGAACTGGTCCCGCGTTCGCCAGCTCCGGCCGCAGCGAGATCGCCGCGAGGCCCACGACGACGATCAGCGCCGCTAGAACGAGTGTGCTGATCAGGATCAACGCCTGCGCCACGATCACCTTCGCGAAGTAGACAGAGTAACGCGGCACAGGCAAGGCGAAGAGGTGTTTCCACTGACGGTCGGCGTGTTCGATGCCGTTGAGCAGCGCCGTCTCCAACGTGATCAGCAGCGGCAGCATGAACACGGCCCAGACCTGCATCGAGCTCTGCGGCAGCGTGTCCCAGATATTGAAGTTGGGCGCAAACTTCTTCGTCCGCCACGCGATGAAGAATTGCAACGTCGCAACCAGGAACGGCAGCACGAAGATCACGCGAAACGCCAAGGTGCGTTTTAGTTTTAATAACTCAGCGTGGAGTGCTCGTAGCAATGACATTACGTAGTAAGCGTCAGGAAAATATCTTCGAGCGATGGTTGCGTCAACGCAACGTGAAAGACGTCGAAACGATGGTCGACTAACAGCTTGTTTATTCGCGCCGCGTCGGCGGACGTTTTGGCTAAAACACTGATCATGCTGTCCGCACTTCTATTCACGGCCCAGCCAGCGTTTAAAAGGCAATCGATCGCTTCATCGAGCTGCTTTACGCCAACGACCAGTTGCGTCTGCTGCCTCTTTTGTAATTCGGCCAGCGGACCCTGAAACAACAGCTTGCCTTCGTGAATGATTCCGATATGGCCGGCGATCTGTTCGACTTCGCTGAGCAGGTGACTCGATAGAAAAACCGTAACGCCAAATTCGTCGGGCAGATGACGGATCAGATCGCGCATTTCGTGAATGCCGGCGGGGTCGAGTCCATTCGTGGGTTCGTCCAGGATCAGGAGCTCGGGTTTGTTGAGCAGCGCTAACGCGAGGCCGAGGCGTTGCCGCATGCCAAGCGAGTACTCGCGCACACGGCGGTTCGCGTCTTGAGTTAACCGGACGGTGTCGAGTGCGAGATCGATAAGATTGCGCGACGCACCAAGTAAACGCCGAGTGACTTCGAGGTTTTCTCTTCCGGTCAGATGAGGATAAAGCGACGGCGACTCAACCAGCGCGCCGACTCGCCGCATCAACGAAGCGCGATTGCGGCCAACCGGCTCGCCAAACAAACGCACCTCGCCGGCGTGCGGGCGGATCAGACCGAGCAACATCCTGATCGCCGTAGTCTTACCCGCGCCATTTGGTCCAAGAAACCCGTAAACTCCGGCCGCCGGCACTGACAAGTTCAAGTCGTCGACGGCGACACGCTCGCCGAAACGGCGCGTCAATCCACGGGTTTCGATCAGACACTCGTCCATCTTCGTCTCCCGAAGATAGACGAGCGTCAAAAGGATAGGATTAACAGCAGGTCTGTTTTAGAAGTTCAGCTTGAGTCCGAATTGGAACTGCCGCGAATCAAACGCCGCAGTCGGGCGGCTGAAGTAACGGCCGTTTTCGGAGCGCAGGTTGAACGCGCGAACGTCGTCGATGAATGGCGACGCGGCTGCCTCGTTGAAGCGATTGAACAGGTTAAATCCTTCCGCAATCAACTCCAATCGCAGGTGCTCGCCGATCGGGACCAGCTTCGCCAGGCGCATGTCGAGCGACACGTAACGATGCGTCATGCCGTAGTTACGCGGCAGACTTCCGGTCGAGAACTGTCCGTTGGTAATCAGCCCAATGCAGCCGGGCGTGCCGGGCACGCACAACGTTCCGTTGTCAAGCACCGTGGGCCGGTCCGTCTGGTTCGACTGGTCGTTGTTCGTGTCCTGATTGCTCAGGATATTGAACGGGCGGCCTGACGAGATCTCGAAGATCGGGGCGATCGTGAAGTTCGACAGGAAACGATTGAAGCCCGAGCCCTGGTTCCAACTGCTCGGCGACGAGATCACGGCACTGAAAACAAACCGGTGACGCTGATCGAAAAGTGAATCCGCACGCTCCGCTGCGAAGTTGCGATTGTCCTGTGGCAGCAACAACGTTTGGAGATCAGACGAGTCGTCGATCGAGTGCGACCAGGTGTACGACGCGAGAAACTGGAAGTTATTCGAGAAGCGCTTCTTCAGATCCGCGTTCAATGCGTTGTAGTTGGAATTGCCATCGGAAGTTTGCGCGTTGATCGATCCGAATGGCGAGACTGTTCCTGGAGTTCGCAAAGTGCCGGGCAGCGCGCTGTTCAGCACCGCTGGAGTTACGAGCCCGCCCGAAAGGGCTTGAGCGAGAAAATAGTTCGGAGCGTTGGGCCGGAAGAAGTTCGCGATGCCGGCATTAATCACGCGGCTGCCCAGGTTTGCTAGCGGCGCCGCAATCATTCCGGGAATGATGATCGCAAACTGCTGGCCCTGTGTCGGGAACGGCGTCGCACCGACTGGCGTCGTCATCTGGAAACACTGAAGCGGAACGCCTCCGGGACAAGGAGCGCCGGAGGTCGGAATACTAAACGCCAAAGCTTCGGTGGTGCTGACTGGATTGCGGCCGGCCCAGCGGAAGAAGTTTTGAATCTGTAACTCCGTGCGCGGCGCATTGATGTCGAGCGGGTGCGGCAGGTGACGGGCGCCGACGTAAATGTAGCTGCCGGACAGCGTCATGTCGTCCGTGATCTGGCGCTCGACGGTGAAGTTGCCTTGAGTCGCATAGGCGTACTCAAAGTCCTTCTGCACGTGAAGCGTAAACGGAAGCACTGGACCAAAGCCGGGGAACGTTTGATCGTTGAAGCGTTGCCGGCCGAATTGATACTGCGCGCCGGCAGCAACTCCCGGTGTTTGAAATGTCGGCGGAAGACCGAGTGTCGGTAAAGCGGCCTGGCAGAACGGCGAAAGGTTGGCTTGTGAGCACACGGTGCCTTGAAAAACCTGGGCCGCATTAAGTAAGACGGGCCGTCCGAGTGAGTCAAGTATCCCCGGACTTCCTGCTGTCAGGATGCCTTGCTGCTGCTGCACGGCGTCGGCGATGTCGGAGTTGAAGGCGATGGCGAGCAATGGATGGTCGTAGAAAAGACCGAACGCGGCGCGGACCGCCGTCTTCCCATCGCTCCACGGATCCCAGGCGATGGCTGCTCGCGGCGCCCAGTTGTTCTTGTCACGCGGAAAACCCTGCTGCACGCCCATCGCGTCTTGCGCCTGGGCAACCTGTGCAGCCGTAAGATTGATGCCTGACAACGGATCGCTTAACGGAAGCGTCGGGATCTGCTCGGTCAGCTCGATGTCGTAACGGACGCCGTAATTGAGCGTCAGGTTAGGCCGAACCTTCCACGAATCCTGCGCGAAAAAGGCAATCGGTTTGTTGCTGATACTGCTGATGGGATTGCCGAAACCCTGAATGAAGTTGGTCGGAAAGCCGAGACCATATTGCTGCACCGGCGTGAAATCCGGCGCCGCGGGTAAACCCGGCAAACAGAGTTGGGGCACCAATGTGCAGGCGCCGACGCCGCCGAAGTTGAAGAGACCCGCAAAGTTTAGTTCGAAGATGGCTTCCGGAATGCGAACGAAGGCGACGTCGCCGCCGAATTTGAAATTGTGATTACCGGCGACGAGATTGATGTTGTCGGTGAACTCGTAACGCGTTTCCGTGCGCAGTACTGGCGAGAAGAGTTCGCGGCCAATGAATGCTGTGCCGGAGATGTTGAAAGCCACTGCATCGCCGTTTTGCGATTTGAACGTCGCACGACGTTCGCCGAAGTTGAAGCGCGCTTCGTTGACGATGCTGTTCGACAGCGTTGACGTTAGCGTTGCGACCGCCGAGAAATCGCGCAGCTTTTGAATACCTGTGCGTGAAAAATCGTTCTGGCCCAGCGACTGATTCTGCGACTCGACCTGGATGCCCGTGATCTCGCTGGGATTGTAGCCAAAGCGTAAGCTGAGCTGATGTTCTTTCGTGATCAGGTGATCGAGACGGAACGAATTGAACGTCGTGTCGTCGGTAATGGGAAACACGGTTTGCAGGTTATTCAACGGACGGAAGGCAATTAGTTGGCCCAGGCTGTTCGTGGTTGCCAGCGGAATAGGCGCGCCAGTCAGGAAGAAGCGATTGCCGATCACGGTTCCGGGAGTAAAAGGAGCGCCTGTAGCGAGCAGTGGGTTGGAGCCGGTAAGCGCGGTGCTGCCGCCGCCGGACGCGAGATAGGCGTAAGCGATGCCGAGTTGCTGTGCCTGGCCGCCGAGAGCAAGCAGGCTATTAATGTAGGTCGCCTGCTCGGGTCTTAAGTTACGTAGTGTTTGCGCCGGGAAGCCAGGAGCGAGCGGCGGCAGCGTAACTGACGCCGTCAGGCCCTGCGCGACATTGCTCGTAAAGAAGCCTGACTCGTTGCGCTTCCGTTGCTCGAACGCGAAGAAGAAGAACGTGCGATCACGATCGAACGGGCCGCCGATCGTGAAGCCGTACTGCGTTCGCGTGAACGGCGGATCCTCGATAGGTGCGAATGCGTTGCGCGCCTGAAAACTGCGGTGACGCAGGAACCCGAACAGATTCCCGTGAAGATCGTTTGTGCCTGACTTCGTGACGACGTTGACGACGCCGCCTGCTGACCGGCCAAACTCCGGCGCAAACGAGTTGGTCACCACTTGAAACTCCTGCACCGCTTCCTGGCTGACAGTGGAGCGCGACGCGTTGACGGAGTTGTCTGTGTTGTCGGCGCCGTCTACCTGGACGAGATTGGAACGGCCGCGCTGTCCACCGAAGTTCAAACCCGTGGTCGGCGCTGGTCCGATCGGTCGTCCGTTGTCGCGTCCCACGGTCGAGGTCGTCAGCGCAAAAGAGAGATAGTTGCGCTCGTTGATCGGAAGATTGTTGATTCGCTGCTGGTCGATGGTCGTCGATACAGCCGTCTTGGACGTCTCTATGACTTCCGACGTCGCGTCGGAGATCGTGACCGTCTCGGTGATCTCTCCGAGTTCCAGATTAACGTCAAGCTGGGCTGTCTGGCCTACGGTGACGTTGATGTTCGACAGCACGGCTTTTTTGAAGTTTGCCGCTTCGACGGTGATCTCGTAATTACCCGGCGGCAAGTTGATGATCCGGTACAAGCCGTCGTCGTTGGTCGTCGCGTCTCGCGAGACATTCGTAGCCGGATTGCGGGCGTGGACCGTCGCGTTTGCGACGACAGCGCCGGTAGAGTCCTTGACCACACCTTGCAGATCGGCAGCATTAGACTGCGCCTGTCCAAAGGCAACGCTCGCTGCTGCGAGGAGGACCAACAGCAGTGTAGTCAGTTGAAAGAATCGGACAAGCCCTGACTTTAAGGATGCAAACATCGACGTATTCTCCTTAACTAGTTTTCGCGGCTCTGACACTCGCGCAGTCATTCAAGACTCTTTGTTTACGTTTCATTCGTGGACGAGATGCTTCGGAGGTGCAGCAGAGAGACAAACTGCTTAGCCTTTTTACTCCAAAAGGCCTTTTTGTGGCAAGAACTTATGTGATTCCGGGTGAGCACGCGTCGCGCGCGCGAGTCGGCCGCGAAGGAGTTCGCTGGTGCCGCAGATCGCGATACCAATCTCGGCGAGGCGTGGACTGAACGCCGCTCGCCGCAACAATCCGGAAATTCGTAAGCGGGAATCAAACGTTCGGCGATAACTCGTGGTGTAGGAAGTTGCTAAGTCGTTGAATGTATCGCTCTTGTGACGAAGAATCGCTTGCGCGACGAGATCGCCGCTTTCAAAAGCCATCAGCATGCCGCTGCCGGTGAACGGATCGATGAACGCCGCTGAGTCGCCGATCGCCAACAGCCCTGCCGCGGGACTCGGCCGTTGCCGGCCAAAGCGCTCCCATGATGCGCTCAGCCACTCGGACGACACCTCCGCCGCTTCCAGCGTGTGCGCCGCGCGCCGGTTCTTCATCAAACTCTTGCGTAAGACGATGTTCGGATCGGAGTGACAACGCTTTACGTCCTCGGCAGCGATGATGAAACAGAGATTGCTGGCGCCGGCTTCGACTGTGCTGAGTCCGCCGTATCCGCCGGGATAGAAGTAAATCTCACACGCGCCGGGCGAGACTTTCGTGTTGCGGAAGTGTGCTTTGAACGCGACCAGGCTGGGACGTTTGTGACGGGCGTTGATGAGCTTGCGGGAAAGAATGCGCGCGCGGCCGGTAGCGTCGATCGTTATCGGGGCGCGATAGTCTTCGTGACCGTGCCCGGTTTTGACACGCACTCCGCGAACAGTTTCGTCGTCGAGTATAGGCTCGGTGATGCTCGCGTCTTCGAGAACTGTTACGCCAACACGTTGCGCGTGTCGCAACAAGACCTCGTCCATGACAGCGCGGCTCAAGCCGAACGCCGCGCCCCCGCCAAACCATTTGCTCGGCACTGCAACGTGATGTCCCTTGCTCGAATAAAAGACCGTCTCCTCGAGCAATGCCGGCGCCGCGGCGATCATCGCCTCGCCGACACCAAGCTTTTCAAAGTGCGCCTGACACTCAGGAGAAATAAACTCGCCGCACAATTTCGCCCGCGGAAACTTCTTCTGCTCGATCAACAACACGTTCGTGCCGCCGCGCGCCAGATGAATCGCAGCGCTCGCACCTGCTGGTCCACCACCGGCGACGATCACGTCGAAGTTGTTGTTATGCAGCTCGGGCATTTAAAACCAACCGGTAAGGAAAGTGGCGGCTAACCCACACGCGCCGCAGCCCGGCGCGCTTCGCCAAAGCAAGCAACTCTTCCGCTTTGAAACTTCTCAGTATTGAGAGCGCGCCGTCGTGACGAATCAAACGGTTCTTCAAAACTAACTTTCCGAGCGTCGTATAGAGAAAGTAAGCAAGCGGGTGGCGATGAAGATCGATGACGAAGATCCGCCGCCCTGCGACTCGGCCCATCTCGCGAAGGATCTGTACGACTTGCTCCTCGGCGAAGTGATGCGTGAACAGCGAACAGATCACGTAGTCAAACTGAGCTGCCGCAAAAGGAAGTTGCAACGCGTTGCCCCGCACTGAAGCTATTTCCGGAAACCCGCGCGACTCTTCGAGGATCGACGACGCGGATCGTTCGTTTAGTTCAAGACCGACTGCTTGCACTTCGCGACCTGTTTCTCGCGCCCACGTTGTCGCCACGCGCAACAGCTCACCGGAGCCGGCGCCGACGTCAAGTACCGAAAAACGCCGCAGGTCCTCGTGCTCGATCTCGCGAAGGAGCGTGCTCTTAAGCGTGTGAGCGTCGCCCATCCAGCGATTGACGAGTTGCAGCTCTCCGATACAGTCTTCGTACTCGGCCGCCGTGTAGTCTCCTGTATCGATGTACTCGAGCTCGTAGCTGCGCCGCTTGAATCTGTCGAACATTAACTGATCATTTGAACAACGAGCGCACTGTTCTTCGATCCAAAACCAATGCAATTACACAGTGCGACTTTCACGTTCGCTTCGCGCGCTTCATTGGGGACGTAATCAAGGTCGCAGTCAGGGTCAGGGTCATCGAGGTTAATTGTTGGCGGGATCCGATTCGTGTGCATCGCGCAAAGCGCAGCGCCTAAGCCGGCCGCGCCGCTCGCACCTTGCGGATGCCCAATCTGTGACTTCGTCGCCGACATCGGTATCCGCTTCGCATGTCCGTCAAACGCGCGTTTCAACGCGCTCGTCTCGATGCGATCGTTCAGCAACGTCGACGTGCCATGGAGATTGACGTAATCGATATCTTTCGATTCGCAGCCGGCATCTTCGAGCGCCAGACGCATCGCACGCGCGGGCTCGTCGCCATCCTCGGCCAGCCGCACACGATGATATGCATCACACGTGGCCCCATAGCCAAGTATCTCCGCGTAGATCTTCGCACCGCGGTTCGTTGCGTGTTTGAGTTCTTCCAGGACGTAGATCCACGAACCCTCGCCAAGCACCATTCCCGATCGATTACGAGAGAACGGACGCGAAGCTCGATGCGGCTCGTTATTCCAATCATTCGTCAGGACGGTCATCAGATTGAAGCCCGCGAGAATTCCAGGCGCGATCGGCGCATCGACGCCGCCAGAGAGCATCAGGTCCTGACGGCCCAGCGCGATGTGTTGCGCAGCATAAGCCATCGCATCCGTCGAGCTGGTGCAACCCGTCGACACGATATGCGACAGACCACGTAATCCAAACGCCATCGACAACTCGCTCGACAATCCACCATGCGTGGACGAAGGGATCGTATAGACGCTCGCCTTATTAGTTGGTCCAATGTACCAGTACTCATATTGCTGCTCCGTGAACGCGAGCCCGCCGCCGCCTGTCCCCAGCTCGACGCCGAACGCACGCCGTTCGGCAAGTGAAAGATCATTCGCAAACAGACCTGCATCGTCGAGCGCCTCTCGCGCCGCGGCAAGCGCCAGCGGCACGGTCCGCGGAACGTGCTTGCGATCTTTTGGATTGAGTTGGGCTTGCCAGTCGAAGGAAGGAACTTCCGCGGCAATCTGTACGGGTAAACTGGACGGGTCAAACGCTTCGATTCTGCGGACTCCGCTCTTTCCTGAGAGGAGCCCGCTCCAAAACGCTTCCCGTCCGACTCCCAGAGGCGTAACACACCCCATTCCGGTGATGACTACCCGGCGTGGACACGTCAACGCACTAAGCATCAGGGCTAGATCCGAGTTTTCACTGTTAAGCTAAACTTTCTGCCCGCACTCATTGCAGAACTTAGCACCGGGGGGCAATTCCGCCTGACAGTTCGCGCACTTCGCGGCTCCTTGCTTGGCGCCGCACTCGACGCAGAACTTCGCGCCGGGATTGTTTCGAGCACCACACTGCGGACACGCTGGGCCAGTAGCAGCAGCCGGCGCAGCAGCAGACGCTTCGCTCCCCTTTGACTGCTTCAATGCGTCGGCCATCGAGCCAGCCATCGCGTTTCCAATCGCGAAACCAGCGCCAAGACCAGCGCCCGTTCCTGCGCCGCCTGAGGGATTCTGAGCGGCGTCGCGCATCGCGTCGGCAGCCTGGAATTGCGTATAGCGGCCAACGTCGCCGATCACGCCCATCGAAGTGCGCTTGTCCATCGCTGCTTCGACTTCCTGCGGCAACGAGATGTTCTCGACGAGGAACTTCGTAAGTTGCAAACCTAACGAATTGAACTCTTCGTTGAGCTTGTCGCGCGTCAATTTCGACAGCTCGTCGTAGTTTGAAGCGAGATCCAAGGCTGCGATCTTCGACTCCGCGAGCGCGTCGCTGAAGCCGCTCACCAGTGTGCGCTTCAGTTGACCTTCAATGTCTTCCGTGACGAAGTGTGCGTTAGTGCCGGCGATCTCTTTAATGAACGCCTGCGGTTCGCTAACGCGCATCGAGTAAATACCGAACGCGCGCAGGCGGACCATGCCGAAATCGGAGTCGCGCATCATGACCGGATTCGGCGTGCCCCACTTCAAATCCGTGAACTGTTTGGTATTGACGAAGTAAACCTCCGCCTTGAACGGCGAGTTGAAGCCGTACTTCCAGGCTCCCAACTTCGAAAGAATCGGCGTGTTACCGCCGTCGATGGTGTAACGGCCCGGGGGAAACTGGTCCGCAATCTGGCCTTCATGCACAAAGACGGCAGCCTGCGATTCCCGCACGATGAGCTGCGCGCCGTTCTTGATTTCCTGGTCTTTTACCGGAAATCGGTAGACGAGAGTGTTGCTGGTGTTGTCGAGCCACTCGATTACCTCGATGAACTGCGAACTCGGGCTTAGGCGGTCAAGTATTCCCATTGGAGCCTCATTTTCTAAACAGAATCGAAACCAGCAGAATTATACGATCACACGGGGGATTTTGATGCACGCCCAAACCAACCACGGCGCCAGACGATGATCAAGGCTGTCAAACCGCCAACCATGTCAATAAAACTATCGGAGACCGTAGCGGTCCGCGAGGGGACGAAGCTCTGATGATATTCGTCAAGCAGCGCGTAAACAATAACCAGCGCCAGCGAAACCAGAAACCACCTGCGCTGCAAGCCCGGACGCGGCGAGCCGCGAAAAGCGCGAGCCGCCAGCACGCCAAGCACCGCGTACTCGGCGAAGTGGGCCACCTTGCGAGTGGTCATATGGATCACCAGCAACGTTTCAGGGGTCGTGTTCGGGAACAGCCAGAGGACGAGTGGGCCAATGATTCGGGACGTGTTGCCGGCGGAGAAGTTTCCGGAGGATGCGAACGAGATGAATCCCATCCAAAGAATGAGCGGGAGATAAAGGCGAATCAGGTTAGAGGGCGGCCGCTCCGGAGACGACTTCGATAATCTCATTCGTGATTGCCGCCTGACGGACGCGATTCATATTGAGCGTCAACGTGTCGATCAGTTCGCTCGCATTTTTCGACGCCGAATCCATCGCCGTCATACGCGCGCCCTGTTCGGAGGCGATCGACTCCAGCAGCGCGCGAAAGATCTGCGTTTCCACCAGGCGCGGCAACAGACGGCCAAACATCTCAGCGGGCGGCTGCTCGTAGATATAGTCGACCAGCGACACCGGTTGTTGAGCTTTCACTTCCGGCTCATCTTGTTTGGCCCGCGAGACAGGCAGCAACTGTTCGAGCACAACGCGTTGCGATAGGACCGACTTGAACTCGTTGTAGACGAGAAAAACTTTGTCGATGCTTGTGTCTTCGCCGTACATCTTGATGATGTAACGGGCGACCTCGAGCGCTTCTGAAAACTCAACGCGGCCCTTGCCGGTTAGACCGAGAAACTCGCCGACAAGCGTCGCGTGGCGATTGCGGAAAAAGTCGCGCCCCTTACGCCCAATTGGGAGGAGCTCGACCTTCTTGTCAGGATGGTCCTTGATGAACGCCTGTGCGGCCTTCGTCAGGTTGGTATTGAACGCGCCGCAAAGCCCCTTGTCAGCGGTAACCAGAACCAGTAGATAACGCTCGTCGCCTCGGACGTCGAGCAATGGATGATGAAAGTTTTCATCAGTTCGCGTCGCGAGCTCGCCGAGTACTTCCGCCATCTTGTTCGCAAACGGACGCGCCGTGACCACGCGATCTTGCGCGCGTTTGAGTTTGGCGGCAGAAACCATTTTCATGGCTTTGGTGATCTGCTGCGTGTTCTTGACCGACTTGATACGCCGGCGAATGTCGAGAAGGTTCGGCATTGATTAAGCTGCCACCATTGAAGTCTGCCGCGTAGTGGTTGACGGCGCGAAGTCAGACCCGTCTCCGCCTCTCTGCCAGACGTCCTTAAAGTCGTCCAGCACCTGTTTCAGATCGCGCTTGATGTCATCGGTGAGCGATTTCTTTTCGGCGATGGCAGCGAGTACGCCGGGGTGCGAGTTCTCGACGAACTTCAGCAAGCTCGACTCAAAGCGACGAACGTCTTCGACGGGCACGTCGTCGACGAAACCGTTCGTTGCGGCCCAGATCCCGAGCACCTGTTTTTCGACGTCCATTGGCTGATACTGCGGCTGTTTCAGAATTTCAGTTAGCCGTTGTCCGCGCGCCAACTGCGCCTGCGTCGCTTTATCGAGATCGGAACCGAACTGCGCGAACGCCTGCAACTCGCGGAATTGGGCCAGGTCCAGACGCAAGGTTCCGGCGACCTGTTTCATGGCCTTGATCTGCGCCGATCCGCCTACCCGGGAAACGCTGTTGCCGACGTTGATTGCCGGACGGAAACCGCTGTTGAAGAGGTCCGCTTCGAGGAAGATCTGTCCGTCGGTGATCGAAATCACGTTCGTCGGAATGTACGCGGAGATGTCGCCGGCTTGCGTCTCAATGATCGGCAGACTGGTCAGTGAACCGCCGCCCTTCACGTCGGAAAGTTTCGCCGCGCGTTCCAGCAATCGCGAGTGGAGATAGAAAACGTCGCCCGGATACGCTTCGCGGCCTGGCGGTCTGCGGAGCAGGAGGGAGATCTCACGGTACGCCGCCGCCTGTTTCGAAAGGTCGTCGTAGATCGTCAGCGCGTGCTTGCCGTTGTCGCGGAAGTATTCGCCCATGGCGGCGCCCGAGTAAGGCGCAAGAAACTGCATCGCCGCGGGGTCAGACGCCGTAGCCTTGATCACGATCGTGTAATCCATCGCGCCGAAGTCCTGAAGCGTCTTCACCACCTGGGCCACCGTCGACGCCTTTTGACCGATCGCGACGTAGATACAGATAACGTCTTTGCCTTTTTGGTTGATGATCGTGTCGACGGCAACCGCGGTCTTTCCTGTCTGACGATCGCCGATGATCAACTCGCGCTGACCGCGGCCGATCGGGACCATCGCATCGATAGCTTTGAGACCGGTTTGCAGCGGCTCTTTCACGGGCTGCCGGTCGACCACGCCCGGAGCGATGCGCTCGACGGGATAGAAATGTTCGGTGACGATTGGACCAGCATCATCGATCGGATTACCCAGCACGTCCACGACACGGCCGACCATCGCCTCGCCGACCGGCACCTCCATGATGCGTCCGGTGCGCTTCACGAGATCGCCTTCGCGAATAGTCTGGAAATCACCGAACAACACGGCGCCGACTTTGTCCTCTTCCAGGTTCAATGCCAGACCGCGCACGTCGTGAGGAAACTCGAGCAGTTCGCCGGCCATGACCTTTTCGAGACCGTGGATCTCCGCGATGCCGTCGCCGATCTTGATAACGGTTCCGACTTCGGTCACGGTGCCGTCGTTGTCGAAGTTCTCGATCTGTTTACGAATAATATCGTTGATTTCGCTGGCTCTAATAGGTTCCATAATTCCCTCTAAATCGCGTTTCCACTCTTAACCTGCAAGTTCCTCGGACAAGCGGTCCAAACGACTCTGAACTGAGCCGTCGTATATCGTCGAACCGATTCGAGCGACGAGACCGCCGATGATCGTTTCGTCGGTGGCGAAGCTGACGCGCACGGTCCGTCCGGTCGCAGCCGTAAGCGCCTGGCGGACTGTGTTCTTCGTGTCTTCCGGCAGCGGCCGCGCCGTGGTGACGCTTGCGGATACCACGCCGCCGCGCTCATCAAGCACATGACCGAATCGCTCCGCAACGTTGCTCAACTCGGCCAGGCGTTGATTCCTTAACAACACACGGAGAAAACTCGCCGTCGTCGGACGTACACGCGTGCGCGTAATCAACGCTTCCAGCACGTTCTGTTTTTGGTCGTACGCGACGGTGGGATTAGCGAAGACTTCCTTCAACTCCGGATTGGACTCGATCATCGAGGCCCATTGATCGATCTCCTGCTGGACCTCTCGCTCCTCTTTTCGTTCGATTACTACATCGGCGAGTGCTGAAGCGTAACGCCGCGCGACTGTTTGCAGACTCAAACTCGCGTCCTCCTCAATTCGCCGATCTTCTCGTTAATCAGAAGCGCTTCATCCTCGGGCCGCATTTGAGTTCGAATCGACTGGCGGGCGACGTCAATGCTCTTCATCGCGAAAAACTCGCGTAACTGTTTTCGTGCGACCTTATCGGCGGTTTCCATTTCGCGCTGCGCCTGCAGTTTTAGTTTTTCCAACTCGCGCGCGGTCGCAGCCGCCAATCGTTCGCGTTCAGATTCAGCTTCTTTATGCGCGTGTTCGCGGAGTGACTGGACGTCGGCGTCGAGATGTTCCAACTGCGCTTGAGCTTCGCTTGCCTTCTCCATCGCGCGAGTGCGCTTCGTCTCGGCGTCGACCAACTCCTGCTTGATCGCATCGCGCCGCCCGGCTAACGCGTCGCTGATTGGCCGGCGCAGGATATAGATCATAACGCCGACGAAGATCGCGAGGTTCAGAAACTTCCAGGCTTCGAGACCTGGGTAGTTAAACCACTCCGGTAATTCTACAAACGCAAGTATGTACATCGGTCTTTAGTTTTGAGGCCGGCGCAGTATTTGAGAGCTTATTAACCCGCCCATCGTCGCCGCTTGCGCTTCCAATTCCGCCCGCACCTGCTCCTGTTGTTTCTTAGTGGCCTCGATCTGTTGCGCAACACTCTGCGAAAGCTCTTCGCGATACTGTCGCACCTTTTCGTCCTTGTCTTTGAGGCCCGCGGCGCGTTCCTTTTCCAACAGGCGATAGCCCTCCGAGCGGGCTTCGCGCAACGCCGCGTTGTACTGCTTCAATTTCTCATCAGCCTCGACGGCGAGCATGTGTGCTTCGTCGAGCCGGCCTGTGATCTGCTTTTCTCTTTCGGCGAGTATGTTGTTGATGGGGCGCAGCAGAGTGCGGTTCAGAACGAACACCATGATTCCGATGAAAAAAAGATGGAGCAGCAAGGTGCCGTCAGGAACCAATTGAATTGCAGCCTCTGCCAGGAACAACATGCGATTCCTCTACTGTGAGTTGAATTATGTCTGCCGAAAAGCGCGCGAGTCTAACATGGTGAGAATAGAGGGTCAACCGAAGGGCCATTGTTCGGTATACCCCGACTTAATCCGTGTTTACTAGGAACGTCTCTCCCTTTTTGGATTGTACATTGTACTGTGCGACGGTTCACCAGTTACATGGGAGCGGCCGTGATAAGCAGATCGTAAATCCGATCCAAGTCCTGGGCGTTATAAAAACTGATTTCAACTTTGCCCCGGCCTTCGCTTCCCATTTGCACGATTCGCACCTGGGTTCCTAACGCCCGCCGGAGTTTCGTTTCCGCCGCCCGGATGTTGGGGTCCACGGTCTGAGACGCTCGAACAGTTCGGGGAGGCCTGTCCGCCGACGCCTTCTGAACAAGAATCTCCGTGGCCCTGACGGACAAACCGTCCTCTATAACCTGTCGCGCAAGTCGGCGCTGAACGTCAGTATGGGACAAGCCGAGAATCGTTCGGGCATGGCCTGTCGAAAGACGCCCTTCGATCACAAGCTGTTGCAAATCGGGCGGCAGCTTCAGCAACCGCAGGTAGTTCGTGATGTATGAGCGGTCGCGTCCGATTCGCATCGCCAACGCTTCTTGTGTGAGTCCGACGCTCTCAATTAACCGCTTGTACGCTTGCGCCTCTTCGATCGGGTTCAGGTCTTCCCTCTGGATGTTCTCGATGAGGGCGATCTCAAGCAGGTTCTCGTCGCCGACATCTTTTACCAGGACGGGTACGTGCGTTAGGCCCGCCATCTTGGCTGCACGCCATCGTCGCTCACCCGCAATCAGTTCGAACCCTTCGCCCTGACGGCGGACGAGGAGCGGTTGGACGATGCCGTGCGTCTTGATCGACTCCGCCAGGCTCTCAAGCGCCGCCTCGTCGAAGTTAATGCGCGGCTGCATCGGTCCGGGAACTATTGAATTGAGGTCGACTTCAGAGGGTTCCGATCCAAGGTCGATCGTGCGGTCAGAGGACAGCAGCGCCCCCAGACCCCGACCCAGCGCTTTTCGATTCATAGACAATCTCCCGGGCCAACTGCGAGTACGCTTCGGCTCCTTTTGAATGAGCGTCGTAAGTGATGATGGGCTTGCCGTGGCTTGGCGCCTCGGCGAGCCGCACGTTGCGTGGGATTACTGTCTGGAAAACCTGGAGACCGTAGAAGTCGCGCAGGTCAGCGGCGACGGCGGCGGAAAGGTTCGTGCGCTCGTCGTACATCGTCAGAAGCAGGCCTTCGATCATCAGGCCCGGATTGTGAAGACGGCGAATTCTGGCCAGCGTGTCGAACAGCTCAGTCACGCCTTCGAGGGCATAATATTCACACTGAATCGGCACCAGTAGAGATCTCACGGCGGTGAGCGCGTTGAGAGTCAGCAGGCCGAGGGACGGCGGGCAGTCGACGATGATGTAATCGTAATTCGGCTCGACGGCGGCGAGAGCGCGCTTGAGACGAAACTCGCGCTGTTCGACGTCGACGAGTTCGATCTCCGCGCCGGCGAGATCCTTATTAGAGGGGACGATGCTGAGCGACGGGACTGCCGTCGGTAGCGCGATGGCTGAGATCGGCTGGTCGAGCACCAGACTGTGATAGAGACCGCGACGGAAGCTGCCGCGCTGAATGCCGGCGCCAGACGTGGCGTTTCCCTGCGGATCGGCGTCGACGAGCAGGACGCGGTTGCCCCAACTGGCGATGATTGCCGCGAGGTTCACCGCAGTCGTGGTTTTCCCGACTCCGCCTTTTTGGTTAGCTACGGCTATGGATTTAGCCATTGTTTCACGTGTCCCGAACACACTACCATAAAGATGGGACACGTGAAACCGTCTCCGCCGATTAGGCAGTTCTTTGTTGCGCGGACAGGAATACCAGAAGGGTCGACAGGGCACCAGGAGTCAGGCCGGGAAGCTGGCGAGCCTCGCCAAAGGTTTGCGGACGCGCACGATCAAGCCGTTCAACGATCTCGTTCGAGAGGCCGCTGATCTTCGAAAACGCGGTCTCGCGAGGAATCCTCAGCGTGTCGTGCTGGTAGAGCCGCGTGATAGTCGCTTTCTGGGAGTCGAGATAGCCGGAATAGAGCGAATCCGCCAGGACGGAGTTGAGATCAGCCTCCGCCACCGGTTTCAGTTCGCTCGGAAGCAGCGACATGATCAACTCTGAATTCACTTTTGGACGCTTTGCAAGTTGTGCCAGCGAGATAACATCGCCGAGATCGGTTTCGAGGAGCGCTGACAACGCCGCGTGCTGTGCGTCCGATCGGCGCAACCGCGTATTGTCGAGCGCGGTACGCAACTTCGCAAGACGAGCCTGCCGCGCGTCGAACCGCTCCCAGTCCGAATCGCCGATGAGGCCGATCTCCCTGCCGTACTGCCCGAGCCGCCCGTCCGCATTGTCGTAGCGCAGCGCCAAGCGATACTCGGCGCGTGACGTAAAGATGCGATACGGTTCGTCCACGCCCTGTTTGATCAGATCCTCAATCAAGACGCCGATATAGGACTCTTCTCGCCGCAAACGCACCGGCTCCCGCTTCTGCGTGAAGAGCGCAGCATTGATTCCCGCGACCAAGCCCTGACACGCGGCTTCTTCATACCCGGTCGTCCCATTGATCTGACCGGCATGGAAGAGACCGGGAATGCGAGACGTTTGCAGGTCCGGCCCCAGCTCACGTGGATCGACAAAGTCGTACTCTATCGCATAGCCCGGCCTGATAACTCGCGCCTCCTCCAGGCCCGGAATCATCCGAACCAGATCCTGCTGCATTTCGGCAGGCAGCGAGGTCGAGAAGCCGTTCAAATAGACTTCGTTCGTATCGTGTCCTTCAGGTTCCAGGAAGAGCTGGTGGCGCGACTTATCCGAAAACTTTACGACCTTGTCTTCGATCGACGGGCAATATCGCGGTCCGACACCGCTGATCTTTCCGGAATAGAGCGGCGACTCCGCAATGTTCTGCCGGATCGTATCGTGAACCCGCTGAGTGGTGTAACCGATGTAGCACTTGATCTGCTCCTGCGCGATCTCATCGGTCGCGAACGAAAACGGCACCGGAATCCGATCACCAGGCTGCGGTTCGAAGGCGCTCCAGTCAATCGTGCGCCCATCAAGTCGCGGCGGTGTACCCGTCTTGAGCCGCCCGACGGGAAACCCGAGGTTCTTCAGCGCTTCAGCCAACTCAATCGAGGCCGGTTCACCCGCGCGGCCCCCGCGATACGTGCGCCTGCCAGTATGTATAAGCCCATTGAGGAACGTACCGGTCGCAACGACAACCGCCTTCGCTCCAAACGTGCGGCCATCCTCGAGAACGGCGCCCGCAAGTCGTCCTTTATGAATCACAAAGTCAACGACTTTCCCCTGGCGCAAATGGAGGTTCGGCGTGGCTTCGAGCGTTCGTCGCATCTCGGCGCGGTAGCGCATGCGATCGGCCTGGGCGCGAGGAGACTGTACGGCAGGTCCGCGAGACCGATTGAGCAACCGAAACTGGATACCCGTACGGTCGATGACGCGCCCCATGATTCCACCGAGCGCATCAATCTCACGCACCAGATGGCCCTTCGCGATTCCGCCAATCGCCGGATTGCATGACATCTGTCCGACGAGATCGAGATTCAGCGTGATGAGCCCGGTCTCCGCCCCAAGACGCGCCGCCGCCGAAGCAGCTTCGCACCCGGCGTGGCCGGCGCCAATCACAATCACATCGAATGTCTCGTCAAACCCCATCGCTTATTTCCCAATACAGAACGTCGCGAATATCTCCGACAGAATATCCTCCGTCGTTGTCTCGCCCGTAATCTGCCCTAAATACTTCAACGCGTTATGCAGCGGCACCAGCACCAACTCTTCACTATGCCGCTCACGAAAAGCCTCTTGGGCCAACTCGAGCTCCTGCCTCGTTCGACACAACAGATCGTAATGACGAACGTTGGTGATCAGCAGTCCCTGGTCTTCGATGCCGGCACTATTCAAGCTCTCGAGCATTGCCGCGCGCAGAGCGTCCAAACCCTCTCCGGTACGCGCTGACACATTAATAGCTAGAGGCACTTCAAGACAACCGTTCGTCCCCTTGAATGAAGGCAGATCACACTTGTTCATCACGACGAGCCGGCGGCTGTTCGCCGTCTGGTCCAACAACTCCCGATCTGATGGGTCAACTTCTTCAGCGCCGTCGAGCACGACTAAAACCAGGTCGGCATCTCCGACGGCGCGCTGGGTCCGTTGGATGCCAAGCGTTTCGATGCCGTCAGTTGTTTCGCGCACGCCGGCCGTGTCCGTGAGGATTACGGGAACACCTCCTAAGTCGATCGCTTCGGATAGAGTGTCGCGCGTAGTGCCCGGAATCTCGGTAACGATGGCCCGCTCGTGTTCTACTAATACGTTGAAAAGACTGGACTTACCGACATTAGGACGCCCCGCGATCGTGACTCTCACTCCGTCCCGCAACAGACGGCCGGCGCTGAAACTCGCACTCAATTTCTCGATGCCGGCAATCACTGAGGCAAGTGTCGCCTCAACGGCACTCACACTTGGGGCTGGCAGATCGTCCTCAACAAACTCGAGCGCCGATTCCAGCAACACGATCACGTCCACCAGTTTCTCTTTGAACGGATCGAGTGTGTTCGACAACTCCCCGTTCAGTTGACGCGTCGCCTGTTTCACTGCCGCATCGGTCTGCGCTGAGATGAGGTCGCGTATTGCCTCCGCCTGGGCCAGGTTGATCTTCCCGTTCGAGAGCGCTCGCAAAGTAAACTCACCTGGACCAGCCAGTGCGGCGCCGAGCGCGAGGGTGCGGTCTATGATCTGCCGCACGACAGCAGGCGAACCATGGCAACTGATCTCGACGACGTCTTCACCAGTCAGCGAGTGTGGTGCGAGAAAGCAAGTGAGAAGCACTTCGTCGATGATCTGATCGCCACGCGTGATCTTAGAAAGCCGCGCCTTTCTCGGTTCGATCTCGCCGAGCGACGCCATCTGAGTTGCGATATTGATCGCGAGTGGACCACTGAGGCGAATGACCGCGAGAGCGCCGCGGCCTCTCGGTGTCGATAGTGCGACGATCGTGCTCATCGTAAATTGTGGAACTGCAAACTTCCGGGGAGGGATTGCTCGCTAATTGCGGGCCGGGGGCTTCCGACTAATTCTCAACTTACGATCAGCGCCTTCGCCGATCGACTCCGTCGAGAGATCCGGACTATCGGCGAGCGTCAGATGGATGATCCGTCTTTCATTCGCGCTCATCGGTTCAAACGTGAAAGCCGCGCCTGTTTGTCGCACGCGGTTCGCGGCGAGGTTCGCCATTGCTTGCAGCTCAGCTTCACGCGTCGCGCGAAATCCGTGTACGTCGCAAACAAGCCGCTCGCCGGCGGAAAGACTGCGTCCGAAGATCTGATTGATTAAGTGCTGGAGCGCTTCGAGTAACTCGCCGGTCTGCGCCTGCAACAGTTCCGCGTCGTGGCCCTCGATATCCAACACCTCACCGCTGATCGCCTGCTTCACCTTGACGCGCAGTTGCAGACCCGTCGTTTCGAAAACGTTTTCGAGAAACTCTGCTGCCTGTTGCGTAGCCTCACTCATAGTCGTCTACTTACTAGTCCGTTGTGACAACCTTACGATCGAACTGATCCGGTCTGTTCTTTCGTGGCGGCGGTCTTTTTACAGGCGGCGCCGGAAGCTGATCGTCGTCCGACTTCGTGAAATGATTTATCAAAAACTGCTGGCTGAAGCCGACAATATTACCAACGAGCCAGTAAAGAACTAAACCCGACGGCGCACTCCACAAAACGTAGAGCATAAAGAGCGGCATACCGATCGCCATCATCTTCCGCTGTAATGGATCCTGCGCCGGCGCGGGCGTGACCAGTTGCAGCACCACCATCGTGCCCGTCATCAGTATTGGCAAGACATGGATCAGGTACGGCTCTGCAGCCGAAAGGTCCGGTATCCAAAGAAAACTCGCTTGCCGGAAATCCAACGAGATCGTGATCGCTCGATACAGCGCAAACAAAAACGGCATTTGAATAAGGAGCGGCAGACAACCGCCAAGCGGATTGCCTTCTTTCATCAGCCGGAACTGCTCCATTTGCAGCTCCTTCAAACGTGGATCGTTTTGCTTGAGCCCTTTGATCTTCTCTTGCAGCTCTTTCATCTTCGGCGCGAGCTTCTGCGCCTTCTTCATCGCTTTCGACGAGCGCCACTTCAGCGGAAAGAACAACGAGTAGATGACGATCGTGAAGAGAATAATCGCGATGCCGTAGCTGTTCGTCAGTTTGTAGAGATACGTGATCGCCTGAAGAATCGGCACCGCCAGTGGACGCGAAAGCCAGCCAAGGAAACCGTAGTCGATCAACCCTTCGAGATCGATCGGACGCTTAAGACTTTCACTGATTTCCTGGCTCGAACTCGTCAGCAGGTAGTGATCTTTCGGTCCTGAGTAGATCAGCGTGCGCGAACCGTCCGACGGAATCGGCACCAATGCCGTGATCAGAAATCGTTTTTCGGCCGCTGCGCCTTCCGGCTTATGTTCGTAAGAGATGGTGCGATATTCGAGGCCGTCAGTCTGTTTCGGCGGGACCGCCACCATCGCAAAGTAAGTATCTCCGACGCCGGCCCAATCCATCGCACCATTTAACGAAAGGTGATCCGGACTCTTGCTGTTGCCGTTGATCCCCGCGGCGGGATGCCGTTCCAGTTTGCCGCCAACCGTTGCGACGGCTTCCGGCGCAACCGAGTAGAACGTATGGTGAGCAACTCCCTGATCACCGATGCTCGGCCCAATCGCGAGCTTCACCTGCGGTACGACTTGGTCGCCGCGCTTCACCTGAACGTTCAGATCCGTTTCGTAACGATCCGCGTCGAAAACTATAGTTTTCCTTACCTGAACCTGGCTTGCGTCCTCGAAGACAAAAGTCACTTCCTTCTTCTGCCCCGAGGACAAGTCGATATCGACGTCACCGTCTGCTTTGTCGACTCCCTCAACACGATAAGTCGCAGAAGTCAGGACTGAATCGAGCGCTGCATCGCCGGTGTGCAACTGAAGCGGGACCAAACGTGGCTGACGTTTCAATCCTTCAGGGGAAATCAGTTCGAGCGGCTTCTTGTCTTCTTTCCTGCCGGCGACTGAGAAGATGGAAGTCTTGCTGTTCTTGTTCGCGACGATAACCCAACTCACCGGCTCGGCGCCTTGTGTATCGAATTTCGTTACGTACAGTGGAGTCGTGATCGTGATCGTTCGCTTCGGCGCGGCGCTCAGGTTTGCGACTTGAAGAGGCTGCGTCACGGGTGCGGTGTTTGAATCCGTCGCCTGTTGTGCAGGCGCCGCCGTGCTGGCAGACGGACTAGGAGCCGCAGCAGGCTCCGCGGGCTTGGGAGGAGGAACATAAAAATAACTCCACAAAGCCAGGATCGCGGATGAGATTATTAAAGCTAATAAAAGTCGTTTTTGTTGCATCTTGCGATGAACCCGCTTACTTCACCGGGTCGTAGCCGCCCGGATTAAACGGATGGCAACGAAGCAATCGACGTGCGGCCAACGCGCTGCCGCGCAGCGCTCCGTAGCGAGAGATGGCGTCAACCGCATATTCCGAACATGTGGGAATGAATCTGCACGAAGGAGGTAAGAGTGGTGAAATTGCCAACTTATAAACTTTGAGAAATGAGATCAGAATGCTTTTCACACCACTATCGCTTACCGGGCAAGGTCCCGTATTTCCAACTTGCCTACCTTTTCAATAATCCCGGCCAACTCCTGGCCGGGCGCATGAGCCTTCTGACTTAGAACCGCCGCCTTCGCATTCAAAACCCAATCGTAGCTTCTCGAGAGCGTGCGCAACGACGGTTCATTCGATCGGAACGATTCGCGAAGCAACCGCTTGGCTCGATTCCGTTGCACCGCCTTGCCCAGGGCCTTCTTTGACGCCGTTACCCCGAGACGATGTTGCAAACCCTGGTTTTCAATGACGAATACTGTGATGAATACGCCGTCGTAGCGTTTGCCGTTCCTGTAGACGTGTTGGAATTCTCGGCTATCTCGCAAATAATTACGCATGCCGAAAAGCGCCGCACCGGTGCCGCATCTTAATAGTGCGAAGGAGTGAGCCGCTTTCTTCCTTTGGCGCGACGTCGCTTCAACACGAGGCGGCCATTCTTGGTGGCCATCCGCGCCCGGAAGCCATGCGTTTTGGCACGCCGGCGATTGTTCGGTTGAAAAGTGCGTTTCGACATAGTGACGAATTCTCCTCTAAAACGAAAACGGTAAGACTAATCGCGACCTCAGTTTATGTCAAGAACGCAGCCTATTTAACGCTCGCTCCAGGCCGCTGACTGTATGAGAACAATGCTTGTTTAAAAATTTTTTCCGAGTTTACGCGGTAAGTTTGGAGAAGGTTGTTTTATTCGTCTGTGTTGCCTTGATCGAAGCGAAAGTTCTGTGTTAGTCTCCGCTCGCCCTTGAAAGCGACCACCTGTAAACAGTTGAAACAAAAAGACTTTAAAGCAGTACTTTAACCGGATGTGTTTTTTCCACTAGCTGTGGAAATCGTTGTGGAAAACTCTCCGGCTTTGCCCATTTGGGTTGACAGGAAGGAATAGCGGGACAGGAACAGGTTAGAGTTCTTCGAGTAGGGCCGTCTTCGCCTTCGTACGGTTCTATTACGCAGTCTTTTACTGTGAAGCCTTCCCTCCACGGTTTTATCGATGAACACTTCTGTAGAGACGAATGTCTGGGGACGAATACTTCACTCCCTCAAGAGCCGGCTAACTCAACAAACTCTGGAGACCTGGTTTTCACCCATCCAATTCGAGAGTCTCGATAGTTCTGAGCACGTCATTCACCTGCGCGCGCCCAATCAGGTTGTGAAAGACACTGTCGTCACTAACTACGCTAACGTCCTGGCCGACTCGCTGAATGACCTTCACTTGTCCGAATACTCAGTCGGATGGGTGATCGGCAAGCGATCGGACTGGGTGCCAGAACAGCAAGCGACTTCTGAGCCGGCCGATATCGTGGAGTCAACGTCCGTTTCGACCAGCCGCGGAGCTGCCGCAGCCGTAGCGGCGGTGAAAGATGTTTCTTCGTTACAGCATCCTGAGCCCGCGCTAAGCTCAAAATACACGTACGACAGTTTCGTTGTTGGTTCCTGCAACCAGTTTGCGCACGCGGCATCGCTCGCCGTCGCTGAAGCGCCTGGACGGACATACAACCCGCTCTACCTGTACGGCGGCGTGGGACTCGGCAAGACACACTTGATGCACGCCTGCGGCCACGCGATTAAAGCCCGGAATCAACATCTGAAACTCTGCTACATCTCTTCCGAGAGATTCATGAACGATCTGATCAATGCGATTCGTTACGACAAGACGCAGAGTTTTCGTGAGAAGTATCGCTCGGTGGACGTGCTGTTAATCGACGACGTTCAGTTCATGGCGGGAAAAGAGCGCACCCAGGAAGAGTTTTTCCACACGTTCAACGCGCTGTACGATCAGCAGAAACAGATCGTGATCAGTTCCGACTGTCCGCCGCGAGAGATACCAACGCTGGAAGAACGTCTACATTCGCGCTTCGAGTGGGGATTAATTGCCGATCTCGAGCCGCCCGACCTGGAAACGAAGATCGCGATCCTGAAACGTAAAGGCGATCTGATCGGCGTGACGATTCCTGACGACGTTGCGATGTTCATCGCCGGTAGAGTCAAGAGCAACGTACGTGAGCTGGAAGGGTCGCTGATCCGGCTGATCGCAATATCGTCGCTACGAGGCGAACCGATTTCCAAGAGTTTGGCCCAGGATGCGATTCGCACGATCGCCAAAGAAGAGGAATCAGCAGCGATAACGATTCAGCAGATTCAGAAGCTGGTGGCCTCGACCTATAAACTGACGCGTGACGAACTGCTCTCAAAAAACAACGCGCGCCATATTTCACATCCGCGGCAAATTGCGATGTACCTGTGCAAGCACCTGACGAAGCATAGTTATCCTGAGATCGGTCGAGCGTTTGGCGGCAAACATCACACGACAGTTATCCATTCCGTAGAGAAGATCGAATCGCTCGTCGCGACCGATGAAACGTTGCAACGGCTCATCACGGAACTCTCGGAATCGCTCCAGACGTAGCCGAGCGAAAAGATTTCCTCCACAATCCACAGAGAACGTTTTGTGGAAAATATGATATGTTCATCGCAACCGATCTTTTCCGAAACTCGACCCGGCTTATCCACCTGTTTCCACAGGCGGCTGTGGACGCTAAGTAAGCTGGTGTCATTGGCTTAAGCTATTTATTCACAAATTCACAGGCACTACTACTACTACTAGATATAAATAGAATTTTTCTTAACTAGTAGGAGAAGAATCGGAATCGAACGTTGTGGAAAGTTTGAAGGAGTAGACAGATGCAATTCGTTGTCAGCAAGCAGAACCTGCAAAAAGAACTTGGATTCGTTCAGGGAGTCGTCGAAAAAAAGAACACCATTCCGGTTCTCTCAAACATACTCATCGAATCAGTCGGCGAGACGACGATAAGAATAACCGGGACCGACCTGGACGTTACGATTCGTTGCGACATGGATGCCGAAGAGATCACGACGCCGGGGGCCATGTGCGTACAGGCACGGAAGCTTTTTGAAATCGCGCGACTGCTTCCGGATGCACCGGTGAGTTTCAAAAAAGAAGAGAATGAATGGGTCACCGTGAAATGCGATCGCGCGAGGTTCAAGATGGTTGGCGTCGCTCGCGATGCGTTTCCGGAAGTGCCGTCGTTCAAGTCAGCTCCGACGAAGCTGCCGGCTTCGGTTATCAAAACTTTTATCGATCGGACCATTTTCGCGATAACTCAGGAAGAATCGCGTTACACGCTTTCGGGAGCGAAATTCATGCTGGATAACTCCGGCGCGCGCATGGTTACGACTGACGGTCACCGGCTTGCTTACGTCGAGAAGAAGAACATAACCAAAAATGGATCTACCGATCCGATCGACACTCTCATTCCACGAAAGACGCTTGCCGAACTGACAAAATTGACGGCCGGTTTCGACGACGAGATCAGCCTGGGTATGGATGAGAACCATATCTATTTCCAGACTGGTCCACGCCTGTTGATTTCGCGCATGTTGTACGGGCAGTTTCCGAATTACGAGATGGTGATGCCCAAGAACAACGATAAGTCAGTTGAGTTCAATAGTAGTTTGCTTAACCTTGCGATTCGCCGCGTTGCTTTGATGGCTGATGAAAGATCGCATGCGATTCGTTTTCACCTGGAACCGAACCAACTCGTGATCAGTTCACAAAACGCGGAAGAAGGTGAAGCAAACGAGACTCTTCAAACTGACTACGAGGGCGACGTCACCGATATCGGCTTCAACGCTCAGTATCTACAAGAATTTCTGAACGTAGTCGGCGACGCGAAGATCGCGTTCGAATTTAAAGACGGCAACTCGCAGGCGCAGTTGCAGCCTTCCGAGAATGGCGATTACGAATACAAGTACATCGTGATGCCAATGAGGATTTGAAAATCTTCGCCGTCGTTTTATGTAAGCGCCTCCGATATTTGACCGGTTACTGCTTTTGCGAGTTTTTGAAATAGCGCTCCTGGCTTTCAGCGATTTTATCGAGAGTATCGAGAATCCTCGCAGCCATTCTGGTGGTTTGCGGTGCAGCAGGTTCACCTGTTTCATTCACCAAAGTGGGGTGGTAAACCCTCATATAATTCGCAAGATCTGACAATGCAACGAGGCACTCCGTATTGTGCTGGTTGCGTAGATCGAACATATCGATCAGATCCTTTAAGTGGTTGGCCGTGCCAACGAGCGCAACCTCGTGACCCTTCTCGCGTTCAGCATGATCTCGCGACAGCTTGGCTGTAGCCTCATACGCAGTGGCGATCATGTCTGATATCAAATCTTCGCGGCCTCTTAAACTCATCGCTTCCTCGTTAGCTTCGGATTCTTGAAGCTTTGCTATTGAGGCCTTGGTTCTCCTCTGTGCCGCCTGGACAGAGTTGGAAATACAATCGAGTACTCCATAGAACATATGGACCTTGTCTAAAGCAGAACGGAGGATAATCAATCGTTGCGACCGGCTGATTGCTTCGCGAACGTAGAGTAAGAAATGCTCCGTTTCACTCACGTAAGCTGCCTTGAGATCATGGGGTCCTATCCCAAAATAGGCGTGAAACCATTTTTTAAAACGGCCTAGCACTGCTTTATTACCTTGCTCATTTGTGTCCTGCTCTATGAACTTCACCACACGCGCGCGGAGTTTCAGCCGGACTGCATTCTCTATTTGTGTCTGATGTTTATAGGCGATGTCCGGCAGAGGGATCCTATTGTCGGACCTCCCGGTCGCCATCAGTTCGTAGTCCTGTACAAGATCCTCAAAGTTGTGGCTCTCGAGCCTGTGGAGACGCTTCTCAACCTCTGGGTGCGCGCTTCCCAGTCCAGTCGTACGGAGGTCTGCAGTACGATCGCGAACCGTTTCAACGACCGCGGCTACGAAGCGATCTTTTAGCACGCGTAGATCCTTCATGACTCGTTCCGAATCCTCTTGCGCGGACGTGTCAGAAAGGAGCCTGCACACTTCGGCGAACAAATCCTCAACTTCGGCGGTGTTGGAGGAGATCTCCCGGCCGGTGAGATCCAAGCTCTTGTAGGTGTATAGTTCGGCTATAAATCGCGAAACAATGGCATCCAGGTGGGCCACGTCATCTGCGCGTTGCAGTCGTTCAAGGTCGCCGCGAACCTCTGCTGCTCGCTTCAACCCGCAGAGGGTATTAACAAACGACTTATGTATCAGGGAAGTCGTTAACAAAGCGACCGCGTCTTCCAGTTGAGTGCGGTGGTCGAGGAGGTGATCGAAGCGTTCAGCGAGTTGCTCCGACACTTCGACTGCGAAGGGTAGAATCGAGATGTTGACATTTAGTGTCCGAACTAAACTCGCGTCCAGCATGCTGTGCCCCTTTCTTACGAGTAAAAATTACTCTCGCAACAGCCAGCGAACGGCTCTCTATGCGAGGACGATTAGAAGACGACTAAAACGCCAACCTTATCAGGTTCTTTAAAAACCCCCCTTGTGTGCTAAACTCTGGACTGATATGGAGTGGCGGTGCGGCCCTGCTCGGGTGACATCGCGAATACTACGCTAAATAGTCGCCATTTCGCAATATTCCCACATGTGTATTGTTTAATACATATGTCCAGCCTTCTAGACGTAGAGCCGTAAGAAAGGCACTCCAGTGGTAGAGAGTTCTGAACAGGCAACAGTTGCTAACCTAGTCCACTTATTTACCGAGGCTCATAGTCGATACTTGCGAGCTGATATCGATCGCACCTTCAAGAGTGAGACGCTTCTTCCGTTACAAAAGACGCTGCACGACTACGAAGCCGTTGAGAAGCACTTGTATTCCGGACACCCATTGGCGCCCGACTCATTGCTTCTGCGACTCAGGAGCGTGAGTCTGCTCGTGGAAGGTTTCTACTGGATCGGTTCGTATGATGAAGCATTGACGGAATTGCAAAGGTATGGCGACATCGAGGGACTCTTAAGGTCCGGTGCAGAAAAGAAGGCTGACGCGATTCTCAATGACCTCTCGCGGCTTCCGGTGATGCGACACGCCGCGTCACTTCTCCGAACACTGGCGCGCGGGAGTGACATTAGCGAAGTGAAAAAACGAATCGTGCTGGAGGTGATCAGGATAGGTCTCAATATCGCCGTCGTACTTCATTACAGCAAACATGAATATGACAAGGCGTCCAGCCTGCTCGAGGTTTGCGGTCAACTGGCGCTCGCCGTTTCACAGGATAATTCTCGCCCGTACGGACTGTTCGCGCAGATTGATTACTTCACGGCCTGCACGTGGCGACAGGTCAACCGTCTCATAGACTCTGACAGTAAGCTCCGAGATGTGCTGGATCATTATCTGAAACGCACGAATGAGCGCTTCAAACGCTTTGAGCTGACAAAACAAGACGCGCAAAGCAGGGACGAGTTCAATAGATCTGCCGGCCTCTCTCGCTACCGAACCGCAATCACTCTAGTAGCACGTTCCGACTTAAATCGCCGGCGCGGAAATCTGAATATAGCGCTCTACCAGAATCTAACCGTCGCGCGAATAATCTTGGCCGAGACAAAAGACGTTATCACTCGGTCCTATGCACAAATGCAGTCGGCAATCATATCGCGTGAGATTTATGCAACCCGGCGAGATTTGCTCAAAGCTTACAAGGAGATAAAAGCGGCCGAGAAACATTTTGAAGAAATGGGCCACCGAAAGTATCGCTTACGGAGTACCTTCGAGCGAGCGTATACACTCTTCTACTTAGCGCGTTTGTACATGCGAAGCAACGACGCGAAGAAACAGGCAGCCGCTACCGCACGGATTAAACAAGCCATTGGAATCCTCAAGAAGTTGCAAGACGGAGCGGATCCGCGCTGGCTGGCCCAGTATCTGACTCTGGAGGGGCGTTTACTGATCGTTAAAGGCGACCTGATAGGAGAGAACGGCGCTGAGACGAAGATCGACCAGGCGACTTCATTGTTGAATTCTGCCCACGGGCATCGGACATATCTTGTTGAGGCGCTGGTTGCCAAATCGCGCGTCCTCATGGAGAAGTATGTTCATTCAAGGCATAAGAGCGCCCAAATGAGGCTCCTCAATGAATCGGAAGATCTGCTGCTGCGAGCTCAACGTGAGAACCTGAATACTACGGACGGCGTTCCTGAGAACAGCCAGATCGAAGCCATCGTCAATTTTGCGCTCGCGCGCATCAAGATCAGACAAGGTGATCGAAGTGCGGCCGAAGAACGGCTGAGAACAGGTTCCAAACACCTGCCGGTAATTGAAAGTGATGGGGTGCGGCGTCTCTTCGAGCGTGCGCAGACCGAGATTAGCGACGCGATGTTTACCTTTCGAATGGTTAATGACCTCGACCTGGAAAAAAATGCTAAGGCCCTGCGAGTCTTCATACTCAAGGAATCAATTGAGCAAGCACGCATTCGAGCCCAAAAACCGTGGGAAGTCATGAGTACATCGCGGGCGACCTTCTACAATTTGCTGAAGGAGAACAACTTGAAGTGGAAGGAATAAATCGGTTGAAAATTGCTGTGCTAATATCCTCGAATGCTACTCGCTGAAATTGAAGCGACTAACTTCAGGAACCTTAGTGGCAAGATTGTTTGGGGATCCAATCTCAATATCATTTACGGCAACAATGGGCAGGGGAAGACGAATTGGCTGGAAGCGATCTACCTGCTGGCTCGAACAAAGTCTTTTCGCACGCAGCGACTTCAGGAAGCAATCAAGTTTGGCGAGCAGGTAGCAGTTGTTAGAGGAAAGGTAACCAGCGGCGTCGATCTTGAAAGAGATCTACAGGTAACGCTTCACGATAACTCGAAGACGATCTTCGTTAACTCAAAACGCGAACCCCTCACTCGCTACTTAACCCAACTACAAATCTTTTCATTCACTGCAAGTGATCTCGAAGTCGTGCGTGGAACACCGGAAGCGCGGCGGCGTTTTCTGGACCGCGGCATCTCGTCTATCCGACCCGCTTACCTGAAAACGATCGCCGATTACAACCGCGTCATAAAGCAGAAGAACAAAGTGCTCCAGGTCGCTAACGAGAGTGAATTGTCATTGGCGAGGACCGAAGATCTGCTTGGGCCATGGAACGACCAGTTGATAAAACTCGCCGGCGTGATTCATCGCGAGCGAGAAGAATACGTCGCTGGTCTAAACGGCGTACTCGAGCGCCAACTCTTCGAACGGCGCGATGTCACCACGCGTTATGTTTCCTCACTCGAAGGCAAGGGCGATTTGAGTGACTACGAGTCGTTGATGCGCGCGAGATTGACGCTTCGGTTGGCTGCGGAAGTGTCAGCCGGGTACGCCTTGATCGGGCCTCACCGGGACGATTTGGAGATACATTTGGACGGGCGGGAAATCCGGGCTTTTGGAAGCTCCGGGCAGCAACGTAGCGCATTGTTAATATTAGACTTAGCGGCAATTTCGTTGTATAATTTGACAGCGAATGACCATCCGGTTTTCCTCATCGACGATGTCGATGCGGAGTTGGATGAGAAAAGGATTACGCACCTTCTGGAATACCTTGAAAATCGTACACAGACCTTCATTACGACCTCAAAGCGAAATCACGTCGAAGGGTTCTTTTCAAGGGCAAATGTCTATGAAATTGCGGAGGGTACGGTTCGAAGCAGTCAGAGTAGAGACGACTTAGCTTCGGCTGGTTCGATCCTCGCTTAGTCGTGTGCTATCCGCAGAGCAGTTAGGAGAAAGATATTGTCAACAGTAGGACCAACAGAACCAAACGATCCAAAAGGACCGCCTATCAACAAAAAGGGATCGTCGTACGACTCTTCCTCGATCACCGTCCTCGAAGGCCGTGACGCGGTTCGCAAACGGCCGGCGATGTATATCGGGTCGACGGGCGAGATAGGCCTTCATCATATCGTTTATGAAGTCGTCGATAATTCGATCGACGAAGCGCTTGCCGGTTTTTGCGACACGGTCGACGTTACGATCCACCTCGATAACTCAGTTACCGTTATTGACAACGGGCGCGGCATCCCGGTCGATGAGATCAAGAAAGAAAGACGCTCGGCGGCGGAAGTCGTGATGACGAAGCTTCACGCCGGCGGAAAGTTTGATTCAAACGCTTATAAGGTGTCCGGCGGACTGCACGGCGTCGGCGTGTCGTGCGTCAATTTCCTTTCCGAACATCTGCACCTGGAAATCTGGCGCGAAGGAAAGACTTACGAACAGGAGTACAAGCGCGGCATTCCAGTCGCTCCCCTGAAGCAGACGGGCAAGACGCGCAAGCGAGGGACGAAGATCACGTTTCTGCCTGACTCGCAGATCTTCACCGAAACAGCATTCAGTTTCGACAAGCTCTCTGAGCGTCTGCGTGAGAAGGCGTTTCTGAACAAAGGGATTCGCATCACGATCAAAGACGAGCGCGAAGAACCTGAGCGGTCGCACGAGTTTTACTACAAAGGCGGGATCGCGGAGTTCGTTAAGCACCTGAACAAGAACAAATCGACCTTGCACGACAAACCGATCTATTTCGAACGAGAGTCGGAAAGTCTTTCAATCGAAGTGGCGATTCAGTACAACGACGGCTACGACGAGAAGGTCTATTCCTTCGCCAATAACATCAACACCGTCGACGGCGGCACGCACTTGTCAGGTTTCAGGTCCTCGTTTACGAGAACCATCAACGCCTACGCGCAGTCGTCAGGACTGGCCAAGAACTTCAAGAGTTCGTTGACCGGCGACGACGTTCGCGAGGGGCTTGTAGCCGTCATCTCAGTAAAACTCCCCCAGCCGCAATTCGAGGGACAAACCAAGGGCAAATTGAACTCAGACGTTAAAGGGGCCGTCGAATCGTTCCTCAACGATCGCCTGACCGAGTTCTTCGAGCAGAATCCGCCTGTGGCGCGAAAGATCGTCGGGAAGGCACTTGACGCCGCGCGCGCTCGCGAAGCGGCCCGCAAGGCGCGGGAAATCGTCCGCAAGGGCGCATTGGGCTCCGGCATGCTGCCTGGCAAACTGGCGGACTGCCAGGAACGCGACCCGGCACTCTCGGAAATCTACATCGTCGAGGGCGATTCGGCGGGCGGGTCGGCCAAACAGGGACGCGACCGGAAAAACCAGGCCATCCTGCCGCTCAAGGGCAAGATCCTGAACGTCGAGAAGGCGCGGTTCGACAAGATGCTTGGCCACAGCGAGATCAAATCTCTCATCACCGCGCTCGGCACGGGCATTGGGAAAGACGATTTCGACATCAACAAGCTGCGTTATCACAAAATCATCCTGATGACCGACGCCGACGTCGACGGTTCGCACATTCGGACCCTGCTGCTGACCTTCTTCTACCGGCAGATGCCGGACTTGGTCGAGCGCGGCCACGTCTTTATCGCTCAGCCACCGTTGTTTAAAGTAAAGCGAGGCAAGAAAGAGGAGTACATCAAAGACGAAGGTTCGATGTTTCAGTATCTGATGCGCCAGGCGACCAACGATATCACCGTGAAATCCGGCGCTACCGGCAAGCCGATTGAGGGCCGTGAACTGGCAAAATCACTTGAGCGAACAGCCGATTTTAAACATTACTGTGAACGTGCGACTCGGCGATTGGGGGGAGACGCCACCCTCCTGAACGTTCTGCTCAACGCCCTGTCCGGCCCCCAGGGAGTGTTGCGGAAAGAAGGCCAGACCTTGCGCAAAGTCTTCGAGAGTGAGGAATTGATGTCGAAGGTCAGGAGCGCGTTGGAAAAGGCGAACTATACGACCGAGTTGAATCCCGACGAAGAGCACGGACTTTTCGAAATCGAAACCGTCACAAATTCAGGCGTTGATCTCCGCCTCGATTGGAACCTCGCGAGCTACGTCGAGTTTCAAAAGGCCGTTGAGTTGTTCATGACCCTGGAAGACAGCCTGGCCGGTCCGTTCGTTTCAGGCGCAAACGGCGACAGCGAGGAAGTGCCGACGCGCGAGGCGCTGCTCGAGAAGGTGCTGACCGCCGCCAAGAAGGACCTGTCTATCCAGCGCTACAAAGGTCTCGGCGAGATGAACCCGGAGCAGCTCTGGGAAACGACGATGAACCCAGAGAAACGGACGCTGCTGGAAGTCAGGATCGACGACGCCATCGAAACGGACCAGATCTTCACCGTGCTGATGGGCGACGCCGTCGAGCCGCGCCGCAAGTTCATCGAAGACAATGCGCTGGATGTGAGGAACCTGGACGTCTAAACCGGCCGAACAAGGTCTCGCTCACGCCGTCTGCTCGCGATACCTTTCAACCTTAAACCGCGAAAGCTTCACGGGCGTTCCGTGTGGAATGCCCGCCTTACGCGTCGCGATCTCGACCTGTTGATCGGCAGTGTCGACACCCGGAATGTCGGGAAGCAACAACCCGCGCCGCGACTCGCTCTCATCCTCGACAATCACGCCATAGATCTTCGGATCGAGATCTTCGATCACTGTCGGCTCAGGCGCGAGCAGCACGTCGACCGAGTAAACCAGATCGTCCAACTCGTTTTCACGGACCGGATCAAACCGCGGATCGTTAATCGCAGCGCTAACCGCATTCGCCGCGATCTCCTCCGCCAGCGAGCCCTTCGACGCTTCGATCGTGCCTATACATCCGCGCAATTCGCCGTCGCGAGTCTTGAGACAAACAAAACAGGGCGCGCGCGCGGCCAGCAGTCCGGATCGCGACGGCGGCGGATCGAACATTTCACCCTCACGAATGAAAGTCTCCACCGCGCGTCGAGCCAAACCAGGCACGACGTCCTCCTCGTTTTCTGACTCGGCAGCTACATTGGTCAACTGGGCCACGAGATAACCGACGCCGAACGGCGCTTCGTAGTTCATCACTTCACACGACAGCGGTAAGCCGGAAGCGGCGCCGATGGCGACCAGCATCGAGCGATAGCCACATTCGCCGGCGAGCTTTCTTAGTCCGTGGTCGATTTCGACAATTCGCGACGGTTCGTTTGCTCGCAGCGCGCCGACCACCTGTTCGTCAAAAACGTGGGCCGACGGGTTGTATCCCGCGGGAGCTTCCGGTTTGAGCCGGTGACTCAAATCGCCGCTGGCGATGAAAGCCACTCGCCGCCCGATTTGATCGACGGCCTTTGCAATGCACGACCCGAAACGCAGGTGATCGTCGTTGGAAAGAAAACTGTAGCCGAGAGCCACGATCTGTCCGCTCCAGCCGTTGCTGAGCAGGAAGTAAAGAGGCACCGCGGTGCCGTGATCGAGCAGGTTGGCAACCAAGGTCGAGACACGATAGGTTGCGTCCGCGGCCGTCTGCCTGATGGCGTTCAGCAGTTCTTCGTCGACTTGAGCGGAGAACTCAGTCTCGGGCGCATGAAAGTTGGTAAAGTCGCCGTAGAGTATCGGGCCCTCGTAGGCGACGAAGGAGTCGGCTTCCAGGGGCGCGTGGGGCGAGATAAGAATGACGGTCTCGGCGCCGCTATCGATCAGTCGGCGGGTAAGCTGCGCCATCGCCTCGATTGAGCCGCGCACGTGGGCGATCGCTTCGCGGCCGACCTCAGGCACCATGATCGGCGGATGCGGCGCAATGCCGGAAAACACTAGAGAGCGCCGATTGGTCATTGCGCTCCTTTCACTGTTTGGAGGGAACGGCTGATATTGTATTTTATCCGCGTCCCTAATGAAACACTTCGACGCGTTAATCATTGGCGCGGGCCCGGCGGGGTCATTTGCCGCCGAGTTGCTCGCGCGCGGCGGCGCCAGGGTTGCCCTGTTTGACGGGCGTCCGGAAGGCACACCAAAAGCGTGCGGCGGCGGCGTCACGGCGAAAGCTCTGAAAGCCTGGCCGCAGTTGCTCAACGCCGCCGGCCGCTCGATAAATGAGCTCGATCTTTACTCACCTTCCGGAAAACGACTCCATCTCAATCTCGACGAGCCTTTCGCGATCTATTCGCGCGTCGTCTTTGACAGCTACTTACGCGACCGCGCACGCGACGCCGGCGCCGAGATCATTTCGCAAAAGATCTCCTCGCGAAAAGCAAAACGGCTCGAAACGGGTTGGCGATTGAGAAGCGACGACGCCGGAGAATGGACGGGCGCCATGCTGGTCGGCGCTGACGGCGCGAACAGCGGTATCGGAAAGATGCTCGCGGGCCCGCTGCCGGCGTCGGACATGGAAGTCGCGTTCGGTTATCGCGCGCCGCTGCCGGTGAATGACATCGCGCCAACAGTCGTTGCCTTTCTGCCGCGTTGGGTCGGGTACGCGTGGGCGTTTCCGCGTCCGGACCATATCTCGTTCGGAATCGCCACCACGCAGGACTCCTTCGAGCATCAACCCCTGGACGATCTGCTCTGGCGCTTCATGATCGGCTACTACCGTCAACGCGACGGAGCAACAGTAAAATTTTGGCAAGACGAGAAGACAGCGGACTCAAAGCGTATCCACAAACATTTGCGCGAGACCGCGGAGCGTTACGCAGCGCGCATTCCCGGACTGGCAGCAAAGACCTGGGACACCAGAAAAGTTTGCGGTAATGATTGGGCGTTGCTCGGCGACGCTGCCGGTTTTGCCGATCCGGTTACGGGAGAAGGAATCTATTACGCCTTACGTTCAGCGGAGTTGTTTGCCAGCGCTTATCTCGCCGGTCACGCAGACACGTATGAAGCACGCTGGCGGGAAGACTTCGGCGCGGACTTGGCCCGCGCGGCACAGATGCGCCGTCGCTTTTACGGAAACTTCTGGGGAGCGCCTTTTACAGAGCGGATGATCGAATTCGCGCGCGGACATCGCGGCGTGAAGCGCGTGCTGGGCGATCTGGTTGCCGGCGAGCAGGGATATGTCGATTTGAAGAAGAAGCTCGTGAAGAGCGCGTTTCGGCCTTTGTAAATCTCGAAGCTCTTCCAAACGCATTCACGGCGCGAGACGTTTGATCAGCCACGCGTTGTTGGAACCGAGCTCGTACAGAATGCGATCGTGCAGGCGGCCCACACGATTCTTCCAAAACTCGATTCGGTCAGGGCGCAAACGATAACCGCCCCAGTGACCCGGACATTCAATCTCGCGATCGCGATAGTATTCTTCCAACTCCCGGACCCGTTCTTCCAGCACCTCACGTCCGGGGATCACGTTGCTTTGCGGAGACGCCCACGCACCGATCTGGCTCTCGCGTGGACGCGTTTGAAAATACTCTGCTGACTCCGCTGCTGACGTCCGTTCAACCTTGCCTTCAACGCGCACCTGGCGATCCAGTTGCGACCAGTAAAAAACGAGCGCCGCGTACGGGTTGCTCTCGATCTGCTGGGCCTTGGCGCTGTGATAGTTCGTGAAGAAAACAAACCCGTCGTCGTCAACCTGCTTCAACAACACCATGCGCGATGACGGGCGTCCTTCGGGCGTCGCCGTCGCGAGGTTCATCGCTTCTGGCAACGGTAATTTCGCGGCGATCGCGTCGTTGAGCCAGGCTTGAAACAGCTTGATTGGATCGCGATCGACGAGCTTCTCGTCTAGTGTTTCCAAGGTAGTGTCAGTGATGGTCATTCTTGTTCTTCGGCGGAGTAGGGGGCAAGCCGAGTGCGCAACTCCGCGGGAATCGGAACGGTCTCGAACGTGTCTTGATTCACCGCCGCCAGGATGAAGTGCGCCGTCGCGATCAATTCCTCTTCGCGTTTACGCCGTACCTCGAAATTCAAGCGCATCGACTTCGTACCGAAGTGTCCTACAAAAACGCTTACCTCGAGCAGATCGTCGAGCCGGGAGGCGCGGCGGAAATCGCACTCGAGATGCACACGCGGCAACCAGATCTTCAACTCATCAAACATCACACCGTACTGTAGCCCCACTTCGCGAAACAGCTCGGTCTCGGCAAACTCAAAGAACCGAATGTACGCGCCGTAGAAAATAATACGCGCGGCGTCGACGTCGCCCCAGCGCACTCGCTCTTCAATCGTGAATTTTTGGTGAGACGGCATCTGACGTCAAACTGAGGAAAGAAAGCCCAGCAGAGCATCGTTGAACTGTTCGGTCTGTTCGAGGTTGGAAACGTGTCCAGCGTTTTCGATCACGACCAGACGCGAGCCTTCGATCAGCGACTGCATCTTCTCGCTGTCCGCCACTGGCGTGATGGCGTCTTCGCGGCCGACGAGAATCAACGTTGGCACAAGAATGCCGGCGATAAACTCGGTCTGATCGTCGCGCTGTGCCATGCCCAATAAAGCCCCTGCGGCTCCTTCGGGTTTCGTCTTCAACATCATGTCGCGAACGCGTTTCACTAATTCAGGACGTTTGCTGACGGTCTCCGGCGTTAACAACTTCGGCAGCATCGCGTCGGCGATGCCGGCCATCCCTTCCGCGACCGCCTTCTCGGCCTGGTGCCAGCGCGTCTGCTTTCCTTCTTCAGTATCTGCCTGTGCCCGCGTGTCGGCGAGGACCAGCGCTTTCACGCGCGCGGGAATCATCCTCGCGAAAGCGAGCGCGACGTAGCCGCCCATCGAAAGACCGCCAATTACGGCCCGCTCGATCTCGAGATGGTCCATGAGCGCGGCGACGTCCTCAGCCATTTGATTCATCCGCACCGGTCCCACGGAGCTGTCGCTTTCACCAAAGCCGCGCAGGTCTGGCGCGACGACCCGATACTTACTCCTCAACGCTTCCGTTTGTTCAGTCCACAGTGAACGGTTGAACGGGTAACCGTGAATGAGCACGATCGGCGGGCCCGCCCCGACGTCCGTGTAGGCCAGATTGATCTCATTAATGCGTATTGATGTCATGTAGTTTAGAAGTCTCTTCGCGCAGCTCGCGCGACCACGGAAATCAGCTCAGCCACCTCAACCGGTTTCGCCAGGTAGATCTGAAAACCGGACGACAACGCGCGTTCACGATCCTCGTCCTTGGCGTACGCGGTAATGGCGACGGCGGGAATGTTCTCCGCCTCGTCGCTTTCCAGCGAGCGGACTTTTTCGATCAAACCGTAACCATCTTCGCCCGGCATCGCAATGTCTGATACCAATACGTCCGGACGGCGCCGCTGGATCGCCTGAATCGCTTCTCCAGCAGAAGATACAGCAGTCACGTTGGCGTGTCTTCTGGTCAGTGCCGTCGTCATGAGTTTCAGCGTGTCGGAGTCGTCGTCAACCAGCAGGACGTTCACTCCCGAGAGGAGTTGGGGCGTCGCGACCGCGCCGGACTGTTCGCGGCCTTCGGTAAACACGGCGGCAGCTCGCACGCCTGACTCGATCATCGGCAGGTTGATCGTGAACGTGGCGCCGCGGCCTTCGCCCGCACTCTCCGCCTGGATCGTACCGCCATGTATTTCCACGAGATGACGCGCGATCGCGAGTCCGAGACCGAGCCCGCCGTGTTGGCGCGTGGTTGTGCTGTCCGCCTGACGGAAACGATCGAAAACGTAGGGCATGAACTCGCGGCTGATGCCCTGTCCCGTATCGCTGACGGTGATACGGACTGTCGATCCCGTTTGCGAAAGCTTAACGACGACGCGCCCGCCGCTGTCTGTGAACTTCACTGCATTAGACAATAGGTTCCAGATCACTTGCTGGAGTCTGTTCGCATCGCCCGACACCATTGCTGGCGTGGCGTCGAGGTGCGCCTCGATTCGGATTCCCTTCGCGTCGGCCGTTGGATGCACGACGTTGATCGCGTTCTTCACTACCGGAGCGAGTTCCAGGGGATGCAGGTCGAGATATAAATTGCCGGTGATGACGCGCGACACGTCGAGTATGTCGTCGACGATCTGCGCCTGTGATTTGGCGTTGCGACAGATGGTTTCGATTGCCTGGTCCTTCACGCCGTCGTCGAGCGATCCGTCTTCCAGCAATCTGGACCAGCCGAGAATGGCGGTGAGCGGCGTGCGCAGCTCGTGCGAAACTGTGGCGAGAAACTCGTCCTTCAAGCGATTCGATTCCTCAGCCGCCTGACGCGCCGTGCGTTCGAGTTTCAATAAACGAACGTTCTCGATCGCGACCGCCGTCAAGTTGGCCGCCATGCTCATACCCGTGACGTATTCCGAGCGGTAAACGTCGGGCCGGTAACTCTGCACCTCGATCGTACCGATGATGCGTCCCATCACCGCCATCGGCACCGCCATCGACGATTGAGGCCGTAAACCATTGTCAGGACCTACGACCACCGTCGGATGTCCGCGCTGGACGCGCATGTAGTCGTTGGTGATGATCACCTCGCCTGTTCGCACGGCGCGACTGTTCGGACCGTGTGCGGTAACCGGCATCGGCGGCAACTCGGAGACGTCGACTTCCGCGCCGTCGCCCCAACCGTAACAAGCAGTTCGCACGTCGCGAACTGGATCGTACAGCGACACGAAAAAGCCGTCGCACGGGACGGAAACATCGGTGAACTCGCGCAGTGCGCGGAAGATCGCCGTCAGTTCCCTGGCCGTTCCCAACGCCTGCGCCAGGGCCGAGATTCTTTCGAGTAGTTTTTCATATTCGAGCAGTGCGCGCTGGTCTGCCTTGCGCAAAGCGTCTTCCGCCTGCTCGCGTTCGGCAAGAGTTTTTCTAACGGTCGACTCTGATTCTTTCAGTCCAGCAGCCGCACGTTCGGCGCTCATGCGAGCAATCACCTGCGCACGGCTCACGGCGAAGAACAAAAGACTCAGCAACGCGCCGATGATGAGCGTGTACTTGCTCAACGAACTATTGGAGCCTGCTTCGAAGGACGGCTTGGTGGCAAACGCGATGGTCCATGGTCGGCCCGCGACGTCTTCGGTCCGTGTGATCCTGAAACGAGGGCCGTAAGTTGAACGAGGGTCAGTTGTGGAGTGAAGGAGGTTTTCCGGTTTTACTTCAGCTCCGTCGTACACTTCAAAGCTTACGTCGTAATGCTTCTGTAGCGAAATCGTCTCCAGAAAGTTGTGGACGCGATACGGGCTGTAAACAAAACCGACGAGCGCGTTGCGCCGTTCAGTCTCATTTGAGATGGGCGCGTTTTTTCGATAGACCGGCGCGTATATCAAAAAACCTGGTTGCTGCTCGTTATTTGGATTGGCTTTCTCCTGGATCAGGGTAACACGGCCGGCAGCCGCCGGCGCGCCACTGTCACGAGCGCGCACCATCGCTTCACGCCGCACCGCTTCGGTAAACATGTCATAACCTATCGCCAACCTGTTCCGGTCATTCTGCGGCTGCAAATAAACGATGGCGTGGTATTCGTCACGACCGTAATCGGGTGTGACTTTGAAATCCGGAAAGCCCGAACGGCGCATTTCCGCAACCACGGTAGGCAGTTCTTCCCGGGTGAATCGTCGCGAGAAGCCGATGCCGTAAATGCCGGGATAATTCTTCTCCAACTCGATCTGCTTAACGAAGCTGTCAAACTCTTCTATCTTCACCGAATCACTGGCGGCAAAGAGACCCGTGGCCGCGCGCAGCAAGGCGACGGATGTTTGCACTCGCAGTCGAATGTTGTCCTGGATCTCCTGGACCGACTTCTGAAAGCGACTCAGGTCCTGTTCGTAGGTGAGTTTGGAAAAGTAGTAATAAACGAGAACGGTGAAACAGATGCCCAGCAGGAGAATGAGATAGGGCAAAAAGACGCGCCGTTTGCGCGAGCTTGTACTCTGGGGAAACACGGGTAGCTTTCTATTTAATGCGCTAACAGAACTATCGGGCTTCGATTATCGGGCGACTATCGGTTTTCAGACTAGCGGACGCGACGAGTTCGGCGGCGGAGAAAATCTATCAGCACAAACTGCGACAGGTTTTCAGGATTTGCGAAGTAAGCCTTGCCGTTGGTCATGGCAGTCATTTGCTTCACAAATTCGACCAGGTAATAGTCGCTAGCGAGCATGAAAGTGTTAATCATTATACCGGCTTTGCGGCAGGCCTGTACTTCTTTGAACGTCTCGGCCATGACTAACGGATCGCCGCCCATCGAATTCTTGTACAGGCGGCGAGTCGGGGATGGATTGTTGCTTGTTTCACGGGTCTTGCGCGACCCGAAGAGGGGGGAATCCTGTCCGACGAAGCATGCCGTCGGTTTGCCGTCCGTGACCATCACGATCTGCTTCATCTCTTTTCGTTGCGCCTGGAGTAGACGCCGGGAAAGACGCAGACCTTCAGCGGTGTTGGTGTGATACGGCCCGACGTGCGTGGTGGCGAGTTTGCCCAGCGGCAACTCTTCCGCCGCGTCGTGAAAAAGAACGACTTTGAGCGAATCGCCCGGATACTGCGTACGAATGAGGTGCGACATCGCAAGCGCGACTTTCTTCGCCGGCGTAAAGCGATCCTCGCCGTAGAGGATCATCGAATGGGAACAGTCGAGCATCACGACCGTGGCGCACGATGATTGATAGTCGCACTGATGGACGTGCAAGTCGCCGTACTCGAGATTCAGCGGCACTTGCAAACCCTCGCGCTGGATTGCGGAGAGCAGCGTCGTGTTGACGTCGAGATTGATCGTGTCGCCAAACTCGTAGGGTTTGCTGGCGGCGGCTGCTTCGACACCGGTTGAAAGATAAGAAGTGTCATGACGGCCGGCGGCGCTTTTGCCGAAACTGCCGAGCAGGTTTCGCAGCGTTTTGTAGCCGAGGAAGTCGAGCCCCTTTTCGGTGAGTTCGAAATGAACGTTTCGCGGCAAGGGTTCGGAGATTTCGCCCTGGCCGCCGTTGCGGCGCTGTTGCTCGTTCGTTTGTTGTGGTTGTTCGCTAAGAGTCAGATAGCCTTCTTCAACGAGCCGCTCGATGAGTTGATTCAGCAGTTCTTCGAGTAACGAACCTTTGTACTTGCCTTCATTCTCGGCGAGCATTTCCTGGATCTGGCGTTCGTTGACGAGGCCTTTTTCGAGCAGCGCCTGGAGGAGTGCGCGGCGCAGTGTGTCGAGTGAAGTGTCACGCGGGCGGCTTTCGCGGGTCCAGAAGT
>JBKPNH010000048.1:0-12698 GCA_046732535.1 Acidobacteriota bacterium
TTGCCTCGACACGGAAAACTTCGTTTGGTTGATGCTGCACTCAGGCTCGCGCAACATCGGCAAAGAACTCGCCGAGCGTCACATATCGACCGCGAAGAGCTTGTGGCGTTTGAGTGAGTTGCCGGATCCCGACCTCGCTTACTTCATTTCCGGCACGCCCGAATTCAAGGCGTACTGGAAAGACCTCGAGTGGGCGCAGCGTTACGCGATGAAGAACCGCGAGATCATGATGACGCGTCTGTTGAAGGTATTCAACAAGATGTTCAATCATCGCCAGCCGTTCAAGCCGGAGCTGGCGGTCAACTGTCATCACAACTACGTCGCTCTCGAGCAGCACTACGGCGAACAGGTGTTTGTCACGCGCAAAGGAGCGATCAACGCCGCGGCAGGAACCTACGGCATCATTCCCGGATCGATGGGCGCGAAGTCGTTCATCGTAAAGGGCCGCGGGCTGCCGGAGAGTTTCAACTCCTGCTCGCACGGCGCAGGACGTAAGCTTTCGCGCGGCGCAGCCAAGCGAAACTTTACGAAGGAAGACCTCGAGCGCCAGACGGCGGGCGTTGAATGCCGCAAAGACCTGGGCGTGCTGGACGAGATTCCAGGTGCTTACAAGTCGATCGAGACGGTGATGAAAAACCAGGAAGATCTGGTTGAAGTCGTCGCCGAGATCAAGCAGGTCGTTTGTGTAAAAGGATAGAGCTCTCAAAGTCCTCACACCCCAAACTCACCCCAGCAACAAACCCAACAAAAGAAGGAGGTGATCCGAATTCTAACGAGGCGGGACCGTGCCCGTGCGCGCGTGTGCCCATTTCTGAGGAAGAGAAACATTGATCCCATCAATCACCAGGAAGTCAGCAAAGGGCGGACTCCATGCTGCCCTTTTCAACATTTAAGAAAAGGAGGTGCCGGGTGATGGCACTCGATGGACGAGTACTTTTGCTAAACCAAACTTACGAACCGCTCGGCACTGTCAGTGTCGCACGAGCGGTGATCATGACAATCAAAGAGACGGTGACGATCGAAGAGCTCGACGGCGAACGCGTGCTGCGTTCGGCGCGGGCCGCGTTTCCGATCCCGTCCGTAATCCGTCGACGCGTTTACATCAATGTGCGCCAGCGCCGTGAAGCGTCAGGCATGAAGCGCACGCGGATTTACATGCGCGACAAGTTTCGCTGCCAGTACTGCGGCGTGAAAAACACGGCAGGCGAACTGACGTTGGACCACATTCTGCCGCGTTCTCGTGGCGGCGATAACTCGCCGGTGAACATCGTCACAGCGTGTGTTGCGTGCAACAACCGCAAGGGCAACCGCACTCCGTCTGAAGCGCGAATGCCGCTGCTTACTTCGCAGTCAGCACTGCGTGTGAAGCTGGAGCGAGTCGTGCTTTGCCATTACGCGGAAGCCCGAGCCGAATGGCGCAAGTATCTCTTCATGGACGTCTACGACGATCGCGACGTGCGTGACAGAGTTGAGCGCGAACGCATGCGTGGCTAACAATCCAACCGCAAAAAGGTATTTCGAGTGTCTAAAAGTGATCTAAAGAACGATGACGATCGAAACTTCATCCGCGACGAGCTCTACAAGCCGAGCGAATACATCGCATACCACGTTGGGCACGACCAGATGAAGGTGAAAAAGCACAAGAAGGAGAAGTTAGGTTAAACTTCGATTGATGAGCCTTACGGCCCAGACAATCTCCACTTTCTTTGCGGCGCTTGCGCTGTGTCTTGCGATCCAGGATCGTCCGGCTCGCCTGGGTGACATTCCATCAGCACCGGAAAAACGCGGAAACTCGACGATCCGCGGCGTTGTTACCTATGCCGACACTGGCCGTCCAGTTAGATATGCCGTTGTATCCGTGCTCGACGACGAAGGTGCCGGCGCGTGGCCGAGTTTCATCGTGACGAACCGTCACGGCGAATTCGTGCTCGAGCATGTTCCGGCGGGCCGCTACGTCGTATTCGTCACCTCACCCGGGATTCTGCGACCACGTCGCCTTCCGGGAGCCACTGGTCCAATGGTGACGCAACTCAGATTGTCCGGAGAGTCCTTCACCGAAGCGGTCGTAAACGGAACGGACAGCGTTGAGGTGAAGGTGCAGGCGGTGCGCGGCGGAGTGATAACAGGCCGTGTCGTGACCGAAGACGATCAACCAGTGGCGAACGCCGACCTCAGATTGTTCAAACGTGAAAACGGGAAGTGGACGCCGCTTGAATCGCCGTGGTACCAGCATTCAACAGACAGAGAGTTCAAGACCGATCCGAGCGGCGTCTATCGCGTTGCTGGTTTGGTTGCGGGAGAGTACCTCGTGCGCGTTTCCGAAGGGAGCCTCCGTTACGACGGCGAATCGCAGCCGGAGGAAGGCGCGTACTCGAACGGTTACTTAATGGCCGTCTACTATCCTGCTGCAACCAGTATCGACGATGCGCAGGCCGTGAGTGTGATCGAAGGCAGTGAGTCGACGGGCGTGGACATTCGTATGCCGGATCGCCCGGCCCATACGATCTCCGGCACACTAATCTTTGGGAAGGACAACGAGCCCGCCGCTTCTGCCGAGATCAAGATCGAACGCACCGACGAAATCGCATACTCCGATCCGGAATCAAACGCCGCCCTCCTATCGGATGATATGGGCAAGTGGGAGGTGCAGGGAGTTCCCGCGGGAGAATATTTCATACGGTTCGGCGGTTCGGTACGGGTTGGGCAAGATGATGATACCGAGCAGATCCCCGTCGCTCCCAAGCGCATTCGTGTCCGAGTTGAGCATGATGACGTCGTCGTTCCCGATACAAAGCTTTCGCAAGGTGGAAGTATCAGTGGAAGAATAACGGTAGACGGAAAGCCGCCGAAGAGATCTTATAGAGTTTCCGCACAACCGATTTCGAAAAAGCTCGAATCCGCGAAGGATCTACAGACCGGGTATGTGCGGGACGATGGAACTTTTTCGATCCTTGGTCTAGCGGCCGGTAAATACACGATCGGAGTGTCGGTAGCGGACAATCAGGAGTATTACGTCAAATCGATAACCAGAAAAGGCGTAGACCTCACGCAGTCGCCGTTGAAAGTGCAAGGCGAGTCGGCAATTGAGGACGTCACAATTTCGCTCGGCACTGACTTCGCAACCGTCGAAGGACGGCTCGCGATTCCTGATGACTCAGCGAAGAAGGCTGAACTTCGCGATGCGATAATTATCCTGGCACCGGCAAATGACGCGACTCGCCGATTCAGCCGCCGCCTGCTGACCGCGCGACCGGATGCAGAAGGCAAGTTTGTCGTCAGTTGTGCGCCGGGAGAGTATTTTCTGACCGCCGTTACCTACGGCGAGATAAAGCAACTGGCATCACCCATCGACGAAGACTATTTCAAGAAAGACAATAAGAAGTTTGAACGCGTGAAGGTAAAGGCCGGCGAAAAACTCAAAGGCCCGACCGTGTCCGCCGGATCGAATTAGCCCAAATGCTGTCTCATAAATCAGTAACTTGGATTCTGCTCACCCTTATTTGCTTTCCTTTAATCGGGGCAGCGCAGGAGCAGGAGTCGAAGCCAACGGGCAATTCGATCATCAGCGGACGCGTGATCTATTACGACACTGGACGGCCCGTACGCCGTGCCAGCGTGATGTTGTACAGCGACGTCAACCGTAATTCACTTAGAGTTTCGCCAGCCAATGCTCGCGGTGAATTCAGGTTCGACGGCGTTGCCGGCGGTACTTACTTCGTGGTGGCAGACGCGCCCGGGATTCTCTCACCGCTGTCAGCGTTCTCGATCACTGAGCTCGGAATAGGTGGCTCTAACGATATCGAATACACGCGCGTCACTGTAGACGGAAAGAACGCGAGCCGCTGCGAGATCAAGGCCGTCCGCGCGGGCACAATTAAAGGCACGGTTACTTATGACGATAAGGAACCGGTCGTGAGAGCTCGCGTCATGATTTATCGCCGCAAGGGCGAAGTCGTGGCGCCGTATTTCTCACCGCCGGTGATGACGAACGATCGCGGCATGTATCGGCTCGATGGTCTACCTGATGGCGAATATTTTGTCGGGCTGGCGAATGGCGAAACGTCGACCACCAGGGTCAATGAGCGAGAAGGAGGTCTTGCCAACGCGTTTTATCCCGGCGTCAGGACGCTGGCCGAGGCTAAAGCGATTCCGATCCAATCGGGATCGGAAGTGACGGACGTAAATTTCACGCTCAATGAAGACGTGCTGCGTGAGATCTCCGGAATCGTCAAATGGCGCGGAAGCAGCGAGACGATCACCGAAGGCGGGGTGACGTTACGCCGCAAAGACGCTCCGAGCGTCGACGTCTCCTTCGCGACTCTCCTCCGTTCATTGGCTGGTCGCGAAGATGAAAACGGGGCCATGTTTACAGTCTTGCCGTTACTAACGATGAGTCTGCCGGCCACGAGTAAAGTTAGCGACAAAGGAGAATGGAGCTTTAAGGATCTGCCGCCGGGGACCTACACCGTCACTGCGTTCGCGCAGCCACGCGAACCTGACGACTCGAATGAGAAGAGCAACGACAAAGATCCCGCAGCTCCGCCGCCAACAAGCGACCCGGAGCGCTTTGTTTATCGACAACTTGAATTAACAGTGGACCAGGAAGATCTAAAGAACGTTACGATAGAGTTGTCCAACGGCGGTCGCATTTTGGGCATGGTGGTTGGCGAAGATTTGGCTCCGACGAGGTCGGTCGGCGTCAGCATCAATCAGAAAGGCGTAGATTCGTTTCTACTGAGCATGCCGCGAGAGAGCCGCCCCGATGGGAGTTTCATGATCGAGGCTATTCCAGCGGGTGAGATATTTATCGACGTCGACGTTCCTCGGCACGCTGACTTGTACCTGAAGTCGATCACGCTGGGAAGTCAGGATTTGATGCGTGAGCCTTTGCGAATGGAGGAAGGCGTTGAGGTTATGGGTGTTCGTGTCACGCTCGGCACGGGATTGGCGACTGTTACAGGTCGGGTTTCGTTAAGCGAGGGCGAATCGCCGGCGGCCGGCGCGGGTGTGTTATTCGTCCGGGCCGATCCGGCGTTGTGGCACTTGCAGAGTTTACCGGTGTTTACGACTGCGGACCCGAATGGCGCGTTCTCATTGCAATGTCCGCCAGGAGATTACCTCGTTTTCACTTGGGACGCGCGAAACCGGCCGGTGCAGAAGATCGAGGACTATGTGCGAGCGCACGCTGCGAACGCGCGAAGGATTACGTTGCAGAGCAAGGAAGAGAAGCAGATTGAACTAACGGTTGCCGCGCCGGCAAAATCATCTCAGTGACTCATCGCGTAGATGACGACGTTGATTCCCACCTTGTAAGCAGGCAAGCCGTACTTCACCGGATAAGAAGGATCGTTGATCCACTCCCACGCATCGCCGAGGTCGCAGTTGCGCGCGATGAACGCTACGAGTCGTCCATTCTTGTTCTCGATCCCCATGTAGTGCGGAACGATGCCGCCTTTCTCTGAAGTGATCCCGCGCTGCGCGTTGTACACGTTCGGCACTTGCACGACCTCTTCCACGTCGAGGTACGCGTGAAAGATCGGATGGCTCAACGGCAGGTCCTTGATCTCATACTCCGGCACGATCTTCTGAAACTGTTCCTGCACGTTCTGCCACTCATACTCGCCCCAGAAATCGTCGAGGAAGATGAAACCGCCGCGCGCCAGGTACTCGCGTAAGCGCGCGCCTTGCTCGTCGGTCAACTCCATGAATCCTGGTTCGACGACGTAGAGGATCGGATAATCGAAGATGCGCTCGTCCATGATTTCGAGTGCTTCAGGACGCGGCGCGATCTTGAGGTTGGTGCCGGCCCATTCGCGCAGACCGACGATGAAGTTGTTGTCGGCTTCGGGATAGTCGGTGGTCCACGTGCCGCCGCCGTACCCGCGCCGCCCGTAACCGCGGAACGGCGATTGGTAGATCGTGCGAACGAACGTGTACTCGCCGAACGACGCGCCCGAGTCAGCTTCTAATGACGGCTGACGGCGACGCTGGCGGAAGTTGCCGAACTGATCGAGCTGGTTCTGTCCCACCGTTGGAATCAGCAGCGCCACGAGCACGAGTATTAACAAAATGAACTTCATAATTAATTACTGTTTCGTCCGGGCGCCGGACAATCTCCGATAGTACTCTTCGACCGCGCGGCGATACTTCTCGGGCGCCGCGCCTTCGTCTCGTAACCGCAGGTTTGTGCGGCCGCTCTGTTGCTGCAAGTGCCGGCTCAATTCCAACTCGAGCTGTCGCAGAGGTTCGACGACGTCGGCTTTGAGATACGAGGCGGTGGCGGCGTCGCCTTCCATGCGGCCGTCGGCCAAACGCCTGAGTTCCTCGATCACTTCGTCGAGACGACCGGCGCCCAAACCGGTCGTGCCCCACTCACGTCGCAGGTCTTGCGCTTCGCGCAAACGTTCGCGTATTTCGGCGGAGAACTGGCGATTGTCGCCCCATCCGTCGCCGACCGGTCCCCATTGCGGGCCAAGACGATTTCCGTTGCGGTCGCCGCCGCCATTCTGCGTGCCGCCGGCTTGTTGGCCGCCTTGCTGTTGACCGCTTTGCGAACCCTGTTGTTGTCCCGACTGTCCCTGCTGTCCCGACTGTCCCTGCTGTCCCGACTGTCCCTGCTGTCCCGACTGTCCCTGCTGTCCCGACTGTCCCTGCTGTCCCGATTGGCCCTGTTGACCTTCTTTGCCTTGTTGACCTTGCTGACCTTGCTGACCGCGTTGGCCCTGTTGACCTTCCTGGCCGCTCTGGCCCTGCTGTTGTCCTTGTTGTTGCCCTTGTTGATTTTGACCTTGCTGATTGCCACGTTGTTGGCCGTTGCGTCGCTCATCCAAACGACGACGCAGCGAATCCAGGTTGTCCGCGAGTTGACGCGTACGGTCCAGGTTTTCCTCGGCGCTGGAACCATTCCCGCCGCGCGCGCTTTGCTCCGCTGCTTGCAGCCGTTCGGAAACGTTGTTGAGACTGCTCTGGATCGCCCGTTCGTCATTACGTCCGGCGCCCTGCTGGCCGCCGTTGAGAGACTGTTTACTCTCACGAATGCGTTCGGCGACGCGATCGCGCGCCAGTGAATCCGCGGCATCTTTCAGTTGCCGCGCTGTGCGTTGTTGTCCCTGGCCGCCCTGGCCCATCGCGCGGGCTGACTGTTCGAGATCCTGTTGCAGATTCGCGACCGTCTCGGCCAGCGTGTCTTTTCGTTCAGCGAGTTGCTCGCGCGCCTTGCGGGAGTTTTCGTCCTGCGCGTTCTGTCCGCCGCGTCGCGACAGGTTTTCTATGTCTTTCGCGATCTCGCGTTGGCGCGACGCAGCTTGTGCCGCACGCTGACGCAGATCCGAGATCTGTTGCTGGCGTCCGGACGAGCCGCTTTGCCCGCCGCGCTGCTGGGGGGAACCGTTCATCTGCTGAAGTCGTTGCTGTGCTTGCTGCAAACGATCGAGCGCGCGCTTGTTCTGCGCGATCGACTCGCCGGAGTTGCCGCGTGCCGATGCTTGCGCCTTCTGCATCTCGTCCGCTGTCTGGTTGAGCTGCTGGGCCAACTGCTGCATCTGCGGATCGCGCCGTTCGCGAGACAGACGTTCCAACTCGCGGGCCGCTTTTCGCGTTTCCTCGATCATCTCCTGCTGCATTCGTTGATTGCTGCTGGAGCCGCCACCGGACATCTGTTGGCGGCGACGTTGCTCTTCGAGGGCCGCTTGCTGGCGGCGGGCAAGCTCTTCGAGGCGGCGTTCGGCTTCGCTCTTCTGTTGTTCGGCCTGCTGCTGTTGAGCGCGCTGCACGGTCTCGTACTGGTTCTTCATTTTGTCGAGCTCCAGTTCGAAGAGACCGGCGAGCTCCTGTTGTTCGCGCTCGCCGCCACCACCACCTCCGCCGTTGCTCTGATTTCCGAAAGCGACTTGCACTTCACGAAAGATGGCGTCGGCCGCGAGTAGACGTTGGAGCGCGCGCTGTTCGGGCGGCAGCGCATCCTTGCCCGCTTCTTTGCGGAGCGGCGGAGGCGCGCCTTCCATCTCTTTCGCGGCTTGTTTCAGGTGCTCGGCCATTTCCGCGACCTGCTTTTGTCCGTCAGTGCCGCCGAGACGGCGGCCCATGCGATCGAGAAACTCGAGCGTATCGGTGCGTAGCTTTTCCTGGCCGGCTGCGACGGCCTCGTAACCATCTTTGCGTTCCTGCTCCGTGTACTTCTCGCCTTCACGGATGAGCTTGTGTGTGGCCGCGATCAGATCTTTCTGGCGTCGCGAGAGCGCGTTCTGGTCCTGCTCGCCGCCTTGTCCGCCGCCGCCGCCTTGCTGCTGTGCCTGCTTGTACTCCATCTCGAACGGCTTCACTTCGATGAAGTAGATGTCGCTGGTCGATTCGTTGGCGGCGTCGCGGGCCTTCGCGTAGTAAGAGATGAAATCGCCGGGTTTGAGATTGTATTCCTCGAGGAAGAACGTGTACGCGCCGCTGAGCGAGCGCGCCGAATCGCGCGCCAGTTGTTGCAGGTTGACTCGTTTCTCTTCGCCGCCGTTGATGGAGAAGTGGAGGTCCATCGAGACCACGCCGTAGTCGTCTTCAGCGCGAGCCTGGGTGAACACCTCTTCGAGATTCGTCGCCTTCTTGTCGCGCCCCGGTTTATCGAACGAGATCGTCGGTGGTTGATCGACGAGCACTGAGACGTCGTACTCGTTCGACCCGCGATACGCTTCGCCGTCAGTGCTGACCAGCTCGATGTAGTAACTCGTGTCGCCGGTGACAGTCAGTTCGCCGACAAAATCAGCGCCCTGCTGCTTCATCTCGACTTTCTTGCCGTCGGAAAAGACGATGCGCGCCGCGCGAACTTTGCCGGTGAGTTTCGCCGTGATCGTCGTCGCGGTTCCTTTCAACGCGGCGATGTCGCCACCGTCTTCGATAGCCTTACTCGGCAGGTTTGTGAACGCGGGGAAGTTGAGCACGAGGTCGAGCTGCTTGACGTAGGGCAGATCGACGACGTTGAGCTTGTAGACGTCCGAACGAATGTTGTTCGACTCGACGAAGTATTCCATCGAGTCCTGAATGTTGAAGATCGAGAAACGGAAGTCGCTGCGTGCTTTGGCGGGCTCCATAGTCTGGCCCTGGAAGTCGTCTTTCGAGCCAAGTGGCCGCGCGAAAATGGTTACGGTTTGCGAGTCGAAATTGACGAGGGTGGCGGTGACGTCCTGATCGGAACCTTTCGGCACCCGCGCAGTGCCCGGCTTCACCTTGATGCTCATCGCGTTGGTTGTAGCGGCGAGCGTCGTAGGCGTGACGAGTTGTGCGACGCCCTGGGAGATCTCGCGCGGTCCCCACTTGAGCACGCCGGCAAAGAGCAGAAGACTGGCGAGCGCCGCGCCGCCGTACATCAGGAGACGCGAACGGCGAATCACGTTGCGCACGTCGAGCGTGGCGGAAACGTCGTTGGCGTCGCGATAGAGACGATTGACGATCGCGGGCGAGATGTGGTGCGCGTCGTTGGAGAGTTCGACTGCCGTGACCAGGCGATCTTCAGTGCCGAACGATCGCTCTTCTATCAGACGCGCGAGCCGTGCGTCGCTGATGCGTTTGAGCAGCGGTCGAACCAGTGCGAAATAGATCGTGGCAAGAACGGTGAGCAGCGCGCCGACGCGCAGGACGATCAGCGCCGCGCCATTGTAACGATAACGATGCGCGGCCCAGCCCGTCAGCAGCAGGACCACTGCCACGACGCCGACGCTGATTGCCGCTCCTCGCAGTGAAAGCAACAGTTGCCGTCGCGATCTCGCTTTGCGTAACAGATCCTGCAATAGGTTGGTTTCATGGCTCATTACGGTACTCCCGTCTTTGTTACCCGACCATTTTCACCATTTTTGTTCGCCGCGCCAATACGGATTCCGCCAGCAAGAGCAATAGCGCCGCAAACAACAACGACCACCACACTCTTTGCCGTCCTTCAACTTCCTCGCCGCTGAGGCCTCTATTCGCTTCGCTTCCTTCGGCAGCGCCCGCACCGCCGGTCATGGCTGAGATGAACTCGCCGAAGTTCAACTTGGTGAAATCGCCTTCGGCGCCGTCACTGTCCACGGCTGCGAAGCCGGGTTGCGAGCTGTAGCGAAGACGATAGAAACCCGGCTCGCGCGCGGTCACCAGCAGATCGCCGTCCGGCGTGTTTCGCGTTTCAGACAACCGCGCGCCTGCCGGCGTGTCTACCGCCGGCGGCTGCCCGTTCGCTTCTTTGCGGACAGTGAACGTTTGGCCCAGGCCGTACCAGGGATTCTCTTCGCGCGCGCCTGCGTATCGGACCATCTGATGAATGAACGGCAGGTAGAGCGGCGTCAACGGCAGATCATTCCAACTTGGCCCAAGCGAAGACGTGAACAACATCACGCGGCCTTTGCCGGTGCGCGACTCGATTAATGCCGGACTGCCGTCTTCGTAACGAGCGAGCACGCTCGCGGTCGTGCCGGGCTCAGAACGGAAGTAACCGATCACGTGCGCTGCGGCGAGCCGTCCACTTTCCTGAAAGACTTCGAAGATCGGATGATCAAACTTCACGTTCGTGATGGCGACACTCTCGCCGGCCTTTGTCTGCACGGCTTCACGAAGCATCGCCGGCATGATGCGCTGAAGTGAATTGAGACCATCGGTCGTAGTTCGTGGTCCGGTCGAGACGATCATCTGACCGCCTGCCTCGACGAACTTCGTCAGCGCGTCGGCGAGCCCGCCGCTGATCGGGCCGGCATCGTTGAGTACGACGAGCGAGTATTCCGGAATGCTCGTCGGATCGACCGAGCCCGTGCTCTTCAACGTGAACGTGAACGGCAGATCGTCGTTGGTCGTCAACGCGCTTTGCAGATGCAGACTGTCGCTCTGGCCGCGCGACGCGCTCTCGACGATCAACGCTTTCGCAGGCGTCTCGCGCCACAGCGTGAAGTAGAAACGATTGTCGGGAGCGAAGTCGCCGGACACGATGTCGATCGTGCAGCGATTGGCGCCTTCGTTCAGATTGAAACCGCTGAACTCGATCAATCTTGTGTCGCGGCTGTTGAGACTGATGTCTCGTTTCTCGACTGTCTGCTCGTTGATCTGAAAGTCGACCTGAATGTGATCGCGCGGTGTGTCGCCGAAGTTGCTGACGTGGACCGCGAGTTTCTCGAGATACTTCTGACCGAAAACCACGCCGCGCGCCTCGACGTTGGTGATCGCGATGTTCGGAGCCGGATCGTTGCCGGTGACGTCCATCGGTATCAGCTCTGTGCTGTTAGCGAGTTTGAACGTGGCGGTGTTCTGGGCCCAACCCGGTTGCTGAAAATCCGAGATCATGACGATGCGCTTCGGGCCGCTCGTCTCGATCTCGCCGAGTAACGACTCCGCGCCGCGTAGTGCTTGTTCGTAATCAGTTCCATCCCAACCTGCGCCCAACGTCCTGATCGCCATTCGCAGCCGGCTCTTGTCGGCGGTAAAGCGATTAATGACCGTGTAACGTTTGTCGAAAGTGAGGAGCGCGATCTGCTCGTCGTTTCGCGCGTCGTCAACGGCGGCTTCGGCGCGTTTCATTGCTTCCGAAAAGAGCGGCTCGCGTCTCATGCTCAACGAACTGTCGACGAGAATGACGGTAGCGCCCGCGGCGTTCGATTGTTTCGCCGCGCTGCCGCCGCTGAAGAACGGACGCGTAAACGCGATCACGATCAACAGGATCGCGAGACAGCGAAGCAGCATCAGAAATATGTTGTGGAGCGTGCGCCGGCGAATCGTGCGTTGCGGAACCTGGCGGACGAACACGAGAGCGGGGAACTGGACCTTACGCGCGCGTGTGCGTCGCACAAGGTGCACGAGTATCGGAGCGGCCAATGCCGCGACACCAAGAAAAAATAGTGGCGTTAAGAATGACATCGGTCAATACGTCTATTGCCCTCTATTTGACCTCTATTTCCCGGCGCGCCGGGACAAGAACGAGAACAAGGCAAAATCGAGCGGTTGTTTCGTCGTCAACAATTCGTAGTCGACGTGATTTGCCGCCGCACACTCACGCATCTCTTCGACGTGCTTTCTCATGCGCTCGCGATAGCCGTCCATCACGATGTCCGGCAGCACCGGCATCTGTTCCTGCGTCTCCGCGTCTTCGAGCAACAACACCGGATCGTCGAAATTGAAATCCAGCTCGTTTTGATCGAGCACGTGAAAAGCGACCAGGTCGTGTCCTTTGAAACGTAGATGCTGAAACGCTTCTTTAAGACGGTCAGGTTGATCGTAAAAGTCTGAGATGAGCACTACGATGCCGCGCCGCGTCAGGATCTCCGCCAGTTTATGAAGCGATTCGGCGAGACGCGTTTCGCCGCCGGCCTGGAGCAGCGACAGCGTGCCGAAGATCGTGCGCATGTGGCCGGTGCGATTGCGCGCAGGGACGTGCGTGTGGACGTCCTCGGAGAATGCGACGAGGCCGACGGCGTCCTGCTGCCGGTTCAGGAGATACGCCAGTGAGCCGGCGAGGAATTGCGCGTACTGGAGTTTCGTCACCGAAGTCGAGTGCGCGTAGTTCATCGAGGCGCTGGTGTCGATCAGGATATGACACTGCGTGTTCGTGTCAGCGCGATACTTCTTGATGAAATACCGATCGGTGCGGCCGAGCAGTCGCCAGTCGAGGTAACGCAGATCGTCGCCCGGGTTGTATTGTCGATACTCGGTGAACTCAGTCGAGAAACCAGTGTACGGCGAGCGGTGCAGACCAGACA
>JBKPNH010000049.1:0-14243 GCA_046732535.1 Acidobacteriota bacterium
GTGTATAAGAGACAGACTACCGGCTGTGCGTCGCGCCTAGTTCCAGCGTCTTCGTTTACTTGACTAATGCTGCCGACCGCAAAGCCGGACGCATGGAGGAGAAGCTCCTCAGCGTCGGCAATCCGAGTTTCAATCGCGAAAAGTTTGATTGGGTTCGCGACTTGCCCGCCAGTGTCGGCGAAGCGCGGGAAGTTTCGCGTTCTTATCAGGACCCGAAGTTGCTGCTGCGCGGCGAAGCGCGCGAATCGGCGATCAGGGCCGAGATCGAAACAGCCGACGTCGGCCACTTCGCGATGCACTATGTCATCAACGAGCAGTCGGAAATGTTATCGGGGTTTCCGTTGACTCCGGAAGAGGACGAATTTTCGAGTGACGCCGGGGTGAATGGGTTCTTGCAGGCGCATGAGATCTATCGACTTGACCTGCGGCGGATGCGTTTGGTGATCCTGTCGGCGTGCAGCACCGGGATCGAGCGGCAGTATCTCGGCGAGGGAGCTGTGGGTGCAGTTCGTCCGTTCTTAATGCGCGGCGTTCCGACTGCGGTGGCGAGTCTTTGGCCCGTCGATTCCGATGCAACCGCTGAGCTGATGGTCAGTTTTCACAAACACCGGCGGCACGATCCTGAGCCGGTGACGCAGGCACTGCGCGATGCTCAGATCGAAATGCTTCATGATCGTCATCCTTATTACTGGGCGCCGTTCGTCGTCATCGGCGGACTCTCTTCTTATTGAGTTATCACTCGTGGACTGTGGGTGCGTCGGCGTGAGGCACGAAGCACATGCGACAGCGTGCTTCGTACTTGTCGGAGGCGCCGACCGCGACGCGTTCCTCGGATTCGAAGGTGCGCTGTGAATAGTTCGCCGGCCGGCCGCACTTCATGCAGATCGCGTGTGTCTTGGTGATGTACTCGGCGATGGCGAGTAGTTGCGGCATGGGTTCCCATGGTTTGCCGGTGTAGTCCTGGTCCAGTCCGGCGATGATCACACGCACGCCGCGGCCGGCGAGCTCGTTAGCCACAAAGACGAGGTCGTTATCGAAAAACTGACCTTCGTCGATGCCGACGACTTCGGTGTCAGGGTCGACCTTGGCCAGTATCTCCGCGGCGGAACGGCTGTTCGCCGACTCGTGCCGCATCTCTGAGTGCGAAACGATCTGATTTTCCGCGAACCGCGAATCGATCTCGGGTTTGAACACCTGCACCTTCTGTCGTGCGATCTTTGCGCGGCGCAGGCGGCGTATCAGTTCTTCGGACTTTCCTGAAAACATCGACCCTGCAATCACCTCGACCCAACCCGCATTCGCGCGCGAGTGTGGCGGCGGTTCATCGTGGTTAACTTGTGCGATTAGTTCATCCATTCTGGTTTTTATTAAACATACATTTTGGGATTGTAGAACGGAGCAAAGGCAGCGATGAGCGCCAGTTCAAAACTCATCGAACGCGTCACGAGATCGCGTGACAACACACCCCACGCACCTTGTTTGCTGCGGACATCTCGGCCTCCGGTCACCTCATCGATCACCGACCCGAGCTCGCGTCGCCCCTCGACGACTCTCTTCACGATGTCCGCCGGCACTGACACCGACGGCGCGGCCCCAAACGCGCCTCGTTCGCCGTCAGTCGCATACGCCCAGCCTCGCAAAAACGTATGCCACTCTCCATTGATCGACACCGAGTGAAACCCGCCTTCAAGCCCGACGTAAATGTCCGCTTCCAACCGTCTGCTCTTGAGCGATTCCTGCACCGCAAGCGCGCGTTCCAGCGCTCCCTGCATCAACTGCCAGTCAGTCAGCGGCATCGCAGGCACAGTCGTTTCTACACGCCGGGCGACGACGTTCGCATTGGCCCAATCCGCGTCGATGGCCGCAACCCGAGCGACGCTGGCGCGCACGGCCATGATCTTGGCAGCGCGATCAGACCCCAGAGCGATTGTTTTCATAATCCGTGTTCTGAAAAACACGGATAATAACGAATTACCCCGTGACTCCAAAGAGAGGTGCTTGACTTTACTTTTCGCCGTTGCTGTAATCGATTTCGATGACGATCGAAGAATTAGTTTACGATTGGAACACGATTGAGCCCTCGTTAGCCCCTCCCAACCGGCATATCGGCATCGACGACGAAACTCTGCGCGACGGTTTGCAGTCGCCGTCAGTCTCGGAGCCCGCAGTCGAACAGAAACTCGAACTGCTCCACTTGATGGAAGCGCTCAGTATCGATACTGCCGACATCGGCCTGCCGGGAGCCGGCGGAACACACGCCGCCGGCGTCGAACGTTTGGCTCGGGAGATCGCGGAACAGAAACTGAAGATCCGGCCAAACTGCGCCGCACGCACTCATCGCAACGACATCATTCCGATCGCCGAGATCTCGCAGCGCGCCGGCATTCCAATCGAAGCCTGCACGTTCATCGGTTCGTCGGCCGTCCGATTCTTTGCGGAAGACTGGACGCTCGATCGTTTATTACAAATGACCGAGGAAGCAGTCTCATTCGCCGTCGCCCAGGGGTTGCCGGTCATGTACGTCACGGAAGACACGACCCGAGCCAAACCGGAGACGATTCGCGCGCTCTACACAACGGCCATTCGCTGCGGAGCAAAAGCGGTTTGCGTCTGCGACACAGTCGGTCATTCGACGCCGGACGGCGCGCGCGCGGTGGTGAAGTTCGTGAAGAGCATCATCGACGAGCAGGGCGGCAACATTCGTCTCGACTGGCACGGACACCAGGACCGGGGCTTGGGCGTGATCAATTCGCTCGCGGCAATCCAGGGCGGCGCCGATCAAGTTCACGGTTCCGCACTCGGCATGGGCGAAAGAGTGGGCAACACGCCGCTCGATCAGTTGCTGGTGAATCTCAAGCTGCTCGGTTGGCTCGATAACGATCTCTCGCGTCTCGGCGAGTATTGTGAAACTGCTTCGCGCGCTTGTAACTGGACGGTGCCGTGCAACTATCCTGTTTTTGGACGCGACGCATTTCGCACCGCGACGGGCGTACACGCCGCGGCCGTCATCAAGAGCTACAAGAAAGGCGATCAGCATTTGGCCGACATCGTTTACTCGGGCGTGCCGGCGGGTGAGTTTGGGCTCGAGCAGGTGATCGAGATTGGCCCAATGAGCGGCAAGTCGAATGTGATTTACTGGCTCGAGAAGCGCGGGATCACCGCGGACGAAACGCTCGTCAACCGCATTTACGAACATGCGAAAGCAGCACACGGAGTCCTCGAAGAGAGCGAGATTCTAAGGTTGGTCTGATTTGTCTTCCATCCTGAAAACTTCACCATCCGTTAGATCTTTGCTGTCCTCTCCTGAAGTAGGGCGTGCCCTCAATTTCTTCGAAAGGAACGCAGAAGCAATCACGGATGAACAGATCCGGATCTGTTCCATTCCGGCGAGCCCATTTGGTGAACGCCCGCGCGCCGAGTATTTGCGCGATAAGTTTTCAGCACTGGGTCTGACTGAAGTAAAGATCGACGAGGAGGGGAATTGTCTCGGCTTGCTCGAAGGCCGAACGCGATCGCCGTTACTTGTCGTGAGCGCGCATCTCGACACGGTGTTTTCACCGGAAACAGATTTCACTGTCATCAGGTCCGGCGACCGCTTGCTGGCGCCGGGGATCGCCGACGACGGCTGTGGTCTCGCCGCTCTGATTGCTCTGGTGCAGGCGATTCGGAACGAGCAGCTCCGGCCGGAGGGTTCGATCCTGTTCGTCGGGACTGTGGGCGAAGAAGGCGAGGGAAACCTGCGCGGCGTGCGTTATCTGTTTACCCACGGCCGTTGGGCAAAGAAGATCGATGCGTTTCTGAGTTTTGATGGTCCGGGCGTGGATCGAATCACGCATCGTGCGCTCGGCTCGCGGCGTTATCGAGTTGAGATCAGTGGACCGGGCGGACATTCGTGGGGCGACTTTGGGTTGCCGAATCCGGTGCATGCGATTGGCCGCGCGATCGCGCGACTCGCCGCGTATCCACTGCCGCGAGAGCCGCGCACCACGTTCAATGTCGGGCGCGTTGAAGGCGGCGCCAGCGTGAATTCGATTGCCGAGAAGGCGGCGATGGACGTCGACCTTCGTTCCGGCGCTGATGCTGAGTTGCGCCGTCTCGACTCGTTTTTCCGTCGTGCCGTCAGGCAGGCAGTCGACGAGGAGAACGCGAATAAGCGGCCGGGAGATCCGTTGCTCGATCTCAAACTGGATCTGATTGGCGAAAGGCCGACGGGCGAGACGCCGGCTGATTCCCCGTTGGTTGAAGTTGCGGTGGAAGCTACGAAGATAATGGGAGTCGAGCCGCGGCTCGATCAGTCGTCAACCGATTCTAATTTTCCGATCTCGTTGGGTATTCCGGCGATCACGCTTGGCGCCGGTGGTGCGTCCGGTTGTTCACACACGCTCGCCGAATGGTACGACCCACGCGGCCGCGAGCTCGGTCTCAAACGAGCACTGCTCGTGATCCTCGGAGTCGTCGGACTCGACCACAAATAGTTTTAAGAACCAGAACTAATTGATCGGAATCGACACCGTCGCTGATCCTGCTTTACCCGGAGGGAAGCGTTTCTGACGCGCGATCCGCAGCGCGTTCGCATCGCCACCCGACGCCTGCGTCACGCGTCCTGATTCGTCATACGTCACCGTCACGACCACTCGCTTCGCACCAGGCTTCAAAGTCTCAGGCGCAGGCTGCGCCGCTGGAGCTGAGCCAGTCGCTTCAGCCTCGCGCGCCGCATCACGTGCGCGCTTCTCTTTTTCACGCTGGCGTCTCGCGGCTAATGCAGCCGCATCTTCTCCAGGGGCGGCTTCCGCAGTCGACTCCGCAGGTTGCGGCTGCGCGGGGGTTTCAGCTTGCGTACTCTCCGGCGTCGGAGCGGCTGCCGGCTGCGTTGCCGCCGCCGCCGCAGGACTGCTTCTCTTGTACCAACCGGCGGGAATGCCAATCACTGCCACGCTCGCGAGTAAAGCAACCGCAATCGCGCCGATGAAAATCGGTTTACGACTTCCTCCACCTTCTTTCCCAAACGCAAGAAACGCCGGCGGAAACGATCTTTCAACTTCCTCTTTCGGTTCTTCCACGGTTGACGCCGACGGCATCAACTCATCCGGTTCCGGAACGTAGTCCGGCGGAAACGCGACTCCCGGCGAGATGTTCTCGTCCAACCGTCGCAAACCCTCGAGCACGACCTGCGTCCATGGCTGATTGATGGTGCGGTTCTTAGTTTCAGTATTGGGGTTGAATTCAAACTCAGCGTTCGGCAACGTCAACGCGTAGTAAACCGCGTCGATCCCGTGCAGCACGCCGATGCGCGCGTCGACCACGGATCCGGACTGCAAGTAAAAATAGCCCGCACCTTTGGGGTACAAAACCTTAAGACATCCGCTCTTCCGTTGATTGCAGAAAAACTCGATCAGCTCTGAAAGTGAAAGGTCACTGAGGTGTCCAGTTAGTGCCATGAGAACTCGTCCCTTCTTCTAGAAGAAGATATTCAAGGTTGGAAAGAGGAGAGAATGGCGCGCCGACCTTACCGGCGCGCCATGAAGGTAGGTTTAGGGAACCAGCGCAAACTTGTAGTTGATGGTGCCCGACACTTTGACTGGCTGACCTGAAAGCTTCGTGGGAGAGAATCTCGCCTTCAGTGCTGCCTGGACCGCGGCCTCGCGCAGAATGCTTGGACCACTGGTCGCGTTAGCCGAAACTACTTTGCCGGTTTCATCAAGCACAACTTCCACCGTCACGATGCCCGAAGTCCTCATGCGTTTTGCTGCTTCGGGATAAAACGGTGCCGGCAGCGCGAGCGCCGTGCCGTTGAGAACGCCACCCGAGATCGGTTTCAGGATCGGACGCGGACCTGGCGGCGGCGGCGGTTCGGCATCAAGGTTCACCATCACTTGCTGATTGGTTGCGACTCCCGTGGTCTTCATTTCAACGGGGAGAGTAGCTATTTGCGTTGCCGAATTCGACGCTGTAGGTAGTTCTGGCGCAACGGACTTCTTGTTGCGGTCGCCTGACCTGCTGTTATTGGCTCTCGGTTCGGGGGTTGGCTTGCTGGTCGTGCTTGCAGTGACCGGAGCTGGAGCCGGGCTCGTGGCGGCGGGCGGAGCAACAGCGCCCGGCGCTCCCGGCACCGTCTTCAGCATGTTCTCGTCGAGGTAATACATGATCGAGCGATACGTCACTTCGTTTGGCTCGAACGTGATCCCGCGCCCGTCCACGACGGCGACTGAAGTCGTCATCTTGTTCCAGTTGCCGAGGAAGTCGAACTCGTACTTGTAGATTTCCTTGCTCAGGAGCGAGCCGTCGGCATTCAGCAAGGTCATCTCACTGATGTTTCCCTTTTCGTCGTACTTGTAGACTTCCTTACCGGTCAAAGTGGCGCCGGCAATCGGAAAATACTGGTTCTCAACCTTGTTACCCCTGATGTCGTAGGCCGCAAGTTCGACCAGCACGTGCTTGGCCTCGACCTGTTTTCCATCGGTGGTTGTTAATTTGGCGACTTCGGTGCGCACACGCCGCACAGGGCCAATCAAGCCATCGCGAGAGCGGTCGCTTTCCACCGGGGCATTTACGGCTGGGGCATTCCCGGCCTTCGCCGTAAGGTTCGTCTGGGCGCTCGCCGGGGCAGCAAGAAGCAGCAGGCAAAGCGTGATGTAGCTCAATCGATTCGACATTGTGAACATTGTTGTCTCCAAAATCTGCTGAGGCAGGCTAAATTCGGAAAGATTCACGTGAGGCCGGGCCGCTAACTTTCACCTACCGCCGCAAACCAGCCGGGCGAGCCCAACTCATACTAACGAAGTTAAACGAGGTTTGTCTATAGTTAACTGTTTCCAGACTTTGGATCGGGGGCAGAGAGGTTCCTGAAACGCCCAGCGTGTCAGAGTTGCTCGGAATAGAAGAGACTGTCGGTGCGGCTCAGCGCGAGCACTTCGTGGGCGGCTTGATAGACCTCGTCTACGGTGATTTTCGTGATTTGCTCCGAGAAAATCAGGCGGTGCTGGTCGCCGCGGACCACGAAACTATGCGGCGTTGGAATATCGAGAATGACGATTACGGGAGCGCCGGCGGCCGCCGCGAGGTGTGCGGGACCGGTGTCGTTCGAAATCAGGACGGTAAGCCGAGCTTGGGCCGAAACGAGCTGAGGGATTGTCAGCCGGTCGAGAAAAATCGTGTTTGGGGGAAAGATCATCCGCATCTGCGGCACCATTTCGCGCTCTTCCGGTCCGGTAAACACGAGGATGCGCACTCGATCGTTGCGGACCAGGTGGTCGGCAACCTGCGCATAGCGTTCGAGCGGCCACTTGCGCGACGGGTTCCCGGCGCCCGGAAAAAGGCCGACCAGCAGTTCGCCTGACTGCGCCTTCTCCTTTTTCAGTAACGCATCGACGGCGAAGTCCGCGGCAGGGCTCGTCTTGATGACGGGGACGCGGCTCGCGTTATGAATATCCAGCGACTTCAGAACGTCCAGGTAGCGGTCAGTCAAGTGGTTCGAGTTCTCTTCCCGGGGAGGTCGCGGTTTGAAGTTGGCGAGATAATCGAGCGACCGTCCGGGGCGGTGGGAGTAAAGCCGGTGCGGCGCGCCTGACAAGTAACCCAGCAGATTGGTTTCGGACAAGCTGTGCAGATCGATGACGAAGTCGAACTTCGCTCGCCGCACGCGGAGGACAAACTTAGCGATGCGTCCGATGGAGATGAGCTTGTTGCCGTCGCGCAGACTGACTCGATCGACTTCGTAGATCTCGTCGGCGCAACCGGACATCGCCACCACTTCGTTGGCGGGCTTCCCGGCGGCAACCGTGATGCGTGCATTGGGAAAACGCTGTCGGATGGCGCGAAACGCGGGCAGTGCGAGCACGACGTCGCCGAGTTGGCCGAAGTGAATGACGAGAATGTTGCGTGGATCGAATTGCACTCGAGCTTAGTTCTTCGGCCGTCGTTGTTCGTCGTCGTGGTGCATGAAGCCGGGCGAGGTAAGCGTCAACTTGATCGGCGGAGGTTTCTTTTCCGTCAACGTAATCGTCATCGGTTCGGCATGACGTTGTTCCTCGACGACGTCGCTGGTTGCGGCGATTCGTCCGCCGTAGGTGAAAGCATTGACGCGATAAGTGCAGCCTTCGATCCCCTTCAAGACGAAGCGGCCGCGTGCATCGACACCCGTTTGCTTGCCGACCACGTAATAAGATTCGCCTGTTGTCGTTAGAGTGATCGCGGCACGGACTGCGGGCTTTCCATCAGGCCAGACGACGATTCCGTCGATCTCGCGCTCGACGCCGCCACGCGCCAGTTGGATGTCGTAATCCTCCAACACTTCTCTCGGCTTCAGCTCGACATAACCGGCATGAAGCGAGTTCTTCGGATTGAGGTAATACGTTCGTTCGCGAGGACAGTGCGGATTCGAACTGCCGATGAGATTGACTCCGAGAACATACTTGCCAGGCGGAACATCGGGCAGTTCATAACTTCCGTCGGATTTCGTGAATCGCACCTTGCCCTTTGGCGAGTCAGACCCGGCGTCTTCCGGCCGGATCAGATCAACCTTCACTCCGGGTACGGGCTGACCCTTTTCGTCGACGACTTTTCCCTTAATGTTTCCGCCGATCTGATAAAACATCGAGAAACTGCCGCAGCCGCGGTCGACAACGTTCACCTCGTCTCCCATGAAATCGTTAGGATCGTCGGAGAAGTAAACTCGCACGTCGTACTTGCCCGGACTTACTCCGGTGAACTCGTACTTGCCCTTTTCGTCAGTCGTTCCTTCGAGACGTTTGTTGTCGCGAGTGGCTATCACGCGCAGCCCTGGCATCGGAGCGAGGTCAAACGGACCGTCGTCCCTGTCGAACGGAACAGTTAACTTCGTGATGTCGACGAGAATCTTTCCGCCCGAATTCTCGCGCGGCAGGTTTCGAAGGTACGCGAGGTCTTCTTCAGCTTCTGAAAGCAACCGGGTGCGGCTGCAAATGCCCGTGTAGAGCTTTTGATCCTTTTCCCAACGCGAAGCGTAAACGAGATACTGCTTTCCTTTTTCAAACCGGTAACCACAATCGGAGTCGCCGAAACCCGTCCTTACCTCCACGTCGCGTCCGCCGGGGTCGCCCCTGAATACCTGCTCGGCTGCCAACCGAACGGACAAGACTTCACGATCGTCCGTGACGACAGGCGACTTGGACGTCACGGTCGCCACGAAAACAGCGTCCGCTTTCCAGAAGTCCTGGCAAGGTGGACCAGCCTCAGCACACTGGCAGGCGTCTGCGGTGTCTGCGCAGATCAGTAACAAGAAGAGCGGAAGCAGCCAGAACAATCTGATCGTCGCTTTCGACATACAACTTACAATTCGCGCAGATCGCGTCCAGTCATCTCGGCGGGTTTTTCAAGGTTACGAAGCGCGAGCAGGGTTGGCGCGATGTCTTCGAGGGCGCCGCCGGTTCGCAGTTTCACGCCGATGGAAGCTTCGTCAATCAAGTGAAACGGCACGGGGTTGGTCGTGTGCGCTGTGTGGTGGCCGCCGCTTAAGGGATCGATCATCTGTTCGGCGTTGCCGTGATCGGCCGTGATCAACGTGATGCCTTTCGCCTCGCGCATGCGTTTCGTGATCCAGCCGAGACAGGTATCGACGTATTGACAGGCCTCGATCGTCTTATCGAGTTTACCGGTGTGGCCCACCATGTCGGGATTGGCGAAATTCACGACAAACACGTCGGTGTCGCCTTCGTCGATGGCGCGCAACACCTTGTCAGTCACTTTGAAAGCCGACATTTCGGGTTGCAGATCGTAGGTCGCGATCTTCGGCGAAGAGACCAGCAATCGCTTCTCGCACTCATGCTCTTTTTCGACGCCGCCATTGAAGAAGTAGGTGACGTGGGCGTACTTCTCCGTTTCGGCAAGACGATAGTTGTGCGCGCGAAATGTGTCCCAAACGTCGGCCAGTACGTTGCGATGCTGGCGCGGTGGAAAGGCGATTGGCAGATTGAACGTCGCGTCGTAGAGCGTGAAGCATACAAACGCGATGTCCGAAAGATCCTCCGCCGGAAATTCATTGAACCCGTGGATTGTGAGCGCCCTTGTCAATTGCCGCGCGCGGTCGGGACGGAAGTTGAAAAAGATCACGGAGTCGCCGTTCTCGATCGTTGCTACCGGCGCGCCGTCCTTCCGGACGATCGCGACCGGCTCGACAAACTCGTCGGTAACACCGCTTTGGTACGACTCGTTGATCGCCTCGAGCGGATCCGTTGAGCGCAAACCGATTGCCTTGGTCAACAGATCGTAGGCGCGTTGGGTGCGTTCCCAACGCTTGTCGCGATCCATCGCATAGTAGCGTCCGACGACGGTAGCGATCTCGCCGCGGCCGATCTCCTGCATTTTTCTTTGCAGCGCCGCGACGTACTGCGCGCCTGACGAAGGTGGCGTGTCGCGTCCATCGAGAAAGCAGTGGACGTAGACTCGCTCGACGCCTTCGTTCGCAGCCATTTTCAGCAGCGCGTAGAGATGAGTTAGCGAAGAGTGTACCTGGCCGTCGGAGATCAGGCCCATCAGATGCAGCGACTTGTGACCGTTGCGCGCGTGGTGCATGGCGTCGATGAGCACCTGGTTCTTGAAAAAGTCGCCCGTTTCGATCTCGTGATCGACGAGCGAGACGTCCATGCGAATCACTCGGCCCGAGCCGATGTTCAGATGACCGACTTCCGAGTTTCCCATGACGCCGGCCGGCAGACCGACGCGCGTGCCGTGCGCTTCGAGAAGCGTGTGCGGATACTTCTCGCAGAGCTCGTCGTAAAACGGAGTGGCGGCGAGAGCGATGGCGTTGCCTTCGCGGGCGGCGGAGTAGCCCCAGCCGTCGATAATGATCAGCGCGAGCGGCGGCGCCAGCGGCGCGCGTTGTTTAGTCAAACTTCACCTCTACGTGAAAAGCCTTTTTCCCGGGATAGCGTGACACGTCGCGCAGGTCTCCCTCGATGCGCAGCAACTGATTGTATTTTGCGATGCGATCAGTTCGCGAAAGGGAACCGGTTTTGATTTGACCTGCATTTGTCGCGACGGCGAGATCGGCGATGAACGGATCTTCCGTTTCGCCCGAGCGATGCGAGATGATGGCGGTGCGGCCGTTCGTTTGGGCGAGACTGATGCAGTCAAGCGTCTCCGTAAGCGTGCCGATTTGGTTGACTTTGATCAATATCGAATTGGCGACGCCGAGTTCGATCCCTTTTTGCAGAAATTCAGTGTTAGTCACAAACAGATCGTCGCCGACGAGTTGCACTCGATTGCCGAGCTCGTCAGTCATCGACTTCCAACCGTCCCAATCACCTTCAGACATTCCATCTTCGATCGAAATGATCGGATAACGGTCGCACCATTCTTTCCAAAACGCGACCATCTCGTCGCTGGTCAGCTTTCGTTGATCGCTCTTCTTGAAGACGTACGATGTGCCGTCGTAAAACTCGCTCGCCGCCGGATCGAGCGCCAGCAGACAATCGGTTCCGGTTTTGTAACCGGCCTGATTGATTGCTTCGAGAATCGTTTCGATCGCTTCTTCGTTGGACCGGAGATTGGGTGCGAAGCCACCTTCGTCGCCGACGCTCGTCGCGTAACCTTTCTTCTTCAACACGCTCTTGAGTGTGTGAAACACTTCGGCGCCGATTCGCAACGCCTCGCTAAAACTCGGTGCGCCCACCGGGACAACCATGAACTCCTGGAAATCGACGTTGTTATCGGCGTGTGCGCCGCCGTTGATGATGTTCATCATTGGCACTGGCAAGGTGCGGGCATTTGGACCGCCGAGATAGCGATACAGGGGAAGTTCGAGATACGCCGCCGCCGCGCGAGCAGTCGCCATCGAAACGGCGAGCAGCGCGTTGGCGCCGAGGTTCGACTTGGTTTTCGTTCCGTCAAGCTCGAGCAACGCGCGATCGACTTCAGCTTGATCCAGCGCGTCGTATCCTTCAAGCGCGGGTGCGATCACCTCGTTGACGTTGTGAACGGCTTTCGATACGCCCTTGCCGAGGTAACGATCCTTATCGCCGTCGCGAAGCTCGACTGCTTCGTTTTCGCCAGTTGACGCACCTGACGGCACTGCTGCGCGGCCGACTTCACCGCCGGCCAGCGTTACTTCCGCTTCTACGGTCGGGTTACCGCGCGAGTCGAGTATTTCACGCCCCAGAACGTGCTCGATTAAGCTCATGCTCTACCTCCCCTTACGTTCATTTAGCCAGCCACAAAAAGGCACTAATCACTTGGCAATCTGCGCGACGTCAGTCTCATCAACTTCCTTATGAACAACTTCCAACTTCACGCGCATGACGCGGCGTTTCTCGACCTTTTCGACCTTGAACGTCAAGCCATCGTGCTGCACCACTTCTCCCACTTTCAGCATATGTCCGGCCTCAGTCATCAGGAAACCGCCGACAGTCGTATACGCTTCTGACTCCGGCACCGAAAGCTTCAATCGACGGTTCAGGTCGCGCACTGCCAGTCCGCCGTCGAGCACGTAAGTACGTTCGTCGATCTCGGTGATCTGCTCGTTTACTTCTTCATCATGCTCGTCGGAAATATCGCCGACAATCTCTTCGAGCAGATCTTCGAGCGTGATGACTCCTTCGAGTCCCCCGTGTTCGTCGATGACGAACCCGAAGTGCATCTTGGCTTTTTGCATCTGGCGCAGGACGTGTTCCAGCCGTGCAGTATCGACTACATAAAGGGGCGGTTGCAAAACATCTTCGAGCTTGAATTTTTCCGGATGGAGCAGGTAGGGCATCACGTCCTTGCTGTGGATGAAGCCGCAGACGTCGTCGAGCGTTTCTCTATAGACGGGCAAACGCGAGTAACGATGCTGATCGAACGCTTTCGTGATCTCCTCCAGATTACAGGTGGACGGAATCGCCGCCATCTCCGTGCGCGGCACCATCGCTTCGCGGACCAGCGTGTCAGAAAACTCGAACACACGATGAATCAGGCGGCGTTCTTCGGCGCGCAGGTGTCCTTTCTCGCGCGAGATGTCGATCAGTTTTCGCAGTTCTTCTTCGGTGTAGGTGGAGGCGTGTTCGGCAGTTGCTTTGATTCCGAGAAGTTGAACTGTGCGGACGCTCGCCCAGTCGAGCGCGCGGATCGGCAGACTGAAGACTCTATAGAAGAGTTCCATCGGCAACGCGATCGCCAGCGCGACTTTTTCGGCGAGCGCGAGGCCCATCAGCTTGGGCGCCTGTTCGCCCAGCACGATGTGTAGCGCGGTGATGATCGTGAAGGCGATCGCGAAGGAGATGCCGTGCCGCCACGCCTCGGAGGGAAGACCGGAAAGTGGGCCTTCCAACAAGCGGGCGAGTGCAGGTTCGCCGACCCAGCCGAGTGCAAGCGATGCGAGTGTGATTCCGAATTGGCAGGCTGAGAGGTAAGCGTTCAGGTTTTTCAGCAGGCTCATCAGCCGTTTGGCCGAGCGGCTGCCGGACGCCGCGAGCGTTTCGATGCGTGACGAACGTACGCCGACCAGCGCAAACTCCGCTGCCACGAAGAAGCCGTTCGCCGCAACCAGAATGATTACGGAGAGAAGTTTTAATAGAACCGGAACGCCTAAGGCAGACGCGGCCGTGGCGTCTTCGGCGAATATGAGGCTCAACCAGTTACTTGGTAGCTCGTCCATCTCGTGCGGGGTGCAGAATCATAGCACGGAGACGACTCGAAGGCAGACCACCATTGGTGTTCACTGACCGTTCGCAAGCGGGAGACACGTATAGAAAGGAATCTAAGAATCCCTTTTCACCGACCTCCCGCAAGCGAGGGACACATGTAGACAGGAATGTGGTTAATGTCCCGCGGCGGCCCCGGCTGCACGCGTACGCATCGGACGCCTATCGTGTTTAGTCCGCGCCCGCGCAAGTGCCTGATCGACACGCGGCTCGATATTGCATTCCGGCTGGCGGCAGACCGCAGCCAACTCCGAAACTACCAGGTAACGTGACCGTTCGAGCATTCTTTGCTCGCGAAATGAGAGGGGTTTGATATTGCTCAGATAGGTCAAATGCTTGAGCACATCTGCTACTTCGAAGATGTCGCCCGTGCGCATTTTTTCTGAGAAGTCCTTGAAGCGGTCCTTCCAATCATTCGCGGGGGAGGAAAAATCATCTGCCAAAGCCTTGAAAAGCATTTCGCACTCACCCGATGAGATTGGGGCTCGCAGGCCAACTTCTGAAGCATTGGAAACCGGAACTAAGACCAGGGAGTTATTAGCAGCAAGACGAAGCGTGTAGAAGGGCAGGAGCGTAGCGCCTATTTGCTTC
>JBKPNH010000050.1:0-151531 GCA_046732535.1 Acidobacteriota bacterium
CACAGGTCGTCAATCACTTGAACCAGTTCACGAGCATGACGCTCTTTTTCAACTTGAAACCCGGCGTTGCGCTCGGCGACGCGACCAATTACATCACCTCGACGGCGGCGGAGATCGTTCCGCCGGGCCTGCGCGGCGAGCTGCAAGGCGAGGCGCAGACGTTCAGTCGCACAGTCACCAGCTTGACGATCCTGATGGGTTTGGCTGTGTTCGTGATGTACGTGATCCTGGCGATACTTTACGAGAGCTACGTGCATCCGCTGACGGTGCTGTCGACGTTGCCGACTGCGTTGGTCGGCGGCTTGTTGACGCTCCTGTTGTTTGGACAGGAGGCATCGCTCTACGCGTTTGTCGGCATGTTCATGTTGATGGGCATCGTGAAGAAGAACGGCATCATGATCGTCGACTTTGCTCGGCAGCGAGTCGAGGCAGGCGAGCCGGCGGAGAAGGCGATTCACGATGCGAGCATGGACCGGTTCCGTCCGATTCTGATGACGACCCTGGCGGCGGTATTTGGCGCGATACCGATCGCGCTCGGCTATGGTGCCGATGGATCATCGCGGCAGCCGCTCGGGCTGGTGGTGGTTGGCGGTCTGATCGTTTCGCAGTTCATCACGCTCTACATCACGCCCGTGATCTATTTGTACCTGGAAGAGTTTCAGGAGCGAGTGTTGGACCGCACATCGTTCTTCCGGTCGAAGCGTTCACCGAGACCGCAGATCGCGGAAGAACCAGTTTCGGAATCGGCGAGTTCATAGGTCTCTGACTCGCGCTTCCAGTTCGTGAGTGATCTCCTCGAGCGTCGTGTCGGGTGGGAACTGTACCGGGTCGCCAAAGGTGACTGAAACAGTTCCCGGCCGAACGAAGAATTGCCGTCGCTGTTTCAGTTCGAACAATCCATCCAGCTTGATCGGGATTATCGGCACATTGAGTTGCGACGCCAGCATTCCGATCCCTGCCTTGAATGACTGCATCCGCCCATCCCTCGTTTCATGCCCTTCCGGGAAGATCATGATGCTCCAGCCGCGATCGACCGCCTCTCCCGCATAAGTAAAACTCTTGCGAAACCCGCTTTGTCTCGGCAACGAGAAGACGTTGAAAAGAGCGGCGCCGAGCGCATATTTCAGTTTTGCTTGGGAACGCCATTCACGAAGCGTCTCGCCCGACATCGCGATCGCCACCCGCAAACGCCAACGGAACGGTAGTGCCGACAGAATCAGCGCGGCGTCGACGTCGGTCACGTGATTCGAAATCATCAGCGCCGGGCCGTCCAGGTTTTTTAAACGCTCGACACCGTTCGTGCGCACACGACACATGATCAAGGTGAGCGGCAGCAGGAAGACGTGATAGACAATCGGGCGAATCAACGTTATCGGGAAACGCATGGCCCACGACGGATACGGATAGGCGACGGCGTCCGCTTGTCCTTTGCGTACCAGTTCTTCGAGCTCTTCGACCGTCGTTGCCTCCGTGAACGCGGCTTCGTCCAGTTCGATCTGATATTGATCTTCGAGAGCGCTCAACAACTCGACACGACCGAGCGAGTCGAGGTTCGAGATCGATGGAAGAGATACTGTGCTGCGCGAATGGTTCACGAGCTGGGTCTTGATGATCTTTCGCGTGCCGGCCGTGCGCGGAAAGTCTGGCTCCGGCCAGGTTCGCCAATGACGGATGCGCTGAAACTCCGCTAGTGATTCGTTCGCGCGTTGAACTGCTGCATTCAGATCGGCGGTTGCGTCGCTCGGGATCAGGACCGCCATCGCTTCCGTCTCGTTGTAAGGAATCACGGCGCTGGCTTTGATCTCCGGTTGTTGGTCCAGTACCGATTCGAGATCAGACGGATAGATCTTCATTCCGGCCGCTGTAACGATCGTGTCTTTGCTGCGTCCGCGAAAGAAGATATGACCGTTTGGCCCGACTTCTCCGATGTCGCCCGTGTGAATCCAGCCATGCTCGTCTGCGATCGGTTGTACGTCGCCGCGCCAGTATCCGGGTGACACGCTGTCGCCGCGCACCAGGATCTCGCCGTTTTCGTCCAGCTTCAGTTCCTGACCGCGGAGAGGTTTTCCGATCGAGCCGCGAACGATGCGAAACGGATGCGACACGGAAGTAAGCGACCCCGTCTCCGTCATCCCGTAGCCTTGAATGACGGCGTAGCCGAGCCGTCGCCAGAAAGTCTCGACTTCAGGTTCGAGTGTTGCGCCGCCGCTGATGAACGCCCACAACCGCCAGCCGAACTCACGATGGATGCGTCTGAAGGCCCACCAGTTTCTCAGAAAGTGTCGGTCTTCAGCGGCTTCGAGATCGCGCGCGAGGCCGTCGTAGTCGTGCAGGATCTTTTCGCGCAATGTTTCCAACACGCGCGGCACGGTGACTACGGTGTTGATGCGTTGCTTCTTCGCAGTCTCGACGATCTCCGAAGGCTTGTACGACTCGAGAAAGTGGACTTCGCCGCCGACGATCTGAGGAACGAAGATGCCCATCAACTGTCCGAAGACGTGACTCAGCGGCAGCAGGCACAGAAAACGCAATGGGTGGACCAATCGTTCCCACCGCGCGTACTTCGTAAATTCTTTTTCGATCGGCTGGAGGTTGGCGAGCAGGTTTCGATGTGTCAGGCAGACGCCTTTTGGTTCAGCGGTCGTGCCGGAAGTGAAGACAATCTCGACGAGGTCATCGGGACTAATCCGTGTTCCCGTGTACGGTGCGTCAGAGTGATGTTTGAGGAATTGAGTTTCGGTTGAAAAGACAAGCTTGGCCGAAACCTGTTTTTGTACGCGGATGACAAAATCGGGCGCGGATTTAAGATCGAGCGGGACGACGACCACTCCCCGCAACAAACATCCGAAGAACGCCGCGATCCACTCCGGACCGTTCTCGGCCTGGAACAGCACTCGATCGCCTCGCTCAATACTGCGTGATTCAAGCTCGCGTGCGAACTGAAACGCGCGCCCGGCGAGCGCCGCATAGGACCAACGCACGACCCGCAGCCCGCGCTTGTGTACGACCACCGTTTGCTCACCACGCGCCGCGCAATCATCAAGAAAACTGAGCAACGTTTCCCGCATACCCGTTCAACTATGCCAGAAATTCAGCGGTTCGTATCCCGGGTTGAGACACTCGCTCAGAGTGAGCGGCTAGTAGCCACAAAAAGACACAAAAATCACAAAAGGTTTACCTCGGCTGTTCGCTTTCGACCGTCAACTCGTTCTTCACGCTGAACAAACCCGGCACGCCGCGGGCGCGAATGTAAGCAAGGTTCGCGTCGCCGCGGTTGGCAACAACTCCCTTTAGAGTTGCGTGCCCGCGATTGACAATCAGGTGGATCGAAGGCACCGCCTGGTGCGCGTAACGAAACAGCGGCGAGTTGAAGCCGTAGATTTGACGATAGAGCGCGACTCGCAAACGCTCGTCGTTAGGCGACAGCGGCAGCGTCTCGATCTCGTTTGTCACCTTCGTCACGCCGTCGATCTCCTTAACGCGCCCTGCGGCGTCTGATCGGGTCGTCGGCCGGACCACCTGTCCGCGCAGCACCACCTCGCCGTCGGGCCGGACTTCATACGTGAGCCAATCGAATACGCCGTAGTACGGCAACGTCACCAGTTCATGCCTGATCTCTCGCACGAGGCGTGGATTGGTTTGAGCCGTCGCCGCAGTAAATGCCACCACGGTCACAAAGCCGATTAAAAAACTCTTTAGAACTCTTCCGTACATAACTATCGTTACCCTCCCTTGTTCACTTTCCTAGTGTAATAGATAAGAAGCGCCGGCGTGCTGATCGCAATGCCGGCGCTCGTCAAGATTTAGTTACCTTTTATTGACGGGTTTATTGTCCGATTGGCGGATCCGTGGCGGTCGCGGGTTGGTCCGCGTTTACGTGAATCGTGTTCGTGTCTGAATCGACGTAATAGTGGTTCTTGCCGGTCGCGCCCACGCCTTCGGCAACTTGCGGATCGGCATTGATGGTGAAACCCGCTTGCTGTGACGTCGACTTGGGAATCACCTTCATGGTGTAAACGTATCCGTCGACGACGGGCGTCGAGCCGTCGAAGCGGCTATCGAGCAGATTTTCCTTGCGCAACTCTTCGAATGTCCCATAGGTGGAGCGTTGGCGGGAGTTGAAGTAGAGCATCTGCTGCTCGCCGATCGTGCGCAGCGTCTTGATAGCGGCTGCTTCGTTCGCTGCTTTGATGGCTGCTTTGTAGCCCGTTACGCCCACGGCGATCAGGATGCCGATAATGGCGATAACGATCATCAACTCGATCAGCGAAAAGCCACGCTGGTTCTTTTGTTTCTTCAGTAGGGGTTCCATAATGCCTCCTCGGGCAAATTACACGAATCGAGGCTGTTCGAGTTCCGTTTTTACCTCGACTGCCCGTCTTTTTTAACGTGTCGCACCCGTGTTTTCTAAACGGGCATAGTCTACTACAGGACCGCGCGCAAATCACATTGATGCCGATAGTGATTGGATAGATGCAGCCAACTTTTCCGTGCGACGCGTGCTCTTAGCATGTAGAATGCAGCCAATTTGATGCGAAACCTCGAAACAGTCGATACCCATGAATTGACGAGCGCCAGGGCGGCCGAGCAGATTGAGCGGTTGCAGCAGGCGGTCGAGACTGTCATCAAAGGAAAACCCGAAGCCATTCGCCTCGCCATCGTCACCCTGATCGCGGGCGGCCATCTGCTGGTGGAAGACGTTCCGGGCGTCGGCAAAACGACCCTCGCGCACGCACTGGCGCGGGCCCTTCATTGTAATTTCCAGCGCATCCAGTTTACCTCCGATCTGTTGCCTTCAGACGTGATCGGATTGTCCGTCTTCAACCAGCACAGCGGGCTATTCGAATGGAAGCCCGGACCGGTCTTTGCGAACGTCGTGCTGGCGGACGAGATCAATAGGACGACACCGAAGACGCAGTCTGCGTTGCTCGAAGCCATGGCCGAACGGCATGTGACCGTCGAAGGCACGACGCACGATCTGCCGGCGCCGTTCATCGTTCTCGCGACGCAGAACCCGATCGAACATCACGGCACTTACCCGCTGCCTGAATCGCAACTCGATCGGTTCATGTTGCGGTTGAGGATCGGTTATCCAGCTCCGATAGACGAGCAGCGCATCCTCCGCGACCGCGAGTACGCCGACCCGCTCGACGAGCTCGAACCAGTGATGAGCGCTCACGAAGTAGTCGAACTGCAACGCGCGGTCGCGACCGTCTCCGTGGATGACGCGTTGGTTCAGTATCTGATGCGCATCGTCGCTGCTACTCGCGCGTCCGAGATGCTCGATCTTGGCGTCAGTCCGCGTGGAACCCTGTCGCTGTTTCGCGCGTCGCAGGCGTTGGCGCTGGGCGAGGATCGCACCTACTGCATTCCCGATGACATCAAGCGCCTCGTAGTCCCCGTTTTTGCTCACCGCATCGTCGTGAGTTCGCGTTTCTCGTCGTCACTGCGACGCAGTGAAGAAGCGGAAGCCGTACTCAACGAAATCCTGAAGACGGTCAGCGTCCCACTCTGAGACTTTTGTGAGACTTTTCCATCTCTTCCCGGAAAAAACCTCGTGGTTTCGCGTCATTCTGGGAACCTTGCTCGTGCTGGCAGGGCTTGGCGCCGCGCTCGTAACCGTGTTGGCGCGGCGTGAAAACCAGAATGGGCTCGCCGGCGCCGCCGCGATCGTTTCACTTCTTATTGCGCTGCTGCTCACGATCTTCATCGTGCCGCCGTTGGCGCGTTCGGCGCGAGTCGAAGTCTCGAACCTGGATTTTCCGTTTGAGCCGACGAGCGGCGGCGGTGTGTTTCTCGTGATCATCATCGTCGTCGGATTCGCCGCGTGGAACACCGGAAACAATCTGCTGTTCCTTGTCTTCTCGTTGTTGGTCTCGACTCTGTTTGTCGGTTGGATCGCCGCGCGCGCCTCGTTACGCGATCTGACGGTCTCGGCGAGATTTCCCGATCATATTTTTGCGGCGGAAGCGGCGCCGGTGATCGTGACGTTGCGTAATATGAAACGCGTGTTGCCATCGTTTTCAATCCTAGTCGAAGCGCGCGGGCCGGCGACTGAAGACGTCAAACCGCGGAAGCGCTATGCGAAGCGGTTGTTGGCCTATTTCAGTTACGTGCCGCATCATGCGGCAGCGGAACAGCGCGTTGAACAGTTGTTTCCGCAGCGCGGGCACGTGCTGATCGATGGGTTTGAGTTGTCGACGCGTTTTCCGTTTGGGTTCTTTCGACGGCGGCGACGGCTGCGCGCGCGCAATGTCGATATCATCGTGTATCCGAAGCCGGAAGTGGTCAGCGACGAGTTGCACCTGCTGCCGATGTACGCCGGCCGAATTCCGTCGTTGCGTCGCGGAGCGGGTCACGATCTGTTCTCAATGCGCGATTACCAGCCGCAGGACGATCTGCGGTACATCGATTGGAAAGCGACGGCGCGGTCGCGTCGCTTGACGGTCCGCGAGTTTACGTCCGAGGACGAGCGGCGGATCACAGTCGTTCTGGACACGCGTTTGCCCGGGGGACAAACCGGTGATGAAATGAAGCAGCGGTTTGAGCGAGGAGTGGTCCAGGCTGCGTCGTTGCTCAAACATTTCATTGACGAGCGCGCGGAAGTACGGCTGGTGCTGGGTGACGATGTTGGACCGTTTGGCTCGGGTGTCGAGCAGCTCTATCGCTGCCTGCGGCGGCTCGCTTTGGTGACGCCGGCTATCGATGGCGAACGACGCGCTGAAGAATTAGAGGCGGCAGGCCGCGACATGCTTGGGCCAGATTATGCGATTCTCTTGACGGCCGCGGCGCCGGGATCGATTCCGGCAAACGTCTGGCGCACCAGCCACGTCATCTACTTGTGATCTGAATGCAACCTACAACTCGCGCGCACGTGCGCGGTTACTCACAATCGACGATTTTGCTGGTTGGCGTGTGCTTCGTTTTTTCAGGCGCGACGGGTCTGATCTATGAAGTGCTGTGGGCGCGTATGTTGGGGCTCGTCTTCGGTGCGACAACGCTTGCTGTAAGCACGGTGCTCGCTGCGTTCATGGGCGGGCTCGCGCTCGGAAGCGCGCTGGCAGGGCGGTTGGCCCAACGCATTCGCAAGCCGCTGAGCACATACGGATGGATCGAGATCGCCATCGGCATCTATGCGTTATTGGTGCCGTTTCTGTTTCGCTGGGTCGATAACTTGTACGCGTTGATCTGGCAGCAGTTTCAGCCGGGGTTTTTCACGTTCAGTTTGTGGCGGTTTTTGTTGTCGTGTCTGATGTTGCTGGTGCCGACGACTCTAATGGGCGCGACCTTGCCGGTGCTTTCGGCGGCCCCGCTGCGACAGGGAGCAACGGCTGTTACGCGGCTTTACGCTTGCAATCTCGTCGGCGCGATCGTCGGGACCCTGGCGGCGGGGTTTGTGTTGCTGCCGTCGCTTGGCGTGCGTACAACGATAATCATTGCTGCTGCTATAAACATTATCATTGGGCTGATAGGCCTTCTTTTGCAGCGCCGCCTGGAAACACAGATTGAAAGAATTGAACATAGGATTGTTGAAATCCGCGGTTCCGGTTTCTGGTTCTTCGCGGCGATTGCTTCCGGGTTTGTCACGATCAGCACGCAGGTTTCGTGGACGCGCATCCTGACGATGGTGATCGGTTCGAGCACGTACGCTTTCAGTATCGTCGTCGCGCTCTTCTTGATCGGGCTCGCAGGAGGCGCGTGGTTCATTGGGCGGAAGGATCGTTCGGCGAAACTGCGCCGGACGATGATCGTAGTCGAGTTGTTGACGGCTGTTAGTTTGTTTGTGAGTTTGTACGTCGTGAACTGGTTACCGTGGCTGCTGGTCAACCTCGGAATCAATTTGCACGTGTCGTCCTGGACCGGACTACTGGCGCTGCAAATCACATCGGCGACGTTATTGATTCTCGTGCCGGCGCTGTTGATGGGAATGGTGATGCCGCTGGTACTCGAGTGGGCGGCAGCCGATCCTGACATAGCAGTCGCGCGAGTCGGACGCGCGTACGCGGTCAACACGATCGGTGCGATTGCGGGCGCGTTCTTCACCGGGTTCGTCTTGATTCCGAAGACCAGTACGAAGTTTGCGCTGATACTGGCGTCGGCGCTTTGTGTTGTGGTTGCGGGTGTGGCTTATCAGCCGGGTGAGACGCAGCGCGATCCGGCGTTGAAGCGAAGTCTGGCGATCGGCGCAATTCCGGTGGTGCTGTTGATGATGTTGTTTCTGGCGCCGCGCATGAACCTCGTGGATCTCTCAGTCGGTGCGTACGACGTTCTCGTGCGGATGCTGGCGAATACGCGCGAGGGAGTGACGAACGAAAAGGCGCAACCCGGGCAACTGCTGATGTACGAGGAGGGACCGACGGCAACTGTTTCCGTTCGCCGCGACGGCGAAACGATCTCGATGGCCATCAACGGCCGGACGAATGCGTCGGACACGATTTACGACATGCCGACGCAGGTGATGCTGGGCCAGCTTCCGCTGTTTGTCGCGCCGCGCATCGATAACGGATTGATCATCGGATTTGCAACGGGCATTACTGTTGGATCGATGTTGCAGTCGCCGATTCAATCGGTGACCTGCGTCGAGCTCGAGCCAGGCACCGTCAACGGCTCGCGGTTTTTCCAGCACGTAAACAATCTTCCGCTCAACGATCCGCGCACCAATTTGATCATCGATGACGCGCGGACGTACCTGCGCGTGACGCCAAATCGCTACGACATCATCGTCAGCGAACCGAGCCATCCGTGGGTGCCCGGCGTGGCGAATCTGTTTACGCAGGAGTTTTTCGAGCTGGGCCGGGCGCGGCTGAGTGATCAGGGAATCTTTGTGCAATGGGTGCAGATCTATCAGCTATCGACCGAGAGCTTGCGATCGGTGCTGGCGACGTACACACGGGTATTTCCGTACGTGCTGATGTTTCGAGTCGGCGGGTTGAACAAGGGAAAGGACCTGCTGCTGGTTGGAAGTAATCAGCCGCTGAGTCTCGATCGTTTGACGGAGCGAATCGGAGACCCGCGCGTGACAGCGGAACTCGCGCGCGTGAACCTCAACAGTGAAGCCGACGTGCGATCATGGTTTATCTGCGACGAGACGCGATTGGGGCCGGCAGTTGCGGGCGCGAAGATCAATACCGACGACAACATGCACATCGAAACGACCGTTCCGCGCGAGGCGTTCCGACCGTTGATGCAGACGAATGCGCAGTGGGTTGAAGCGCTGGCTACACCTCGCTAAGTGAACAGGCTCTCCGCTGCGGCTTCACCGCTGCGAATACAATCCGGGATTCCCGCCCCGCGATAAGAATTACCTGCCAACGCCAACCCAGGGAGTTTCTTCACTTCGTTTTCAATTGCCGTCACGCGATCGAGGTGACCGACTTCATACTGCGGCATCGATCGTTCCCACTTCGCCACTTCCGTGAAAATCGGTTTCTGATTGATCCCTAACAACTCACGCAGATCTTGTTCAATCCGTGGTTCGGGATCGTCAAACATCTCGGGTTGCAACGCGCCGCCGGCGAATGCGCGCAGGAGCACGTGATCGTCAGGTGCGCGACCGTTGAACTTGACGCTGCTGAACGTACACGCGAGCAGCGAGCGCTTTTCAATTAACGGAACCACGAATCCAAAACCATCTAATGGATGTCTGATGGATTTTCGCGGATAAGCCAGGTTGATCGTCGCTGTCGAGGCGTATTTGATCGCGTTGAGCTGCGCGGCGAGGCGTTCGTTGAGACTGCGAAGTAAGCGAGCGGCGACGTAGGCCGGCACCGCCAGGCAGACTGCGTCAGCTTCGAAGGTTTCTCCGGATTCTGCTTTGATCCGCCAGGTTCCTGATTGGTGAGTCAGCTCTTCAATCCGTGTCTTCAACCGGACGTTTGGCACCACGTCTGCCAGTGCATCTACGAGCACTTCCATTCCGCGATCGAATGACAAAAACAAACTGTAACGCGGCCCGCTCGTCCCTGTCTTTTGACCTTGTCGCATCATCGCCAGAATCAGGCTGCGATGCTTCTGTTCCATGTCGAGGAAACGTGGCAAGGTTGCACGAAGGCTCAGGGTTTCGGGATCGGCGGTGTAGATACCGCCAACCATCGGTTGGGCCATGCGTTCGAGTGCTTCGCGACCCAAACGCCTGCGGACAAAGCTCGCGAGCGACTCATCTTCTTTCCCGTTCTCGCGCGGTAGGAGTAGATCGGCCGCCATTCGGATCTTTCCGGGAATACTAAAAATATCAGTGGTTATAAATGGCCATATGCGCGAAGGCGCGAGCAGTTGAAATCCTTCCGGCACCGGACGAAGCCGCCCGTTGCGAACGATGAAACTACGACGCTGTGCTTCGTTGGTTTGGATCAGGCGCGACTCGATGCCGAGTCGCTTCGCGAGGCCAACCGCTTCCGGTTTTTCCGATATGAACGAATCAGGCCCTCGTTCCAACAGAAATCCGTCGCGTTGCCTGGTCTCGATTATTCCACCCAACCGCGACGATGCTTCGAGCAATGTTGGTTCAAGTCCTAGTTCGACGAGACGATGCGCGGCCGCGAGCCCCGAAATACCGCCGCCAACAATCACGACACGTTTCGCAGGCATGACTGATTTATCCGGGAAGGCAGCAATCGGTCGGACAGATCGCGTGGGCCGGTCCGCGTGAGCCGAGAAAGCGTGGCGGTTGATTGTCGACGCGCTCGAGAATCAGTTCTCGCACCATCTTGACGAATGAAGGATGCGTGCCGGCCGTCGCGGCGCGGACCATGTTCAGGCCCAGCTCTTTGGCGACCTGTCGGGCTTCGACGTCGAGGTCGTAGACCACTTCCATGTGATCGGAGACAAAACCGATCGGCGCAATGACGACGTCGCTGATGCCTTCGGCATGCAGCTCTTTCAAGTGGTCGCAGATGTCCGGTCCGAGCCACGGTTGCGCCGGCGAGCCGCTGCGACTTTGATAAACGAGCTTCCAGTTTTCAATACCCAGCTCGTCCGCGATCAAACGACCTGCTTCGTCGAGTTGCGCGGCGTACTCGCATTTCGCAGCCATCGATTCCGGAATACTGTGCGCTGTGAAGACGAGTTGTCCGATTGGTGCATTGAGTTGCGATAACGACGATCGAATTTGATCTGCATTTGCATCGATGAACAACGGATGGTTGTAGAACGCACGCAACTTTTCGACGTGCGGTGCCTTGCCCCCTGGTCCGGCTTCAGACCGCGCGTCAGCGATGTTTTGCAAATACTGGCGGCAACTCGAATACGAATTGTAAGCCGACGTCACAAACGCCAGCGCGTTCTGCACACCATCCGCCGCCATTTGTCTCAACGTCTCCGCCAACATCGGATGCCAGTTGCGATTGCCCCAGTAGATCGGCAGCGCCGGACCATTCTTTCGCAACTCTTCCGTCAACGCCGTGATCAGGTCTCGATTCTGTTGATTGATCGGACTGACGCCGCCAAACATCTCGTAATGATGTGCGACTCCCAGCAGTCGCTCGCGCGGCACGTTGCGGCCGCGCACGACGTTCTCGAGGAAGGGCATCACGTCGTCCATTCCTTCGGGTCCGCCAAACGACACGATCAGCACGGCGTCGTAATTCATGATCTGCTGCTCATTTCATGCACCATCTCAACCAGTGCCAGCACGTTGTCGACCGGCGTGGCGGGCAATATTCCATGACCGAGATTGAATATGTGTCCCGGCCGTCCAGCGGCTTGATCAAGTATTCGCTTCGCTTGTGAGCGCAGCGAGTCGGTGGAGGCAAACAGCGAAACCGGATCCAGATTTCCCATCACCGCGACGTCGTGTCCGACGCGCTGCCATGCTTCGTCGAGCCGCACACGCCAGTCGAGTCCGATCACGTTGCCGCCGGCTTCTCGCATCAACTCCAACAGCGCGCCTGTTCCAGTTCCGAAGTGAAGCACTGGAACGCCGGGCTTAATCCCTTCAATCACGGCGCGCGAGTGCGGCAATACGAACTCTCGATAATCGTCCGGCCCCAAACACCCGACCCACGAATCGAACAACTGCACCGCCTGCGCGCCCGCATCGATCTGCGCATTCAAATACCTTACGAGGCCGCGTGCGATCAGCGACATCATCGCGTGCCAGGCGCCGCTGTCGTCGTACATCAATCGCTTCGTATGGATGTAATTCTTCGAACCGCCGCCCTCGATCATGTATGACGCCAACGTAAACGGCGCGCCTGAAAAACCGATCAGCGGAACATCCGGCTTCAACTCACGGCGCGTCAACGCAATCGCTTCGTAAACAAAACTCAGCGCGCCCGGATCCTCGACCTCTCGTAACCGCTTAACTGCCGAGGAACTCTGCACCGGATTATGAATGACCGGCCCCTCGCCTTCGGCAAACGAGAGATCGATACCCATCGGCTCTAGGATCAGCAGGATGTCGGCAAAGATGATCGCGGCGTCGACTCCCAACCGATCAGCCGCCGTCACCGTCACTTCGGCAGCCAACGACGGCGTTTTGCACAGGCCCAGAAAGCTGGTCTTCGCGCGCACCTCGCGGTACTCGGCCATGTACCTTCCCGCCTGCCGCATCAGCCAGATCGGTGTATAAGGCGTCTCCTCGCGGCGGCACGCACGCATAAACAGACTGTTTTCTAATGATTGAGTCAAAGGACGGCGATTATACTACGGGGTAGTAAACATCCACGCTTCGTGAGACTGATTTAGAGTCTGTTCCTCAGGGAGTGCTGATGTCGATTGCTTCGATTTTTGATTGTTTCGTGTCGTCGCTTCTCAGAGCTGTGAACATGAGGAAATCTTGTAAGTCGGGGCTGATCCACGCCGGTGCCCTCTGACGATCTTCGTAATACGCATGTCCCAGATGCCGAGGTGAACTGGCATCTGTTTGACGGTCGGTAAGAGGGCCAGCGAGTTTCCCGCTCGTGTGCATTACGGAGCCATCTTGTCGAATAATAGTGTGCTTCCATGTGCCATCCGCAGAGACGCGGCGCACCATAATATCGGTCTCAACCACGTTTTCAGATTCATCGTAAATCGTGTTCCTGTAAACGATTGTGTGCGCGGTGAAAGACACATGTGTTCTGCGAAAGCGAGCGGAAGCGTACCCAGCACCGATCACGATCGCTAGCAGAACCAAACCCAATCCAGTCTTTTTCAGGTTCTTTCTCATGGCACCTCCCTATTTAGTGATCCGTGAAGGTGGTTATTTCCTCGCCTGGCTAATTGATGCACGCGGGACCGCCGCCGCTTCCGTCACAAGATGGGGCACAGAATGTACTTGAGTCTGCGCCGCCGCCACTGCAGCAGGTGCCATATTCCGTGTAGCAATACCCACCGCCATGTTGTTCACACGAACCTCCGGCTGGATAGCAACCCCCTACTCGGTAAGTACAGGAGGGTTGGTGATAAGCACACTCCGTCGCTAACGTCCGCCCGGCGGTAAAGGCAACTGTCAGCCCGGCCAAAATAAGCAGGATCTTCAATTTAGACGTCACGGCTCGACCTCCTTTGGGTGATCAGGAAGCGGCGGGCGAGGTTGATATCGATACGTATACGCCCCTTTGCTTGTGGGATCAATGGAAAAGTGCTTCTGTGATCACGTCCGAATTAATTCAAGGCCACCCGATACCGAACTTTCTAAACCTGAGCGACGTTCAACGCAACGGAGCGCCCCTTCGCGACACTAACTTAAAGTCGCCGCTTATCTGCAACAGTTCCGGCTGTTTCAATATTGGTGCAAAACGGTTTTCAGACTACAATACACCGCTCAAAACGCCGTTAATCCGCGTGACCTTACAAAAGTGTCACAACCCGGAATTTTGCGGTGTTTGCACTGTTGAGAGAGCGGTGATTGATGAACGGGCAAGCTAGAGCTTTGATCGAGTCCATGCCTAACGACATCGGGACTGAGGCGGTTGCTCCGCTCAGTTTCGACGAAGCGTTTACCCTCCATCACCGCGCCGTTTTTAGAACGGCCCGGGCCGTCGTTCGCGACTCAGCCCTGGCCGAAGACGTGACGCAGGAAGTATTTCTTAGACTGTATCGCAACCTCCATGCTACGCCGGGCGAGGATTTGCTGCGGGCGTGGCTTTTGCGCGTGACTCTCAACGTCGCCAGAAACACCTTGCGGGGGCAAAGCCGCTCGATGGTTCGCGACAATGAGTATCACAAGACTACGACCGAAAACGGCTTCGCCGCTGCTGAAGCGCCCGCTGAAGACTACGAACGCCGCATGGCGATCGAAGAAGCCAGACGCGCTTTAGACAAGATCAAGGAGCCGATGAGAAGTTGCCTGCTGCTGAAACAGCAGGGACTCTCATATCGCGAGATCGCCAACAGTTTGTCGCTGAAAGAGACAAACATCGGCAGTTTGGTGGCGCGCGGCCGTAAGGAGTTTGCGAGGGTGTACGGCAAGATCGGAGGCAGACGATGACAAGGTGTTTGGACGAGGCAACGCTGCAAAGCTATTTCGACGGCGAGCTTTCCCCGCATTTGATGGAAAGCGCGACGTCGCATCTGGCTTCGTGCGTGACGTGCGCGGCGGCAGCGCGCGAGCTGGCGGAAGAGACGGCTCTCTTGACGTCCGCTCTGGCAGCAGAGTTTGAAGTTAATGTTCCCACGCAAGCGTTGCGCGAGCGTATCGACGCGGCAGTGCTCGGCGAGCGCGTCGCCAATGCCGGACGTGTCGAAAAAGCAGGTTTGTTCGCCTCCCTCGGCAGTGTCTTCAGTTTCAACTCTCAACGTACTTTGGGATATGCGAGCCTTGCCGTAGTGCTCGCTTTCGCAACTATCTTCGGAATCGTGAAGTTCCGGCAGTCGGAAGTGCCGCCTCAGACCACAAATAATACGGATAACGTTGCGGTTGTGCCTTCAAGTTCGAATGATTCAAACAGAGTCAAAGTGACGCCAGATCAGACTCAATCTGTGGTTCCGGTTTCTAACTTACATCCGGCGGCGCCGGTAGGAAAAGCTCCTTCGCGTCAGTCAACTCCCAGATTTGTCCCCGTAGCCAATCACCCTGTAAAACTCCTCCCCGGCGAGCGCTCCTATCTACAAGCCATCGCGAGACTCGATACGACTATTAAGCAGAACAAGGATGCAATGAGACCGTCATTGCAAGTCGAATATGAGCGCAATCTCGCGGTTGTCGATCGCGCTATCGCCGCCACGCGTAATGCAGCGAAGAGCAATCCCAACGATCCGGACGCGGCTGATTTCATGTTTGCTGCCTACCAAAGCAAGGTGGATCTCCTCAACACGATTGCCGACGCGCGTCTGAGTGGAGGTCGCGGGCACTGAAAAGGTCCGGTCCTAATTTGACAATGAAGTTGTTCGTAGTTTCGGCGGTAGCCGGCCTTATCTTCTCCCTCGCAGGTTCGACCCCCGCAAATACAGTCAAGACTGATCCCAACCCCGGCGAGAAGATAGAGCGCTCGGTCGCCGTCAGCCCGGAATTCACTGTCACTCTGTGTGTTGCTTCGGGAAAACTGACCGTTCGCGGCTGGGACAAGAACGAGCTTCGCGTCAGATCAATGGGCGCGGGGCAGATCGAGTTGCGCCGGCTCGACAAGACGAAAGACGTTACGATTCCCGCGTCGCGCATCGACGTCATGGTTTACGACGCGGCGTCTAAGATCAGTACCAAATCTGCCGTAGTTGTGGTTGATTGCCAGGCGCTCGCTGACGTCGAAATGGACGTCCCGGTGGGCGCGAAAGTCCAGGTGCAAACGCGCGACGGCGATATCAATATCGCCGGCGTTGCCGGAGCTTACGCGGGTTCGCAGAATGGAAACATCGAGATCGCGCGCGCGACGAAAGAGGTCGAAGCGGGCAGCATCGGCGGCAGCATTTCGTTAAGGGATTCGAGCGGGCGTATTAATCTTAGCTCCGCCGGCGGGATCGTCGAAGTCGTGAACGTGAAGGCGTCCGGCACTGACGATACTTTCGAAGTCGGTACGGTCAGCGGCGACATTCAGTTACAGCACGTCAGCAATCCGAAAGTCATTGCCAAGACAGTCAACGGGACCTTGACGATGACGGGGCCGTTGGCGCGTTCCGGCCATTACGCGTTCACCAACATGACGGGCGACGTGATACTCGCGCTGCCGCACGATGCGTCATTCCAGTTGAATGCGAAGGTTTCCGAGAAGCGCGACATCGTTTCCGACTTTCAATTGAAGTATTTCAACGAAATGCCGGCGCCGCACACGCCCGCCGCAAAACCGGTTCCCGGTCCCGCGGCAGGGCCGAAACCCGCTAAAATCCCCGAAGCCAAAGGACATCCGCCACAAAAGACGGGCCCGATCATATCGCCTGTACCAGTCGAGAGACCACCCGTCGTTTCATACGTTCTGCGCCGCGTGACCGCGGTCTGCGGCACCGGCGACGCCACGATCTCGGTAGCTTCTTTCGGCGGCACCGTCCGGCTCAAAAAGCTGTAATAAAACCCGTAGAAAAACCACGGATAATTGTTGCCACAACCTTTCCGGGTTCGGTGTTCTGACTATAGAGCAACGCAGAAGGGCCGAGGGTGGTTGGTAGGGGTTATTCGAATACTGACTGCTCTCGGCCTTAAAATTAAGGGGTCAGGTTATGAACAGCGTGGGTCAAAGCGGCGATAAGAAATCCTACCGAGTGATTCTGCTTTTAGTGGTTGGTCTGGCGGCATTCTCCAGCGCGATGAAGGAGTTGAACCAGTTACGCGAGTACACTCGCGACGCAAGTAACCTGGTTGCCAGCTTATCGAAAGCGGTCGATCCTGCTCCGGCGGTCGATAGAGTTGTGCCGGTCGAGGTCCCGCGCACGGCAGCAAGACTCGAAGTTTGCGAAAACAGCCATGCAGGGAACGCCGCCGAGCCGCTACCGCCACCGCCGCCAAGTATTGTCGTTGCTCAAGAACCAGCGGTCGAAGTCAAGGAACCGGCACAAACCGTTGTCACAGTGCGACCTCCGCGTCGTAACCCGCAAGTACAAACGTTGCGGAAGCTTCGCCCTGTGGAGATTGATTTAGTTGAGCTACGGAACGAGGCGCGTCGCGCAGGCGAACTCAAAGTCCTGATGATGGCCGACGAGGACAATGGGGTCGAAACTTCTGCTCCTCCCGATCCGAATCTGTACTTGCCGAGAGTCAAGGCTCTACGGCAGTTCAGGGTTGGGACGAAAGAGCACGACGTACTCTTGAAAAGCCTGAACCGGAGCATTAATGTTCGCAGCGCAGGTTAGCAGTTCATTCTTTAAGGAACCGAGACAATGTCAATGAAGAGCCTCATCACCACCGTCATTCTTCTGCTCGCCATGGGCACGCTTGTTCTTGCGAGCATCGGAAGCGGCCCGGCGTTAGCAATCGGCCTGAATGGCCAGGACCTTCGCCCGGTCCCGTCAGTACCAGTGACGGAGAACTGCACGGCGAGTCCGGCTCAACCAGGCGATGAACTGCGCGAAGAGTTTCATCAAACATATCCGTTGTCGCCGACCGGCCGCGTCAACCTGGCAAACATCAACGGCGGAGTGCAGATCAAGGTGTGGGACAGACCGGCGCTCCAGCTCGACGCTATTAAAAAAGCCTATCGAAAAGAACGACTGGACGAAGCCAAGGTCGATGTAACGGCCACCGAAGAGAACATCAGGATCAAGACCGAGTATCCCGAAGGCAATCAAACTTTCCGCAGCGGCGAAGGACGCTACAACAATCCCGCCACTGTCGAATACTCGCTGACCGTTCCGCGTAAAGCCGTGCTCGAGTCGATTGAGCTCGTCAACGGTTCGCTCGACATCGACGGCGTAGAAGGAAACGTAAAAGCATCGTCGATCAACGGCAAAGTCATCGCTCGCGGTCTTCTGGGCGAAGCAAAACTCTCGACGATCAATGGGCCGTTGTTCGCCACGTTTACGCAACTCGACGAGTCGAAGACGATCTCGCTGAATTCAGTGAACGGCAACCTGACGCTGGTTATTCCATCAGACTCAAATGCTTCGATTCGCGCGGGCACGGTCCACGGCGGTATCACCAACGATTTTGGTTTGCAGGTTCGGCATGGGGAATACGTGGGACACAATCTAGAAGGCCAGATTGGTGCCGGCGGTCCACGAATCAGACTCGACAACGTAAACGGCGCGATCAAGATCAGTCACGCGGATGACGGACGGACCATCAGTCCGGCGGTGTCCGTCGTGATCGACAGACAGAAGATTCGCGAGGAAGCACAGCGTGCTTCTGAAGAGGACATGGAACGAAGAGTCGAACAAGCGGCGGCGATCGCCGAGTCGACGCGCGCCGTTGTTGAAACTGCACCTCTCAGGCGCCAGGCGCAGCGTGAAGCGCAACAGCAGGTCGATCGCGCATTGCAGGAAGCACAGCGTGAGATTGAACGCGCGCAGCGGGAATTGCAGCGCGAGGCGCGCATGCAGGTTCGCGTCGTGAATCGCGTCAGGGCCGTTGCGGCCGTCAACCAGGTCGATTACGGAAAGTTCAACGCTCAGGAAAGCAAGTCGTTCCCCGTCAGCGGAGTGCCGCGCGTGAACATCACGACGTTTGACGGCCAGGTGACAGTGCGTGGTTGGGACAAAGCGGAAGTCAGCTACAACGCAACCAAGCGCGCTGAAACCGAAGAAGCCCTGAAGCAGATCACTATCCAGAGCGAACAGCAAGGACAGGTAATCTCCGTCAATGCCAAGAACGAATACAATCACAACGGAACGGTAAATCTCGAAGTGTTCGTTCCCAAACAGTCGACCTTGCACGTGTCGTCCGGTGATGGCTCCGTGAATGTTGATGGAGTCGCCGGCGAGATCACGCTGCGTTCCGGCGATGGAACGATCGCGGTCGCGAACAGTGGCGGCCAGTTGCAGGTGAATACCGGCGACGGTGCGATTCAAATTTCGAAGTTCGATGGTCAGGTGGATGCGCGCACCGGCGATGGCGCCATTGCGCTGGATGGAAACTTCAACGCGCTTTCAGCAAAGACGGGCGACGGCGAGATTTCGTTGACGGTGCCGGCCGGCTCCAGCTTCACGATTGAAACCAACTCCCCCGAAGAGATCAGCAACCAGGGTTTCGTAGTTGCGGAAGATATAGCCCCTTCGCCTCGTCTCAAACGATGGAGAATCGGTAACGGCGGCAAAGTATTCGTTCTCCGAACTGGTGAGGGAAAAATCTCCCTCCGGCCCCGTTAACAATGCATTCGGAAAATCCGTCTTTCTTAGGTGTTGGGGAAACACGGATTTTATCAACAACAAAATCTTGAGAATTATCCGCTTCTGCTTGCCCGCGCTTTTGGTGTGCGTTTTCGCCATCACCCTCAACGCACAGACGAAAACCAGTGCCGTCTCTGAACCTCCCGCTAAAGGCAGTTTCGTGCTCCCGCCTGAAAAATCGAAACCGGTCGTGCTGCCCAGATTTGAAAAGCCGCCGGTCATCGACGGCAAGCTCGACGACGAGGTCTGGAAAAACGCCGCCGTCCTTAAAGACTTCTACCAGATTCAACCCGGCGATAACACAGAGCCTTCGAAACCCACTACGGTCCTGATCGGGTTCGATCCGAAGTTTCTCTACATCGCCTTCCGGGCCACCGACGAACGCGACAAGATCCGCGCGACCGTCGCCAAGCGCGACAACATCTTCAACGACGACTACGTCGGCTTCTTTCTCGACACTTTCAACGACAAGCGAAAAGCGTTCGAAGTCTTCTTCAATCCACTCGGGATCCAGGGCGACGGCGTTCTTACTGAAGGACGCGGCGAAGACTTCAGCGTCGATCTGTTGATGGAGTCGAAAGGCATCGTTCACGAGACGGGTTTCGACGTCGAGATTGCGATCCCGTTCAAGTCGCTGCGTTTTGAAGCAGGCAAAGACAAACTCTGGGGCGCGCACTTCTTCCGTCGCATCAAGCGTTTCGAAAACGAACTCGACTCATGGATGCCGTTCTCGCGCAGCATCGACAGCAATCTGAGTCAGGCCGGACACCTGACAGGGCTCGAAGGCATCTCCGTCGAACGCACGATTGAACTGATTCCGAGTCTCACGGTCTCGCAGAACGGCCGCTTCGTCGGTTCTTTCCCGCCGATACCCGCGGGCGGCGATCCGGGTCGTCTTGTCAACGAACCCGTAGGGCTCGATCTCGGTTTGACCGCGAAGTTCATTCCGAGTTCCGCCGTCACCGTCGATCTCGCCATCAATCCCGACTTCGCACAGGTCGAAGCAGATCAGCTCGTCGTCACTGCAAACCAGCGCTTTCCGATCTTCTTTCCGGAGAAGCGTCCGTTCTTTCTCGAAGGCATCGACATTTTTCAGACGCCGATCACGGCTGTACACACGCGCGCGATTGTCGATCCGGACGTCGCTGTGAAGACGACCGGAAAAAAGGGCCGCAACACGTTTGGACTGATGGTCGCCAGCGACAATGGACCAGGAAACCTGAGTGCTGACGAGCGCGGCTCGCTCGCTTCGTGTTTCGAACGGCGCGCGCTGTTCAATCCCTCGGAAGTCTGCAATGCGGAACGTTTCGTCGATAAGAATGCTTACGTCGGCGTGTTGCGTCTGAAGCGCGACGTCGGCAAAGAGAATTCGCTGGGAATGGTCGCGACGAGCTATAACTTCATCGAGAAACACAATCAGGTGCTCGGCTTCGACGGCCGCTTTCGCCTCGACAAGCAAACAACAGTCAGTTTTCAAACGCTCGGCACAACGTCGCGCAACTTCTTCTTCGATCCCGACGACGGCATAAACCGGTATCGCACCGGCAACGGCTTCGGCTACTCGGCGAATTACAACCGCTCGGGACGCAACTGGGGTTGGGAGGTCTACGGCGAAGGATTCACACAGGACTACCGCGCGGACGTCGGGTTTTTTCAGCGCACCAATTCCAACTTCAACTACGCCTTCGTTCGCTATAACTCCGATCCGGATCCGAAGAAGAAGATCATTTCCTACCACGTTCATAGCATCGTCACGACCGGTTACAACTGGCAGGGCCGTCTGTATACATGGGAAAACGAAAACCTGGTCGAGTTGCAGTTGCCGCAAAACAGTTGGGTAGGCATGTGGTGGGAGCCGGGTTACGAGCGGCTGTTCGATCGAGAGTTTGGCGCGACGCGCGAAGCAAGACCATGCGATCCCGGCGGCCAGGATTTTGATTTGCCACTCACTCAGCGGCGTCCGCCGTGTACTTTCTTTGGTCCGGACAACGAACGCTCTTCCAACAAGCAGCACCTGTCGTTCTACGCCGGTTCAAATCCGGGTAAGAAGCTTAGTTTCAACGGCCAGGTAACACAGCGTTGGGGCCATTTAGATCTCGACTTTGGGAACGGCAATAAGTATCCGCGAGTCAGTCCATTTGCTTTAGAGATTGCAGACGAGAAGGCCGCGGCAGAAGCTGCCGGACAATGCGCTTCTTCCATTCCCCTTAATAATCGGCCCGCGGTGTGTACCGCCGTCGCGCCGCTCGATCCCGGGGCCGGCAAGCTGGTTCAGTTCAACGCCGGCGTTACTTATCGACCGACAAACGAGTTGACCGCCTCATTCAGCATCAACAGCCAACAGCTCAAGCGCTACGACACTGATCGTTACGCGTTCAAGATCAATATCATGACGCTTCGCGGCACTTATCAGTTCACCAAAGCCACCTTCGCGCGCTTGATACTCGACTACAACACGCTCGACTCGCGGTTGCGCGCGCAGGGATTGTTTGGTTGGACGCCGAGTCCGGGAACGGCTTTCTATGCCGGGTACAACGACGACCTGAACTACGACAGTCTTCATCCCTTTAACCGTCAGCTCGTACCAGGTTTTCGCCGCAACTCGAGGACGCTTTTCATCAAGATGTCGTACCTGATCCGGCGCGGTTTTTAACCACGGATTACACAGATGCGTCATTCCAGATTTGGCCCGCCTGCGTGCTAAACTGCACAGGATGTCCGACTTGAAGCAATGCCTGACATTAGTGCCGCTGATCCTGGCGGCAATATTTTTCGCTGCGTGCAAAGGCGACTCGCAGGCACAACGCCAGCAACAGGGCGCCGGAGGTCCCAGGCCCGCTCGCCAGGTGAAGACTGCCGCCGTCGCCGAGACTCCCTTCGGCGAAACCGTCACCGCTACAGGCACACTCGCTGCTTATGAACAGACGACAGTGAGCGTGAAAGTTCCCGGGCGCGTCCGCGTGCTTTCGGTGGATTTGGGATCGGTCGTGACGCGCGGACAGGTCATTGCCCACGTCGATTCGGAAGATTATCGATTGCGCGTGCAGCAGGCGGAGGCTTCGTTGGCCCAGGCGCGGGCGCGTTTGGGATTGCCTCCAGACGGAACGGATGATCGTGTCGATCCCGAGCAGACGGCGACCGTTCGACAGGCGCGCGCTGTCCTCGACGAAGCAAAGTTCAATCGCGATCGTGCAGCGAAGTTGGTCGAGCAGGGTGTGATTGCCAAAGCGGAGTTTGACTCGGCGGTTTCACTGTTCAAAGTCGCGGAAGGACGTTATCAGGACGCATACGAAGAGATCCGCAACCGTCAGGGCGTGTTGGCCCAACGGCGTTCGGAACTGGCGCTGGCGCGACAGCAGTTGAAAGACACGGCGGTGCTGGCGCCGATCGACGGCATCGTGCAGGAGAAGCGCACGAGCGTCGGCGAATACCTCGCTGCGGGCACGGCTGTCGTCAACATCGTTCGCATGGATCCGCTGCGGCTGAAAGCGGAGGTGCCGGAGCGTGACTCGCGCACGGTGCGCACCGGTCAGGACGTGCGGGTGACTGTCGAAGGCGACACGAACGTTTACGTCGGCAAGATTATGCGGCTCAGTCCGGTCATTGCCGAACAGAACCGCATGCTGTTGGTTGAAGCTGACGTGCGAAATAATGGAAAACTGCGACCCGGTTCATTTGCGCACGCCGAGATTGTGACGAACGATGCAAAGATGGCCGTGACTGTTCCGAACAGCGCGATCGTCACGTTTGCCGGGATTGAAAAGGTGATAACGGTACAGAACGGGAAAGCCGTCGAGAAACCGATCACTACCGGACGTCGTGGCGCCGAGTTCACCGAAATTGTTGCTGGAATCAATGTCGGTGAGAAAGTGATCGTCGATCCGGGCAACCTGCAATCGGGGCAAGCTGTCGAAGTGGTGGATTAAAGCTCCCACAGATAATCACGAATGCAAAAGTTAGCTGAAATCTGTATCCGCCGTCCTGTCTTCGCGACGATGATCGTGTTGTCGCTGGTGGTAGTCGGCGCGGCGGGTTATTTCAAGCTGGGCGTCGATCGCTTTCCAGCGGTTGACCTGCCTACAGTTTCAGTGCGCGTCGGATTACCGGGTGCAGCGCCGGAAGAAGTTGAATCGCTGATAACTCAGCAAGTTGAAGAAGTAATCAATACAGTCGACGGCATCAGCGAACTGCGTTCGGTTTCGGGGCAGGGTACATCAATGGTGATCGCGACTTTCAGACTCGATCGCAATCTCGAATCCGCCGCGCAGGACGTTCGCGACCGTGTCAACACACTCGGCCGCAGGCTTCCGGAAGACGCAACGCCGCCAGTCGTTCAGAAGTTTGATAACGACAGCACGCCCGTACTCACCATCGCGCTCACCGCCGATCGCTCTCTACGAGAACTTACCGAACTCGCAGACAAAACCGCGCGGCCGCAACTCGAGCGCATCGCCGGCGTCGGCGAAGTGCGCGTCGTCGGCGGACTCGATCGTGCCATCAACGTGTGGATCGACGCCGACCGGCTCGCCGCTTATCAGATCTCGATCTCGCAGATCCGCCAGGCGCTCGAACGGCAAAACACCGACGTGCCCGGCGGCAACGTAACCACCGGCAAAGAAGAGCTGACGCTTCGCACACTCGGACGTTTCACCGACCCGCGACAGTTCGACGACCTCGTGATCGCTAACGTCAACGGCGCTCCGGTCAGACTCCGCGACGTCGGCCGCGTGGAAGACGGAACAAAAGAGCAGCGCTCGTTCTCGCGTCTCAACGGCGTACCGACTGTCACGCTCGACATCCGCCGTCAGTCAGGGGCGAACACGGTCGAGGTCATCAACGGTCTGAAAGAAGCGCTCCCTAGAGTCAGCGGGCAATTGCCGCAAGACGTCAAGGTCGAAATCATTCGCGATCAATCGCGCTACATCGAAGCCGCGCTTCACGAAATCCAAACGCACCTGGTCCTGGGAAGTATTCTCGCGAGCCTGGTCGTGCTGGTGTTCATGCGCTCGTGGCGCTCGACCTTGATCGCCGCCGTCGCGATTCCGTGTTCGGTTATCTCGACGTTCGGCATGATGAAGGCGCTCAACTTCACGCTCAACAGTGTGACGATGCTGGCGCTCGTGTTGATGGTCGGCGTGGTGATCGACGACGCCATCGTCGTGCTGGAGAACATCTTTCGCTTCATTGAAGAGAAGAGAATCGAAGCCAAGGAAGCGGCGCGTGAAGCGACGAAAGACATCGGCCTCGCTGTTTTGGCGACGACGTTGTCTCTCGTCGTCATCTTCCTGCCGGTGTCGTTCATGTCGTCCATCTCGGGACGGTTCCTTTATCAGTTCGGCATAACGGCAGCGGTCGCGATCATGGTCAGCCTGCTGGTCTCGTTCACGTTGACGCCGATGATGAGCTCGCGGCTGATTCGCGTCAGCGACGCCAAGGGCGGACACGACGCGCCGGCTTCACGCAAAGGTTTCTATCGTTGGATCGACGCGGGCTACACCCACATGCTCGCCTTTGCGATGCGCTATCGTTTCGCTGTCGCGCTGGTTGCATTCGGCGTGGTGCTGACGAGCATTCCGCTTTATCGCGCCGTGAAGCAGGAGTTCATTCCGACGAACGTCGACGAAGCCGAGTTTGAAATAAGCGTGAATGGGCCGGAAGGAACCAATCTCGCGGTGATGAACGAAACCACCAGCGCGATGGAAAAAGAGATCCTGCAAATACGCGGCGTGACCATGGTGCTGTCCTCGGCAGGCGGCGGGTTTCTCGGCGGTGTGAACCAGGGCGACGCCTACGTCCGCATCGCTCCGCACGAAGAGCGCACCTTCTCGCTCAGCAAGCTATGGCACGAGACGAAGAATGGAAATCCGTTCAATGCGTTCCGCGGAAATTATACGCAGCAGGACGTGATGCAGGACGTGCGGCGCGTCCTCCGCAAGTACGCTCCGATGCGCACCGGCGTGCGCAATGCCCGCTCGTTCAACTTCGGCACCGGCGGCCGCACTGATATCGACTTTGTGTTTCGTGGTCCTGACATCGTGGCCCTCGCCGGATATGCCGACGAGCTGGTCGAGCGTTCCGAAAAACTCGGCGGCATCGTCGATGCCGACACGACGTTGAAGCTGAATAAGCCCGAGCTGCGCGTAGTGATCGATCGCGAACGTGCCGCGGACCTCGGCGTCGATACAGCCGACATCGCCCAGAGCTTGCGCTTGATGGTTGGCGGCGAAGAAGAAGCGTCGCGTTTTCGCGACGAGCAGATCAACGAAGACTACGACGTGCAGTTGCGTCTGACGGAAGCTGATCGACGCGACGCCGATACGATCAGCCGGCTGTTCGTTCCATCGTCGCGCGGCGGAACCGGCGGTGGCGGCGGATTGGTGCGTCTCGATAACCTCGTGAAGATCAAGCGTGACACGAGTCCGTCGCGAATCGATCGTCTCGATCGCGAGCGGCAGGTGTCGGTGCGCGCTTCAGTCGCGCCCGGTTACGCGCTTGCCGATCGCATCCAGGCGCTGCGAGGCGCTGTGGCGGACATGAACTTGCCGATCGCGTACACGACCACGGTTTCAGGCCGCGCGCGTGAACTGGAGAAGACGTTCACGGAGTTCATCTGGGCGTTCATCCTGTCTGTGATCTTCATGTACATGATTCTTGCCTCGCAGTTCGAAAGCACGGTACACCCGTTGACGATCCTGTTGAGCTTGCCGCTCTCCGTTCCGTTTGCGTTGCTGTCGTTGTGGGGAACTGGAGACACGCTCAATCTCTACTCGGCGTTAGGTGTGCTTGTCTTGTTCGGCGTGGTTAAGAAGAACGCGATCCTTCAGATCGATCACATGAACAACCTGCGAGCAAAGGGAATGGAGCGTTACGAAGCGATCATGCAGGGCAATCGCGATCGCTTGCGTCCGATCCTGATGACGACGTTGGCGCTGGTTGCGGGTATGTTGCCGCTGGCAATCGGCACCGGCCCCGGCGCCGAAGAACGACGCTCGATCGCGATCGTCGTCATTGGCGGCCAGTCGCTGTCGCTGTTGCTCACCTTGCTCGCAACGCCGGTCGTCTATTCACTGCTTGACGATCTGAAAGCGACATCGCGCTGGCGCAGATTTGCTGAGGGGTTTGGTACTGTTTTGCAGAGCATCAAAAAGGCCCGCCGTCGCAAGCCTGCACCTGAAGAAGTTCCAGCAGAACACACAACCACTACGGCTGGTGATTAGGTTGTTTGAGTATCTCCTGCCAGCCTGAATCATCGATCTTCATCCGCGTTACCAACTCGTCTCGCAGCGTTCGCAACTTCTCGCTTAACTTAACCGAATAGTTATCAATGTCAGCGAAGCGCTTTCGCTGCTCTTCGACAAATACTTTCTGCTTCAGGATAGACGGTATTGCCGAGTGCTGTCCGTTCTCCCAGAAAGGCACCAGCAGCCGATCAACGCTCACAGCGCCGGGAATCGCGACTTCTTCACTGTCGAGCCCGATCAGGTCGGCTACGTAGTTTCCGCGCGCATCCCTGCCGCGGAATAACTGCAACTTGCCCGGCAGCGTGATCTTCTCCTCCGAATTGGACGCCTTCAATGTCGGACGGCCTTTCATCAAACACTGCTTGAAGATCACACCCGCAACTGCCGGCACTTCACTCGACAATTTCGTCCCGATGCCGAAGCCTGCCACCTCCGGAAACGAGGCGACGATACCTTTCACCTTCGCGACGTCGAGATCCCCGGTCAAGTTCGGCCGCAATCCCGGCAAACCGTTAGCTTCGAAGAACCGCAAACACCACTCGCCCAACTCCGCCAGATCGCCTGAGTCGACGCGAAATCCCTTGAACGCGTGACGCCGCGATTCCGTAGAGGTCGCCGCCATCGCCGCGTGTACCGCGCCCATGTAAACGTCGATCGTGTCGAGCAGCAAGGTCGTCCCATTCGGGTTAGCGTCGAGCCAGCGTTCGAACGCAACCTGTTCGAAGTGTTTCGGCTTGCCCGTGCGCGGCTCGATCTCCGGTTGCTCCATGTACTCGATGAAAGCCTGTTGCCAGTAATGCGCTTCGGTGCCGACAGCAGGGATGTCGAGACGATGCGCGGCTTCCATGTTCGAGGTGTCGTTGAAGCCGCCGATAAACGCGTAGACGGCGATGTCGACGGCGCGCTCGATGTCGCCGTTGCGGCGGAGCGAGAAGTCGGAAAGCCAGCGCTGATCGCCGGCGGCCATGCGAAACTGCATCGCCGTGCTCGCGGTCGTCATCGGCAGATCGAACGCGTGCTCAAACTTGATCTCCTGCGCCTGCGTCAGTCCGAACGCGCCGGTAATGTCGGCGAACGGTTCCTGCGCGAACACGATCGTGCCGGGACGCACCGTCCTGATGCGGCCGACGAACTGGATGTCCTCGATTGCTTTGGCGAAGAGTTTGAGCCCGCCGCGATCCTGTTCGAGAAAGCGTAGCCGCGGACGATCGATCTGGCTGTCGACGAGCAGACGAATCAAACGCTCGTGTCCGAGACAGGGCGCGAACGGCAGTTTTCGTTGCGTGATGTAGAAGGTAGCTTCAGCGTCGCTGAGGCGTTCGTTTCGCAGTCGGGTCACGTCCTTGAACGACGCGTCGCCCATCGCGGCGTGGTATCGGTCAATATTGAGAGTGGCCATCAGTTATCAACTATGTCGGCGCCGGCAGCGCGCATCTCCGCAATCGCGCGATCGCCATCGCCAGGCTTTAGATCGACGGCGCGCATCGCATTCTTCAGCGCCTTCACACGGAATCCCTGTTTCAATCCTTCGAGCACGGTCGCTTTAACGCAGTAGTCAGTCGCCAAACCGCCCACCACAATCTGTTCGACGCCCTCGGCGCGAAGTTGTGAGGCGAGATCAGTCTCATCAAAAGCTGAATAACAATCGGTGTCGCCGAGGCCTTTGGAGATGACGTGAATGCGCGGGTCGTCTTTCAACCGTGGATGAAACTCGGCGCCCTTCGTATTTTGCACGCAGTGGATCGGCCACGTGCCGCCATATTTCTCGAAGTGTTTCGTGGCCGGTGGATGCCAATCGCGGCTCTTGTAGACCGGACGCCCTTGTTTGAGAAACTCATCGATCAATTCATTCAGCGGCTCAATGACTTCGTCGCCGTGGGCCACCGCGAGCGCGCCGCCCGGACAAAAGTCGTTCTGCACGTCGACTACGATCAGGGCTTGTTTCGGCTCAGTAAACATGACGTTTAACCCCTTGTTTGACGGATACGATGTTACACTGCTTACTCCTACTCTAAAAGCAAGGTTGGCCATCATGAAGCGCACGGAATTCCGCCTCGGTCCACTCGCAGACAGATTGAATAACGTCCTTCGCGAAGCTGAAGAAGCCGGCGTTGCCAAACGCATCTGGCGCAAGGATGCTTCGCTCTGGAAGTCTGACGACGCGAGCCACAAACAGATCCGCAACTCGCTCGGTTGGTTGACGGTGCCCGACGAGATGATGGGCGTCACGGATGAACTGATCGATTTTGCCGACGCGATTCGGCGTCGCGGTTTCAAACACGTGATGGTGTGCGGCATGGGTGGCTCATCACTGTGTCCCGAGGTGTTGGCGCGGACGTTCGGGCGCCAGGATGGATTTCCGGAATTGCTTGTTCTCGATTCTACTGACCCGGATGTGATTGCTCGCTTCCGCGATCAGATCGACGTCGATCATTGTCTATTCGTAATCGCGTCAAAGTCGGGAACGACGACCGAACCGACGGTCTTCTATAAATACTGGTACGACGAGTTGAGGAAACGCCGCGCGGATCCCGGCGAGAACTTCATCGCCATCACCGATCCGGGTTCGCCACTCGTCGAAACTGCGGGCGAGCTGGGATTTCAAAGAACGTTTCTCAACCAGGCTGACATCGGTGGACGCTATTCGGCGTTGTCGTATTTCGGTATGACCCCCGCGGCGCTGATGGGGATCGACATTCGTAAGTTTCTCGAACGCGCGAAACAAGCAGAGCAGGAATGCTCGGCAGTGATGCCCGCGGCTTTAAACGATGCACTCAAGCTGGGAACGATCCTCGGCGAGTGCGCGAACGCGGGACGCGACAAGCTCACACTCGTGATCGATCCGCAAATGGAAACGCTCGGATTGTGGATCGAACAACTGATCGCGGAGAGCACGGGTAAAGAAGGTAAGGGAATACTGCCAGTCACTGGCGAGCCGCTTGGTGACCCCACTGTTTATGGCGACGATCGCGTGTTCGTCGTGATATCGGTTGGTGATGACACGAACACGCCGTTGGAACACTTAGCCAATGCCGATCATCCGATCATTCATCGCACGCTAAACGACATTTACGATCTCGGCGGGGAGTTTTTCGTGTGGGAGTTTGCAACCGCATGCGCCGGTTGGCGGCTCGGTATCAATCCATTCGATCAACCCAACGTCCAGGAAGCAAAGGACGCGACGCGCGAGCTACTCAGCCAGTTTACTGAGACGGGCAATCTGCCCGACGAAGAAAAGCCAGTCGCCGATGATGACGCCGTGCGATCACAACTGAAGACGCTCAAGCCGCACGACTACGTCGCGTTTCTTAACTACATCGAAGAGACTCCCGAGATCGATCGCGCCTTTCAGGAACTACGAACTGCTGTACGTGATCGTACGAAGTGCGCGACGACCGCCGGCTACGGTCCACGGTTTCTTCACTCAACCGGCCAACTTCACAAGGGCGGGCCGGACACCGGTGTCTTTATTCAAATCAGCGCCGATGACAAGGTCGACTTACCCGTCCCCGGCGAGCCTTACTCCTTCAGCATTCTCAAGCAAGCTCAAGCACTTGGCGACTTCCGCGCGCTCTCGAGTCGCGGCCGTCGCGTGATTCGAATCGACCTCGGAGACAACGCGCTCGCCGGCCTCGAACATCTCCATCAAGTCATCCTGAATGCGTCGAACTAATACGACGAGCTCGCGTGGCGCATTATTGTCATGCGGCGCTGGAAACTTCGTTGTAATCGACGTTTGTTAAAAACAAAGGACATCCCCCAAGTGTATCCATTTCTTCCGTAGAGGCATACGACTTGCCGTTCGGAAGTTATTCCACTCGCTCCCTAGGACCCTGCCAATTTCGGAGGAGGAGCCGTTCGCTATGAAGTTCATTGAGAAGTTTTTCAGAAACGGACTAGCTGTAGACCTGGGTACTGTAAACACACTCATCTATCATCCGAGCCGGGGAATACTCGTCAACGAGCCATCGGTGGTCGCGATCGATCGTTACGACGGCGAGGTCGTCTCAGTAGGTCATAAAGCCGCACGACTTCTGGGCCGCGAGCCGCGCGGCATCGAAGTTCATCGTCCGATTCGCGGCGGCACCATCAACAATTTCGAAGTGACACAAAAGATGCTGCGATCGTTCATCGGCAGTGTTACCGATGGATTTCGTCGCGGCCACTACGTCGTCGGCATACCGAGTTCGGCGACGACCGTCGAACAGCGTTCCGTCCGCGATGCCGCGCGTGATGCAGGCGGCAGCCGTATCGATCTCGTCGACGAAGGTTTGGCGGCAGGCCTTGGCGCTGGTGTCGATATCAACGACGAGCGCGCGCACCTGGTTGTCGACATCGGCGGTGGCACGACGAACATCGCGGTGATCGCTTCGGGCGGTGTGGTTTCATCGGTCAGTTTGCCGGCAGCCGGAAACGCGATGGACGACAGCATTCGCGACTACGTTCGTATCAACTACTGTTTGCAGATTGGCGAGTACACGGCGGAAGCGCTCAAGAAAGAACTGGGCGCACTGAGCGATCAGGAGATTCGTTCCGGCGAGCGCAAACTGGAGATCGTCGGCAAACAGTTGAGCGATGGTTCGGCGTGCGCGGTTTACATCACCGCCGAAGAAGTGCGCGAAGCGCTGGAGCCGGTGTTGGCTGAAATCGTGACCGGTATCAAACGTGTGATCGAGGAAGCCCAGCCGGAAGCCGTGGCTGACATCTACTATTCAGGCATGATTCTCACCGGCGGCGGATCGCTATTGAAGGGAATCAAGGAGCGCTTGCAGACTGAGTTGAACTTGCGCGCGACGATGCCTGAAAACCCGATCACGACAGTGGTGATGGGTGCCGGACTGTTGTTGTCCGAACCCGATCACCTCTATCGCTGCGCCACTCGTCAAAACCTTCCTGTCTGGCAGGAATCCGAAGAGTTGGTTGTCAGTTGGTGATTTCGGCTCAGCAACGGACGTAGCCGAGTAACCAGAAGACCAGAATGAAGATAAGGATGGTGGAGATACATCCGCCGCCGAACTTCCATGCGGCTGCGCCTGCCAGTATTCCTCTAAGTGGACCTTCCATTTAAATCCTCCCGTTGCCCGATATCCGAACAGTAAGAACTTCGTTTCCTCCTTCGGCAACATCAATGCCAATCGGTCCTATCTGCGGTTCAAAAACCGAAGTAGCGCGCGTTCAGCTTTGTGCAACCCATGCCCGCGAAATGCCACGAGGTCGTCGAGTTTCGTGGCGCAGGCGTTGATTACTTTCCCTTTCTCGAACGCGTGAATGATCTCGGGACAAACGTACGAGCCGCGACAGACCGCGGGCGTGTTACCCAGCACTTCCGAAGTCTCTTTGATCGCTGCCACGATCCGTTTCTTTATCGCGCGCTCCAACGTGGTCGCGCTTTGCGGCTGGCCATTTACTTCAGACTTAATCTCGCGAGCGAGTGCGCACGCACAGACCAGCGTCCCGGCCCACGTGCGAAAATCTTTCGCACTGAAGTTCTCGCCCATCACTTCCTTGATGTAATCGTTGACGTGACGTCGCGTTACCGGCACCACCACGCCGTCGTCGTTAATGAACTTGAAAACATTGAAACCCGGCAGCTTCAACGTGCTGCGGATCACCCGCGCGACTTGCCGGTCGCGAAGCTGACGTTGCTGCCGCACCCCTGACTTTCCCGGAAAGTCAAACTCGATCAGATCGCCTTTTACCCTGATGTGTTTACGGCGCAAGGTCGCGATGCCGTAACTGCCGTGTTCACTGGCGTAAACCTCGCTGCCCGGCCGCATGAAACACGTCGAGATGATCCTCAACACGCACGCCAGCACACGTTCGCGGCCCAGGCCCGATTGATTCAAATGACGTCTCACAGTGACACGCATCTTCGGTAGCGCGAGTGCGAATTTCGTAATTCGTTTGAACTTGCGCAGCTCCTGAATGCGCGTGTGATCTTCATGATAGAGATACTGCCAACGTCCGGCCGCATCGCGACCCACCGCCTGCACTCTTCCTTTCGCTGCCGGATTGATCGCAACGTCCACCCACGCAGGCGGAATTTTAAGATTTTGGATCCGATCCAGGTCTGCTTTCGTCAAACGGCCATTCTGCGACTGGTAGCGGAATCCGCGTTTCGGACTCCCAAGGCGCCGAATACCGATGTTTTGAAGACGTTCGAGCTTTGTCATGTGAGGGCTGGAATTACCGGAACGAGATTTGTCTCTAAGGAACTACAAAGAAGATCATGTTGACGAAGAAGAACCTCAGAATCCCTGGTAAACAGCGCGATGAAATACAGCGCGCGGAACATAATGTCGTGTGCTCGTGGTGTGGCGCCGTAATCAGATCGAACGCCGCGGACGCCGAAGAACAGATGTGCTTGATTTGTCATGCCCGAATGCTTAACGACTATCTTCAAAAACTCAGAAAAGTAAGCGACGAGAGGCGAACCGCTCGCCGCTTCTGAACCAGGCCCACTCGTTTGAACCAGGCCATCGTTGTAAATAATTCCGCTTACCGCTTTTTCTGATCGCCGCGATCACCCTGACCCGGCGGCACTTTGTTTTTCGCTTGCTGCTTTCGATCTTGCGCCAGCGAGCGTCCTACGTCGGCGACCTCGTCGAATTGTCCCTTCTCGTTTCGCCTCACGAACCGTTTGTCATTACCAGTGTCGATTACTTCGCGATGACTCTTCGTCGCGTTTTTAGCCATTGTCACTCCTCCTCGAGTGTAGGTTTCCTGTACAGCCAACCTTTGCGGTTGTTTAGTTCCGGGGCACCCGCAACGCTAATTGCTGCCAGCAACTCGGTTTGATCCGTGTAGAACGCAAATTGCTCACCAATCCCGCGAGGAGGTACGAGAAATGCCAAGGGGTGATAAGTCAAAGTACACGGACAAGCAGAAACGCAAAGCTGAACACATCGCCGAAGGCTACGAAGACAGCGGCGTCTCAAAGAAGGAAGCGAAGAGCCGCGCCTGGGCGACCGTGAACAAGGAGTCGGGCGGCGGCAAGAAGAGCGGCAGCGGCCGCGGCAAGAAAGAAAGCCACGCTTCATCACGCAAAGGCGGAAAGAAGGGCGGCAGCAAGAAGCGGTAACGCGGATCGACCAGAGAAATCCAATGCCCCGAAATAACGGCGGAAAACTCAAACAGCCGAAGTCGCCGATGCCGGCGCAGCATCAGCCCAAGCCCGGCGTCGAAGCGAAAATCAAACCCCGGCCGAAATACAAAGCGCCGCAATACGCCGGCGCGAATAAGCTGAAAGAGAAAGTTGCTTTAATCACCGGCGGCGACTCGGGAATCGGACGGGCCGTCGCCGTGCTCTTTGCTCGTGAAGGCGCCGACGTCGCTTTCACGTTCTTAAAACCCGAGAAGCGCGACGCGGACGAGACCATACGCGCCGTCGAAGCAGAAGGCCAACGCGCGATCGCTTTGGAAGGTGACGTGCGCGATGCGAAGGTCTGTAAACGGCTTGTCAAGAAGACGGTCGACGAGTTCGGTAAGCTCGACATCCTCGTCAACAACGCCGCCTTCCAACAACATCAGAAAAGTATCGAGGACGTTACCGAAGAGCAGTGGGACCAAACGTTCAAGACAAATATCTACGGCTATTTCTACATGACGAAAGCAGCGTTGCCGCATATGAGCGAGGGCAGCGCGATCGTCAACACCGGATCGATCACCGGTCTCGAAGGCAGTAAAGAGCTGCTCGACTACTCGTCGACTAAAGGCGCGATTCACGCGTTTACGAAATCGCTGGCTCAGAACCTGGTCGAACGCGGTATTCGCGTCAACTGTGTTGCGCCTGGTCCAGTGTGGACGCCGTTGAATCCATCTGACAAGGAGCCGGAAGACGTCGCGGAGTTTGGCGCCGACACGCCGATGAAGCGGCCCGCGCAACCCGAAGAGATTGCGCCGGCTTACGTCTATTTCGCGTCCGAAGTCGATTCGAGTTACGTGACCGGAGAAGTTTTGACTTTGCTCGGGGGTGAAACTACCGCGGGGTAACGCGGCAGACTTTTATTAAATCAACTTGGAGGAAAAGAAATGGCAGACAATGGTAGTGGAAGCACTGGAGTCGTGGCAGTCCTCGTGATCTTCGTGATCATCGTCGTTGCTGCACTGTTCGTATTTGGCGGCAGGTTATTCGGTGGAAAGAAAGAAGTAGACGTCAACATATCAGCTCCGGCGGCGCCCTCAAAGTAGCCTGATAAATGTTTCGTAACCAACGTTTATGCAGGACGATTCGCAAACCAGTAACTCTATCTGGATGGCGACAGCGGATACGCCGCTCCAGCCGCGACTTCAGGACAACGTTCGCACCGACGTCTGCATTATCGGCGCGGGAATCGCTGGCTTAACGACGGCGTATCTTCTTTCGCGAGAAGGCCGTTCGGTCGTCGTCCTTGACGACGGACCGATCGGCGGAGGCATGACGGGCCGCACCACGGCCCATCTGACAAACGCTTTCGACGATCGTTATCTGGACGTCGAGAAGCTTCACGGCGAAGAAGGCGCGCGTTTCACCGCGGAGAGCCATACGGCCGCGATCGATAAGGTCGAGGAGATCGTTCGCGGCGAGAACATCGATTGCGACTTCGAACGCTGTGATGGGTATTTGTTCGCCGCGCCGCCTGATACCCAGGAGCTGCTCGACGACGAGCTGGCGGCGACTCATCGAGCCGGTCTGACTGACGTCGAAAAGGTCGCTCGCGCGCCGCTCGAGTCGTTCGATACCGGTCCGGCGTTGCGTTATCCACGGCAGGCGCAGTTTCATCCGTTGAAGTATCTCAATGGATTGGTGCAGGCAATCGCGCGTGACGGAGGGAGACTCTTCGGGCACACGCACGCGACGACCATCGAGGGCGGATCGGACGCGCGCGTCGAAACAGCCGCTGGACCAGTGATAACGTGCGAGGCAATCGTAGTCGCGACGAACACGCCAGTGAACGATCGCGTCGCGATCCACACGAAGCAGGCGCCGTACGTCACTTACGTGATCGGCGTGTCGATACCGAAAGGTTCCGTTCCGACGGCGTTGTACTGGGACACTCTCGATCCATATCACTACTTGCGAATTCAGAGCCTGAAGGATTACGACGTTCTGATTGTCGGCGGTGAGGATCACAAGACGGGCCAGGAGACCGACTGTTACGAACGGTATGCGCGGTTGGAAAGCTGGACGCGCCAGCGTTTTCAGCCGATCAGAGACATTGAGTTTCGCTGGTCGGGCCAGGTGATGGAGCCTGTCGACTATCTCGCCTTCATCGGACGCAATCCGCTCGACTCCGACAACGTCTTCATCGCTACCGGCGATTCGGGGCAAGGTATGACGCACGGGACGATCGCCGGCATGTTGCTGACGGATCTCATTCAGGACCGCGAGAACCGCTGGGCGGATCTTTACAGCCCATCGCGCATCACGTTGCGGGCGATGCCGGAGTACGCAGGCGAGAACATCAATGTCGCCGGACAGTTTGCGGACTACGTTACCGCCGGCGATATAAAGTCAGAAGACGAGTTAAACCCGGGCCAGGGAGCAGTGATGCGCCAGGGTCTGTCTAAGATAGCCGTCTATCGCGACGACAATGGAGCGATTCACAAGCGTTCAGCAGTGTGCCCACACCTCGGGTGCGTCGTTGCGTGGAACGCGTGTGAAAAGACGTGGGATTGTCCGTGTCATGGTTCGAGGTACAGCGCCGAAGGGCGTGTTTACCAAGGTCCGGCAAACACGGATTTAACTGAAACTACCTAACACCTTCGGCTCTGTACTTCGAATGGTGGTCGCGCTCGCGCGCGTTTAGACTGCTCTGCGACCGGTAACCAGGTTAATAACCAAAATGATCACGGCTACCACGAGCAGCAGATGGATCAGGCTGCCGCCGAAATTGCCAAGCAAGCCAATGAGCCACAAGACCAGTAGGATCACCAAAATTGTCCACAGCATGAGCTAATCTCCTTCTAGGATCTTTCTTAGGAAGGGAGCAACGTTCATGCCAGCCGCGCGCACAAGCAAAATCCCGAATTGTTGCGCGATCCCTGCATCACAACAATCCGCTTTTCCCCGTTCGCCCCCGCGAATGTTTGAAATTCAGCCACGGTATACCACGGTTTGCCTCCCGCCAATCCCTTTTCCACTACCTCCCGCAAGCGGGACTGTCGCTTAGTCCTTGTCGAGACGGCCTTTACTGATTATCATCTTAAGCCGAAATTCGATCACATCTTTCCGGGTAGCCCACGCGGACAAAACAATATGAGCAGAGAAGTGGAACAACCTCCTCTTGAACCAGCCCCTGAAGGCAAATACGTCTATTGCATCATCGAAACCTCCGAGCCCCGCTCGTTCGGCCCGATGGGCATCGGCGGGCGCGGCGACGACGTCTACACCGTCAGACACAAAGGCCTCGCCGCTGTCGTCTCCAACACGCCGCTGGTGGTTTACGACCCCACCCGAGAAAACGTGTTCGCCCACGAGCAAGTCAACGAGACGGTCATGCGCGAGTTCACGGTCCTACCGATGGCGTTCGGCGCTCTTTTCCGTACGGAAGACGACATTGTAGAACTTATTCGCGGAACTTACGACGCTCTGCGCGACGTGTTGGCGAAGATGGAAGGCAAGGTGGAGTTTGGCCTCAAGGTAAACTGGGACCGCGACAAAGTGACGCTCGAGCTCGAAGAGAAAGACGACGAGATCCGCCATCTTAAAGAACAGATCACGTCGCGCACCACCGGTTCAACTTACTTCGCGCGCATGCAGCTCGGCCGTTTGATTGAGACCGCGCTGACCGACCAGGCCGACGCTTACATTCGCGAAGTCTATTCGCAGTTGCGCGACGTCGCGGTCGCCTCGCGAGCCAACAAACCGATCGGCGATCGCATGATCATGAACGCGGCTTTTCTGATCGAACGCGATCGCGAGTCGGAATTCGATCTGAAGGTCAAAGAGATCGCCTCGAAATACGAAGGCAAACTCTCGTTCAAATACACTGGCCCGTGGCCCCCATATAACTTCGTCCACATTCGTTTGAAACTGGAGCGCGGTGAGGCGACTCCCGAAGCGGTCGCCGGTTGAGCAGATGTTCCTGATAGACGATCTATTGATGGCGCCGGTCAACGGCTTCAAGTTCATCCTGGGCCAGGTTCAGAAGATGGCCGATCAGGAGTTGAACGACGATACGGTCATCAAGGAGCAGTTGCTCGAGTTGCAGATGCGCAAGGAACTCGACGAGATCTCTGACGAAGAGTTTCAGGAACAAGAAGCAGAGCTCTTCGCGCGTTTGCGCGCGATCAAGATGCGGCAGCTCGACTTGATGCACCAGGTGGTCCACACCAAAGACTCGTCGAGTTTCGTGATTGAAGTCGGCGGAGACGAACACACCGAACACACCGAGCAAGGCGGGTGAACGCACGTTACCTTTTCTTCGGCGGGAAGGGTGGAGTCGGGAAGACTACTGCCGCCTCAGCCACCGCGCTTTTTCTCCTTCATCATTCCAAACGCAACGATTCCATTCTCCTTTTCTCGACCGACCCTGCGCATTCGCTGTCAGACAGTCTCGACACGAAGATCGGCAATCGCCTGGTTGAGGTGAAACGGTTTCGCGGCGCGCGGCTCGTGGCTTACGAGATGGATGCGAGTCTCGCGCTCGAACGTTTTCGCGCTGCGCATGGTGAGGTGCTGGCTGAGATCGCCGAGCGCGGCACGTTGCTGGACGAAGAAGATATCAACCAGTTGCTGAATCTCTCGTTACCGGGTTTGGACGAGGTGATGTCGTTGTTTGAGCTGAGCGAAGTGGATCGCGAGGGAAAGTATTCGCACATTGTCGTCGATACCGCGCCTTCCGGACATACTTCGCGTTTGTTGCGTCTGCCGGAAGTCTTTGCCCGCATCGTACACACGCTGGACCTGATGGGCGAGAAGCATCGCTACATGATCGAGCACTTTGCGCGGCGCAAGGCGCCGGTGGACAAAGTCGAATTATTTTTAAGAGACCTGAATGAACGAATCGCATCCGTGCGCAAGTTGCTTTACGACGAAGAGCAGACGAGTTTCACGTTGGTGACGATTCCGGAAGCGATGAGTGTTCGCGAAACGGAAAGATATCTGGAGTTGCTGAAGGAGCAGGGCGTGCCTGTGCGCGATCTGATTGTGAATCGTGTCGAGCAGGAGCACGACGAGTGCAAATACTGTCATGCGCGCGTCATGACTCAAAAGCGGTGGCTCAAAGAGATCTCACGAGTCTTTAAGGAAATGCAGGTTCATTTCGTGCCGTTGATGGCGCAGGAAGTTCGTGGGATTGAGGCGTTGAAAGAAGTGGGGAACATTCTTTGGAACAAGGATTTCCACTAATTTCAAAGAGAATTGTGATTTTTGGCGGCAAGGGCGGAGTCGGCAAGACGACTGCGGCCGCTGCTTTCGCGCTGGCGTCAGCGCGGGCTAATCGCACGAAGAAGTTGCTGATCTTTTCGACAGATCCAGCACATTCGCTGTCGGACAGTTTTGGCGAGGAGATCGGGCGTCTGAAGAATGGCGTTGGCGGCGAAGAAAACCTCGATGGAATGGAGATCGATCCGGGCGAGTGGTTCGAGGATCTGAAGCAGCGTTATCGATCGTGGACTGATGAACTCTTCGCGGCGTTGTCGGGTGGTTCGAGAATGGAGATTAAGTTTGACCGGGAAGCAATGCGCGAACTCGTCGAACTGACGCCGCCTGGAATCGATGAGATCGCAGCGCTCGGCGCGATCAGCGATCTGCTTGACGAGGATCGGTATCACTCGATCATTCTCGACACCGCTCCGACGGGTCACTTGATCAGGTTTTTGGAATTGCCTGAGGTGGCGCTTTCGTGGATACGCACGTTCATGAAGCTGCTGTTAAAGTATCAGAACGTCGTGAAGGCAACGCAGGTCGCCGAAGAGCTGGTCGCGTTGTCGAAAAGCATCAAGAGAGTTATGTCATTGCTGACTGACAGCGAGCGGTGCGAATTCATTGCCGTGGCGATACCGGAGAGAATGAGTCTGGAAGAGACGCTGGACCTAGCGAAGGCGCTCGAAAAGTTGAAGGTGCCGGTGCAAAAGCTCCTGATCAATGGGCTCGTGCCTGAAACGGAATGTGAGTTTTGCCGGTCCAGAAGGAAGATGCAGCAACAAGTCATCACGGATTTTAAGCGCCGATTCAAAATTGAATTGTTTACGGCGCCGCAACAGCCGCACGAGATCACGGGCGTTAAAGACCTGCTGGGCCATTTTCAGGCATGGGATCGAGTACAATCGCATACTAAATAGACCGCCATGAGTGAGCTTGCCTTCTACGTCTATTGCATCGCCGAAAGCGCGGCAGCCTCGCAGCTTCCGCCGGCGTCGTTGCCGGCGGCGATCGAGGAGGAGTCGAAACTCGAATGGATCGTGAGTAACGATCTCGCGGCGCTGTCGAGCGCGGTTCCGTTGGCGAGTTATAGCGAGGAGAGTTTGGCGGAACACTTGTCCGATGCGAGTTGGACCGCGGTGCGGGCGATGCGGCACGAGACCGTGATGGAATACGTCGCGAGACGCGCCAGCGTTGTTCCGCTTCGCTTTGGGACCATTTATCTCGAACGTGCGGGAGTTGAACGCATGCTCGAAGAGAAGAGAAGAGAACTGGCGCAGATCATCGAGCGCCTGCGCGGGCGTGAAGAATGGGGCGTAAACGTTTACTGCGATCAATCGATATTGATGTCGAGCATCACCTCCGTCAGCCCGTTGCTGCGAGACTTAACAGAGCGTGCGGCCCAGGCTTCACCAGGACAATCGTACTTAATGCAGAAGAAGATCGACACGCTGCGTGTTGACGAAGCCCGCTCCGCGCTCACTCGCATCATCGAAAATGTCGAGCAGGCACTAAGCGGCGAGAGTGAGGACGCGAAACGTTTGCGCGTGCTGAAAGTCGAGGCGACTGAGTATGGTGAGCTGAAAGCAAAGTTTGCGTTTCTAATCAAGCGGTCCGACTTTGAAACGTTTCGTGACGCGGCGGAACGTCTGGCGCAGGAACATCAACCGGCAGGTGTGCGGCTGGAGCTGACTGGCCCATGGCCGGCTTACAACTTCACCGCCTTCGATAAAGCTTAAAAACAGATGACTTCTCCTTTCGATCGGCTACTCATCGAGAGCGACGTCGAGCAGTTGGAACAAGCGGATCTTTCGCTGCTGGAAACACTCGATCACGTTCTCAACCGCGGGCTCGTCATCGCAGGCGAGATCACGATCTCCGTGGCCGACATTGATCTGGTCTTTGTCGGTTTGAACGTCCTCGTGAGCTCGGTGGAGACAGCACACGAAGTGCTGCGAAAACGGGAATGAAACTGTATGTCTACTGTCTCGCCGAAGACATCGCGCCGCGGCAATCGGCCGCGCCGTCCGAGCCTGTGAGCGGCATTTCGGGCGCGGGCGTAGACATACTGAAGGTGGAAGGCTTTTCGCTGCTGGTCAGCGAGTTTGCGGGCGACACGATTCCGGTGAACCGCGAGAACGTTCTGGCACATGCGGCCGTCGTGCGCAGTATTTTGAACAAAACCACTCCGCTGCCGTTTCGGTTCGGCACAGTCATACAGGAGCAGCAGCTTAGGAGTTACGTCGCATCACATCAGCAGGCATTCGCGATGAAACTGGCGGATGTGCGTGGTTGTGTCGAGATGAACGTGAAGATCATTTCAAACACGGATCCTTCCGATGCCGATTCCAGTGCTGAAGGGCCGGGAGCGCGATTTCTAAAGCATAAGCAGCTTCGTGCGGCGCAGGCGAAAGAGGTCGCGGCCTGGCTTCAGGACAATGTTCGCCCGCTCGTTAAGGATGAGCATGTGAGCCTCGGCCCCACAGAAAAACTGATCGTCGCCGCGGCGCATCTGGTCGACCGCGGTTCGGTCGCACAATATCGTGACAAGCTCGCCGAAGTGCGTAAAATGCGGCCTGAATTACACTTCCTGGTCAGCGGGCCCTGGCCTCCGTACAGTTTCGCAAATATTGAGCTTGAGTTTAAAACGCGGTTCGGAGTAAGCTGATGTCGATTTCCCCCGAAATCCCCCCTAATGCTGAGCCGGAGATCGAAACCTCCCACGTCGACGAGTTCGTGGAGCAACTCAGTTGCGTCACAAGCTCATTGCCGTCGCGTATCAACATCGATGCGCAGAGTGTCGAACAGGGTCTGGCGAAGCTGGTTCTTACTTTGATCGAGTTTATCCGACGCCTGTTGGAAAAGCAGGCGGTCCGTCGCATGGAGGGCGGGGATCTCTCACCTGAACAGATAGAGGAACTAGGATTAGCGCTTATGCGATTGGAGACCAAGCTTCAGGAACTCAAGGAACAATTTGGTTTAGCGGATGAAGATCTAAATCTCGATCTGGGTCCTGTAGGACGCCTGATTTAATGTGAAGTAAAGCCTTTCCCCGGCAATGACATTATGACGGTGGCGGTCACCTGAGCTTTTTGAGTAAAGCCGCCTCCTGAGAGTGGAGGACGAAAGTGTCCAGTGAGCGGTCTACCCTTATAACGGCTCGTCCCCCGGGCCTCGTGGACGTTCTCGACCGTATTCTTGATAAAGGGTTGGTGATAGCCGGCGACATCAAGGTTTCGCTGGCTAACGTAGAGCTACTCACCTTGCAGATTCGACTGCTGGTTTGTTCGATCGACAAGGCGGAGCAGATCGGCCTGAACTGGTGGCGCTACGACACGAATCTCACGACACGCGCTGAGCGTGCCGAAGCCGAGAATCTGGAGTTACGAGAACGGCTTTCCGAACTTGAACTGGAGATCCGAAAACTCGGGGCAGCCGCCGTCGAGCCGCCGAAAGGGCGGGTCAAGACAGTGACGCGCAAGACGAAAGTCCGGCGTCGCGTCACGTAGTTTTGCGATTTAGATATGAGTTGGTGAGTTTCAGGACGATCTATCGCTTTAGTAGTTAGAAGAGCAAGGGGCGCCGTCAGTCCTCGCGCTATGCAGGTTTAACAACTTCGGAAAAGGAACCTAAGCAAATGGCTGTCGAAAGAGCACCAGGCGGTACTAGTTTAATAGACGTTCTTGATCGAGTCCTCGACAAGGGCATCGTGATTGACGCATGGGTGCGTATCTCATTGGTTGGTATCGACCTGATCACGATCGAAGCTCGCGTAGTCGTGGCCTCTATCGACACGTATCTCAAGTACGCTGAAGCCGTCGGTTTGACGCCCGCCGTCTCCCGTCCAGCGCTGACCCCCGGAGCAGAAACAGTAGAGACTGACACCCGTCGCCGCGTGACAGTTGAAGTCGAAAAGAAGTAATGCGAACTCGCATCGAATGAGTTTTTAGTTAGATCAATGGCAGAAGTTCCAACAGAGTTAGCTTTCGCCACGATCCCTCCGGTTATCGACAGCGACAGGGTCAGTTCCTACCTGCGCCAGTATGACGTCTTCGTCGAGACGACCACCCAGATGCTGGCGACCCCGCGGCTCAACGAGCGCCTGCTGCTCGCGCTCGAGGGCATCGCAAACATCTTCGGCCACCGCCAGGCAGCAGTGGGCATCATCAACGAACGAGATGCAGAGTTGCGCATTCGCGTGGCGATCGGGTTCGAAGGCGATCATTTCACTCGCCTCGAAATGCCGTTGGATTCCAGCGCCGCCTGCGTGCGCGTGATTCACGACGCCGTACCGCTGTGGATCTCGATGAAGGACGACATCGCTTCCTGCGCTCTCTTCGACAAAATGCGGTGGGAGCAAGACGTGCTCGCGCTGCCGCTCTTCGGTATTTCCGAAATCTCGACAAAGGCAGCACGCGAGGCAAAAACTTCGAGACTTCCCGGACATTACTGGAGTTTCGAGTCAGGGACGCGACTCGGCGTTCTCTACGTCGCCGCCGATCGAAACACGATCGATCCCGTTTCCCTCAGTCTTCTTAAACGTTTCGCCGATCGTGTCGGCGTCATCGCCTCGCTGGCCGTTCACCAGGAAAAACTGGTTGGCACCGTAACGAAACTACAGCGCGAAAGACAGTGGATCGAATCGATCATGAAATCCGTCGCCGATCCGATCGTGCTTACGGATCTCGACAACGAAATACTGCTGCAAAACCGCCGCGCGGAAGAGTTGTTCAGCGGTTCAGCTAACGCCGGCGAAGGCAAACGGCGCGCGCTGAAGATGAACGACCTGTTGTTCTCCGCTTATCTCTCGAGTGCCACTGTTTCGTCGTCCGATCTCGTGCAAAGAGACATCACTTTAGTTGACCCAATTGAAGGTTCCGATATCCATTTCGAAGTCATCTCGACGCCGGCTGCGAATTCTCGCGGTGAGCCGCTCGGACTCGTATCGATCTTTCGCGACGTCACCGATCTGCGCGAGGCGAACGAGGAGCTGGCGCGCAACTTCGACAAGTTGCAACACGCGGAAGCCGATTCGCGCCGCGAACGCGATCGTCTGGATCTGATCATCGAAAACGTGGGCCACCCGATCGTCGTCTGCGACTCTGCCGGCAACTTCATCCTCTTCAATCGCCGCGCGGAGTTGTTGTTCGAAGAGAAGTCGTCGTTCAGACCTGCCGCGATGGCTGCCGTGCGGACGAATGCCGTGAAGTTGACGTCGTTTATCTCCGGTCTCGCATCCGCGTCGGAAACAGGACGGCAGGCTGAGATTGAACTGGTCGATCCCGATGGCGGCCGGTTGTTGCCGATGGAGATAACGGCGCGCGAGGTTTTGGATGCGACGGGACAAGTGACGGCCGTCGTTTCGATTCTTCACGACCTGACCGAGATTCGCGAGCTTGAACGCCGGCGCGTCGAGCAGCAACTGTTTGAATCCGAAAAACTCGCCGCGGTCGGGCGGCTCGCTGCGTCGATTGCGCACGAGGTGAACAACCCGCTCGAAGCGATCAAGAACGCACTTTATTTAATGGAGTCGGGGGCCGAAAACAAAAACTCGCGCTTCCTCGAGATCGCTCGTAAGGAAACGGAAAGGGTCTCGCACATCATCCGACAGATGCTTGGGTTCGCGCGCCGGTCCGGTGAGGTTGACTGGGTCGACGTCAATCAGTTGCTCGAAGAGACGCTGGTGCTGCTTGAAAAGAAGATGAAGCAGATGCGTATTCGCGTGAACAGAAGCTTCGACGAGTCGCTGCCGAAGGTTCGCGCGCGCGCCGATCAGTTGCGGCAAGTGTTTCTGAATCTGATCATCAACGCGCAGCAGGCGATCGACGGCGGCGGCGAAATCACGATTTCCACTTCGCGTTACGAACAGGCGTTGCAGCCGTCCATTATCGTGCAGTTGAGTGACAGCGGCGTCGGCATAAACCAGGACGACCTGACTCGCATCTTCGATCCCTTCTTTTCAACTGGTAAGAAGGGCACAGGTCTCGGCCTGTGGGTGACGCAGGACATCGTTCGCCAGCACGGCGGGCGCATCGAGGTTTCGAGCGAAGTCGGGCGCGGGACTGTTTTTAATATCGTGCTCCAGGTTGAGTCTCCCATTCTTGAAGATGGAGGAACGGACGCGCCAACGGCAACAAGATGAGTCTTCGAGCGGATCACAATAACCAGGAATTGCTGGTGGACGAGGGCAACGCTGTTTCGCCATTGCTGCTTAACGGTCTGTTGCTGGTAGTCGACGACGAAGAAAGCCTGCGGATCACCACCGCCGCGATTCTGGAAAACGAAGGTTACACGGTCGACACGGCGTCCAGCGGCGACGAAGCAATCGCCTTGATGGACCAGAAAGACTATGACCTCGTTCTGACTGACTTACACATGGAAGGCGGCGACGGCTTATCCGTGCTGAACCAGATTCGCCGCCATTCGCCGTTAACGATCTCGGTTGTGCTTACCGGCTTTGCCTCAGTTGAGTCCGCGATTGCGGCCTTGCAGGAAGGCGCCTACGACTACCTCGTCAAACCCTGCGACATCGACAGCATGAAGCACACGATCCGGCGTGGAGTCGAACATCGCCGCCTTATGCTTGCCGAACAAAAGGCCCGCACCGATCTCGAGCAACTGAACCTCGACCTTGAAAAAAGAATCACGGAGCGCACTGCCGAGCTCACTCGTTTGAACGCCGAACTCGCGGAAGCGAACCGGGCCAAAGACGTCTTTCTCGCCACGCTTTCGCACGAGCTGCGCACCCCGCTGACTCCCGTTGTCGGTTGGATCAAACTGTTGCGCAGTGGCAATCTCGACGAGAAGAGCGTGGCCCAGGCGCTGGACGCGATCGAGCGCAATGCGTGGCTCCAGTCGAGGTTGATCGACGATCTACTCGACACTTCGCGCATCGCCACCGGCAAGTTGCACTTCGAACCGAAACCGACTGACTTGAACGGCGTCGTCAGCGCCGCGCTCGACACAGTGCGCGCGGCCGCTGCCTCTCGCAATATCCAGTTGTCGGTCGACATGTCGCCGCAGACGCTCGTGGTGATGGGCGAGCCTGTACGTCTGCAACAGATAGCCTGGAACCTGCTTTCGAACGCGATTAAGTTCACCGACCCCGGGGGCAAAGTTGCCATCACGACGGATCGTGATGCGACGTACGCCCGGTTCACCGTCGTCGACACCGGCGTCGGTATCGCGCCGGACTTTCTGCCGCATGTTTTCGATCGTTTCAAGCAGGCTGATGGCTCGACGTCGCGGCGTCATGGTGGGCTGGGACTCGGATTGGCGATTGCGGACGCGCTGGCGAAGATGCACGGCGGCCGGATTGAGGCGCAATCAGGCGGAGTCGGGCAGGGCGCGTCGTTCACGTTGCGTATGGAGCTGGCGGCGGCGGTGCGGGTCGTTCCGGAACTGGTGGAGCAGAAAGTTCACTCGCTGACAGGATTGGACGTCTTGATCGTTGAAGACTCGCCGGACACGTTGATGTTGCTGAGCGCGCTTTTCAGTAGGGAAGGCGCCACCGTCACCACCGCCGCGTCCGCCGCCGAAGCTCTTGAGCATGCTGTGAACAAACGTCCGAGCGTCATCATCTCCGACATCGGCATGCCCGACGTCGACGGGTATCAGCTTTTGCAGCAACTGAAAGTTCTACCGGGAATGGATGAGGTGCCCGCCATCGCCATCTCCGGGTATGCCAGCGACGAAGATCGCGAGCGCGCCCTCGGCACTGGCTACCGCGCCCTCGTCGCCAAACCGATCGACGTCGACGTCCTCTTCGACCTGATCCACAACCTGAACCTCCCCCAACTTTCCTCCGCAAACAAGTAGCCCCCAGTTAAAAAGGCATTCTTCCTACATTCCCCTTCTATGTGTTTCCCGCTTGCGGGAGGTCAGTAGATAGTGGCTGGAAACCGGACTCAGCGCCATCAAACATCATTCAATTTGACAAAATCAAAACTGTAACTATAATGGTTACAAAAAGGAACCTTAGATTCCCCGAACCGTATTTGATATGTCGACTAACAGCAGGTTCGCCGTAGCCGTACATGTGCTGAGTTTGATGGCCTGGTCGGGCGAAGAACCCCTTAAATCCGAACAGGTTGCGGAGAGCGTCAACACCAATCCGGTGGTGATTCGCCGCATGCTCCTGGAGTTGGCCGAAGCGGGGCTGGTCGTATCGCAAACCGGGTCGCTGGGAGGTTCGCGGCTGGCAAACGATCCGGCTAAAACAACCCTCCTAGATGTGTACGAAGCACTCGAGTGCGGAGGCGTTTTCTCGTTGCATCGACAGCCTCCCAGCCGCGAGTGTCCGGTGGGAGTGAATATTGAAACTGTCCTGGGCGACGTTTTTTTGGAGGTTGATTCGGCCGTCGAGCAGGTACTCGGAAAGATAACGATTAACGACGTCGTACAGCGGTTGAAGCCTTGCGGCCCTGCCGCAAAGCACTCGGCCGCAGCAAGAAACGGCCGTAATGGAGCAGGACGAACTAATGGCCGCAACGGAACGGCGACGGTCTCGAAGAATGGCCGTAAGAAGCATTTTGACCAAAGGCAGATAGCTTTGTCCGAATTGCGCGCCGGCACAAAGACGAGGAGAGGCAAGGCCCTCCGGACTGCCTAAATGAACCGCGAGAAAGGAATATCTTATTTTGTCCAGGCTTGAAAAAGATCAAAGCGATATCGAACTCATGAATTCCGTGAAAGGCGAGTTTGTCAACCTCAGCGAGGAACTGACCGACGACGCCGTGTCTATTGAGGATATCGACGAGGTTCTGCAAACCCTCGAAAGAGCCACCAGCAGTGAAGCTGAAATCGAGGAGCCTTTGATCGAGGAGTCGTCGTCTGCGGTCGAGTCTGACGAAGCCATGAGCGAGGAGGTCGAGCTCGACCTGTCCGCCGGCGAGATGGACAAGACTTCAGATCCCATTCGCGTCTACATGCGCGAAATGGGCGTAGTGCCGCTGCTCACGCGCGAACAGGAAGTATCGATCGCCAAGCGGATCGAGCGCGGTCAGAAACGTGCTGAAAAGGCGATTGCGCGATCGCCGATCGCGGTAGTCGAGCTTTTCAGGATCGGTGACGAGTTGGCGGCGGGAGCACTCAACATCCGCGACGTCGTCGCGTTCTCCGATCAGATGGAGACCGAAGAACACGAAGATCGCAGTGAAGAGTATTTGCAGTGGACGATCGAGGGGCTTCAAAACATTCGCGGGCTTTACAAGCGAGGTCTGAAAGAGTTAGAGCGCTTCGCCGACGAAGTGAAAGTATCGCGCGGCAAGCGTTCGAAGAAACTCTTGCGCTACCGGCGCAAGCTTGCTCGCACCCGCTTGGAAATCGCTCAGGAGATTCGCGGACTGCACTTGAAAGAGGCCGCGCGGCAGCGTCTGATCGCGGCGATCGGCGCCGTGCACAAAGAGACCCGCGGACTGGAACGCGAAATCGAGGGGTACAACGAGAAGCTCAAACGCAAAGGACTCAAAGCCGACAAGCAGAAGGAATACCGGAAGCATGTCGCGGCCGCGAAGAAACGTCTGAAAGAGATCGAGGTCGAGCATCACCTGTCGCCGCTGGAGATCAAACGGTCGCACCAGATGATCGCCATCAGCGAAGCGCAGACGGCGCAGGCCAAGCACGAGTTGACGGAAGCCAACCTGCGTCTGGTCGTGTCGATCGCGAAGAAGTATCAAAACCGCGGCTTGCAGTTCCTCGATCTGATCCAGGAAGGCAATCTCGGGCTGATGAAGGGCGTCGACAAGTTTGACTGGCGGCGCGGCTACAAGTTTTCGACCTACGCGACGTGGTGGATTCGTCAGGCCATCACCCGCGCAATCGCAGACCAGGCCCGCACGATTCGCATCCCGGTGCACATGATTGAGGTCATAAACAAACTCAAGAACACATCGCGCGAGTTGGTGCGCGAGCTCGGGCGCGAACCTACGACCGAAGAGATCGCGAAGAAGATGGATACTTCCGTCGACAAAGTGCGCAAGGCGCGCAAGTTGATGCAGGATCCGATCTCGCTGGAGACGCCGATTGGAGAAAACGGCGATTCGCAGTTGGGCGATCTGATCGAAGACAAATCCAGCGAGAGCCCGGCGGCGCGCGTTATCACATCAAACTTGCGTGAGATCGCCGGCGACGTGTTGCAGACTTTGAGTCCGCGCGAAGAGCGAGTGATCCGTTTGCGGTTTGGTCTCGATAATGGCGGTCACGAACGGACGCTCGAAGAGGTCGGCCAGAACTTCAACGTGACGCGCGAGCGCATTCGACAGATTGAAGCGAAAGCGCTGCGCAAACTGCGGCATCCGTCACGCGCACGGCTGCTGAAGAACTTCCTCGAAGGCGAGGGCAATTAAAATTTTTACAGTCAGATTCAGACTAGGAGCGATTGAACATGAGTGAATTCGTAAATGAAGTGAGCGATAGCTCGTTTGAGAAGGATGTGCTCGGATCCAGCAAACCGGTGTTGGTGGATTTTTGGGCGCAATGGTGTACGCCCTGCCGGATGCTGGCGCCGACGGTTGAGGCCGTCGCGGAGCAGTTTAAGGAAACGGCGAACGTCGTGAAGCTGAACGTCGACGACAATCCGTCGACCGCCCAACGCTACGGCATCAAGGGCATTCCGACCTTGATCCTCTTCCGTGAAGGAAAGGAAGTCGAGCGCGTCGTGGGCGCGACGAGCAAGGAATCGATCACGCGCATGATCGACAAATACGTCACCGCGGCCGCATAGCTCCGCGAAAAAATTAATCGCCACTCGAAGGCCGGGCTCCACGCCCGGCCTTTTTGTTTTTGTCCAAAATCCGTGGGAGAATGCGCACACGGCATGGAACAGACGAAACCTTCGCGACTAATTGTCGGTATTACCGGCGCGACCGGTACTATCTTCGGCGTGCGCATTTTGCAAATGCTGCACGGGTCGGGGGTCGAGACGCATCTGGTGATGAGTAAGTGGGCGCAGCGGACGCTCACGCACGAGACGCCGTTTTCGATAAAGCAAGTTCAGGAACTGGCGACGCAGAACTATGGCAGCGGCGATCAGGGCGCCGCGATCTCCAGCGGCTCCTTTGTGACGATGGGAATGGTCATCGCTCCCTGCAGCATGCGCACGCTCGCCGCGATCGCGCATGGCTTCGGCGACAACCTCCTTCATCGCGCTGCCGACGTCGTGCTGAAAGAGCGGCGCAAGCTGGTGCTCGTCGTGCGTGAGTCGCCGTTTAGTCAGATACATCTCGAGAACATGTTGAAGCTGGCGCGCATGGGAGTCGTGATTCACGCGCCCGTGCCTGCTTTCTATAATCATCCGCAGAGTCTCGACGACGTGATCAATCACGTAGCGATGCGCGTGGTTGACCAGTTTGATATTCATCTCGACGTAGTAAACCGCTGGGACGGCGTGCTACTCGATCAAAAGCGGCAAGGGGAGTAGGAGGAAGTCGTGGGAGAGATGGTTGAGTTTCCAGTGAGTGGCGGCAGCATCGAAGGTTATGAGGCAGCGCCGGAGTTGGGTGGTGGTCCAGGCGTAATCGTGATTCAGGAATGGTGGGGACTCGTCGATCACATCAAGGACGTTTGCGACCGCTTCGCAGCCGCGGGTTTCGTGGCCCTGGCTCCCGATCTCTATCACGGCAAGACTACGAAGTCGCCCGACGAAGCCGGCAAGCTGATGATGGCGCTGCGCATCGACGAAGCTGAGAAAGAGTTGGAAGGCGCTGTTGATTACTTACTCAAGCACGACACAGTCACCAGCAAGAAGATCGGCGTGGTCGGTTTCTGCATGGGCGGCGCGTTATCGCTATACACCGCGACGAAGAACCCCAACATCGGCGCCAGCGTCGTCTTTTACGGTGGACATCCAAACGTCAAACCCGATCTTCCGAACCTGCACGCCCCGGTGCTGGGTCTATACGCTGAGAAGGACGGCTTTGTAACCCCAGCTTCGGTGCGAGAGCTTGAAGGCAAACTCAAGACGCTCGGCAAAGAGATCGAGACCGTGATTTATCCAGGAACGGATCACGCCTTCTTCAACGATTCGCGTCCCGAGGTTTACAACGAAGAAGCCGCTGCCGACGCATGGCAGCGCACGCTCGAGTTTCTGAAACAGAGATTACAAAGCTCCACGTAATCTGTGTCTCCTAGTCGTACCTTTACAAACAAATAAGAGGAAACTTCTGCATGATTAAGTCTACGTGCGTCCGGATCCTACTGCTGCTTCTCCTGCCGGTTTATGTGGCTGCTCAGCAACCGTCTCCATCGCCAACGCCGTCTCCTTCGCCGAGCCCGAGCGCCAGCGCAACGCCGACACCCGATGCGTCGCCTACGCCGCGCGATCCGATGTCGACTCCGACATTCAACGGCTTGCGCCTGCGATCGATCGGTCCGGCGTTCACTTCAGGACGCATCAGTGGTTTCGCAGTCGATCCAGCGAACCCGACGCGCTACTACGTCGCAGTCGCCTCAGGCGGCGTGTGGAAGACGACCAACGCCGGCGTCACGTGGACACCCGTCTTCGATAATGAAGCGTCGTATTCAATCGGCGCCATCGCACTCGATCCGAAGAACCCGCTCACCGTTTGGGTCGGCACGGGCGAAAACAACAGCCAGCGCAGCGTTTCCTATGGCAACGGACTTTACAAGTCCGACGACGGCGGCCGGACCTGGCGAAACGTCGGTCTCCGAACTTCGGAACACATCGGTCGCATCGCGATCGATCCGAAAGACTCGAACATCGTTTACGTCGCTGCGCAGGGACCACTGTGGGGACCGGGCGGAGAGCGTGGTTTGTTCAAGACGACAGACGGCGGCAAGACCTGGAAGAACATCCTTAACATCAGCGAGAACACGGGCGTCACGGACGTCGTGATCGATCCAAACGATCCGAACACCGTCTACTGCGCTTCGTATCAACGACGCCGTCACATGTGGACCTTGATCAACGGTGGTCCAGAGAGCGCGATTTACAAATCGACCGACGCCGGTGCGACGTGGAACAAGTTGCGAGCAGGATTGCCGACGGTCGATCTCGGAAGAGTCGGCCTGGCGATCTCTCCCGTCGACTCGAATGTCATCTACGCAACGGTCGAAGCCGCGGACCGTCGTGGCGGAATCTTTCGTTCCGGCGATCGCGGCGGTAGCTGGGAGCGACGCAACGAGTTTGACACGACCGCGATGTACTACGCGCGCATCGTCGCCGATCCCAAAGACGTCGACCGCATCTACGTGATGAACGTCTTCCTGATGGTTTCGGACGACGGCGGCCGGACGCTCCGTCGTCTCGGCGAACGCAACAAGCACGTCGACAATCACGACATCTGGATAAATCCCCACAACACGGATCACTATCTCGTCGGCTGCGACGGCGGCGTTTACGAGAGCTTCGATCGTGGCCAGACGTGGGACTTCAAACAGAACATGCCGATACCGCAGTTCTACGATATCGCGACCGACAACGCGAAACCTTTTTACAACATCTACGGCGGCACGCAGGACAACTTCAGCTTCGGTGGCCCGTCGCGCACGCGCAGCGCCTCCGGAATAACCAACGACGATTGGTTTGTCACCAACGGCGGCGACGGTTTTCGTTCGCAAGTCGATCCGGAAGATCCGAACACGATCTATTCCGAGTCTCAGAACGGCGGGCTCGTGCGTTTCGACAAACGAACCGGCGAACGGATCAGCATTCAACCGCAACCCGGCCACAGCGACGATCCGCTGCGCTGGAACTGGGACTCGCCGTTCATAATCAGCCCGCACTCACACACGCGTCTCTACTTCGCGGCGGACAAACTCTTCCGCAGCGACGATCGCGGCGATAGTTGGCAACTGGTCAGCAGTCAGCTCTCGCGCAATCTCGATCGCGACAAGTTGCCGGTGATGGGCAAAATCTGGGGCATTGACGCGGTAGCCAAAAACGCTTCGACCGCATTCTTCGGCAATGCTTCAACAATCGCCGAGTCCCAGAAGAAGGATGGCCTGATCTACGTCGGCACTGACGACGGTTTGGTCCAGGTAACCGAAGACGGCGGCAAGAACTGGCGCAAGATCGAGAAGTTTCCCGGCGTTGGAGACATGGCTTACGTCAGCCGCATCATCACTTCGAATCACGATGCGAACACGGCGTATGTCAGTTTCGACAATCACCAGAACGCCGACTTCAAACCGTATCTGCTGAAGACGACTGACGCGGGACGCACGTGGACGTCGCTCAGTTCGAACCTGCCGAAGAATGGTCCGGTGCTGGCGATTGCGGAGGATCACGTCAATCCAAACCTGCTCTTCATCGGGACCGAGTTTGGCTTATGGTTTTCAGTCGATGGCGGCCAGAAGTGGATTCAACTGAAAGGCGGCATGCCGACGATCGCAGTCCGCGATCTGAACATTCACAAACGCGAGAACGATCTCGTCGTCGCCACGTTCGGACGCGGAATCTACATCCTCGACGACTACACACCTTTGCGCCAGGTCAAACCCGAGACCTTGAGACAAGACGCGGCCGTGTTTCCGATGAAGGACGCGTTGATGTACATCCAGTCGCAGCCACTCGGCGGACGCGGCAAGAGTTTTCAGGGTGAACGTTACTACACCGCCGATAATCCGCCGTTCGGCGCCACCGTCACGTGGTATCTCAAAGAGCCCATCAGGACGCGCAGGGAGACACGACAGCAAGCCGAGCGCGAAGCGGATCGAAGAGGCGGGCCGGTCGGTTGGCCCACTCGCGAGCAACTGCGCGCGGAAGAAGAGGAAGATGCGCCGGCGATCGTCGTCACGATCACGGATTCCGGCGACCGCGTCGTGCGGCGGCTGACTGGTCCAGTCGGCGCCGGTATGCAGCGACTCACGTGGGACTTGCGCTATCCGGCGGCAAACCTTTCGGCGCCGCCGCCACCTGACGCCGATCCTGATTTCGAACCGCCATCAGGACCATTAGTCATGCCGGGCACGTATAAAGCAACAGTGGCGAAGAGAGTCGATGGCGTGTTGACGCAGTTGGGACAGCCGCAGTCGTTTCAAGTGGTGGTCGAGGGCCAGGAGAACATGTCGACCACGGATCGCGCCGCACTCGTCGAGTTTCAGCAGAAGGCTGCGCGTTTACAGCGCGCGGTCAGCGGTGCGACGCAAGCTGCGAACGCGTTGAGGCCGAGGCTTACGGCGATCAAACGCGCGATCAATGAAACGCCGTCGCTGCCGCACAATCTGTACGACAACGCGGTGGCGCTCGAGAAACGTGCTAACGACATCATTCGCGCATTGTCAGGCGACGCGGAGGCGCGCCGCCGCAACATGATCACGCCGCCGTCGATCAACGATCGCGTCGGTTATGTGGTCGGGGCGCAGCGCATGTCGACTTCGCGCCCGACGCAGACGCAGGCGAACCAATACGGAGCCGCCGCGCGTGACTTCGAAGGCGTGTTGACCCAGTTGCGCCAGTTGATCGAAGTCGATCTGGCGCGATTGGAGAAACAGTTGGAGGCGGCAGGCGCGCCGTGGACGCCGGGCCGCATTCCGGAGTGGCGTGATCAGTAAGGAGCGGATATGAAACGTCTTGCACTCTTTTTATCGGTGTTCCTGCTGTGTGTGTCAGCACAGGCACAAATGATCACTGACAAGGTGAAGACGATGGAAAAGTTTCCCGGCTTCTTCACCTTTTACTGGGACGCGAAAGCGGGAAAAGTCTGGCTCGAGATCGACAAGTGGAACACTGAGTTTCTGTACGTCGAGTCGCTGCCGTCCGGCATCGGCTCGAACGACATCGGGCTCGATCGCGGACAACTCGGCAACAGCGCCATCGTTCGTTTCGATCGCAGTGGCCCACGCGTGTTGCTCGTCGCGGCCAACTATCGTTTTCGCGCCCTCAGCAACGATGCAGACGAACGGCTTGCAGTGAAAGACGCGTTTGCCGAGTCGACACTGTGGGGCTTCGAAGTTGCCGCGGAAGAATCCGGACGCGTCCTGGTTGACGCCACGTCGTTTTATCTGCGCGACGTTCACCAGGTCACAAATACGCTGCAACAAGGACAGCAGGGCAACTATCGTCTCGACCCCACGCGCAGCGCGTTCTATCTACCGAATACGAAAAACTTTCCGCAGAACACGGAAGTAGAAACAACGCTCACGTTCACTGGCGAACCGGAGGGACAATTTGTCCGCCAGGTCGTACCGGTGCCTGACTCGATTACGGTGCGCGAGCGGCACTCGTTTGTTCAACTTCCACCGGCCGGGTTCAAGCCACGCGTGCTCGATCCACGCGCCGGTTATTTCGGCATTGACTTCATGGATTTCGCGACGCCGATCGAGGAACCGATAACCAAACGCTTCATCGCGCGGCATCGGTTGCAGAAGAAGGATCCGGCGGCGCGAATCAGCGAAGCGGTGGAACCGATCGTTTATTACGTCGATCGCGGCGCGCCCGAGCCGGTGCGGTCAGCATTACTCGAAGGCGCGCGCTGGTGGGGTCAGGCGTTTGAAGCCATCGGTTACAAGGACGCGTTCCGCGTCGAAGTCATGCCCGCCAACGTCGATCCGATGGACGTGCGCTACAACGTCATTCAGTGGGTGCATCGATCGACCCGCGGTTGGTCCTATGGCAGCTCGCTGGTCGATCCGCGAACGGGCGAGATCATTCAAGGGCGTGTTTCGCTCGGATCTTTGCGCGATCGGCAGGACTTTTTGATCGCGGAAGGCTTGCTGGCTCCGTATAACAACACACGGACCGCCTCGCCAAAGCTGCTTGAGATGGTGCTCGCGCGTTTGCGTCAACTGTCCGCGCACGAGGTGGGCCACACGCTCGGTCTTCAACACAACTACGCCGCGAGCCCGGTCAATCGCGCCTCAGTGATGGACTATCCAGCGCCGCGAGCAAAACTCGACGCGAACGGTCTACCCGATCTGACAGAAGCCTATGCCACCGGCATCGGCGAATGGGACAAAGTCGCCATTGCCTTTGGTTATCAGGACTTTCCTGCCGGAACTGACGAGCGACAAGCGCTCGACGCAACGTTGAGCGCCGCGTTCGCGCGCGGACTGATGTATCTGACCGATCAGGACGCACGACCGCCGAGCAGTTCGAGCTCAGTGGCCCATCTCTGGGACAACGGAGCGAACGCCGTCGACGAGCTCGGAAACGTGATGAAGGTACGCGCCGCTGCCTTGCGACGCTTCGGCGAGAACAACATTCGTGAAGGCGCGCCGCTGGCGACGATCGAAGAAGTGCTGGTGCCGATCTATATGTACCACCGTTATCAGGTCGAAGCGGCGGCCAAGGTGATCGCCGGGCAAAACTACACGTTCAGTCTGAAAGGGAAGGGCGATCGCCTGCCGGAGATCGTGGCGCCTGAAGAACAGCGGCGCGCGCTCGCGGCAGTGCTCGACACGCTCAAACCGGATGCGTTGTCGCTGCCGGAGCCGTTGTTGCGTTTGATTCCGCCACGGCCCACGGGTTATCCCCGCAATCGCGAACTGTTTCGCACGCGAACGCAACCGGTCTTCGACGCGCTGGCGCCGGCGGAAGCGATCACGGATCACGTCAGTGGGTTTTTGTTGAATCAGGAGCGTGCTGCTCGCCTGGTCCAATTTCATGCGCGCGATCAGCGCAATCCGAGTCTCGGCGAAGTGATCGACAAGATTCTGGCCGCGACGTGGAAAGCGCCGGCCGCGAACGGTTACGCCGGCGAGATCCAGCACACCGTAAACGCGATCATACTCGCCGACCTGATGGCGCTGGCGGCGAACGAGCGCGCGTCGAATCAAGTTCGCGCAATCGCGTCGTGGAAATTGGACCAACTCAAGAACTGGCTCACGCTGCAACGTCGCGCGACGATAGATGAAGACCAGCGCGCGTTCATTTACTACACCCTCGAACAAGTGAAACGTTTTCAGGACGATCCGAAGAAGATGAATCTGACGCAGCCGCAAGCACCGCCCGACGGCCAACCTATCGGAATGGCTATCGGGACGGACGATTGCGGCTGTGTTTATCGGCCATGTTTGCGGTAGCATTGGTGCGCTTATGCAAGAACCCGAAGAGTACGTCGGCCAGACACTTGACGACAAATATCGCCTCGAACAAATGTTGGGACGCGGCGGCATGGGCGCGGTCTATCTCGCCACCCATCTCGGAACCGAACGCTACGTCGCACTGAAACTGATCTCGCCTCAGTTCATGCGCAATCAGGAGTTTGTCGAACGCTTCAAGCGCGAGGCGCGCGCGGCGGGCCGGCTGCGCCATCCGAACGTCGTCGACGTCACCGACTTCGGTTTTGCACGCGTGAAAGAAGGCCAGGTTGCTTACCTGGTGATGGAATATCTTGACGGTTGCACGCTCGGCGACGTGCTTGCCGAAGAGAAGCGTCTGCCGCTCGACTGGGTTGCCGACATTCTCGAACAGGTCTGTTCAGCGGTCCACGAAGCGCACCAGCAGGGAATCGTTCACCGCGATCTGAAGCCCGACAACATCTGGCTCGAACCGAATCGGCTCGGGAGTTATCGAATCAAGGTGCTGGATTTCGGCATCGCGAAAGTCGGAGCGGCACTCGTCGCGCCGGTTCCGGATGAAGACGCGACGTCAACCATTATCGATAACGTTTCGGCCGAACGCGCGGCGGAAGCGGTGACCCGTATTCCGGGAGCAAATCTCGAAACAGACACGTTGATGCGTCCCACTGGCGACGCGGTAGGCACGTTCCTCCAGAACGAAAAACTGACGCAGCCTTTTGCGCCCGGCGAGCACCCGGACGCTGAAGATGACGGAACGTTGTTGTTCAAAGACCATACGCGTCCTGCCGGTCAACATGACGAGCACGTCACCACTGCCGCCCAGGGACCGGCGCTGACTAGAGTCGGCGCGATCATGGGAACACCACTCTACATGTCGCCGGAACAGTGCGGCGGCGGTTTCGTCGACGTGCGATCGGACATCTACAGTCTTGGCGTAATCGCTTACCAGATGCTTGCGGGCGAACCGCCATTTGCGGGTAACACGTCGACTGTGATGCGCGCGCATCGAGAGCAAAAGCCGGCTGACTTACGCGAACGATCGGAAAAGAAAATTCCCAAGCGCGTCGCGCGCGTCGTGATGTCGGCGTTGTCGAAGAACCCGGCGGAACGTCCGCAAACGGCGTTCGCGTTAGGAAGCGCCTTGCGTGCCGAGAGCGAGGGTATCGGCGCGCTCTATCGACGCGCGTTTTCGTTGTACAGCGAGTACTTCCCGAAGTTTCTCAGGCTAAGTTTTCTCGCTCACATCCCGGTGATTGTGACGACTGCATTGTTGATTGGTTTATACATCACCTCTGAGAAGCAGCTCAGCGGAACGGCTGGAGAGATTGTGCGGACTTCCGGGACGTGGATATTCGGCGCGTTGAAGGTTCTATCTTTATTCTTCGCTGCTGGTGTCATTTCGGGAGTAACCGGGGTGATCATCACGCAATTAAGTGCAGCTCCCTTGCGACCTGTGCAGCTTCGAGTGGCCTTCAACGTTTTGCGAAGGCGGTGGAAACCGTTTTTGAAGACGATGATCAGGCTTACGTTGTGGATGATCCTAGCGTGTTTGGCACTGGTGATCCCAATGTTTGTCGTGATGATTCGTTATTCGTTGTACCCGCCGGTGGTGCTGATTGAAGGACTCGAGGGAAAAGCTGCCCTCCGGCGTGCCCGCGAATTGGGGTCGCGTTCATGGCGGACGATCATCATCGTTACCGTACTTCAGATGTTCATTCCGGCGTTTATCAGCGGCATCATCACTGGGCTTGTGGTAGCAAGTTTCAAGTTAAAGCCGAATTCTCTTTCCTTCCGCATCTTTGAACAAATGATCGGCCTGATGCAGATCTTCGTCCTGCCGCTGATGTCGATCGTACCAGCATTGTTGTACATCAAGATGAGGCAATTGGGTGGCGAACCCATTAGCACGGCGCTGGCTCAGATCGAAGCGGGCGAAGACGAACGCAGCAAGTGGCAACAGCGCATCCGCACCCGCCTCAGTCTCCACACACCCGTCAGCCAAAAGACAACCGGCGGCGGTTAACGTCGTTGTCCAAAATCTCGTACACACGCCTGACCCAACGGAAATTGGATTTCGAAAGTGGGATTTGAGGAGTCCCGCAAGCGAAACGATCGCTGAGAGTTTTTCGAACTCTTATCCGAAGCTACGGCTGTAGAACTCGGATTTACTCGGAAATCTACCGTTTCTCACGTAAAATAGGACGACGTCGCAGTTGGCACGGGCTTTGATTTACTGCCTGGCGGAGAACTGTATAGGTGCGTGAAGTTTGTACGAGCTCGATCCGATTCATCTTCACGCGCGAATCGCCGCTCTCTCAACAGGCTATTACAGCTCTCCACTAAAATTTTGAGAGACATCTGAAGTTGCATTATGGATATCAAGCGACCCCCAAAATCAAAGATCAAAAAGAAGATCAAGATGGGAATCTTGATCGTAGTCGGCCTCATCGCCGTCGGCGGCATTACCTACGCGCTGGCGAAACTCAAACCGGCTGCCTTCACCGTCGATCGATCTACCGCCGTGATTGAAACTGTCAAACGCGGCGAGATGGTCCGTGATGTTAACGGCAACGGGACCCTGGTTCCGGAAGTGACCCGCTGGGTGCCGGCCCCGGCCCAGGGAAGAGTCGAGACGATTCTGCTGCAGGCCGGTGTCACGGTTGAGCCGTCAACAGTGATCGCGGAACTCTCGAACCCGCAGATGGAGCAACAGGCTACCGACGCTGATTTCCAGGTGAAAGCAGCCGTAGCCGACGAAGAGAACCTGAAGGTGCGTCTCGAAAGTGACACGATGACGCAGAAGGCCGCGATCGCGACCATCAATGCGCAGTACAGCCAGGCCAAGCTACAGCTTGATGCCGATGAAGTGTTGGCGAAACAAGGTCTTGTCGCCGATCTCGTGCTGAAGATTTCGCGCGTGAACGTCCAGGATCTTGCGAACCGGCTCAAAGTTGAACAGGAACGTTTGGCCGTCAGTGCGAAGTCAACCCGCGCTCAGCTCAACGCCGCTTCGTCACGCCTGCAACAGTTGCGGGCGCTCGCTCAATTGAAACGTGAACAGGTTGAGGCTTTGAAAGTCCGCGCGGGCACGGCAGGCGTGCTGCAACAGGTTTCGGTACAGGTCGGACAGCAGGTGGAGCCGGGCGTGAACATCGCGCGCGTAGCCGATCCCACATCGCTCAAGGCTGTCTTGAGAGTTGCGGAAACACAGATCAGCGGCGTTCGTATCGGACAGTCCGTCGTCGTCGATACCCGCAACGGCACGATTCAGGGCAAAGTCGCGCGAATCGACCCCGCAGCGCGTGAAGGCACGGTCGAGCTCGACGTTTCGCTCAACGGTCCGCTGCCGCCGAGTGCGCGTCCCGATCTCAGCGTGGACGGAAGGATCGAACTCGAACGACTGCCGGACGTGCTGAAAGTTGGGCGTCCCGCATTTGGACAAGCGTTCCAAACCGTCCAAATGTTTGTCCTGACTCCAGATGGTAGCGAAGCGATACGGCGGCCGGTGAAGCTCGGCGCCAACTCCGTGAGCACGATTCAGATACTCGAAGGCTTACGTGAAGGCGAGCAGGTGATCATCTCAGACACTTCGCCATACGACAGTTACGACCGCATACGCGTTCGTTAAAGACAAACGGTCAGGCCCGATTGCCATGGAAATCGGGTCTGCGGTGTTCACTTTAAAGGTTCAAACACTATTTTTAAGGAGTGAATTGATGAGTTCATCCGAGCCCCTAATCCACCTCGCGGACGTCAAGAAGGTCTTCTATACGGACGAAGTTGAAACGCACGCGCTTTCCGGTATCCATCTTGACATCAAACAAGGTGAGTATGTCTCCATCGCCGGGCCCTCTGGCTGCGGCAAATCTACCCTCTTATCGATTCTCGGTTTGCTCGACACGCCGACGGATGGGGAGTACGTCCTCAACGGCCATCCCGTTGCCAACCTGTCGCTGTCGGAGCGCGCGCGCATTCGCAACCGCGAAGTCGGTTTCATCTTTCAGAGCTTCAACCTGATCGGCGATCTCACGGTTTATGAGAACGTCGAGCTGCCGTTGACTTATCGCGGCATGAGCTCCAGTGAAAGAAAGAAGCGGGCGACGGAAGCGCTCGAGCGCGTCGGCATGGCACATCGCGCGAAGCACTTGCCGAGCCAGTTGTCCGGCGGTCAACAGCAACGTGTCGCCGTGGCGCGCGCAGTCGGCGGACAGCCAAGCATCTTGCTCGCGGACGAGCCGACCGGTAACCTCGACTCCACCAACGGCGAGGCCGTGATGGAGCTGATGAGAGAACTGCATCGCGGCGGCGCCACCATCTGCATGGTGACCCACGATCCGCGCTATGCCCAGCACGCCGATCGCATCGTCCATCTCTTCGACGGATTGATTGTCGAAGAAGAAGCGGGAGCGGATCGACGCGAGATCCAGGAAGCCAAACGTGAGCTGGCTGAGAGCGGTTTCGGAGCGATTCAATGATCAGTTTGCGGGGCGTCGAAAAAGCTTTTCCCCATGGTCCGACGAAGACTTACGTGCTGCGCCGGATCGATCTGGACATCAAGCCGGGTGAATTCGTTTCGATCATGGGCCCGTCAGGGGCCGGGAAGTCGACGCTGCTGCACATACTTGGAATGCACGACCAATCGTGGACCGGTGAGTATTACTTCGACGACACGCCGATCCACAAACTCGACGGCAAGAAACGCGCTGCCTTGCGCAACCAGAACATCGGGTTTGTTTTTCAGAGTTATCACCTGCTCGACGATCAAACCGTATTCGAGAACCTCGAGTTGCCGCTCTCTTATCGCGACGTGAGCAAGAAGGACCGGCAGTCGATCGTTTGCGACACGCTCGATCGTTTTCAGATGGTGGGTAAAAAAGATTTGTTTCCGACACAACTCTCGGGCGGCCAACAACAGCTCGTCGGGATTGCACGAGCCGTCGTTGCCAACCCGCGAATAATTCTGGCTGACGAGCCGACGGGAAATCTTCATTCAGCCCAGGGCAAAGAGATCATGGACATGTTCAAGCGTCTCAACGACGAAGGCACGACGATTGTCCAGGTCACGCACTCGGAGACGAATGCCGCTTACGGCAATCGTATCGTGCAGCTCGAAGACGGCTGGATAGTGAACGGCCATTAACGTCTAACCTGCAGTTGCTCAAAACGGCAATCCATTGACCAACGGGCGATCGCCGCTCGATCGTTGACGTCACTCGTGTGCCCGTTTGCTGTTGAAGCCGTGTTCTCGCTGGAGAAACTATGGACGCCTTCCTGAGCGACATCCGATATGCCTTCCGCAACCTGATCAAACGACCCGGTTTTACGCTCATCGCCGTCCTCACCCTTGGTCTCGGAATCGGCGCGAACAGCGCCATTTTCAGCGCCGTCCACGCGCTGCTGCTCAAGCCGCTTCCGTTTCCCGAGCTCGATCGCGTAGTCGCTATTTGGGACAAGCAGCCGAGCCGCGGCGTGCTGCACAACGAAGTGACGATGGCCAATTACCTAGATTGGCGCGCGCAAAACCACTCCTTCGAACAACTCGCTCTCTACCGCTGGTGGAGCGCAAACCTCACCGGCATCGATCCGCCGGAACGCATCCAGGGCTTTCTTGTCACCGCTAACTTCATCGACGTGACCGGCGTGAAGCCGATCATGGGCCGCAACTTCGTCGAAGAAGAGAACCAGCCCGGCAAAGACCGCGTCGCCATCATTACGCACAGTCTGTGGCAGCGTCGCTTCGGCGGCGATCCAAACATTCTCCAGAAGACGATTACCGTCAACAGCATTCAGCGAACGGTGATCGGCGTGATGCCCGAGCGGTTCGACTTTCCGAAAGGCGCGGAAGTCTACGCGCCGATCGCACTGACGCCGGAGTTGATGCGCAGCCGCAGCAGTCACAGTTACTACGTTATCGGCCGTCTTAAACCCGGCGTCTCCATCGAAAGCGCGCAAGCAGACACCGACAACATTACCGCGCGTCTCGAGCAACAGTATCCCGAGGCGAACACCGGCTGGGGCGCGACTGTCTTTCCGATCGTCGCCGACATGGTGGCCGAGTACGACACGGCGTTGTGGGTGATGATGGGCGCGGTCGGTTTCGTGTTGCTGATCGCGTGCGCCAACGTCGCCAACCTGATGCTCGCGCGCGCCAGCGGACGGCAAAAAGAGATCGCGTTGCGCGCAGCGTTGGGCGCGAGCCGCTGGCGCATCATGCGGCAGTTGCTCACTGAAAGCGTCATCGTCGCTCTGCTGGGCGGAGTCGCCGGAGTCTTGATTAGCTTCTGGGGCATCGACGCATTGCGTGCCGCGAATCCCGGCGACGCTGCGCGGTTTGCTCCCGGCTGGTATCAACTCGGAATCAATTCTTCCGTGCTGCTCTTCACGCTCGGTCTGTCGGTCCTCAGCGGACTGGTGTTTGGTCTGGCGCCGGCGTGGCAGGTTTCACGGCCCAATCTCAACGACGCCCTGAAAGACGGCGCGCGGCAAAATTCCGGAAGCTCGCATCGCTTGCGCAGCTCGCTGGTCGTTTTTGAAGTCGCGCTGTCGCTGATGTTGCTGGTAGGCGCAGGGCTGCTGGTCAGAAGTTTTCTTTCACTGCTCAACACGAACCCCGGTTTCAATCCTGACAACGTCCTGACGATGAACCTCGTATTGCCGTCCGTGAAGTACAAGGATGGCCCGCAGCGCGCAGCGTTCTACAGCGACCTGGTCCAACGCGTAAAAGCCGCGCCCGGCGTCGAGTCAGCAGCCTTTGTCAACTATCTCCCGCTCGGCGGATCGAATTCGTCGGACGCCTATCTCGTCGAAGGCGAACCTGAGCCGCAGGCCGGGCAGGAGCTCGTGGGACGCTATCGTGTCGTCACGCCTGATTACTTCCAAACCATGCGTATCCCGATCATCAAGGGGCGCAGCTTTACCGACCAGGACAAAGCCGGTGCGCCCCCGGTCGTGATCGTCAACGAAACGCTCGCGCGCAAACACTGGCCCGGCCAGGACCCGATCGGGAAACGCTTTCGTTTTTCCGGCCCGATCGAGCGTGCGCCGTGGATGGAAGTCGTCGGCGTGATCGCAGACGTCAAGCACGATCTAAACAAGCCTGTAACGCCTGAATACTACCTGCCGCATGCGCAAGACGCGTGGAGCGCGATGGTGTTAGTGGCGAGGACCAACGTCGAACCGGCATCGCTGGCCGCGGCGCTCCGGCAACAGGTCTGGACCATCGACAAGGATCAGCCGGTGTTTGACGTGCGCACCATGCAGGAAGTGCGGTCCGCATCGGTGACGCTGTACTCGTTCTCCTCGGTGACATTGGGGATCTTCGCGGGACTCGCGCTGTTACTCGCGTCGATTGGGATCTATGGCGTGATGGCGTTTGCCGTTACGCAACGGACGCAGGAGATCGGTATCCGCATGGCGCTCGGCGCGCGCGCCGGCGACGTTTTGAAGTTGGTTGTCAACCACGGAATGAAGCTGGCGCTGCTCGGCATGGCGATCGGGCTTGCCGGCGCATGGGCGCTGACGCGTTTCATGGCGAAATTGCTCGTGGGTGTAAAGCCGACCGATCTGTTGACGTTCGCGATCGTGTCGGCGTGCTTGTTCGTGGCCGCGTTGCTTGCGTGCTATCTGCCTGCGCGTCGCGCGACGAAAGTCGATCCGTTGGTGGCGCTCAGGTACGAATAGGAGGCTGATCTTAGTGAACTCAGTGTGGCGAGATATTCGGTACGGCGCGCGGATGCTGGTCAGAAAGCCGGGTTTCACCGTCGTCGCCGTCGTGACTCTGGCGCTGGGTATTGCGGCGACGACCGCTACGTTCACCGTCGTCGATGCTGTGCTGCTGCGTAAACTTCCGGTCGCGGATCCCGATCGCGTCGTCGTCATCCATAACCAGTTGCCGAAGATAAACCTGCCGCGCGCGCCAGTGTCTGCGCCGCATTACCTCGACTACACCTGGCAAACGGACGCCTTTGCCTCGACCGCGGCTTTCGTGACTCAGAATTTCAATCTGAGCGGCGTCAGCATTCCTGAGCGTTTGCAGGCGGGCCGTGTTACTGCGACGTTCTTTCCCACTCTCGGAATAAATCCAGCCGCCGGCCGTTTCTTCAATCCCGAAGAAGACCGGATCGGCAACGAACGCGCCGTCGTGCTGAGCACCGCGCTTTGGAAACGTCTTTTCGGATCTAATCCTTCCGTTCTCGAAAGCTCACTTCAACTCAACGCGAACAGTTACCGGATCGTCGGTGTCGCGCCGGAGAACCTCCAGGAGATCTATCCGAACATCGATCTCTGGGTGCCGATGGCTTTCACCGCGCGCGAGCTTTCCGAAGAACGCCGCGGAAGCCTGGTCTACACGATGTTGGCGCGGTTGAAGCAAGGTACGACGCTTCAGCAAGCGCAGACCAGCATGACGGCCATTGCTCGCAACATCGCGGGCACGGATCCTGACGTATTCAACGTCGAAGTCCGCTCGCTGACGGACGAATACGTCAGCGACGTGCGTAAGCCGCTGTTCGTGCTGCTGTGTGCAGTGGTCGCGGTGCTGTTGATCTCGTGTGTGAACGTCGCCAACCTGCTGCTGGCGCGAGCGACAGTGCGCGGCCATGAGATCGCGGTGCGTGCTGCTCTCGGCGCGAGCAGAACTCGCATTGTTCGCCAACTCCTGACCGAAAGTCTTCTGATCGCCTCGATCGGTGGCGCCTTCGGAATGGTGCTCGCCGTATGGGGCACGAAAGCGCTGCTCGCGCTCGCGCCCGCAAGCCTGCCGCGACTCTCGGCGGTCCAGGTCGACCTCAGGATCTTGTTATTTACTGTCGGCGCCTCGCTCGTGTGCGGCGTGATCTTTGGATTGGTCCCGGCTTTGACTGCGTCGAAGACGAACCTCGTCAGCTCACTCAAGGAATCCGAACGCAGCGACTCCGGAGCGCGTCAATGGTTGCGCCGAACGTTCGTCGTGGCGGAAGTCGCTATCGCGCTCGTGTTGCTGATCTCCGCCGGTTTGCTGGTGCGAAGTTTTGGCAAGCTACTCGAGATGAGACCCGGTTTCGATCCGCGGAACACGCTCACCCTGCGAATGGCCCTTCCGGGCGAGCAATACAACAAGGCGACAAAAGTCGCGGCTTTCTACGACGACGTGCTGGCGCGAGTGTCTGCTTTGCCCGGCGTCGAACACGCCGCCGCCGCATACCAGACTCCTTTTACACCCGGCGCTGACAATACTGTCTTTTCCATTCGCGACCGCCATGCAAAAGCGGGCGATCCGCCCCCGCATGCCGACTACGCTTTCGTCTCATCTGACTATTTTCCAACTATCGGACTCCCGATTCTCAAAGGCCGCGGCTTCCAGCCGTCAGACATGCGCGCGGGCAATTATTTTGCCCCGAACTCTGTTGCCATCATCGACGAAGAATTAGCGCGGCGCTTCTGGCCCAACGGCGATGCGCTTGGCGGCGGCATCAGTTGGAGCGAACAAGGGCCGTGGGCCACCATCGTCGGCATCTGCGCGACGGCGAGGTTGAGTGACCTCACGCAAGAGTCAAAGGGCACGTTCTACCTTCCCGCTTACGTTTCCCTGTCAACTCTCGCAGTCCGCACCTCGGGAGATCCGCGGCCGCTGGCCGGAGCAATACGCGATCAGGTCCTCGCCGTCGATCCTAATCAACCAGTCTACGACGTGAAGACAATGGAAGAGCGAGTGGCGCTCACACTCGAAACTCGCCGCTTCGCCGTCGTGCTGCTCGGGATCTTCGGCGCGCTCGCGTTGTTGCTGGCGGCGATCGGTTTGTACGGCGTGCTCGCGTTTGCGGTGTCGCAGCGGACTCGCGAGATCGGAATTCACATGGCGCTGGGCGCGCGCGCCCGCGACGTTTTGTTGATGGTGATAAGACAGGGAATGGCGCTCGTGCTGCTGGGCGTTGTTTTCGGCCTCGCGGGCGCGTACGCGGTGACGCGAACGATTCGCAGCTTGTTGTTTGAAGTCGGCGTCACCGATCCGCTGACGTTCTTTATGGTCCCACTGCTGCTCGCGGTGGTTGGTTTTATCGCGTGCTATCTGCCCGCACGTCGCGCGACGAAGGTCGATCCGTTGGTCGCGCTCAGGTATGAATGATGGAAAACTTATTTAAAGATTTGCGTTACGGACTGCGAGGGTTGTTCAAGCGGAAAGCGTTTGCCGCGATCGCCGTGCTGACTCTCGCACTCGGCATCGGCGCCAACACCGCGATCTTCACGCTCGTGAATGCGGTGCTGCTCAAGTCGCTTCCTGTCAGCAATCCGCAGGAGCTGGTGCTTTTCAGTGACATGACCGGGGAGGGAACGTCAGTCGAAGACACGCCGCGAACGGGCGAATGGCCGCGATTCTCTTACGCCTCATACAAATACTTCCGCGATCACAACGACTCGTTCCAGGACCTTGCCGCACTTCGCAGCGGCACCAGCCGGCTAAGCGTTCGTCAGGTTGATTCGCAAGCTAACGCTGCCGTGCGCGCGTCGGGCCAACTCGTTTCCGGCAATTATTTTTCACTGCTTGGCGTGAAGGCGATGCGCGGCCGTGTGCTGACGCCCGATGACGACAAACCGAACGCCGAGCCGGCGGCAGTTGTCAGTCATCGCTACTGGCAGCAGGAGATGAACAGCGACTCTTCCATCGTCGGTAAAAAGCTGGTCATCAACGGCAAGAATTTCACCGTAGCCGGCGTCACGCCGCCCGAATTTTTCGGCGAACGCGTAAGGCGGCCGCCCGACTTCTGGCTGCCGCTCTCGTTTCACCCGCAGATCGAACTGCGCCCGTCGTTTCTCGAAGACAACCAGGTTTACTTCCTGATGATCCTGGGCCGGCTCAAGCCGGGCGTCACGATCGAACAAGCGCAGGTCACCGCAAACCTCAACCTGCGGCAGTTTCTGACCGAACAGGCCGGCAGCGAACTCACCGAGGAACGACAACGCCGCATTCAGAACAGCTACGTGCAGCTCGTCGACGGCAGCGGCGGCATCTCCGGATTAAGAAGGCTCTACTCGAAACCGTTGCACATGTTGATGGCGATCGTCGGCATGGTGCTGTTGATTGCGTGTGCGAACGTCGGCAGTCTGCTGTTGTCGCGCGCCGCTTCGCGTAAAGCGGAGATCTCGTTGCGCATGGCGTTGGGAGCGACACGCTCGCGCATCGTTCGCCAACTGCTCACGGAAAGCATGTTGCTCGCTGTCATCGGCGGCGTGTGCGGTGTGTTGTTGGCCCAATGGGGCGTGACTATTCTCGTGAACCTCGTCGCCAAAGAAGCGCCGCTCGATACGCGGCCCGACGTTGGCGTACTCGCATTCACAGCCGGCGTCTCGATTGTCGCCGGTCTGTTGTTCGGGCTCATTCCCGCGGTCCAGGCAAGCAGGACAAACCTCTCGTCCGCGATGAAAGAGAAGAGCCGTACTCCTCATAGCCGGTTCCTGCGCGTCAGTCTTTCGGCGGCCCTGGTCGTGATGCAGGTAGGGCTCTCGATGGTGTTGCTCACCGGCGCCGGATTGTTCGCGCGCAGTCTCGCGAAATTGCAAAACGAAGACGTGGGGTTCGATCGGACCAACATGCTGCTCGTCGGTATCGATCCGAAACTCGCCGGTTATAAACCCACCGAGCTCGCGGGTCTTTATCAACAGGTAGTCGATCGCTTGAGCACGGTTCCCAACGTGCAAAGCGTGTCGATGGCGACCTACGCGCCGTTGAGCGGCTCACAACGGAGCAGCAGCATCGTGGTGCCGGGATTCACTCCCCAGCCGGGCCCTGCGCCGGACGTTGAAGACGTCCTCGTCGGTCCGAAGTACGCGCAGACGCTTGGTATCCCCTTGCTGCGTGGACGCGAGATCGAGATTCGCGACACGGCGTCCGGGCCGCGAGTCGCCATGGTGAATGAGGCGTTTGTCGATGTGTATTTCAAAGGACAGGATCCGATCGGCAAGCATTTCACGTTCGACGACGATACGGACAACGGCGCGCAGCTCGAGATCGTCGGCGTGATCGGCAACATCAAATCGGAAGACACGCGCGAGCCTGCGCATCCCGCGGCCTATCGCCCAATCATTCAGATCCAGACTCAGGCCGCCTACTCAGTCACGCTTGCGATTCGCACCACGAACGATCCCGCTCCCACCGCCGTGCCCGTTCGTCAGATGCTCAATCAGATTGACGACAAGCTGCCGATTTATGACGTCAAGACGATGCACGAACAGATTCGCGGCCAGTTGAATCAGGATCGGCTGATCGCGCAGTTGGTGAGTTTCTTCGGCGCATTGGCGCTCATTCTCGCGTGCATCGGTCTGTACGGTGTGATGGCCCACGGCGTGGCGCGCCGCACGAATGAGATTGGCATTCGTATGGCGCTCGGCGCCAGGGGCGGCAACATCGCGTGGATGGTATTGCGCGAGACGCTGGTGTTGGTTGTCGCCGGTTTGGCGTTGGGAGTTCCGGCGGCGCTGCTGTCCGCGCGTTTGATTTCGACGCAATTATTCGGACTTAGCCCGACCGATCCGTTGACGTTGATCGGCGCGGGTGTTGTTTTGACCATCGTCGCGCTGCTCGCAGGCTACATCCCGGCGCGCAGAGCTTCTCGTGTCGATCCGTTGACGGCGCTGCGTTACGAATAACAGGAGGAGAAACACTCATGGACACACTGTTGCGAGACATACGTTTCGGCTTTCGCGGTTTATCAAAACGGCCCGGATTCACAATCATTGCGCTACTCGCGCTGGCGTTGGGAATCGGCGCCAACACCGCTATCTTCAGCCTCGTCAATGCGGTCGTACTCCAGCCGCTTCCTTACACCGAACCGGACCAGCTCGTTTGGGCGTGGGGCAAATTTCCAGGCGGCAATCGCGCCAGCGTATCGCCGGCGGACTACCTCGACTTCCGCAATCAGAACAAAACGTTCGAACAATTCGGCGCCATGGGTACGACTTCTCGCCCGGCCAATCTCACCGGCAGCGGTGAACCCGAACGTCTCATGGCGTCCGTCGTCACCGGCAACTTCTTCCAGGCACTCGGCGTCACGCCGGCGCTGGGCCGCGGCTTTTCACTCGACAACGAAAAACCCGGAAACGATCAAGTCACTGTGCTGAGTTACGGGCTATGGCAGAAACGTTTTGCCGGTAATCCGGGAATCGTCAACCAGCGAATCCTTCTTGACGGCAAGAGTTTCGAAGTGATCGGCGTGATGGGGAAAGACATTACCTTTCCGCAAACTGCTGAATTATGGGTGCCGATGAACTTCGACGGCGATCCAGAGATGAAGGTGCGCGCAGCCCACTTTATCCGGCCCATCGGGCGACTCAAGCAGGGCGTGACGTTGGCCCAGGCGCAAGCCGACATCGATGGGATCGCAGCCCAACTCGCACAACAGTTCCCCGCCAGTAACAACGGTTGGAGCCTGCGTTTGGAACCGCTGCGCGAACGACTTATAGGCAGCGGCAAGACGACGCTCTTTATTCTTTTTGGCGCGGTGGGATTTGTGTTGCTCATCGCCTGCGCGAACGTGGCGAACCTGCTGCTGGTCCGTGCGGCTGCCCGGCAGAAAGAGGTCGCATTGCGCACCGCACTCGGCGCCAGCCGTGTGCGAATCATCCGTCAACTGCTCACCGAGAGTTTGCTGCTCGCACTGGTTGGCGGCGCGCTCGGTGCGTTGATCGCGGCGTGGGGAATCGATCTGCTGGTCATGCTCAATCGCGACAGTATTCCACCAACCGCAGTCGTGAAGATCGACGTGACCGTGCTGGCGTTCACGTTCGGGATCTCGGTGCTCACCGGCCTGCTGTTCGGTATCGCGCCGGCACTCCGCACCGTGAAGCTGAACCTCTCGGATACGCTGAAAGAAGGTGGCCGCAGCGACGGTGAAGGAGCACTCCGAAACCGCACGCGCAGTTTGCTGGTCGTATTCGAAAGCGCTATCGCGGTCGTCCTGTTAGTAGCAGCCGGTTTGCTTGTCAGAAGTTTGATCGCTCTTCAGAACACTAACCCGGGATTCGACGCGAACAACGTTCTTACCCTGCGCGTCGATCTATCGCGGGCTAAATACGACAAACCGGAAAAAACTGCGAACTTCTGGCAGAGTCTCGAACAACGTCTCAGTGGATTGCCCGGCGTCGAAACGGTCGGCTTCATCACTGAGCTCCCCTTGAGCGGCCAAATGAACGATGCTCCTTTCACAGTTGAAGGCCGTCCCCCGGCCACGCCTGAACAGAAATTCGGCGCTGACTTCCGACGCGTGAATCAAAACTACTTTCAGGCACTGCGCATTCCTGTGTTGCGTGGTCGAAATTTCACCGAGCAGGAAGTACGCGACAGCGCCCAGGTGATCGTCGTCAGCCAGGCCTTGGTCGACACCGCCTTTCCGAACGAGGAAGCACTCGGAAAACGTCTGCTCACCGTACTCAGCGACAAGCCCTTCGAGATTATCGGCATCGTCGGCGACATACGCCATCGCGCAATGGAGCTTCAACCATACGCGGCGATGTACCTGCCGACTTACCGGCCAGGCGGAACCACCGTGGTGGTGCGAACACAGGGCGATCCGCTGAGTCTGGGGCCTGCGGTGCGAAAAGAGGTGCAGGAGATCGATCGGGATCAACCGGTCTCGGCCCTTCGAACCATGGACGACTGGATCGCCAGGTCAACGGCAACACCGCGTTATCGCACCACGTTGTTGGCCCTGTTTGCGGCGCTGGCGATGGTGCTCGCGGCCACCGGAATCTACGGCGTCATGTCTTACTCCGTTGCGCAACGAACGCACGAGATCGGCGTGCGGATGGCGTTGGGCGCACGGCGGTCGGCAGTGTTGGGCCTGATCATTCGGCAGGGGATGTTGCTGGTGGTTGTCGGGCTGGTCATCGGTCTCGCCGGTGCGTTTGCCGTGACGCGTGTGATGTCGAGCTTGTTGTTCGGTGTCGGCGCGAAAGATCCGATCACGTTCGCAGTGGTGGCTGTGTTGCTGTCGATCGTGGCGTTGATCGCCTGTTACGTGCCGGCTCGACGCGCGACCAAGATCGATCCGTTGGAAGCATTGCGATACGAGTGAGGCTTTATGGATACGTTCTTGAAAGACGTCCGCTACGGCTGGCGCAACTTGACGAATCATCCCGGCTTTAGCGCGATCGTGATCGTCACGCTTGCTCTGGGCATCGGCGCGAGCACTGCGATCTTCAGCGTCGTGAACAGTGTCATGTTGCGTCGCCTGCCGTATCCGAACGCGGATCGGATCGTTGCGATTCAGGAATTGAATCGTGAAGGGGAGCAACGCCAGGTGACTGGCCCAAACTTCCTCGACTGGCGCGCGCAGAACACGGTCTTCGAACATCTCGCGGCAATCAGAACGGCGTTCGTCAATCTGACGGTGAACGATCAGGCTGAACGCATAAACCTGGTGCAGACGTCCGCCAACTTCTTCGACGTGTTTGGCGTTGGACCACAAGACGGCCGTCTCTTTGTGGCCGGCGATGAGCAGGCAGGTCATGCACCGGTCGTAGTTGTCAGCGATTCGCTGTGGCGGCGAAGGTTCGGCGGCGATTCGCGCTTGGTCGGCAAGCAAATCACGCTCGACGGCGCAACCTACACCGTGATCGGCATTACGCCGGCCGGATTTCAGTACCCGAATAAAACGGAAGCATGGTTGCCGCCACTGAAACTCGCCCCGGAATTCAGTCCCACTATTGAACCCACACAGAGACGCGGCATGGGTTACTTGACCGCCGTCGCTTCGCTCAAGGCCGGTGTGACGGTGGGCCAGGCCGCCGGCGAGATGGAAACGATCACCGCGCGGCTGCGGCAGCAGTATCCCGAAACGAATAATCGACGGTTCAATCGCGTCGTTTCTCTTCAGGAACATCTGGTCGGCAAGTCTGAAACGATGCTGAAGCTGCTCTTCGGCGCGGTGCTGTTTGTGTTGTTAATCGCCTGTGCGAACGTTGCGAACCTGCTGCTGGCGAGTGCCGCCTCGCGCAGCAAGGAGATGGCGATTCGCGCGGCGCTGGGCGCCTCGCGTTTGCGCGTGATGCGGCAACTCCTGACTGAAAGCGCGATGATTGCTCTTGCCGGCGGCGCGCTGGGTCTGCTGTTTGCGAATTTTGGCGTCGGCGCCATCACAAAACTGCTGCCTCAGGATTTTCCGCGGCTCAACGAGATTGGAATGGACTGGCGTGTCTTCGGATTCACACTCGGCGCGTCGTTACTCACGGGATTTCTATTCGGATTTGCCCCGGCCCTTCATATCTCGCGTGTCGACGTTCAGGACGCGATCAAGGACAGTTCGCGTGGGACCAGCGCCGGTACGCGCAACACTCGCCTGCGACAGGCATTGATCGTCGGCGAAGTTGCCTTGTCGGTCGTGCTGCTCGCCGGCGCCGGACTCTTGTTTCGAAGTTTTATGCGGTTGCAGGCAGTGGACGCCGGTTTCACTCCGCAACAGGTGTTGACCGCAAAGCTGTCGCCGGCTGGTCCAAAATTTCAAAACGATTCGGAGCTGATCAGCTTCTACGATCAGGTGCTCGATCGAACCCGGGCCATTCCGGGCGTGCAGAGTGCGGGCACGATCAATACCTTGCCGCTCAGTCCTGGGCCAACACTCGGTTTTCGTGTCGAAGGACGCGAGATCGTCTCGATAGACAAATGGCCGACGGTCGATTTCCGCAACGTCAGTCCGGACTATTTCCTCACCATGAATATTCCGATTTTGAAGGGCCGGGCGTTTACCCTCCAAGACGATTTAAACGCTCCCCGCAAAGTGATGATCAATCAGGCACTGGCCCAACGCGAATTTCCGAATGAAGAGCCGGTCGGGAAACGAGTCGCGTTCCGAAATCCGGAGCCAAATGTCGAGCCTGCCTGGTTTGAGATCGTCGGCGTCACTGCGAATGTTCGCAGCCTCGACTTACGGGAAGACGCGCAGCCGGAGCTCTATTTCGCGGGCAGACAGGACGCTTTTTCGCAGGTTGCGATCGTAGTGCGCTCCACTGTTGAACCCGAGAGTCTGGCGGCTTCGGTGCGGGAAGTAGTTGCGCAAGTCGACCCGACTGTTCCCATTTCTGAAGTGAAGACGATGGAACACATCGTCAGCGAATCGGTTACGCAACCGCGTTTCAACCTGTTTCTGCTCGGTATGTTCAGCACCATCGCGCTGCTGCTGTCGGTGGCGGGGATATACGGCGTCACTGCTTACACCGTAACGCAGCGGACGCACGAGCTCGGCATTCGCCTGGCGCTCGGCGCGCAAATCGGCGATGTGCTGCGAATGATCCTGGGCCAGGGAATGGCCGTGATCGGTATCGGCATCGCCATCGGACTGGTGGCTGCGTATGGCTTGATGCGGTTGCTGAAGAGTTTGCTTTTCGGAGTAACCGCGACTGATCCACTCACGTTTGTGGGCATCACGGCGGTGCTGATCGCCGCCGGACTGCTTGCCTGTTACGTACCCGCGCGTCGCGCAACGAAAGTCGATCCGTTGGAAGCATTGAGATACGAGTGACCTCCATGGAAAACATACTGAAAGATTTCAGGCATGGAATCCGCAGTTTACTTCGGCAACCCGGCTTCACTGCGGTCGCCGTGATCACGCTGGCGCTCAGCATCGGTGCTAACACCGCGATCTTCAGTCTGGTCAACGCGGTGTTGCTGCGTGCCTTGCCCTTTCACGATCCGGATCGGCTCGTTTCGATCGACAAACCGGCGGGAGAGGGTGGACTGCCGGGACTCGCCGGTTTCGAATACCTCGCCTGGAAAGAGAAGAGCACGTCGTTTGACGATCTCGCCGCTTACACCGACAACAACTTCAATCTGACCGGACAAGGCGAGCCGGAACGTATCTCGTGCGCTCAGGTGAGTGCGAGTCTGTTCCCTACGCTCGGCGTGCAGCCGCTGCGTGGCCGCACTTTTCTGGCGGAAGAAGATCGACCCGGGCAGAACCTGGTAGCGATCGTCAGCGAACGTTTTTGGGAACGACGTTACGGGCGCGACGAAGCGCTTGTCGGTAGCACTCTTCAACTGAACCAAAAAAGTTACACCGTCGTCGGCATCATGCCGGCGGGTTTTCGTTTTCCAGGTGAGTTCGAGATCTGGCTGCCACTCGCGCTCGACCCGGTCAGGGAAACGCAAGGCGACTGGTTTACGTTGCTCCAGGTCACTGGCCGGCTGAAACCGAACGCAACGGCGCAACAAGCATCGACCGAACTGAACCTGCTCTCGACTCAGGCGTCAGCGCACATGAAAGAACCACCGACGCTCACGGCGCGCGAGGTTCATCCGCTGCATCAGCAGCTCGTCACCGGCGTTCGTCTCACGTTGTTTGTTTTGTGGGGCGCGGTTGGTTTGGTGATGCTGCTGGCCTGCGCGAACGTCGCGAACCTGATGTTATCGCGCACGGTTTCACGCCAGCGTGAAATGGCAGTGCGCGCTGCGGTGGGCGCACGCCGCTGGCAACTCATTCGACAACTACTCGCCGAGAGTCTCGTCCTTGGCATCGCGGGCGGTGCGCTTGGACTACTTCTCGCGGTTTGGGGAACGAGAGCGATCGCATCACTTGTTCCGGAAGGATTCGCCAGTTCCGTCCACGACTTGAACGCGATCGGTCTTGACTGGCGCGTCTTCGGTTTTACTTTGGCGCTGTCGCTGTTGACGGGCGTCGTCTTCGGAATGATTCCAGCGCTGACCGGTTCCCGGCCCGATCTAGTGCGTGCTCTGCGTGATAGCGGCGCGCGCAATCTGATGAGTTTCGGCTTGCGCAGCATGCGCGGATGGTTGGTCGTTACCGAGCTCGCGCTTGCGCTGATACTACTTCTCGGCGCCGGGCTCCTGGTCAGAAGTTTCACGCAATTGACGGCCGTCGAACTCGGATTCAATCGAGAGAACGTCCTGACGGCGCGCGTCAATCTGCCGCGCTCCGTCTATCGCAATGAGCCGCAAACCGACGCCTTCTATCAGCAACTATTCGAGCGTCTTAAATCACTTCCGGGCGTAACCTCGTTCGGAGCGATCAACCACACGCCACTTTCCGGGTTCAGCATAGTCGCCTTCACCGAGGTCGAAGGTAATCCGCCACTCGATCGAGAGAAAGATCCGCCAATCGGAATGGGAGCGGTCTCACCTGACTATTTCCAAACGATGAAGATCCCGCTGCTCAGCGGCCGGCTCTATGACGCGAGCGACCACGCTAACAGCGCGAAGGTCGCGATCGTCAACCAATCATTCGCGCGGCGTTTCTTCCCGAACGGCGACGCGTTGGGGAAGCGAGTCGGTTTCGCTTGTGAGAAAGGTCTTTGCAGAACGATCGTCGGCGTTGTCGGGAACGTGAAACAGCAGAGCATCACCGCTGACGTTACACCCGAGCTCTATATGCCGTTCAGCCAGATGCCGATGAACGGAATGACCCTGTTTCTGCGCACGAACGGCGGTAATCCCGCGGAGCTTGCACGAGCGCTGCGCAGCGAAGTGCTTGCGATCGACAAGAACCAGCCCGTCTTTGACGTGAAGACATTGGACCAGCGGGTTGGCGAAACGATCGCCGCCTCGCGTTCGCTGATGTTTTTGTTTTCAGGTTTCGCATTGCTCGCGATGGCGCTGGCGATGGTGGGCATTTACGGAATCATCTCCTACTCGGTGAGCCAGCAAACGCGTGAGATCGGCATTCGCATGGCGCTTGGCGCATGCGCAGCCGACGTGCTGAGGATGGTGTTGAAAAACGGAATGGTGCTGGTGCTGGCGGGGATCGTGATCGGCGTTGCCGGCGCGCTGGCACTCACGCGTTTTCTCGCGACGTTGCTCTTCGGTGTTACGCCGACCGACACGTTGACGTTCGTCGTCGTTTCAGTCGTGCTGATCGCGGTGGCGCTGATCGCCTGTTTGGTTCCGGCGCGACGCGCAACAAAAGTAAATCCGTTAGAAGCGTTGAGATACGAATAATGAACAAATTAATACAGGACTTACGTTACGGCATTCGCACGCTCTTGAAGCGGCCAGGCTTTTCGCTCATCGCCATCGCGACGCTCGCGATAGGCATCGGCGCAAGTACGACGATCTTTACGGTGGTCGACGCCGCCCTGCTTCGCGGACTTCCGTACAAACAACCCGATCGCCTGTATCACTTGTGGGAACGCCCGCCTCGCCAGGATTTCTCCAAACGTGAAATGTCGTACCCCGACTACCAGGACTACCAGAAGAACAACGTCTTCGAAGCGATCGCCGCTTACACCGGCGGCGGAGCGATCCTGAGTGGAATGGGCGAGCCCGAAAGTATTCCCGCGCCGCGCGTCAGCGCGAACTTCTTTTCCGTGCTCGGCGTCGATCCGATTCTCGGCCGCACTTTCCAGGCCGGAGAAGATACGCCGGGCACACCGAAAGTCACGGTCCTGACTTACGGGTTATGGCAGCGAAGGTTCGGCGGCAATTCGGACGTCGTCGGTCAGGCGGTGACGATCAACGGCGATAGTCACACAATCATCGGCGTGCTGCCGGCGAGTTTTCAGTTCGCGATGCGGAACGCGGACCTCTTCGTTCCGTATCAACCGACGCAGAACCAACTCACGCGCCGCTTCCTGCACGGCACGAACCTTATCGGACGGCTGAAGGACGGCGTGGCGCCCGAGCAAGCGCAGTCGGAACTGGACGTCATCGCCGGCCGCATCGAACAGCAGTTCAACGACTCACACGCGGGCACTAAGGCGCGACTGGTCCCATTGCACGAAGAGATCGTCGGCACTGTCAGGCCGATATTGCTGGTCCTGCTGGCGGCTGTTGGATTCGTGCTCTTGATTGCTTGCGCGAACGTCGCGAGTCTGCTGTTGACGCGTTCGTTGTCGCGGCAAAAAGAGGTCGGAATTCGCGCGGCACTGGGCGCAAGTCGCTGGCGCGTCATTCGCCAACTGCTCACTGAGTCGCTGTTGCTCTCGCTGGCTGGAGGCGTCGCCGGTGTGTTCATCGCTTACTGGGGCGTGCCGGGGCTCGTCGCTACACTGCCACAGCAACAGCTCAACGCACTGCCGTTTCTCAAGTCGCTGCAAATCGATCGCAGCATTCTGGGATTCTCGTTTGGTCTATCGCTGTTGACGGGCCTGATCTTCGGTCTCGCGCCCGCGCTGCAATCTTCGCGGCTCGATCTCAATGAAGTGCTGAAAGAAGGCGGGCGGCAAACGTCAGGCGGCGCTGGACACCGTTTGCGCAGCGCGATGGTCGTCGGCGAGATCGCGCTCGCGGTCGTGCTGCTGGTCGGCGCGGGGTTGATGATGAAGAGCCTGCTGCGGCTGTTGCAGACGAACGTCGGCTTCAATACCGAAAACTTGTTGACGATGACGGTCGTGCTGCCGCCGTCCAAGTACACGGACCCCAATCCACGGGTCAACTTCAACACTCAACTTCAGGAGCGAGTCCAGTCGCTTCCCGGCGTGACCGGCGCGGGCACTGTCGACATCCTGCCGCTGAACGGCGGCAACACCACGCGTTTCTACATCGACGGCGACCCGGTGCCGGAGGCGGGCCAGGAAACAGAAGCGAACATCCGCGTCGTCAACGATAACTACTTCAAGACGATCGGCGTCCCCTTGATTGCCGGACGCATGTTTGACGAACGCGATCGCGCTGACGCGCCCGGCGTCGTGATCATCGGCAAGACAATCGCGGATCGACTGTTTGCCGGACGCGATCCGGTGGGAATGCGTTTGCGCTATCCGTCGCTTCAAGTCGATCCGATAACGGTCGTCGGCGTCGTCGGCGACGTGAAGATCACCGGTCTCGATGAAGCGGTGCGGCCGGTGCTCTATTACCCGTACCGACAGAGCGCGGGGACTGCGGCGAACCTAGTCGTTCGCACTAACACCGATCCCACGTCACTCGCTGCGACAGTGCGCAACGAAGTGCGCAGTCTCGAGCCGGAGGCTGCGATTCTTAACGTCAATACGATGGAAGGAATGATCTCGCAGACGCCGGCATCGTTCATGCGGCGTTTTCCGGCGTTGATGATCGGCATCTTCGCGGGTGTCGCGTTGTTGCTGGCGTCGATCGGGATCTACGGCGTCGTTTCCTACTCCGTCAGCCAGCAGATTCATTACATCGGCATCCGCATGGCGCTCGGCGCTGGACCATCAGACATTCTCAAGATGGTGTTGCGGCAGGGACTCGTGCTTGCGCTCGCAGGCGTCGCGATCGGCGTCGTCGCCGCGTTGGGATTGATGCGGCTGCTGGCCACGCTGCTTTACGAAGTGAGAACCACGGATTTTATGACATTTGCCATCGTGTCGGGGACCTTGTTTGCTGTCGCATTAATTGCTTGTTACTTGCCGGCGCGGCGCGCCACGAAGGTCGATCCGCTGGTCGCGCTCAGGTACGAATAGTTTTTTTAACGCAGATCGGAGAAAAAAATGTTTCAAGACGTGCGTTATGGCTTGCGAATGTTGTTGAAGAAACCGGGCTTCACGATCGTCGTCGTGCTGACGCTCGCTTTGGGCATCGGCGCCAACGTCGCGATCTTTTCGGTAGTGAAGGGCGTGCTGCTCAATCCGCTGCCGTATCCCGATCCCGACCAGTTGGTGACGATCCACCAGAGCAAGCCGAACTTCGAAACCGGCGCCATTCCGTATCTGAACTTCGTCGACCTGCAACGCCAGAACCAGACGCTGCAGACGATAGCGATCTCGCGCGGTGCGGGCTTCACGTTGATTGGCGCAGGCGAGGCTGAGCGAGTGCCGGCGCGAATGGTCTCGGCCGACTTTTTCAACGTCTACGGCATCAAGCCCGCTCTCGGTAGAAACTTCACCGCCGACGACGATCGCAAAGGCGCGGAACCGGTGGCGCTGATCAGCGCGCGTTTGTGGGCCCGAAAGTTCAACTCCGATCCGGCCATGACCGAGAAGAGCATCACGCTTGACGATCGCAGTTACCGGGTCGTCGGCGTTTTGCCCGCGAGTTACAAAGAGAGCGTCGCGGAAGTCTATGTCCCGATCGGCGCCTGGCCCAGTCCGGCACTGCAAAACCGCAGCGCCGCTCTCGGCATTCATGGCATTGGACGTCTCAAACCCGGCGTCACGATCGAACAGGCTGAAGCAGATCTCGATCGCGTGATGGCCGCGCTCGCCGAAGCTTATCCGGCGAACAACAAAGGACACGGCGCGAAGCTGATCAGCATGAAAGACCGGCTCGTCGGTGACGTGCGACCGGTCCTGCTAATGTTGTTCGCGGCCGTCGGGCTCGTGCTGCTGATTGCCTGTGTGAACGTGAGCAACTTGATGCTGGCGCGATCGACGGGACGGACACGCGAGTTTGCGATCCGCGCTGCACTGGGCGCGGGCCGCTGGCGTTTGCTGCGCCAGTCGCTGGTCGAAAGCACGATGCTCGCTCTCATCGGCGGCGCTGGTGGTCTATTCATCGCCGCCTGGGGCACTACGGCCGCGCTCAAAGCTCTGCCGACCGCGCTGCCGAGACAGGACGAAATTCATCTCGATCTGCGTGTGCTCATGTTTACGATTGGTCTCTCGCTTCTCACCGGCATCGTCTCCGGAGTAGTGCCTGCCTTGAAGACCTCTCGCCGGCGGTTCAACGACACATTGAAGGAAGGCGGCCGCGGCGCCAGTTCGTCGCGCGCGCGGGCGCAGGGAGTTTTCGTCGTCGTCGAGATGGCGATGGCGCTGGTCCTGCTGATCGGCGCCGGATTGCTGATACGAAGTCTCAACGCGCTGTGGAACGTCGATCCCGGATTCAAGTCTGACAACCTGATGACGTTTGGCGTCACTTTCCCGCCGTCCATGCGGAGCGCAAACGCGCAGGCGAGCCGCGCGTACATGCGCGATCTCAGCCGCCGGCTAAACGAGATGCCCGGGGTTGACGCTGCTTCGCTGGTGAACGGCGCGACGCCGCTCGTCAGTGAAGATGACCGTTATTTCTGGATCGAGGGCGAGCCGAAGCCCGCGACCACCAGCGACATGCACATGGCGCTGTTCTACGTCGTCGAACCCGGGTACCTGCAGGCGATGGGGCTCCAGTTGAAGAAGGGACGATTCTTTACCGAGCAGGATGACGAACGGTCCACTCCTGTCGTCGTCATCGACGAGATGTTGGCCCAACAGCGTTTCGGCGCCGCAGATCCGCTCGGACGGCGAATCTATCTCGACGCAGAACAACCGCCGTCGGAGATCGTCGGCGTCGTCGGGCATGTCAAACAATGGGGCCTGGACAACGATCAAAACGAGCTCCAGGCGCAGTTGTACGTGCCGGTGCGCGCTGTGTCTGACCAGCAAGTCGCGGGCACGGGCGGGATGGGCGTAGTCGTCAGGGCTGACAACGATATCGGACCATCGTTCTTCACTTCCATTCGCGAGGCCGTGCAGGCGCAAAACAACCAGAACGTCATCTCGAACGCGCAAACGATGAACGAGGTGATCGCGGACTCGTTGGCCCAACGGCGTTTCGCCATGATCGTGCTCGGCGCGTTCGCGGCGGCGGCGCTGTTGCTCGCCAGTCTCGGGATCTACGGTGTCACCTCCTATCTCGTGGGCCAACGCACGCATGAGATCGGTATTCGCGTCGCACTCGGCGCTTCGCGACGTCAGATTCTGACGCTTGTGCTGGGCCATGGGCTGAAGATGACGCTGGCTGGAGTCGCCGTAGGATTGCTCGCGGCGTTTGGGTTGACGCGTTTGATGAGAACGTTGCTTTACGGCGTCGGCGCCACTGATCCGGCGACGTTTGCCATCATCGCCGTGCTGCTGATGTTAGTGGCGTTGCTGGCTTGTTATCTGCCGGCGCGTCGTGCAACGAAGGTCGACCCGCTCGTAGCGCTCAGAAACGAATGAAAGGATCTGTCATGGCTACTTTTGTGCAGGATTTGCGATACGGCTTACATGTGCTCGTCAAGAACTTCGGCTTCACGGCGATCGCAGTGTTGACGATCGCGATCGGCGTCGGCGCGAATACCGCGCTGTTCAGCGTTGTCGACGCGGTGCTGCTCAAGAAGTTGCCGGTCAACGATCCTGACCGCCTGGTGTTGTTGAAGGCGAGTTGGAATGGGGAAAAATTTGGCACGGGCGGATTCAACGGCAGCAATCGTTTGGATAAAGAAACCGGGCTGACGGTCGGTACTTCATTCCCGCTGCAAACCTACACTCGGCTGCGACAGGAGCCGGGACCGCTGTCCGACGTCTTCGCTTTCGCCGACATGGAGATGAATCTCAATGCCGGCGGCCAGGCCGAAGTAGTCAGCGGGCAGGTGGTTTCCGGTAACTATTATTCGGCGCTTGGGGTCCCCGCGGTTGTCGGCCGCACGATTACCGATGCCGACGACTACGCGTCTTCTGCTCCAGTCGCAGTTCTGAGTCACCGGTTCTGGGTCAAACGTTTCAGCGCCGATCCGTCCGTGGTCGGTAAACAGATCAATATCAACAACGTCGCCTTCACAATCGCGGGAGTCAGTCAACCCGACTTCGTGGGGACGATGGATGTCGGCTCTGCGAGCGACGTTACGGTCCCGCTCGCCTGGGAGCCGCAGCTTTCGGGCGAACGCAGCATGATGCGCGGCGCGGGTATCTGGTGGCTGCGAATCATGGGCCGTCTTAAATCGGGCGCTACGCTTGAGGAAGCTCAGTCCTCTCTCGCCGGTCCATTTCAACAATCCGTGCTCGAACATCGTGCCGCGCGCCAGTCGCGAGCACAGAACCCACTCCGAACACTCGAATTGAAAGATCTGCCGCGACTCGGCGTCGACTCGGGAAGCCAGGGCGAGATGAACTGGCGCCGATTCTTTACGAAGCCACTGCGCTTGTTGTTTGGCGTGGTCGGCCTGGTGTTGCTGATCGCGTGCGCGAACGTAGCCAACCTGCTGCTGGTCCGTGCTTCGGCGCGGCGAAAAGAGATCGCGGTGCGCCTGGCGCTGGGCGCAAGCCGCGGCCGGTTAGTGCGGCAGTTGATGACGGAAAGTGTTCTGTTGGCGGTTGTTGGCGGTGCGCTCGGCATCTTGTTTGCCGTCTGGATCAAAGATGGACTGCTGGTGGCAACGGAGTGGGGCGGCAGCCAAATGAGCGCACTGACTCCGCGGCTTGATCTGCGGGTGCTTGGTTTCACATTCGGGCTTTCGTTATTGACGGGCGTGGTCTTCGGTCTCGTCCCGGCGATGCGCGCTACGCAGCTCGATCTGACGCCCACGCTCAAGGACACCGGACGCAGTTCGAGCGCGGCGACGCGATCGTGGTTGAGCAAGTCGTTGGTAGTGGTCCAGGTATCGGTTTCCGTGTTGCTGCTGATCGGCGCCCTGTTGGTGGTGAAGTCGTTGCGCAATCTGAACAACGTCGACCCGGGATTCAACGCGAACAACCTGTTGCTCTTCAGCGTCGATCCGAAACTCATCGGTTACAAAGAAGAGCAGCTCGCGACGTTGTACGAGCAGATGTTCAGCCGTTTGGAAGCAGTGCCCGCCGTGCAGGCGGTGACGTTCTCGCGGAGTCCGCTGCTCGCCTGGAGCTCGACCACCGATTCAGTGTATATCGCCAACGACCTTGGACCAGACGGAAAGCCGCGTGACCACGACGCGAAAGTCCATCACATTCGCGAGAACTTCTTCAAAACAATTGAGACGCCGTTTCTCTCCGGACGTACGTTCACGGAGAGCGACGATGCGCGGGCGCCGCGAGTCGCCGTCGTCAACAAGCTCTTCTCCCTCGTTTACTTCGGAGATCTCAGCCCGGTTGGCAAAAGATTCAGTTTCAATCCCGACAAACCGAACGAGATCGAAGTCATCGGCATGGCTGAAGACACGAAATACACGAGCCAGCGCGACGACGTAGAACCGACGGTCTACCTTTCGTGGCGGCAATCGCTGAAATCGGTTGGCGCGATGACCTTCGAAGTTCGTACCGCGGGCGATCCGCTTAACGTCGTAAGCGGTATTCGTGAGGCCGTGCGCGAAGTGGATAGCAACCTGCCGATCAGCAACATCAGGACGCAACTCGACCAGGCAAAAGAGACGCTGTCGATGGAGCGATTGTTTGCGAAGCTGTTGTCGATGTTTGGACTGATCGCACAACTGCTCGCGGCGATTGGGTTGTACGGCGTCATGGCCTATTCAGTCTCGCAACGCACGCAGGAGATCGGCATTCGCATGGCCCTCGGCGCGAACCGCGCGAACGTGTTGCGCATGGTGCTTCGACAGGGAATGACGTTGACCGTCATCGGCGTGGCCTTGGGGATCACAGTCGCGTTTGTGCTGACGAAGTACGTCGAGACGTTGACCACGATGTTGTTTGGTATCGAAGCGCGCGATCCGGTGACGTTTGTGGCAATTCCGATCGGTCTGGCTGTGGTGGCGCTGTTGGCGTGCCTGGTTCCGGCACGGCGCGCTACGAAGGTCGATCCGTTGGTGGCCCTGAGGTACGAGTGAGAATGATGAGATCACTGATTACACAAATCTTTCAGGACATTCGGTACGCACTGCGTTTGCTGGCCAAGAACCCCGGTTTCACGTTCGTGGTCGTGTTCACGCTGGCGCTCGGCATCGGTGCGAATGCCGCTATCTTCTCGCTCACGGACAGGGTGTTGCTGCAAAGCCTGCCAGTCCAGGAGCCCGATCGGCTCGTGGTGCTTTCGGCATACGACCCGAAAGAGGGCCCGGACATCGACAGCTCGTTCTCGTACGCGATGTATCAGGACCTGCGCGATCGCAACGACGTCTTCTCCGGCGTTCTCACACGAGGCGGCGCGCAGATGAACGTGAGTTACGCCGATCAAAACGAACGCGTTCGCGGCGAGCTTGTCAGTGGAAACTTTTTCGATGTGCTCGGTGTACGTCCGTGGGCGGGAAGACTCTTTAACCAGGAAGACGATCGCGTTCCCAGCGCGCACCCGGTCGTCGTTCTCAGTTACAACTTTTGGGACAGGCGCTTTCAAAAAGATCCAAGCATCATTGGCAAGACGATCCTCGTCAACGAACATCCGTTGACGGTCCTCGGCGTCACGCCGCCATCGTTCTACGGCATCAGTCTCGCAGACGGCCCCGATATCCGCGTGCCGATGATGATGACGCCGGTTTTGAATCCGTTGCCGCCCACTCGCCTGACCAGCCGGCGGCATCAGTGGCTCAGCGTCATGGCGCGGCTCAAGCCGGGCGTTTCGCAAGAGCAGGCGCAAGCGTCGCTGGACGTTTTATATCGACAGATTCGCGAAGGTGAGGCGCAACAGATGTCGCCCAGCACCTCGACGTTCGCTCGCGAGCAGTTTCTCGCGGGCCGCATCGCGTTGATGCCCGGCGCTCAAGGCCTGCGTTATTTGCAAGTCGAGATGCGGACGTCGTTGTTGCTGCTACTCGGTGCGACGTGCGCGGTGCTGCTGATTCTCTGCGCCAATCTGGCGAACCTGATGATGGCGCGGGCGACTGTGCGCGCGCCTGAAACCGCGGTGCGTCTTGCGCTCGGCGCCGGACGATGGCGGTTGCTGCGTCAGTGGTTAACGGAGGGCGTCGTGCTTTCGATCATGGGCGGCGCGCTTGGCGTCGTCGTCGCGCTCTGGGTCAAGGCGGGATTGATGGCGTTCATCCCCGACGATTACAAAACGAACTTGAAAACGGCGAATGACTGGCGTTTGTACGCATTCATTCTGGGGCTTGCGATCGTGCTTGGTCTGGCTTTCAGTCTCGCGCCTGCGATTCAGGCGGCGCGGCAAACGTTTGGTTCGGGCTTTCGTTTCGAATCACGCGCCTTCAGTTCGGCCGGAAGACTGTTCAGTTTTCGCAGCGGGTTGATTTTGGCCCAAGTCGCGCTTTCGCTGCCGTTGCTGGTCAGCGCGGCGTTGATGGTGAGGACGTTGCAGAACTTGCGCGCGGTCGATACCGGCTTCAACAAAGAGAACGTGTTGTTCGCCAGTGTGAACCCGTCGCTGAACGGTTACGCGGCCGAACGGTCGATGAATTTCTACAACGACCTGTTGCTCAGGACGCGCGGACTGGCGGGAGTCACGTCCGCCAGCCTCGCAACCGATACGCCTATCTCCGGTGGCTGGGACCAGCTCGGTATCGTCGTCGAAGGTTACACGCCGCGTGAAGGTGAAAGAACGTCCAGCGACGCAACCTGGATTTCCAACGACTACTTCAAGGTGCTTGGAATACCGTTGCTGAGTGGCCGCGACTTCAACGAACAGGATCGGCTCGGCACTCCGAGAGTCGCCATCCTCAACGAGAAGATGGCCCGTCACTTCTTCGGCACGACGGACGTGCTCGGCAAGAAAATCGGACTGGAAAAAATACCCGACATAACGATCGTCGGCGTCGTCAAGGACGCACAGTACGTCGACCTGCGGCGTAACATCCGCCGTCATTTCTACCTGCCGATCACGCAGGAGAAGCAGTTGACGGGCCTGACATTGCACTTGAAGACCTCGACGGATCCGAACGTCGTCGCCGAATCACTGCGCGCGGAGTTGAAGGCGATCGATCCGCACCTGCCGCTCTACAACATCAAGACGCTCAGCACGGAGATAGACCAGTCGCTGATTCAGGAACGACTGGTAACGTGGCTTTCGTCGGCCTTCGGTGTGCTCGCAACGTTGCTGACGGCGCTCGGTTTGTATGGTGTGTTGACGTTTTCAGTCGCGCGCCGCACACGCGAGATCGGGATTCGCGTGGCGCTGGGCGCGCAGCGGCGCGACGTGTTTCGGTTGATCATGATCCGGGGCATCGTGCTGGTTGGTGTCGGCGTGGCGGTGGGGCTCGGTGCGTCGTTCGGCTTCTCGCGATTAATCGGGTCGTTGTTGTTTGGCGTGGCGCCGAATAACCCGTTCACGCTCGCGGTTGTTTCGCTTGGATTGATCGCGGTTGCGCTGGTGGCGTGTTACTTGCCGGCGAGGCGCGCGACGAAAGTCGATCCGCTGGTTGCGCTCAGATACGAGTGAGGAACGGTCTTGGGTCTTTGGCCTGGGGCTTTTGACCTTTGAACTCGAATAAAGACCAAAGACCAAAGACCAAAGACTCAGGAGATACAGAATGTTTCAAGACCTACGTTACGGAATACGCATGTTGCTGAAGAAACCGGGCTTCACGCTGATCGCCGTGCTCTCACTCGCGCTCGGCATCGGAGCGAACACGGCCATCTTCAGTTTGCTCGACGCGGTGCTGCTCAAGTCGCTGCCGGTGCACGAGCCTGACAGATTGGTCCTGTTCGGCAAGGGCGAGAATTTTGGCCTGACCAACGCATTTCCGAACGAGAGCTGGGATCTGTTCTCCTATCCGTTCTATCGCCGCGTAGAGCAACGCAGCGACGTGTTCTCCGGCGTCGCGGGCATGCTGAGCATTCCCTGGACGGTCCATGGCTTCGTCGATTCAAACGGATCGACCGGCGACATCGATCAGTTCGAGGTGCAACTGGTTTCGGGCACATATTTCCCGGTGCTCGGCGTGAACGCGGCTCTCGGTCGAGTGTTGACTGACGCGGATGATCAAACGCCGGGCGGGCATCCTGTCGCCGTCATCAGTCACGCGTGGTGGAGCCAGCGACTGAGCGAAGATCCGAACGTGATCGGCAAGACGATCACGATTGATAACATCGCATACACGATCGTTGGCGTTGCGCCGCGAGAGTTCTTCGGTGCGACAGTCGGGCTCGCCCCTGACCTGTGGGTGCCGTTGGCAATGGAAAAACAGATGCCGCCGGCGCACTGGGACGGACGTGAGTCGGAACAAGCGCAGTCGCTCTTCCTGATCGGCCGGCTGAAGGACGGCGTAGCCGCGGAACAAGCGTCCGAAGTCGTCAACCTGCTGTTCAAACAGACGTTGCAAACGATGGCTGGCGCGCAACCTTCGGCGCAAAGAGTGCAGGCGATGCAGAACGCGCGCATCGATCTCACGCCGGCCGGACGCGGTCTGTCGTCGCTGCGCGAGCAGTTCTCGCTGTCGTTGAAAGTGTTGATGGGAGTGGTGGCGCTCGTGCTGCTGATCGCGAGTGCGAACGTCGCCAACCTGCTCCTCGCTCAGGGTGCTGCGCGAGCCAAAGAGTTTGCCGTGCGGGCCGCTGTTGGCGCCGGACGCATGAGGCTCGTGCGCCAGTTGTTCACAGAGAGCGCGTTGCTGGCGATCCTGGGAGGGCTTGTTGGAGTTGGTCTTTCGTGGTGGGGCAGCCGTCTGCTGCTGTTGATGGCTTCTAATGGACCGGAGGCGCTTCCGGTCGACGTCACGCCGAACCTGCGCGTGCTCGGTTTCACGTTCGCGGCATCTGTTTTGTGCGCGGTAGTGTTCGGCACTGCGCCCGCCCTGCGTGCTTCACGCATAGAACCTAACACCTCACTCAAAGGCGGCAGGAATACGGCGCCGTCGTCGTTGCGCAATCCACTCGGAAAAGCGTTCGTCGTGGCCCAGGTGGCGTTGTCGTTGTTGTTGCTCGTCGGCGCGGGGTTGTTTGTCCGCACGCTGATCAATCTGCAAAGCATTCCGAGCGGATTCAATCAGGAAAACGTGCTGCTCTTCAAGGTCGATACGTCGGCGAGGGGGTTGAAAGGCGACGATCCGAAAGTGCCCGCGTTGCTGAACGAAGTGGAACAGAAGGTCAAGGCAATACCTGGCGTGCAGGCTGCATCGTTTGCCGCCTACACATTCAACCAGGGCTTTTGGACCACTCCGGCATTCACTCGCGAACCAGGCCTGGCCGAAGGCCAGAGCCGCACGATTAGAAACAACATCGTGGGACATGACTTCTTTACTACGATGGGACTTCCGCTCGTGCTTGGCCGCGGCTTTGGACCACAAGACATCCAGACGTCCCAAAAGGTGTCCGTGATCAGCGAGTCGATGGCCAGTCGCTTCTTTCCGAACGGCTCGCCGGTGGGCAAGCGCTTCGGGATAGACGGTCCAAACTCGACTGAGCAGATCGAAGTCATCGGCGTGGTGAAGGACGCGAAGTACGGCAGTTTGAAAGAGCAGTTTCGACCGATGGCCTTCTACCCGCACTCGCAGCGGCCTGACGTCCTCGGCAACCTGGTCGTGCGGTTTTCAGGATCGGCGGGTGCTGTCGTGCCGCAAATCCGGGAGACGATCAGGCGGGTGGATCGCAATCTTCCGATCGACGACGTGGTGACTATGTCGGAACAGGTTGGCCGTTCTTTGGTCCAGCAGAAACTCGTTGCCCGCCTGGCGACGTTCTTCAGCCTGCTGGCGTTGTTGCTCGCGTGCATCGGGCTTTACGGAGTCATGTCGTATGGCGTGGCGCGTCGTACGAACGAGATTGGGATTCGCATGGCGCTCGGCGCACGCGCCGTTAGCGTGCTGTGGCTTGTGTTGCGCGAAACGCTCGTGCTCGTAGTGATCGGTCTGGTGGTGGGCGTGCTCACGTCGTTGGCAGTTACGAAGACGGCCGCGTCATTGCTTTACGAATTGAAGCCAAACGATCCGCTGACGATCGTTTTGGCCACGTTGTTGCTGGCCGCGGTGGCTGCGCTGGCTGGGTACCTGCCGGCGCGCCGCGCGGCTCGCGTAGATCCAATGGTTGCACTCAGGGATGAATAGATCATGAGCAATTTACTTCAGGACATTCGGTTCGGTCTTCGTATGCTGCTCAAGTCGCCGAGCATCAGCATCGTCGCCACGATCGCGCTCGCGCTGGGTATCGGCGCCAACACGGCGATCTTCAGCGTCGTCAACGCGGTGCTGCTGCGGCCGCTGCCGTTTCCAAATTCCGAGGCGCTCGTGTCGGTGTTTGAAACGAATCGCGCACGCGGCCAGAGCCGCGGCTCGCATTCGTATCCGAATTTTTTCGACTTGCGCTCACAGAACAGTGTGTTCGAGCGGATCGCGTCCTATCACGGCGGCGATTACATCATGACTGGACGCGGTGAGCCCGCGCGATTGCAGGGCAGCGTCGTCACAGCCGACCTTTTCCCGTTGCTCGGCGTACAGCCGATGTTGGGCCGGACGTTCCTGCCGGATGACGATAAACCATCGGAAGGCGGGCGCGTCGTGATTCTCAGCCAGGAGCTGTTTCAGAAACGGTTCAACTCCGATCCCAGCATTTTGAACCAGACGATAACGCTCGACGGCCGTGCGTTCACCGTTGTGGGCGTGATGCCGGCGGGGTTCGAGTTTCCGATTCAAAACGATCCGGTGGAACTTTGGACCACGATCGCCGGCGACGCGTCAGGCAAAGATCCGGTCACGGGCCAGCGCGGCGCGCATTTCCTGCAGGCGATAGCGCGGGTCAAGCCGGGCGTTACGGAACAGCAAGTCGAGTCGGACCTCGCCACGATCGCCGCGCGTTTGGAACAGCAGTATCCCGACACGAATACGAATAGAGGTCTGCGCGCGGAATCCACGTTATCGGCGATGGTCGGCGAAGTTCGTCCTGCGTTGCTCGTCCTGCTCGGCGCTGTGGCCTGTGTGTTGTTGATTGCCTGCGCGAACGTCGCGAACCTGCTGCTCGCGCGTGCGACGAGCCGCCACAAGGAGATGGCGATTCGCGCGGCGTTGGGCGCGAGCCGCATGCGCGTCATTCGACAGTTGTTGACCGAAAGTGTTTTGTTGTCGTTAGCCGGCGGCGCGGTAGGACTGTTGCTCGCCGTCTGGTGGTCTGACTTGTTGATCGCGCTGGGCAAACAAGACATTCCACGCGCGGTGCACGTAGGCATGGACTGGCGCGTGCTCGGATTCACGTTAGGTGTTTCTGTGCTGACCGGACTGATATTCGGTCTCGTCCCCGCGTTTCACTCTTCAAAGAGTGAGTTGGTCGAGTCGCTGAAAGAAGGCGGACGCGGCACAGGCGAGGGCGCGCGGCGTAATCCCGTGCGCAGCATACTCGTGGTCAGCGAACTGGCGATCGCCGTCGTGTTGCTCGTTTGCGCGGGACTGCTGATTCAGAGTCTGTGGCGTTTGCAGAAAGTGAAGAGCGGTCTGCAGACGGAGAACGTGTTGACGTTCAACGCGGTCCTGCCGGAGATCAAATACAAATCTGACCAGCAGAGCCGGTTTTTCGCTGACCTCAGGACGCGACTGGAATCGACGCCGGGCGTGCAGTCGGCCAGTTCCATCTATCCGTTGCCGCTGAGTCGAGAGATATTTGTTATCTCATTCCAGATCGAAGGACGGCCTGTCGCGCCTAAGGACGAACCTTCAGCCGAGTTCTTCACCACCGGCGTCGGATACTTCCGCACCATGGGAATTCCCATTATTAAAGGCCGCGACTTCGACGATCGCGACAAGCACGGTTCGACGCCGGTGATCATCATCACCGAGACGTTTGCAAAGCAGCATTTTCCCAACGAAGACCCGATCGGGAAACGCGTCCATCCCGGGATCTCGTCGATCGAAGGCGAGGATTCGACGATGCGCGAGATCATCGGCGTCGTTGGCGACATCAGAAATCGCAGTCTGAACAAGGAGCCGCTACCCGCCTACTACGTTCCGCAAACACAGATCCCGTTCAGCCAGATGGTGACGGTAGTGAAGACGACCGCCGAGCCGCGCAGTCTCGTTTCAGCGGTCACCAAAGAAGTCGGCGCCATGGACCAGGACGTGCCGCTGTTTGAAGTGAAGACGATGGACGAATACCTGTCGGCTTCAGTGGCGGCGCCGCGTTTCAACTCCACATTGCTTTCGATCTTTGCGGCGGTGGCGCTCATTCTGACTGTCGTCGGTTTGTACGGCGTAATGAGTTACTCGGTGGCCCAACGCACGAACGAGATCGGGATCAGGCTGGCGCTCGGTGCACAGGCGCGTGACGTGGTGACGATGATCGTGAAGCAGGGATCGAAGCTGATCCTGATCGGGCTCGCAATCGGACTGGTCGGAGCATATGCGGCGACCCGGCTGCTCGCGAGTTTGTTGTTCGGCGTTACTGCCAAGGATCCGTTCACGTTCGCCGCGGTCGCGCTGCTGTTGGCGCTGGTGGCGCTGCTCGCGTGTTACATCCCCGCATGGCGCGCGACGAAAGTGGATCCGATGGAAGCATTGAGGTGTGAATAATGAGTGTTTTAGCGACTGATCTGCGCTTTGGCGTACGCATGTTATTGAAGAACCCGTCGATGACGATCATTGCGCTGCTGGCGCTCACGCTCGGCATCGGCGCGAACACCGCGATCTTCAGCGTCGTCAACGCCGTGCTCCTGCGCACGTTTCCTTACGCGGATGCCGAGAAGCTCGTCCTGGTCTGGGAGAAGCGACAAGGCGGTCGCACCGATCAGAACGTAATCAATCTCGGCAACTTCTCCGATTGGAAAGAGCAGAACCAGGTCTTCACCGACATGGCCATCTTCTTCGATCGCAGCATCAATCTGACGAGCGATGGCGAACCGGAAGAAGTCCCCGTTCAGCTCGCGACGACGAACCTGTTTTCCGTTCTGGGAACGAACGCCGCGCTGGGCCGCACATTTCTTCCTGAAGACGGCCGCGATCCACAAGCGCCCGTAGCCCTCATCAGCTACAAATTGTGGCAGCGGCGCTTTGGCGGCGACCCTCAGATCGTCGGCCGCCAGATCATCCTCAACAACGCAGCCAACACCGTGATCGGCGTGATGCCGGCCGAGTTTGGTTGGCACATTCAAAAAGGAACCCAGGTCAGCAAGCCTGCCGACATTTGGGTGCCGTTTCACATCAGCAACGAGCTGCGACAGCGACGCGGACGGTTTGCCTCGGCAGTCGCTCGAATGAAACCCGGTGTCACCATCGAACAGGCGCAACGCGAGATGGACACGATCGGCGCGCGGCTCGCGCAGCAGTATCCGGAGTTCAACAAGACCTGGGGCGTAAACGTAGTTCCGCTCCGCACGCAGTTCACCGGGGAGATTCGGCGGCCGTTGTTGATCTTATTAGGCGCGGTTGGATTCGTGTTGCTGATCGCGTGCGCGAACGTCGCCAACCTGCTGCTTGCGCGCGCGAGTGCGAGACGAAAAGAGATTGCCCTGCGCGCGGGGCTCGGCGCGAGCCGCTGGCGAATCGTGCGACAGTTGTTGACTGAAAGCGTGTTGCTGTCGGTGATTGGCGGGACGCTCGGCGTGCTCGTCGCATGGTGGGGAACGAAAGCGCTGGTGGCGTTGAGCCCGCCGGCGTTGATCGATCTTCAGCGAGTCAGCCTCAATCTTCCCGTGCTTGGCTTCACACTTGGGCTCGCCGTTCTCACTGGCGTTGTATTCGGGCTCGTTCCCGCGTGGGAAGCGACGCGTTTCGATCTTCACGACTCGCTCAAGGAAGGCGGAAAGAACGTTGGCGGCGGCGCAAGCGGTCATCGAGTGCGCAACGTCTTTGTGATTACGCAAGTGGCGCTGGCGCTGGTGCTGCTTGTCGGCGCTGGTCTGCTTGTCAGGAGTCTGAAACGTCTCCAATCAGTCGATCCGGGGTTCAATTCACAGAACCTGCTCACGGTGCGCGTGAGTCTGCCGCCGGCGAAATATCCGGAGGAACCAAAGCGAATCGACTTTTTCCAGCAGGCAATTGCGCGGATGAAAGCGATTCCCAACGTCGAGGCCGTGGGAGCAATCAATACGCCGCCATTTACAGGTCTGTATTCCGGAACGACGGTTGAAGTTGACGGTCAGGATTTGCCTCCGGGACAGGAACTCAAGACCGGCGTGTGCGTCACGGATGCAAACTATTTTCAGGCGATGCAGATTCCGTTGAAGCAGGGCCGGTTTTATAACGCGCAGGAAGCGACGGAGATGCGGCACGTCGTGCTCGTCAACGAAGCGTTTGTTCAGAAGAACCTTGGCGGTGCGAATCCGCTCGGCAGACGGCTCAAGATCTACATGAAAGATCAGAACGACGAGAACGAAATCATCGGCGTTGTTGGCGATAGCAAGCATCTCGGTCTCGATACGGCAGTGGAGCCGATGGCGTACTGGCCGCATCCCGAGCTGGTCTATCCGAGCATGACGATGGTGTTGCGCACGAAAGGCGACGCCAGGGCAGTCGCGCCGGCTGCGCGTGAAGTGATTCGCACGCTCGATCCGCTGCAACCGATCGGCGAGATCAGCACGATGGAGAGTCTGCTTTCCGTCTCCGTTGCGAGATCGCGGTTCAGCGCCTCGCTGTTGACGGTCTTCTCGTTCGTCGCGCTGGTGATGGCCGCGGTCGGAATCTACGGCGTCATGTCTTACTCGGTGCTGCAACGCACGCATGAGATCGGCGTTCGCATGGCTCTCGGCGCGCAGCGCATCGACGTGCTCAAACTGGTGGTGAAGCAAGGCGTCCTGCTGGCGCTCATCGGCGTTGCGGCGGGACTGGCGGCGTCGTTCGCGTTAACGCGATTGATCGCGACCTTGCTGTTTGAAGTGACGGCGACGGATACGGCAACGTTCACGGCAGTTTCAGTCGGACTGTTTCTTGTGACCTTGCTGGCGTGTTATCTGCCGGCGAGACGAGCGACGCGAGTGGATCCGTTGAAGGCTTTGCGATATGAGTGACATTCGCCAGTCAATTCGGGTTCTGTTCAAGTATCCGGGCTTTAGCGCGATCGTCGTGATCACTCTCGCGCTCGGCATCGGCGCGAACACCGCGATCTTCAGCATCACTGACAAACTGTTGCTGCGATCGCTGGCCGTGAACGAACCGGACCAATTGGTGCAGATCACGTCCGTCAGCGTCAGTCCGCACTTCGTCAGCACCTTGTTCTCGTATCCCGAGTTCAATGACTATCGCACGCAAAACAGCGTCTTCGCAGGTCTGCTCGCTTTTGCTCGAACGGACCTGGAACTAACGGCCGGCAGCCAGGTGGAACGCATTCCCACTGAGTTTGTGTCGGCAAATTATTTCGACGTGCTCGGAATTAAAGCAGCACGCGGGCGAACATTTCTGCCTGAAGAAGACAAGACGCCCGGCAGCCAGCCGGTTGTCGTAGTTAGCGATGCGTTCAGCCGCAAGCAGTTTGGCGGGCAGGATCCGCTGGGGCAGAAGATCACACTCAACGGAGTTCCCCTGACGGTCGCGGGCGTCGCGCCCGAGAACTTCACCGGCATGGTCCTGGAACGTCCGGTGGACGTCTGGGTGCCGGTGTTGATGCATTCACAGCTCGAGCAGTCAGAATTTATTGAGCAGCGCAAGGATCGTTTTCTGTTGATGTTCGCGCGCGTGAAGCCGGGCGTTTCGCGGGCACAAGCGGAATCAAGTTTCGATCTGCTGGTCCAACAGATCAAGGAAGCGAACACGCCCGCCGGCACGATCACGAAAGGTCTGCCGTTCAGCGAACAGCACATCAAGTTCGAGCCGGGCGGCAAAGGCATCTCGCTCTTGCGCAAGCGCTTTTCCGGTCCGCTCAAGCTGTTGATGGTGGTCGTCGGGCTCGTGTTGTTGATTGCGTGCGCAAACATCGCCGGACTGCTGCTTGCTCGCGGCGTCACGCGGCGCAAGGAGATGGCGATTAGGCGCGCAGTGGGCGCCAATAGCTGGCGCGTCGTGCGACAACTGTTTACTGAGAGTCTTCTCCTTGCCGTAACCGGCGGATTGACTGGACTGCTGATCGCGCCCTGGCTGATCTCGCTGCTCGTCAACACGCAATCGCGCCTCGATCTCGCGCGAACATTGTTGGCCCAGGGTGTTGACGGCCGCGTCCTCGCTTTCACCGCGCTGACGACGCTCGTTGCGGGCGTCATCTTCGGAATCTTTCCGGCCTGGCAGACCTCGAAGACCGAGCTGGTGCCCGTATTGAAGGAAGAAGGCGGTATTTCGAGCCAGCGCGAACGAAAGTTTACCTTCCGCAGTCTGCTCGTGGTCTCGCAACTCGCGCTCGCGATCGTCGTGCTGATCGGCGCCGGGCTCTGCATTAGGAGCCTGCGCAACCTGCTCGCGATCGATCCCGGTTACAAAGCCGAAACGCTGTTGATGGTTCCACTCGGTCTCGACGAGAAGAAGTATGACGAAGCGCGCGGCCGTGTGTTTCATCAGGAAGTTTACGCACGTCTCGCGGCGCTGCCCGGCGTCGAAAGCGTCAGTACCGGACTGGTAATGCCGTTCACCGGCAGCAGTTTCATGAGCAGCATCTTCGTCCAGGGCCGCCAACCACTGCCGAACGAGCAGATGGCGTTCGATACGAATGTCGTTGGCCCGCGTTATCACGAAACGATGGGGATCGAGATTGCGCAGGGCCGCGGTTTCACGGATGAGGATCGCGAAGGGGCTCCGCGCGTCGTGATTATCAACGAGGCGCTGGCCCAACGGCTGTTTCCCGGCGAGAACGCTCTGGGCCGCAAGCTGACGTCGAAAACCAACGGCCCGCCGCTCGAAATTGTCGGCATCACACGAGACGTCAAGCACCACGATCTCACCGAAGCGCCGGTGCCGCACTTCGATCTGCCTGCGTTGCAGCGCGGTTATGACAGCTACACGAACATCGTCATCCGCACGCATGGGCCAGCGGAAGATCTCATTCCCAGCGTCCGTTCCGATTTGCTCGCGCTTGATCCCGCGCTGCCGGTGAAAGACATCTCGGCGGTGTCGGCGCAGATCGACAACACGCTTGCCGCGACCCGTCTCGCGTCCACTTTGATCTCGATCTTCGGAGTGGTTGCACTACTGCTCGCGAGCGTCGGTCTGTACGGCGTGATGGCGTGGATGGTCAGTCAGCGCACGCGCGAGGTGGGCATTCGCATGGCGCTCGGCGCGCGGCCGGGCGACGTGCTGACTCTGATCATCAAGCAGGGAATCGTACTGACGCTCGCGGGTGTCGTGATCGGGCTGTTGGCTGCGCTCGCCGCTACCCGGTTGCTCGATACGCAGCAGCTCTACGGCGTCAGCGCTACCGATCCGTTTACTTTTGCTGTGATTGCGTTGCTCTTAACAGCAGTTTCGCTGTTGGCCTGTTATCTGCCCGCTCGGCGCGCGACGAAAGTCGATCCGCTGACGGCTTTGAGATACGAGTGAGGAAAACGCAGATTGCACAAATGGAGTTTTGATCCGGCTTACAGCACCGTGGAGTTCAGCATTAGAAATTTGTGGTACACGGTGCGCGGGCGATTTCAAACTGTCGAAGGGGCAATCGTCTTTAATGACGACGACGTCGCGTCTTCGATAGTTACGGCAACAATCAAAGCCGCCAGTATCGACACAGGCAATAAAAGACGAGACGTGCATCTCTGTTCGAAAGAATTCCTGGACGCGGAGTCGTGTCCGAACATCGAGTTTCGCAGCGTGCGCATCAGTCGCGGTCAGGATCGCGACTCGTTCGATCTCGACGGTGAACTGACCATCAACGGCAAGACGTCGCGCGTCGCTCTCGCCGTCAACGAGATGGACCACAGCCGCGCGCCCAGCGGCGAGGAATTTGTTTACTACAGCGCCACAACGGAGCTGGATCGATTTGCTTTCGGCATCAATTACGGACGCGTATTAATTGGCCGCACCTTAAGGGTCACAATCAACGTACAAGCATCTGCGCGCCCGGGCGCGTAATCCACTCAGGAGGTCCTATGAAACTCATCAGCCGTTCCTTACTCAGAAAACTCATCCTCTTACTCGCTCCGCTCGCGGCCGTCTTCGCGCCGGCCGTGGTGGATCACGGCCTCGCTCAGAAAAAGCAGGACGACACGCGCAGTCACATGACATGGGAGCACAGCGACGACGGCTGGCGCCGGCGAGTCGAGGTTCGCGGCAAAGCTGAATTCAACGAGGAATACACGGACGTCAAAGACGTGTCGGAAGACGGCGTCGTGCGCATCGAGGAGACGCGCAACGGACAGTCACGCCGTTACGAAGTCAGGCGCGAGGCGGGACAGTTGACCCGCGCTTACTACCTGAACGGCGCGAAGCAACCGTTGGACGCCGCCGCACAAACCTGGATCGCCCAACTAGTCCTCAACGCCGTTCGTCAGGGCGGCATCGACGCCGACAGGCGAGTGCAGACGATCCTGAGCCGCAACGGCGTGGCTGGCGTGCTTCACGAGATCGATCAGATCGAGAGCGACTACGCCAAACGCCGCTACTTCGAAGCACTGCTCAGACACGGCAATCTGAGCGAAACGGCCTTGAAAGACACATTGGCCCAGGCCGCGCGCCAGATTAAGTCGGACTACGAACAGGCGCAGTTGCTGATCGGAGTCGCCCCCGTGCTCGCGAACAAAGGAGGGGCGATGCCGGTGTTCTTTCAGGCCGTCGCAACGATTGAGTCCGACTACGAACACAGCCGAGTGCTGAAGACGTTATTGAACCGCGTCGACACCAGCCGCGAACTGCTGGTTCAGGTGGCCGCTTCGACGAAGGGTATCTCCTCGGATTATGAAAAAGCCGGCGTGCTCAAGGCCGTCGCCTCGGTCTATCTCGACGATGCGGCGCTTCGCGACGTCTTCTTTCAAACAGTCGGCACGATAGGTTCAGACTACGAACACCGGCGCGTGCTCTCAGCGCTGGTCAAAACAAAGAACCTCAGCGAAGCAGCGTTGACGCAAATGCTCGACTCCGCCGCCGGACTGTCGTCCGACTACGAGAAAGCCACGTTCCTGCTGGAAGTGTCGAACGCCTACACCGGTGATCCGCGTCTGCGCAATGCGTTTCTGAAAGCGGTGGAGACGATCAAGTCCGATTACGAGCGCGGCCGCGTGTTGTCCGCGTTATTGAAAAACAAACAGATCGGGTAACACAGAATATGGAATCCTTCTTTCAAGATATTCGCTACGGCATCCGCATGTTGACCAAGAACCCCGGCGTCACAGCCGTGGCGGTGCTGACGCTCGCTCTCGGCATCGGAGCCAATGCCGCGATTTTCAGCGGCGTCAGTGCGTTTACGCTGCGGTCTCTTCCGGTCCCCGAAGCCGATCGACTCGTCCGTCCAGTCGAAGTGAGCGATGATCGCGGCCTTAGCGATGAAGTGTCCTACCCGGATTTTGCTGACTACCGCGATCAATCGACGGTCTTCGAAGCAGTAAGCGCCGAAGACATGCTGCCGGTCGCGCTCGATGCGGAGACGCAGAGCGACGTCATCTGGGGCCAGCTCGTCAGCGGCTCGTACTTCGACGTGGTCCGAATCAAACCGATGATGGGCCGCACGTTTCTGCCCGAAGAAGACAAAGCAGTGGGCGCGAATCCTGTCGTCGTCATGAGTCACAGTCTTTGGCAGCGGCGCTTCGGCTCCGATCCGGACATCGTCGGCAAGACCATTCGCCTGAGCAACCGTGGCTATCAGGTGATTGGCGTCACGCCGCCGTCGTTTGCTGGTTCGAAGTTCGCGCTATCGATGGACTTCTGGGTGCCGATGGCGATGGCTGAAGAGTTGAGACGGTCGCCGGGACTGCTCACCGATCGCGGCAGTCATTGGATGAATGTGCTCGCGCGTTTGAAGCCCGGCGTGACGCTCGAACAGGCTTCACAAGAGATGCAGTCGATCGCCGCGAGGCTCAACCAGGCGTATCCGAACGACCGCGCCAGCACCACATCGGCGAAGGTTGAGACCGAGATCGACGCTCGTTTTGAGGAAGCGGCAACGGTGATGAAGAGCGGATCGCTGATCGCGATGGCCATCGTCGGTCTGGTCCTGTTGATCGCGTGCGCGAACGTGGCGAACCTGATGCTGGCGCGAGCCGCTGCGCGTCGCAAAGAGATCGGAATTCGTCTTGCGCTTGGCGCGAGCCGCATGCGGTTGATTCGGCAGTTGTTGACTGAGAGCCTGCTGCTGTCGTTGCTGGGCGGCGGGTTCGGACTGCTGTTGGCATTCTGGGTCACGGATCTGTTGGAAGCTTTCGTTCCGGTCCTCGAATACAACATCGTCGACAACTTCTTCGCGCTCGATTCGCGTGCGCTCGTCTTCACGCTCATCATTTCACTCGCGACGGGACTGATCTTCGGCCTCGCCCCTGCGTGGCATTCTTCGAATCCCGACGTCGTTCCGATCCTGAAAGGCGATCTCGCCGGGCGTGAACGCGTGCGAGGACGGCGGTTCTCGTTGCGGCCGGCGCTGGTGGTCGTGCAGGTGGCTTTATCGCTTGCGGTGCTCGTGTGCGGAGGTCTCTTCATCAAGAGCTTTCGCAAGGCGCAGACGATGGATCCCGGCTTCGGTACGAAACAAGCTTTGATCGTGTCTCTGAATCCGGAACTGGTCGGTTACGACGCCGAGCGTTCGCGCAACTTCTTTCGCCAGGTGATCGAGCGCACTTCGAGTTTACCGGGCGTCGAAGCCGCCGGCACTGCACGGCTAATGCCGTTGGGCGATAGTTCCAACTCCAATGGTCCAATCCTGAAAGAAGGCGAAACGCTGGAGCGGGGCAGCGCCGGCCGGACGATCATGACCAACGTCGTCAGCGCCGGGTTCTTTCGCGCGATGCAGATCCAGTTTGTCGAAGGCCGCGACTTCGACGATCGCGATCAAGTGAAGTCGCAACAGGTTGTGATCATCAATCAAAAGATGGCGGAGATGTTGTGGCCGGGCGAGAGCGCCGTGGGCAAGCGCATCTTCATAGGAACTGACAGTCGCGAGCCAAATGAGGTCGTCGGCGTTGTAAAGACCGGCAGGTATCGCAATCTCGCGGAAGATCCGAAGCCTTATATCTACTACTCGATGATGCAACGGCGGCCGGCGAGCATGATGCTGGTGATGCGCACGAATGTCGATCCGCGTGGGCTCGTGGGCGCGGTTCGAAAAGAGTTGCAGAACATCGATCCCAGTGTTCCGGTCTCGTCGATCAAGACGATGGACGAACACCTGACCTACGCGTTGTGGGCGCCGAACATGGCGGCCTCGTTGTCACTGGCGTTTGGCGTGGTGGCGATCCTGCTGAGTGCGGTCGGGTTGTACAGCGTGATGGCGTACGTCGTTTCGCAACGCACGCGCGAAGTCGGGATTCGGATGGCGCTCGGCGCGAATCGCGCGGACGTGCTGCGGATGATCGCCGCGCAGGGAATGCGGCTCGCGGTGATTGGCGTGGTGATTGGTCTACTGCTGTCGTTGGCAATGGCGCGTGCGTTGTCGTCGTTGTTGATCGGCGTCAGCGGTTACGACGTGACGACGTTCGTCGTCGTTCCGGCGTTGCTGGTGCTGGTCGCTTTAGTCGCTTGTTACCTTCCGGCGCGGCGCGCGACCAAGATCGATCCGCTCGTCGCCTTGAGATATGAGTGAGGTGAATCCGTGTTCAAAGAGATCCAATATGCCGCCCGTGCGCTCCTGAAGCGTCCCGGCTTCTCGTTGATCGCGATAATGACGCTCGCGCTCGGCATCGGCGCTAACACTGCTATCTTCAGCGTCGTCAACGCAACGTTGTTGCGGCCGCTGCCGTTCAAGGATCCCGATCGCGTCGTGATCATCTGGGGTGTTCTTCCGAAGATACCCGGTGCGACGCTCCCAAACTCATCCGCCAACTTCCTCGAGTTAAAAGCACACAGCCAGACGTTCGAACATCTCGCGGCGTTTCGTTCCTGGTCGTGGCAATCGACGAGCGGCGGGGAACCGGAGTTGTTGAGCGGCGCACGTGTATCGGCTGATTTCTTCGAAGCTGTAGGCGCTGGTCCGGTGTTGGGCCGTGTGTTCACACCGGAAGAAGACCTGCCGAACCGCGCTCCAGTCGCGATCATCAGTTACGGTTTGTGGCAGCGGCAGTTTGGCGGACAAGCAGACGTCATCGGCAAGACGATCATGCTCACGGGACAAAACGCACTGATCGTCGGCGTCATGCCCGAAGGGTTTCGTTTTCCCGGCGGCGCGAACCTGATTCCCGGTCTTCAGTTCGCTCTGCAAAACGACGTCTGGATGCCGCTGGCCTTCACCGAGGAAGACCGGCAACGACACGGCAATCTGAATCTCGCCGTCATTGGGAGGCTCAAACCCGGTGTCTCGCCGCTCCAGGGTGAGACCGAACTGCGTGCCATTCAACAAAATCTGCCGCTGGGCACGATCGGATTTACGCTCAGCGCCGTTCCGCTGCACCAGCAGATGGTCGGCAACATTCGCAAGCCGCTCCTCGTGTTGCTGGCGACGGTCGCGCTCGTTTTACTCATCGCGTGTGCGAATATCGCGAACCTGCTGCTCGCGCGCGCCACGTCGCGACAGAAAGAGATCGCGATTCGTGCAGCGCTCGGGGCCGCGCGCCGAAGAATTGTTGGACAACTACTCACCGAGAGCCTGCTGCTTTCGCTCATCGGCGGCGCGATCGGACTGTTGCTCGCCGTTTGGGGCAACTCGTTGCTCATGTCGCTCATTCCGCGCGAGGTGCCGCGTATTCACGACGCCGGTCTCGACGCGCGCATTCTTCTGTTCACGTTCGCCATCTCCGTCGTGACCGGCGTCATCTTCGGCCTGGTCCCGGCACTGCAAGCTTCGCGGTTCGATCTGAACCGGTCGCTGAAAGAGGGCGGGCGTGACTCGTCGGCGGGCGTGGGCCAAAACCGGCTGCGCAGTCTGTTGGTCGTGTCGGAAGTCGCCATTGCGTTGGTCCTGCTGATCGGCGCGGCGCTTTTGATGAACAGCTTCGTTCGATTGCTCGACGTCAAACCAGGGTTCAATCCTGAACACGTGCTGACCCTGGACCTGCAACTGGCAGACCTTCCGCCGTCGAGATACGAAAGCAAGGACGAACAGGTGAAGTTCTTCGGCGAACTGTTCGCGCGCCTGCGGTCGCTGCCGGGTGTCGAGAACGCCGGCGGCGTCTTATCGCTTCCACTTTCGGGCGCGTCCGAAAGCACCGAGATAATCCTTGAAGACCAGGCAGCCCAGGCAGCAACGCCCGCTGGTCAACGGCCTGAAGCTGACTACACCATCGTCAGCCCAACCTACTTTGCAACTTTGCAGATCCCGCTCTTGCAGGGCAGGCAGCTCACCGAGCAAGACAAGAGTGGGGCACCGCTGGTGATCGTCATCAACGACATTTTGGCGGCGCGGCTCTGGCCTGGTCAGGATCCGGTTGGCAAACGTCTCCGCGTCGGTTTTGAGAAAGAGCAGCGTGAGGTAATCGGCGTCGTCGGCAGTATCAAGCAGGCTGCGCTCGATGCCCAGGCGCGGCCGGCGATGTACATGCCGCACGCTCAGTCGCCAACGAACCGTTTGACTTTACTGGTGCGAACAACCGGCGAGCCGCTCGCGATGGCCGCCGCAGTGCGAGAGCAAGTGCGAGCGATCGACAGTGACGTACCCGTCACGCACGTGCAGACGATGGAGACGGTGCTCGGCGCTTCGGTGGCCCAACCGCGTTTCTCGATGCTGCTCGTTGGGCTTTTCGCAGGTTTGGCGTTGGTCCTATCGACCGTCGGCATTTACGGCGTGATGGCCTACTCCGTCTCGCGGCGAGCACACGAGATCGGCGTGCGTATGGCCCTGGGTGCGGGCGCGGGACAGGTATTGAAGTTGGTGCTGAAGGACGGAATGTCACTGGCTTTCGCGGGCATCGCCGTTGGTTTGCTGGGCGCGTTTGGTTTGACGCGGTTGATGGCGAGTCTGCTGTTCGGCATCAGCCCGAAGGACCCGCTGACGTTTGCGTCAGTCGCCGCATTCCTGGCGCTCGTCGCCCTGATCGCCTGTTACATCCCCGCACGCCGAGCGACGAAAGTCGATCCATTGATTGCACTACGCAGTGAGTGAGGGGGATTGCCAATTGCCGATTGCCGATTGCCGATTGCTATGAGACTACGGGTTTGCCGCTCCATCTGACGGTTCACTGAGCGCTCTGCTTAAAATCGGCAATTGGCAATCGGCAATTGGCAATTTCGAGTGAGTGAGGACCACATGTCACTGATAGCAAAAGAGATTGTTTATGCGGCGCGCACGTTGATGAAGCGGCCGGGCTTTTCGTTGGTTGCCATCCTGACACTCGCGCTTGGCATCGGCGCCAACACCGCGATCTTCAGTTTGGTCAATATGGTTTTGCTGCGCTCGATGGCCGTCGAGAGTCCGGGTGAAGTGGTGGCGGTAAACATGCGCGGTAAAGACGATTCGATGTCCGCCTTCTCGTATCCGAACTACCGCGACTTCCGCGACCGCAACGAAGTCTTGTCAGGCCTGCTGGTTTATCGTTTCGTGCCGTTGAGCCTGAGCCGCTCGGGCGCCAACGAAAGAGTCTGGGGTTACGAAGTCTCCGGTAACTATTTCGACGTGCTCGGCGTCAAGCCGATCCATGGCCGCACGTTTCTTCCCGAAGAAGACAAGACGCGGCTGACTCATCCCGTGGCAGTGCTCAGTTACGAGGGTTGGCAACGGCGCTTTGCCGGCGATCCAAACGTCGTGGGCCGAGACATCCTCCTAAACAATCATCAGTTTCACGTGATCGGCATCACGCCGGAGGGATTCAAAGGCACCGAGCAGATTTACGCGCCGGAATTATTTCTGCCGATCTCGATGATGGAATGGGCAGAGCCAGGATCGAACTGGTTGGACCATCGCTCCGACAGTAATCTGTTCGCCGTCGGCCGGCTCAAGCCGGGGATCAACGCGCGGCAGGCTGAGGCTTCGTTGAAGGTGCTGGCGGACCAGCTCGCGAAGGAGTACCCGGACGCCAACGAAGGACAATCAATCAAGCTTGGTGCGCCGGGATTCATCATTCCGGAATTGCGGGGCGCGGTAGTCAACTTCACCTGGGTCCTGATGGCCGCGGTCGCGCTCGTACTGTTGGTGACGTGCACCAATCTCGCGGGCTTGTTGCTGGCCCGCGCGACCGAGCGGCGTCGTGAGATTGCGATTCGTTTGGCGATGGGCGCAAACCGCTTTCGTCTTATCCGGCAGTTGCTCACCGAGAGTTTGTTGCTTTCGATCGTGGGCGGAGCGGCGGGCGTGCTGCTCGCGGTTTGGATGGTGAAACTACTGCTTGCCTTCAAACCTCCGATCGACTTTCCGTTGACGATTGACGTCGGGATTGATTGGCGCGTGTTGTTGTTCTCGCTTGGTGTGTCGCTCGTGGCGGGATTGGTATTCGGACTCGTGCCGGCGCTCCAATCGACGCGTCCGAACCTCTTGTACACGTTGAAAGACACAGCGGCGCAAGGCGGTGCTGGTCGCACTCGCTTGCGCAGCGTTCTCGTCGTGGCCCAGATCGCCCTCTCGCTGGTCGTTCTGATCGCAGCCGGGCTCGTGGTGCGCACGCTTCAGCAATTGCAAACGACGAGCCCGGGGTTCGACCCGCAAAACTCCTTGATGATGTCTTACGATCTCGGGTTGCAGGGTTACGACGAAGCGCGTGGCCAACAGTTTGACCGTGAGCTTCCCGAGCGAGTGCGATCGTTGCCAGGCGTGAAGTCGGCGGCGATTGGGAGCTATGTGCCGCTGAGCCTGGACTACAACGCCCGAAGTATTTTCGTCGAAGGCGAACCGGTGGAACGCGGCGCGAACCAGCCGGCGGCGATGAATGCTTCGGTTGGGCCACATTATTTCGAAACGATGGCGACGCCGGTTTTGCACGGGCGCGAATTCAACGAGCAGGATCTGGAGAAGTCCGAGCAGGTTGCAATGGTGAACGAAGCGTTTGTGCGGCAAATGATGCCGGCCGTGAAAACGCCCGCGGAAGCAGTCGGCAAGCGAGTCAGGTTTGGCCGCGAGACCAATCCCTTCATGCGCATTGTCGGCGTCGTCAAGCAAGGGAAGTATTTCAACATCACCGAAGATCCGCGGCCGTTCATCTGGACGCCGCTATCGCAGGATTACAACTCGACTAGCGTGCTTGTTGTGCGCACCACCGGCAACCCGGAATCGTTGTTTGCAGCGATCCGCGGTGAAGTAAACCGGCTCGATCCGAACCTGCCTTTGTTTGAAGTCAAGACGTTGACGGACCACTTGAAGCTGGCGCTGTTTCCGGCGCGAGTCGCAGCTACCGTGCTGGGCGCGTTCGGATTGCTCGCGCTGCTGCTTTCGGCGATCGGAATTTACGGCATCACTTCGTACGCAGTCTCTCAACGTACGCACGAGATCGGCATTCGCATGGCGCTCGGCGCGCAGTTGGGCGACGTGTTGAAACTCGTGCTCAATCACGGATTGAAACTGACGATGATTGGCGCGGCGATCGGTGTGTCGGGCGCATATCTCGCAACGCGCGCCATCAAGAGCGTGCTTTATGGTGTCAGCGCTACCGATCCGCTGACATTCGGTTTGGTGTCGGTGTTGTTAATTGGCGTGGCGCTGCTGGCGTGTTACGTGCCCGCGCGAAGAGCGACGAAGGTTGATCCTTTAACGGCGCTTAGAAACGAGTAATCAATCATGGAAAACTTAATTAAAGATCTGCGTTACGGAGTACGCAGTTTTTTAAAGCGCCCGGGGTTTCTGGCGATCGCCGTGTCGACGCTCGCGTTGGGTATCGGCGCGACCACGGCGATGTTCACCGTCGTCAATTCGGTCTTGTTGCGGCCGCTGCAATTCCCGGAACCGGAACAGATCGTGTTGCTGGAGAGCGTGAACCTCGCGATGGGAGCCGACGGGAGCAATATGTCGGGGTCCGACATCGCCGACTGGCAACAGCAGAGCCAATCGTTCGAGCAGATAGCTGCGTTTACTATCGGCGGCACGTTTGTGACATTCGGCGACGAGACTGAACGTGTGCGCGCCTCGGCTGTAACGCCGGACTTCTTTCCCTTGTTTCGCACCAATCCGATCCAGGGCCGCTCGCTCGCTCCAGGCGACTTTCGGGAGGACAGCGCATGGGTTGCGGTGATCAGTCACGCATATTGGCAACGAAGGTTCGGTGGCGCTGCCAACGTCGTGAACACCGACTTCAAGATCGGACAGCACACCACGACGATCGTCGGCATTATGCCCCCGGGCTTCAACTACCCGAGCGACCGCGAAATGTGGTTCGCGTTCACGTCGAATCTCGCTAATGAGCGGCGGGACAATCGTTATCTCAACGCCGTCGGCCGTTTGAGACCCAACGTTTCGTTGGCCCAGGCGCGGACGGAGCTGGAGACCATCAACCAGCGGCTGGCGCAGACGTACCCGGTAACCAATGCCGGCTGGGGGGCGAAAATCACCGAGTTGCGCGAACGCATGGTGGGCCAGTTGAGAACGTCGTTGCTGCTCTTGCTGGGAGCGGTCGCCGTAGTGTTGCTGATCGCGTGCGCGAACGTCGCCAATCTGTTGCTGGCGCGGGCGGCGTATCGTCAGAAAGAGATCGCGTTGCGAACAGCGCTCGGCGCAAGTCGTATCCGCGTTGTGCGTCAACTCCTGACGGAAAGCGTTCTGCTTTCGCTCGTGAGTGGACTTATTGGTCTTGGCCTCAGCGTGTGGTTACTGAAAGTATTGATCGCGATCAGTCCGGCTGACAGTCCGCGCATCGGGGAGATCGGAATCGATGGGCGGGCATTTGTATTCGCACTCGGCGTGACGGTCCTGGCCGGTCTGCTTTTCGGACTCGTTCCGGCGTTGCACATGTCGCGTCCCGATCTAAACGAGACGTTGAAAGAGAGTGGACGACAGGGCGCGACGGGAGCCAGTCGCAACCGAGTCGGAAGTTTTCTGATCGTTTCGGAGATCGCGTTATCGTTCATCCTGCTGACCAGCGCGGGACTGCTGATCAAGAGCTTCATCAATCTCCGCCGCACCGATCCGGGCTTCACAGCCGACAATGTGCTGGCCCTGCGTTTAGCGGTGATATCGCCCAACTACAACTCGAATGAAAAGCGCGCGCAACTGTTCCGGCAACTGGTCGAGCAAGTGAAAGCAACGCCCGGTGTGGAATCGGTGGCTGCGATATTGAGTTTGCCGCTTGGCGGCGACACGTTTAATTTGGGGCGCAGTGTGATTCGCGAAGGCGATGCGGAAATACCGGCGAACGCAGTCAACTCGAACCATCTCGTTATCACGCCTGACTACTTTCAAACACTCAAGATCCCGCTAAAAACCGGCCGCGTCTTCAATGACCAGGACAATCTGGACTCTGTGAAGGTGGTGATTATCAACGAGAAGTTCGCCCACCAACTGTGGCCCGGCGAGAATCCGATCGGCAAACGGTTGCATGTCTGGCGCGATGAGAAGTTTTCGCGCGAGGTCGTCGGCGTTGTCGGTAATACAAAACGGTCGCTCGACGAAGAGGGGTTCAACCAGACGTACGTGCCGTATGCGCAGGATCCGACGTGGAACAGTCTCACGTTCGTGGTGCGCACGGCCGGTGAACCGACCGCGTTCGCGGGCGGTGTGCGCGAGGCGATCCGATCTGTCGACAACACACTGGCGACGTTCAACCTGAAAACCATGGACGACGTGGTCGCGCAATCAGCCGCGCCGCGGAGATTGCCGACGCAGTTGCTGAGCGTGTTTGCCGGCGTTGCGATGTTGCTGGCGATGCTCGGCATCTACGGGATCACTTCCTATTACGTGACGCAGCGCACGCATGAGATCGGCGTACGCATGGCGCTGGGCGCGCAGATTGCGGACGTGCTCAGACTCGTCTTGAGACGGGCGATGCTGCTGGCGATGGTTGGCGTCGGTATCGGCATCGTTGGCGCTGTCGCCGTCACGCGCTACATGACGACTTTGTTGTTTGGCGTGAAGCCGATCGACGTGATCACGTTTGCCGGCGTGGCGTTGGTGTTGATTGCCGTTGCGCTGATCGCGTGCCTCGTGCCGGCGCGCCGCGCGGCGAAGATCGATCCGTTAACGGCACTCAGATACGAATAGAAGATTTCGAAATTCGAATTTCGAAATTGAGGAGAAAAGATGCAGATCCTGCAACAAGACCTGCGCTACGCGCTGCGCATGCTGACGAAGAAGCCGTTGTTTACGTTGATTGCGATTGTCACAGTCGCGCTCGGTATTGGCGCGAACACCGCGATCTTCAGCGTCGTCAACGCAGTCTTGCTGCGCCCGCTGCCTTATGACAGGTCCGAGCAACTCGTCGTAGTCCCGAGCCTCACGCCGAGTGGCGAACAAGACGGTCTGTCAGTTCCCGAGGTGCAGGACTTTCGCCAGCGAATGCAGTCAGTCGAGGATCTCGTTGCGTTTCAGTCTCAGAGTGTGAATGTCACCGGCGGCGATCGGCCCGATCGTGTCCGCGGCGCGTTTGTCACCGCCAACTACTTCAAGTTTTTCAACCTCGCGCCGGTTGTGGGACGCACGTTCGTCGACAGCGAGGATCAGCAAGGCTCGGCCAAACTCGCGGTGGTCAACGAGAAGATCTGGCGCGAACGTTTGAGCGGCGATGCGAATATCGAGTCGAAGAAGCTGATACTCAACGGCGAGGCTTACTCGATCATCGGCGTCGTTCCCGCGAGTTTCAAACATCCGTTCGATCCGGACGTCGAAGTATGGATGCCGGTGACGCACTTTCCCGGATTCAACAACCAGCGCGACGGCCGGTTCACCTTCACGATGGGCCATCTCAAGCCCGGCGTCAGCCTGGAGCAAGCCAGCGCCGAGGCGAACACGATCGCGGGCCAACTCGCGCAGGCTTACAAAGAGAACGCGGGCCGCGGAGCCACCGTGAAGTCGTTTCGCGAATTGATGCTCGGCGACGTGCGGCCGGCCCTTTGGCTGTTGTTTGCGGCAGTCGGCGTGATCCTGCTGATCGCGTGCGCCAACCTCGCGAACCTGCTGCTCGCGCGCGGGATGTCGCGCCAACGTGAGATCGCCGTTCGCGCGGCAATGGGCGCGAGCAGATGGCGGCTGATACGGCAGTTGCTCACAGAAACGACGGTGATCAGTTTGATCGGCGGCGCGGCGGGCGTGTTGCTCGCGACCTGGGGACTCTACGCTTTACTAAAACTCCCGCAGAACTTCATTAGCGCTCAAGACGCGACGCTCGACGCGCGCGTGTTGCTGTTTGCGCTCGGCGTGTCGGTTGTGACCGGCTGGCTGTTTGGCCTCGCGCCTGCTCTTCAACTCGCGAGACCGGAACTCCAATCGTTCCTGAAAGAAGGATCGCGCGGCAGCGCCGGCAGTCCGGGTTGGAATCGCGTGCGCGGCGGCTTCGTCGTCTTTCAAGTCGCGCTGTCGCTCGTGTTGCTCGTCAGCGCGGGTCTGCTGATCCGAAGTTTCGACAAACTGTTGCGCGTGAACGTTGGTTTCAAGCCTGAACAGTTGTTGAGCCTCGAGTATCGGTTGCCGCGAAACAAGTACGGCAAGCCCGACGTGCAGTGGAATTTTCATCGCCAGGTGACTGAGCAGATCGCGCAGATTCCGGGAGTCAGCTCGGTGTCGCTGGTGCGCGGGCTTCCGTTCAGCGGCAACGGCGGGACCACTGCAATCGTTCTTCCCGATCGCGAACTTCCGAAAGAGGGAATGGAACCGGAAGTCATGTACAACACGGTGATGCCGAACTATTTCGAGACCATCGGCATTCCGTTTCTTAAAGGACGCACGTTTGGCAACGAGGACACAGCCGAATCTCCGCGCGTGTTGATTATCAATCAGATGATGGCGGAGAAATTCTGGCCGGGACAGGATCCGCTCGGAAAGCAGATCAAGTTTGTTCCCGAAGGACGCACGGGAACCGTCGTAGGCGTGGTCGGGGACGCGAAGCAGTACTGGCGCGAAGAACGCCAGCAGCCGCAGTTGTACGGCGCATATAGCCAGGATCCCGGAATATTCGCGACGGTCGTGATGCGTACGACAGTCGAGCCGATGAGTCTGGCGGAACAGGTGCGGCAAGCTGTTTGGCGCGTCGATCCGGATCAGCCGATGTGGAAGGTTCGCACGGTGGAGTTTTTGGTGAATCGAAGCGTCGCCGACCGGAAATTCCTGATGGCGTTGATGGGAATCTTTGCGGCGATCGCGCTGGTGCTGACTATGGTGGGTCTGTACGGAGTGATCAGCTATCTCGTCAATCAACGCACGCAGGAGATCGGCATTCGCATGGCGCTGGGCGCGCAGATGAACCAGATTCTGCGGATGGTTTTGCGGCAGGGAATGGTGTTCGTGCTGGTCGGTATCGCGCTCGGGTTGGCAGCGTCGTGGTTATCGACGCGATTGATGGAGAAACTGCTGTATCAGGTGAGCGCGACCGATCCGGTCACATTCACATCGATAGCGGTGTTACTCATAACAGTGGCGTTATTGGCTTGTTACTTCCCGGCGCGTCGGGCGACGAAGGTCGATCCGATAATCGCGTTGCGGAATGAATGAATGAAAAGGACCAGGTAAGGGAATTAAATGCAAACTCTTCTACAGGATCTTCGCTACGGTTTGCGGATGATTGCGAAGGCGCCGGTTTTCACACTGGTGGCGCTGCTCGCGCTAGCGCTCGGGATCTGCGCCAACACGACGATCTTCAGTTTCATCAACGCCGTAGTTTTACGGCCGCTCGCCGGCGTCAGCGAACCAGAGCGGTTGATCGCGGTTTACACCAGCGACTACAGCAGCGGGCTGTACTCCACCTCTTCATATCCGGACTATCTTGATTTCCGCGATCAAGCAGATGCGTTTGAAGGTCTCGCCGCGTACGCACCGTCCGTATTCAATTGGACCGGCGAAGGAGACCCCGAACGGTTGCGCGGCTCGTACGTAACGGGCAATTACTTCTCCGTGCTCGGCGTAAAAGCCGGCTTGGGCCGCACCTTGCAACCGTCCGACGACACGCCCTCGACGTCTCAACCGGTTGTGATCGGCGTCGAGTTTTGGCGACGCCGTTTCAACTCCGATCCGAACATTGTCGGACGCGTTATCACTCTCAATAACAAACCCTACACGATCGCGGGCGTCACGGAGTCGAGCTTTCGTGGTCTTCGTTTAGGACCGCCTGTCGATTTATGGGTCGCAATGGCGGCCCACGCGAGTTACACGAGCGGCGGCCGCGGCGATCGCGGAATCCAGATCACGGGCCGGCTAAAACCAGGAGTTACACTCGAACAGGCTCAAACTCAGTTGGCGACGATTGGCGCGCGACTGGCCCAAACGTATCCGGAGACCAACATGGGCACCCTGGGCCGGCCGAATGAGCCGCGTCCGATTACAATCGTGCATGAAGCGCGCATCACGCCCGAAGGTCAAATGCGTGTTTGGCGCGTCTCGATATTGTTGTTTGCCGTCGTCGGGCTTGTCTTGCTGATTGCGTGCGCGAACGTGGCGAATCTTTTGCTCGCGCGCGCGTCGGTGCGACGGCGCGAGATCGCGGTACGGTTGGCGTTGGGTGCGAGTCGCGCTCGCTTGATGCGGCAGTTGTTGACCGAGAGTGTTCTGCTGGCAGTGATGGGCGGAGCGCTTGGTCTGGTGCTTACGCAGTGGACGGCGGGAGCGTTGCCGGCTTTCTTTCCCGCGAACGAGGCCGCCGGAATTGATCTCAGTATCGATTGGCGTGTGCTCGTTTTTACTTTGTCGGTGGCCGTGCTGACAGGGCTCGTGTTTGGCCTCGTGCCTGCATTGCAAACGACGCGGGCCGATCTGATCAGCTCCTTGAAGAATGAAACCGGGATCAATAATCAACCTCTCCGCCGGTTTGGCTTACGCGACGTTCTGGTCGTTTCGCAGTTGGCGGTATCGTTGGTGCTGTTGATCGCCGCCGCGCTGTTTGTCCGCAGTCTCGGTCGTGCAGTCAACTTCGATCCGGGCTTCGCCTCGCAGAACCTGATCACTGCCTCGCTCGCTATGCGCGGAGCGAAACTAAACAGAGAACAGGGCCAGACGTTCTATGAGCAGATGCTCGAACGTGTCGGTAGCCTGCCCGGCGTTCGTGGGGCGACGTTGAGCGTCGTGGTTCCGCTCAGCGGCGGCGGTCAGCGGCGAAACGTGGTGTTCGAGGAATATCAACCGCAACCGAACGAAGACACCGAGCTCAACACCAACGTCGTCGGACCTGACTATTTCAGCACGATGGAGATTCCGATCGTGCAAGGTCGTGACTTTGGCCCACAGGATCGGAAGAACACGGCGAGAGTCGTGATCGTCAACGAGGAGTTGGCGCGCCGCTATTTCGGCGGTAACGCCTTGGGCAAACGTCTGCGCGTCGATTCGGAAGGTCCGTTTCTCGAAATCGTCGGTATTGTTCGCAGCGCCAAATATCGAGACTTGCGCGAGGACGTGCTGCCGTTCATCTACATCCCGCTTGCGCAGGAGTATCAGCCGGACATGACTTTGCTGGTTCGTACCGCGGGCGATCCTGCTGCATTGCTCGGGACGTTGCGCAACGAGGTGCTGGCAGTGAACAAAGACGTGCCTGTCTTCGGCGTGCAGACGATGACCGAGCAGATCGCGGGCCAACTCGCCGTCGACCGGATGATCGCGGTGTTGTTGAGTATCTTCGGCGGCGTCGCGCTGTTGCTCGCGGCGATCGGGATATATGGAGTGATGGCTTATGCAGTCGCGCAACGTACGCGCGAGATCGGCATTCGGATCGCGCTGGGCGCCGAACGCAGCGACATCCTGACGATGATCGTACGGCGTGGATTGACGCTCGCGTTGATTGGCGCGGGCATCGGCCTGGCGCTCGCGTTTGCTCTGACACGCGTGGTGAAAACTTTGCTGTTTGGCATTAGCGCCACCGATCCGTTGACGTTCAGCGTGATCTCGATCCTGCTGGTCGCGGTTGCGCTGCTTGCTTCCTATTTCCCGGCACGTCGCGCTACGAAGGTCGATCCGATGGTGGCATTACGGAATGAGTAATTTGGAATTATGGAGACTTTAATCAAGGACATTCGCTTTGGCTTGCGCGGTCTTTTCAAACGGCCCGGTTTTACCGCAGTCGCAGTCATCACTCTCGCGCTGGGCATCGGCGCTAATGCCGCGATCTTCAGTGTCGTCAACGCCGTGCTGTTGCGGCCGCTTCAGTTCCAGGAGCCGGAACGGTTGGTGATCCTTTGGGAAGACGCAACGTTTGCGGGCTTTCCACTCAACACGCCGGCGCCTGCCAATTACATCGATTGGAAGAATCAGACGCAGTCGTTTGCCGATATGGCGGCGACGCACGAGTCGAGCCGCAACCTGACCGGCGATGGTGAGCCGCAAAGAGTTGCGACGCGCCGTGTAACCGCGAATTTCTTTTCAGTGCTGGGCGTGCAGCCGCTTGTCGGGCGCGGTTTTCTTCCGGAGGAAGATCGACCGCAGGCGGACAAGGTTGTCGTTCTCAGTTATCCGCTGTGGCAGAGTCGCTACGGCGGCGACCGCAACATCGTCAATAGCACGATACTGCTCAACGGCGAGAAGCACACCGTCGTCGGCGTCATGCCGTCAGGCTTTCAATGGATGGACACCGAAGAACAGCTCTGGATCCCGCTCGCTCTCGACGCTGAAGAGATGGCGAACCGCGGCGGACACTATCTCACCGTCGTCGCTCGTTTGAAACCGGGCGTGAGCATGGTCCAGGCACAGTCTGACATGAACGCGGTGATGAGCCGCATCGCAAAGGACCACCCGGCGGAGACGATGGAAGGCAAACTCGGCGCGGTCGTGATGCCGTTGCACGAGCAGTTGGCGGGAAACGCGCGGTTGCCGTTGCTAGTCCTTGTCGTCGCGGTTGGGTTCGTGTTGTTGATTGCGTGCGCGAACATCGCCGGCCTGCTGCTGGCGCGGGCTGCCGGACGCCGTCGCGAGATCGCCGTTCGCACTGCGTTGGGCGCGAGCCGGTTGCGCATCGTCAGGCAGTTGCTGACGGAGAGTCTGTTGCTTTCAACGTTTGGCGGCATCAGCGGAGTGCTGTTGGCGGTCTGGAGTTTTGGGTTCCTGCAGAAGCTGATCCCCGCTGGAATGAAGCAGTCGACGAGCTTGAAGCTCGATGCGTCGATGCTGCTGTTTGCGTTGGCGATCTCGGTTCTTACGGGCGTCGTGTTTGGGTTGATTCCGGCGCTGCAATCGTCGCGCGTGGATCTGAATGAGAGTTTGAAGCAGAGCGGTGGACGATCAGGCGCGGGATCGGGAACGCGATTGCGCAGCGGCATGATCGTTTTCGAAGTCGCGGTTTCGTTGATGCTGCTGGTTGGCGCGGTGTTGCTGATCCAGACGATGTTTCAGTTGTTCAATCAATACTCGGTGCTTTCCCCGGAGAAGGTGCTGACGCTTCGTACTGTGTTGCCGCTCAGAAAGTATGACGATCCGCTGAAGCGAAACGCGTTCTATCAGAATGTTCTGGAACGCGTGGAGTCGACGCCCGGTGTTGTGTCGGCTGGTTACTCGACGTCGGTGCCGTTGTCGTGGAAGGGCGGAACGAGTGGTTTCTTTCCTGAAGGCACGAAGGATCCGATTCCGGGTGTGTCGTATGACGCAAACCATCGCCAGGTCAGCGCGAACTACTTGCAGACGATGGGCCTGCCGTTGCGTCAGGGACGATACTTCGACGCACACGACAACGAGCACGCGATGCCGGTCGCGATCATCAACGAGACGATGGCGCGTGAATACTGGCCGAACGGCGATGCTTTGGGCCGTCGTTTCAAGCTGGGCGATCCGGCGGATGACATTCCGTGGCTGACGATAGTCGGCGTGGTTGGCGATGTTCGGCAGATGGGTATCGACGCGCCGGTCAAGGCCGAAATGTACCTGCCGTATCGACAGGTGAAGGATTTCGAATGGTTTGTGCCGCACGACCTCGCGGTTCGGACGAACGGCGATCCCATGAATCTGGTTGGAGCGGTGCGGCAGGCGGTTCATGCGGCGGATCCCGATCAACCGATTTCGAATGTCGCGACGATGGAAGAGGTGTTGGGCCATGAAGCGGCGCAGCGACGGCTCGGCATGATTCTGTTCACGGCGTTTGCCGTGCTTGCGTTGCTGCTGGCGTCGCTCGGGATCTATGGCGTGCTGGCATACTTCGTCGCGCAGCACAGAAACGAGATCGGCGTGCGGCTCGCGTTAGGTGCGACGCCGGCGCGGATCTTGTTATTCGTGCTGCGGAAGGGAATGGCCTTGACCCTGCTCGGCGTCGTGATTGGTCTGGCGGCGTCATTCGCGCTGACGCGTTTGATGACGTCGTTGCTGTTTGGTGTGAAGCCTGTCGATCCCTTGACGTTCGCGGCAGTGCCCGTGCTGCTCGCGACAGTTGCTTTATTGGCATGTTGGATACCGGCGCGCCGCGCGGCGAAAGTCGACCCGATGGTGGCACTCAGATACGAGTAAACGATGGACTCACTGCTCAACGATCTACGCTACGGCGTAAAGATGCTCTGGAAGAGCAAGGGACTGACGTTTGTCGCGATCGTTTCGCTGGCGCTGGGCATCGGCGCAAACTCGGTGATCTTCAGTCTCGTCAATTCGCTTCTGCTGCGGCCCCGGCCGGTCGCGAATCCCGAGCAAGTGGTCGAGCTCTATGTCGGAGATAGAGAGCACCCTTACGAAACCACGTCGTACCTGAGTTATCTCGACTTTCGCGAGCACAACGAAGTCTTCACCGGTCTGGCAGCTTACGGAATCCGCCAATTCAAACTCGGCGGCGCGAACCAGGTCGAACAGATCTGGGGCGAAATCGTTTCCGGAAACTACTTCGACGTCATCGGTGTTCAGGCTCACCGTGGCCGTACGTTCCTGCCCGAAGAGGACGCAGTACCGAACCGCAACCCAGTCGCCGTGATCAGCCACAGTTTGTGGCAACGGCGATTCAACTCCGATCCAACGCTGGTGGGCCAGACTATTACACTCGACAGGCAGTCGTTCACCGTGGTCGGTATTGCGCCGCCGCAGTACACCGGGATGATGCGGGGGTTGTCGAGCGAGATCTGGGTGCCCACGATGATGACGCCGCTGCTGGATCCATCCGGAAGCGATCAGATGTTGACGAGTCGCGGCGACAGATGGCTGACCTTAATCGGTCGCTTGAAACCGGACGTGACAGTCGAACAGGCGCGCGCCAGGTTTGATCTGCTTACGAAGGACATGCAGGCGGCGCATCCCGATGAATGGGCCGACCGAGATGGGAACAAGGTGCGCGAGCTCTTTGTCTCAGTCCTGCCTGAAAGCGAAACACGCATTCATCCGCAAATGAGCGTTGAGGCTTACGCAGTTGCGGGGCTGTTGTTTGTGATCGTGAACCTCGTTATGGCGATCGCCTGCATGAATCTCGCGGGCATGTTGCTGGCGCGCGCGGTTACGAGGCGCAGCGAGATCGCGGTGCGTCTGGCGCTGGGTGCTGCACGCAGCCGCATCATTCGCCAACTGCTTACCGAAAGCGTTCTCTTATCTACCATCGCCGGAGCGGCAGGAATCCTGCTCGCAATCTGGCTGCTCGATCTGTTGCTGGCGTTCATGCCCGCGTTGCCGGAAGGTATCCATATCGCGCTCGATCTTCACCTCGACTGGCGCGTCGTGGTCTATACGATTGCAGTTTCGACAATCACCGGACTAATGTTCGGACTCGCGCCGGCGCTGCAAAGCTCCAGGGCTGACGTGTCGACTGTTTTGAAAGACGACTCGACATTGGCCACGGTCCGTTACAGCAAGTCACGTTTGCGCATGTCGCTGGTAGTGGCCCAGGTCGCGTTCTCGATGTTGTCGTTGATCGGCGCGGGGCTCGTGCTGCGGAGCCTGGAAAAGGTGAGGCCGACGCGGCTTGGCTTCAGTTCGGATAACGTCGTCGTGGCGCCCGTCACGTTGGGAGAAGGAGATTACGATCGACGCAAAGGCCACGAGTTCTATCGCAGCGTGATGGAACGTGTCGCCGCTTTGCCCGGGGTGCAAAACGCGAGTCTCAGTGAAGGAATACCCGGCAACTTCATGGGCGGATCGCGCCGCAGCATCGAGATCGAGGGTTACAAACCACGTTCTGATGAAAGCTTGCATCTCGACGCCGTATATGCCGGCCCACGTTATTTCACGAACATGAAAGTCCCGTTCGTGCAGGGACGTGATTTTGACGAGCGCGATCAGGATGGCGCCCCGTGCGTGGCGATCGTCAACGAAGTTTTTGCGCAGCGCTATTTCGGCGGGACCGGAGCGTCGCTCGGCAAGAATCTCCTGAGAACGACCCCGACCAAAGAAAAACAGACGTGCGAGATCGTCGGCGTGATACGCGACAACAACTTGCAGGCGTTGCAGAAAGAGATGCAGCCGTTTTTCGCCCTGCCGGTGTTTCAATCAGACTTTCGCCACATGACGTTGCTGGTGAACACGGCCGTCGATCCGAAGAACCTGGTCGTGCCGGTGCGCCGCACGATCCAGGAGCTTGATCCGAATATGCCGGTGAAGGACGTGCAGACGATCGCCGAGCAATTCAGCGTCGCGCTTTATCCGTTTCGTTTGTTGGCGGTGGTGATGGCGGCGTGCGGGTTAATGGCGCTGCTGCTCGCGACGGTCGGTATCTACGGGGTCGTCTCTTACTCGGTCGCGCAACGCACGCGCGAAGTCGGGATTCGCGTAGCGCTCGGCGCGGTGCGCGGCGACATTCTGAAGCTGGTTGTGGGGCAGGGGATGATCGTCGTGGGTTATGGCCTCGGATTGGGATTGTTATTGGGTTTTGCGTTGACTCGCGTGTTGACGAGTTCAATCTTTGAAACTGAATTATTGTTTGGCATTACCGCAACGGATTCGTTGACGTTCATCAGTGTGACCCTGTTACTCGCCCTGGTTGCGCTGGCTGCATGCTATATCCCGGCACTGCGCGCGACGAAAGTCGATCCGGTAGTGGCATTAAGGAATAGTTAAAGGAGTTAAGGGAATGACGACTCTGTGGCAAGACGTCCGTTACGGCGTCAGAATGCTGTTGAAGACCCCAGGCGTAACGGTGATCGTGATCATTGCGCTGGCACTCGGTATCGGCGCCAATACCGCGATCTTCAGTGTGGTGAACGCTGTACTGTTGCGGCCGCTGCCGTACGAAGAGTCAGACCAGCTCGTGTTTCTCAACGAGAAGAGCCCGGTGCTCGACGAGATGTCGATCTCCTATCCGAACTTTACTGACTGGCGCAACCACACACAGACGTTCGAAAAGATGGGCGTCTACAATCGGGCCAGCTACAACCTCACCGGCGCCGGCGAAGCAGAACGCATCGTGACGGGCCAGGTCTCAGCCGATCTATTTTCCGTGCTGCGCGTCAAACCGCTTCACGGGCGCTTGTTCACGAATGACGAGGACAAGCCCGGCGGCGCGCCAGTCGTGATCCTGAGTTACGGTCTGTGGCAACGACGCTTCGGCGGTCAGACGAGCATCCTCAATCAAGCGATCACGCTCAATGCCAAACAATACACCGTGATCGGAATCATGCCGGAAATGTACGCGTATCCGAGCCGCGTTCAGATGTGGGTGCCGGTGGGCCAGCTTTCCGATCAGCCGAATTGGTTACAACGCGGCAATCATCCGGGATTGTACGGCGTGGCGCGGCTCAAGCCGGGCGCGACGATCGAACAGGCGGATGCCGACATGAACACGATCGCCGCCAACCTCGAGAAGCAGTATCCCGATACTAACGCGGGTAACCGTGTCAGGCTGCGGTCGTTGCTCGAGATATACGTCAGCGATGCGCGGCGCGCGTTGTGGGTGATCTTCGGGGCCGTTGGGTTTGTTCTCTTGATCGCCTGCGCGAACATCGCAAATCTCCTGCTGGCGCGAGCGACGGCACGAAAGAAAGAGATGGCGATTCGCACTGCGGTCGGCGCCAGCCGCTGGCGGCTCGCGCGGCAGTTGTTGACCGAGAGTATTTTGCTGTCATTGGTCGGAGGTACGATCGGTCTGCTGCTCGGGCGTTGGGGAATCGATCTGATTCTCTACATGAGCCCGGACGCAATTCCGCGAGCGCGTGAGATTGGGATCGATTGGATCGTCATGGGCTTCACGATCGGCGTGTCGTTTCTGACGGGGCTCATTTTCGGACTGCTGCCCGCGATTCAGGCGGGCGACGTCGACGTCCACGAGACGTTGAAAGAAAGCGGGCGCGGGACAAGTGGAAGGCAATGGTTGCGCAGTTCGCTCGTAGTCGCGGAAGTGGCGACGACGCTCGTGCTGTTGATTGCCGCCGGATTGATGATTCGCAGTTTTTATCTTCTGCAGAGAGTGAACCCTGGTTTTTCGGACGAACATCTCACCAGCTTCAGCATCGCGTTGCCGGAGAAGAAGTATGCGACGCAGGATGCGAACGCCGCGTTTTACGATCGCCTGCTCGAGAACCTTCGCGGGCTTCCGGGCGTGGAGTCAGTCGCGGCGGCTTCCGGATTGCCGCTTGGGAATAACGGCTGGCAGACGTCTTTCGTGATTGAGGGTCAGCCTGAACCGCCGCGCGATCAAGTTCCGTTGATGGAAGCCTGTCTGGTCACGCCGGACTATTTCAAAGCGATGAACATTCCGCTGCTGAAAGGACGCATGTTCACCGATCGCGACAACCGTGCGCACCTGGCCGGGCGAGATCTCAGCAAACTCAACGAAAACCAGCGCGAGGGCGCGGGGTTGAATACGATCATCATCGACGAAGAATTCGCCCGCCGGCATTGGCCCAACGAAGATCCGATTGGCAAACGTGTCAGGATCGGCGGCAGCAATCCTGAGAATCCCAAGTTGGAAGTCGTCGGCGTCGTAGGCCGGGTGAAGATGGAGAGCCTCAATCAGAACAGCGATCGAGTGCAGGGTTATTTCCCGTACGCACAGGTGCCGCAGGGTGACATGACGGTGATCATGAAAGCCGCTTCCGATCCGAACCAGTTGATCAGTTCGGTGCGTGCGGCCGTCAAGGAGATCGATCCGGAGCAACCAATCTACAGTCCGCGCACGATGGACGATATTCGCGCCGAGTCAGTGGCCGGCGAGCGTTTGAACCTGACGTTGCTGAGTTTGTTTGCAGGCATCGCTTTGGTGCTGGCGATCGTCGGCATTTACGGCGTGATGTCGTACTCGGTGACGCAGCGGACGCACGAGATCGGCATTCGCATGGCGATCGGCGCGCGTCCACGCGACGTGTTCACGATGATCCTGGGCCACGGGATGAAACTCGCGATCCTCGGCGTCGTGATCGGATTGGGGGCCGCGTTTCTTCTGACACGACTGATGGCGTCGATGTTGTTCGGCGTCGAGCCGACGGACGCGACGACGTTCGGTGGCATTGCCGCGCTGCTGATAGCGGTCGCGGTGTTGGCGTGTTACTTACCGGGACGCCGGGCGACGAAGGTCGAACCGACGATCTCGCTGCGGTACGAGTAGACCCATGTTGACGGACATCAAGTACGGCTTACGTTCGCTCCTCAGACAGCCGACTTTCACGGCGATCGCGATCGTGACCCTGGCGCTGGGCATCGGCGCCAACACCGCGATTTTTACGGTTGTGAACGCCGTCGTACTCAGGCCGCTGCCTTATCCAGATTCCGAGCGGCTCGCGATGCTCTGGACCACGAAAGACGTGAACCAGGAGCAGCCGTTTTCGTTCGGCGACTACAACGATCTCAAGTCGCAGGCGAAATCGTTCAGCGGGATCGGCGCGGCCTCGCCGCTGTGGAACTTCACCTTGACCGGCGATGGTGAGCCTGAGCCGATCCAGGGAATGTACGTTTCGGCAAACTTGTTTGAAGTGCTGAAGGTTGCGCCCGAACGAGGCCGCGTGTTCACGAGCGACGAGGACCGTATTGGTGGACCACCAGTCGCGCTCATCAGTCATCGTTTGTGGGAACGGCGTTTCGCCGCGGACCCGAACGTGATCGGCAAACCATTTTCAATCAGCGGTGTGAGCGCGACGATCGTCGGCATCATGCCGGCAGGGTTTCAGTTTCTCGATCCGGCGGCGGAAGTTTGGGCGCCGCTCGCACAGAACCAGTTTGCATCGAGCGCGCGACAGGTGCGTTTGCTTTCGGTCGTGGGCCGTTTGAACGACGGCGTGCAAGTGAGTGAAGCCGACGCGGAGCTGACGAACATTGCGCGGCGGCTCGAAGGTGAGTATCCGGATTCGAATGGCGGCATGAGTTTGCGGCTCGTACCGCTGCACCAGCAAGTCATTGGCAAGGTGAGGCCCGCTTTGTTGCTGCTGTTCGGCGCGGTCGGTCTGGTGCTCTTGATTGCGTGCGCCAACATCATCAACTTGATGCTGGTCCGCGGCGCTGCGCGTCACAGGGAGATCGCCGTGCGGGCCGCACTGGGCGCCGGACGGATGCGCTTGCTGCGGCAACTGCTCACCGAAAGCATCACGCTTTCAGTGCTCGGCGGCCTGGCCGCGGTCGTGCTCGGCTCGTGGGGCGTCAACGCGTTGCTGGCGCTGAATCCGATTCCGATTCCGAGTTACAACAAGATCGGCATCGATTTTTCGGTGCTCGTTTTCACGCTCGCTGCGTCCGTCATCACGGGTCTTGTCTTCGGGCTTGCACCTGCATGGCAAACGCTGCGCTTCGATCTGAGCTCGGCGTTGAAGGAAGGCGGCCGCGGCGCGGTCGCCGAAAATCGCCAACGTCGCTTGAGTAGTTTGCTCGTGATCGCCGAGATGGCAATGGCGATGGTCCTTTTGATCGGCGCCGGACTGTTGCTGCGCAGCTTCGCGCGACTGCTCGAAGTTAAGCCTGGTTTCACGACCGAGAATCTGTTGACGATGCAGATCGGACTGCCGAACGCCAGTTATCAGCAGCCGCAAAAGCGCGTCGCGTTTCTTCAGCAACTCGAAGCCAGTCTCAAAGCGGCGCCGGAAGTGTCGGCGGTGGGCGTCGTAACGCGTCTGCCGTTGATGAGCACGTTGAATAACGTTACGACGTTTCTCGCGATCGAAGGACGTGAGGTGCCCGTGAGCGAACGGCCCGAGATCGACTTTCGCCGCGCCAGCACGGGCTATTTCCAGGCGATGGGGATCCCACTTCTGTCCGGCCGCCTCGTCACCGAACAAGACATCACGAACAACACCGGTTCCGTATTAATCAACGAAGCGATGGCCAGACGTTTCTGGCCCGGCGAAGATCCGGTCGGCCAACGAATCAGCACGGCCACGTCAGCCGGTCAGCAAACGCAGTGGCAGACGATCGTGGGCGTCGTCGGCAGCGTTCGTCATCTCGGCCTCGACATTGAGCCGCGGCCCGAGATCTACTACCACACGCACACGGTCCCGCCGTTTGGCCCCGTCGTCGTTATTCGCACGACGTCCGATCCGAAGCGTTTGATCTCGATCGCGCGCGCGAAAGTGCGCGAGCTCGATCGCGAGGTGCCTATCTCGAACGTCAACACGATGGAAGAACTGGTCGCGCAGTCCGTGGCCCAGCGCCGGTTCGGCATGTTCCTCCTCGGCGCTTTCGCCGTGCTCGCGTTGTTGCTCGCGGCGATCGGGATCTACGGTGTCGTTAGTTACTCGGTGACGCAGCGCACGCAGGAGATTGGCGTCCGCATGGCGCTCGGCGCAAGTGCTAACGACGTGTTGAAGCTGGTGTTGAGAAATGGTATGTCGCTGGCGCTTATAGGCGTCGGTCTCGGGCTCGCGGGCGCGTTCGCACTTACGCGTTTGATGGCGCGCCTGTTGTTCGAAGTGCCGCCGACCGACGTCACGACTTTCGCCTTGGTTTCGTTCGTTTTGATTGCCGTCGCACTGCTGGCCTGTTACCTCCCGGCCAGGCGGGCGATGAGGGTGGATCCGTTGGAAGCGTTGAGATACGAATGATCGACTTCGCAAATTTACACCTTTCCATTATCTTAGTTTCATGCCTCGAATACTGATCGCCGATGATCAGGCCGACGTCCTGGCCGCGTTGAGCCTGCTACTGAAAGGTGAGCGCTTTCAAATCGAAAGCGCTTCTTCGCCCGAGGGTGTACTCAAAGCCATTGACTCGCAGGAGCTCGACGTCGTCCTCATCGATCTCAACTACGCGCGCGACACCACTTCCGGAAGCGAAGGTCTCGACCTGCTCAGCCGCATCCGCACCGCTGACCCGACATTGCCGGTGGTGGTGATGACTGCCTGGGGCAGCGTCGATCTTGCGGTGGAAGCGATGCGGCGTGGGGCGCGCGACTTCATTCAAAAACCGTGGGACAACGCGCGTCTGATCGCCGTGTTGCGTACGCAGGTCGAGCTCGCCGAAGCATTGCGTCGCGGCCGAAAGCTGGAGGCGGAGAACATCGCGTTGCGCGACAGTGTTTCCGAGGCTTCGAACGACATACCGCAGATCGTTTCCGAGTCGCCGGCGATGAAATCAGTCTTGAACCTTGTCGAGCGCATCGGTCCGGCGGACGCGAACGTCCTGATCACCGGCGAGAACGGCACCGGCAAAGAAGTGATCACGCGCGTGCTGCATTCGATCTCTTCGCGCCGCTCGAAGCCGCTGATCTCGTTGAATGCCGGCGCACTTGCGGAGGGTGTTTTCGAGAGTGAGTTGTTTGGTCACGTGCGCGGGGCGTTTACCGATGCGAAGAGCGATCGCGTCGGGCGTTTCGAACTGGCGGACGGCGGTACGCTTTTTCTCGACGAGATCGGAAACGTTCCTTTGAACTTGCAGGCGAAGCTGTTGCGCGTGATCGAAACGGGCGAGTTTGAGCGAGTCGGATCTTCAAAGACGCAGAAGGTGAATGTGCGTTTGTTGTCGGCGACGAACGCCGACCTGCACGCCGAAGTGGCGCAGGGCCGGTTTCGGCAGGATCTGCTGTTTCGACTCAACACCGTCGAGATCCGACTGCCGCCGTTGCGCGAACGAGCCGAAGACATTCCGATCCTGGCCGAACATTTTCTGAAACTGCACCGCGAGCGGTATCGACGTCCGATCATGGGCTTCACGCCTGAGGCGTTGGACGCGTTGCGCCACCACCAGTGGCCAGGCAACGTGCGCGAGCTCGATCATGTGATCGAAAGGGCGGTGTTGATGAGTACGGGCAGTATCGTTACCGCTTTCGATCTGGCGTTGGAAGCAACCCCAAATGCGCGTCTGTCGGCGCAACTCGAAGAGATGAGTCTCGAGGACGCCGAACGTTTATTGATCAAAAAGGCCCTGGCCCGCTTTGAAGGCAACGCAAATCGCGCGGCCGAAGCGCTCGGTCTGAGCCGCAGCGCGCTGTATCGCCGGTTACAGAAGTACAATCTGTCATAGTTTGTAGTTATCATGCCTGCGTGAGTACGCCCGTCAAGCCTTCAAAACATCCTTCGCCATACACTACCCTTGATCCTGCACTCACGCGCAAGGAAGGAATTAAGTTTGAACGGCGCGTCAACTTGCTCGCGCTTGGCGCCGGGTTTCCGGCCGTTGGTCTGTGCGCGTTCCTGCTGTGGTACGACGGCTACTCGGCGCAGATTCAGTGGACTATCGACCTGTTCCTGGTCCTGTTCTGGCTCGGCATCTCGTCGAATCTGAAGCAGCGCATCGTCAGGCCGCTGCAGACTCTTTCAAACATCCTCGCCGCCATTCGCGAAGGCGACTACTCGATTCGCGGCAGACACGCATTGACGGGCGACGCGCTGGGCGAAGTGATGCTCGAGGTCAACGACTTGGGCCAAACCTTGCGCGAGCAACGGCTCGGGGCGATGGAAGCGACGGCGTTGCTGCGAACCGTGATGGCGGAGATTGACGTCGCGGTGTTTGCTTTCGATGGCGATCAACGTTTGCGCCTGGTCAACCGGGCCGGCGAGAGACTGTTGGCCCAACCGGCGGCGCGTTTGTTGGACCGCACCAGCGATGAGCTTGGGCTTTCCGAGTGTCTCAACTGGCCCGCCGACAGTGGGCCGCAAACAATGCAGATGGTCTTTCCCGGTGGTGTGGGCCGTTGGGACATTCGGCGGAGTACGTTCCGCGAAGGCGGCCAGCAGCTTCAGTTGCTGGTGTTGACTGACTTGAGTCAAACGTTGCGTGAAGAAGAGCGGACCGCGTGGCAGCGTCTGTTGCGTGTGTTGGGCCATGAGCTGAACAACTCGCTGGCGCCGATCAAATCGGTCGCGGGAAGTTTGGCCGCGTTGATTGGACGCGAACCGGAACCGGCGGATTGGCGTGAAGACATGCATCGCGGGCTCGCCGTGATCTCGTCGCGGGCAGATTCGCTGGCGCGGTTTGTGGAGTCGTATTCAAAGCTGGCGCGTCTGCCGCCGCCGCGGCTGGAGCCGCTGAAGATCGGCACGCTGGTGTCGCGCGTGGCGAGTTTGGAGACGCGCTTGCCGGTGAACGTTGTTTCCGGTCCGGACCTGGTGGTGCGCGGCGACGATGTGCAGTTGGAGCAGTTGCTGATCAACCTCATCCGTAACGCTGTGGATGCTTCAATGGAAACTCATGGGCGAGTGGATGTCGGTTGGCAATCGAAGAACGGGCAGGTCGAAGTCTGGATCCGCGACGAAGGACCGGGGCTGGCGAGCACAGCGAACCTGTTCGTCCCCTTCTTCACGACAAAAGCGCAAGGCTCGGGGATCGGTTTGGTCTTGTCACGTCAGATCGCCGAGGCCCATGGCGGTACCCTGACGCTCGAAAACCGTCAGCAGCTCCGCGGCTGCGAGGCGCGCTTGCGACTGCCTTTGTAGATCATGATTTCATTTGCGTTCAAAGTCTTCTTCTTTGCTTTATTGCTGACTCAGAGTTCGTTTGAAGCCGAACAGCGCGCGTGGCGTGAGACACGCAATGCCGAGCTGCGTACGGAAGATAGTTGGCTCGCCGTTGCGGGTTTGTCATGGCTGAAAGAGGGCAGCAACAGCTTCGGCGCCGGCAAGAGCATGAACATTGTCTTGCCGCCCGGCTCAGCGCCTGAGAATGTCGGCACACTCGAGCTCGCGCACGGTGTCGTTACGTTGCGCGTGGCGGATGGTGTGGTGGTGAAAGTGGTAATCAGGCTGTGCGAACGCATGAAATTCGATTCGACGGCGACAAACCGCCCGCGTCTTTCTTAGTTAGTTCGTTGAAGTTGAGCGTCATCAAGCGAGGGCAGCGTTACGGACTGCGAGTGCGAGACCCGAACAACCAGGCGCTGCGCGAGTTCAAAGGACTGCGTTGGTTTCCCGCGAGGGAGTCGTATCGCGTTGTTGCGACGTTCACGCCGGATGAGAAGCCGCGAGAGATGATCATCATGAACGTGCTAGGCGATGAGTTGAAGATGAAGACGCCAGGAACACTTTCGTTCCAGTTGAATGGCCGCGCCTATCAACTTCGCCCGGTGATGGAAAACGACGAGAAGCTATTCATCATCTTTCGCGATCTTACGGCAGGTAAGACGACGTACGGCGCGGGTCGCTTTCTCTACGCCGATCTCCCTAAGGATGGCAAAGTGATCTTGGATTTCAACCGCGCCGAGAACCCTCCCTGCGCTTTTACTCCCTACGCGACCTGTCCCCTCCCGCCACGCCAAAACTTCCTACCGATCCCCATCGCCGCCGGCGAACTGGCGTTCCATTTGAAGACCAAGAACCTAAGCTCCCGCCCATGAGACGTCCACTCGTACAGGGAATGTCTAGCATTCTCAGGTGAATACAACGCCACCTCGCAAGAACAAGTCGGGAAGGGGCAAGCGCAGCGCCTCCGCGTGCCTCATCCTCTAACAGATTGGTGCTTAGCTTAGGCTCTGGTCTAAGATATCTGCCAGTCTGCTCGAGATTACCATTGGTCAAGTTTTCGGTCTTTTGATGGATTAGATGATGAACCACTTGGAGTTGATCGGGATTGGTGGTGGCCGAGTGATGTAGAGAAGTTAATGAAAGCCGTCAAAGAGTTGGGTGGAATTTATGGTAGGAAGTGAGTTCCCGAATACGCGAGTTCGCGGGGGCGCGCTCCGCTTGCCCCCTTCCTGACTTGTTCCTTTGGGACGTTGTTGATTATCAGCTCAGCGCTCTCGTTCCGGGCGTTACTCCGCGGAGAAGCGGTAGATCGTGGTCGAGTGGAAGGTGGCGCCTGTTTTTAGAGTGGTGGTGGGGAAGGTGGGTTTGTTGGGGGAGTCGGGGTAGTGCTGGGTCTCGAGGCAGAAGCCGTAGCGTCGCTGGTAGACCTTGCCTGATTTGCCCGTCAACGTGCCGTCGAGAAAGTTGCCGGTGTAGAGCTGGACGCCGGGCTCGGTGGTCCACACTTCCATCACGCGTCCGCTGGTCGGCTCAGAAACCCTCGCGGCTCGTCGCAACACACCCATACGTCCATTGATGACGAAGTTGTGATCGTAACCGTTGCCCAGTTTTAGCTGTTCCTCATCCTGGTTGATGCGCGCGCCAATTGCCATCGCAGTCAAAAAATTGAACGGAGTACGGACGACACTACGGAGTTCACCCGTTGGAATCGAGCCTGGGTCGGTAGGCGTGAAGCGATTAGCGTTGAGCATCAACCGGTGATTGAGAATGTCGCCATTGCCTTCGCCCGCGAGATTGAAATACGAATGATGCGTTAGATTAAGGACAGTATCTTTGTCGGTGGTTGCGGTGTAGTCGATGCGCAGTTCGTTACGGTTGGTGAGCGTGTAGACCATCGTCACCTGAAGGTTCCCCGGATAACCTTCCTCGCCATCTTTGCTGAGATACGTCATCCGAACCGCGGGACCTGCCGCACTCTTTTGTTCCTGCGCCGTCCAGACCACCTTGTCGAAACCTTTGATTCCGCCGTGCAGATGGTTCTCGCCATTATTCACAGCCAGCTTGTACTCGACGCCGTTCAAGGTGAAGCGTCCTTTCGCGATGCGATTGCCGTAACGACCGACGACCGCGCCGAAGTACGGATGTCCTTTCAGATAACTGTCGAGATCGTTAAACCCTAAAACGACGTCGTCAAACTTCCGATTCCGATCGGGGACTTTCAGCGAAACGACGATGCCGCCGTAGTTGGTGATCTTCGCCTCCGCTCCGTTACGGTTCTTCAGCGTGTAGAGATCGACGCTCTGTCCGTCGGCAGTTCCGAAACTCTCTTTAGTGACCTGGGCGCTAATTACCAGAACGCACACAAACAACAGCACCAATGAAGACATCGCACGCAGCAGTTTCATAAGTTTCTCCGTAGATTAGTTCGATTGAACTTCACCAGCGCTCATCTCACGCATCTGCGCCACCTGACGCCGGTTCCTTCGCTCGGTAAAGATCTGGTCCGCCATGACGCCAATCAGAATCACCGCTCCCATCACGGCGAAATCGAGCGAGCTCGGAATGCCGAGCAGGTTAACGAGATTGCGTAACACCTGTAGCAGCGCGGTGCCGATGATGATGCCGATGACTGAACCTTCGCCGCCACGCAACGAACAGCCGCCGAGGACGGCCGCCGCGATGCCATAAAGTTCGTAAGCATTTCCGTGATTGGCCGGCGAGACCGAGTTTGTATAGAAGGCGAAGATGATTCCCGAGATCGCCGTGAGCGCGCCGGAGATGACGTAAGTCAGCGTGACGATATTTTTCGTACCAATACCCGCGTAACGCGCCGCCTCCGGATTGCGTCCGGTCGCGAACAAGTAACGACCATAAACCGAACGATGCAGCACGACCCACGTGATCGCGGCGATAATCAGCAGCAGCACAAACGGCATGGGCAACACACCGAAAAGGTTCCCGTTAGCGAGAAAGCGAAGGAAATCGAGTCCCGCAACCGTCCCGAAGCCTTTCGTCTCATCATTCGAAATGAACCGGGCCGCCCCGCGATAGAAGAGCAGACCACAGAGCGTGACGATGAACGGTTGCATGTTGAGCCGCGTGATCAAAAGTCCGTGGCCTAACGACAGGACCATCGCTAACCCGATGCAAGCAAGCACCGCCACTGCCACCGGGTAGTTCCACTGCGTCAACATCATCGACAGCAACACGCCGAGCAGTGCCATCATGGACCCCACTGACAGCTCGATGCCGCCGGTGATGATCACCAGGCCCAGGCCGATGCTGAAGATGCCGAACGCGCCGATTTGCCGCGCGAGGTTCTGCAAGTTAATCGCCAGCAGAAAGTTTGGGTTGATAAGAGAGACGACGATGCAGAGAACGACGAGCAGTATGAAAATTCCGAGCTCTTTTTTCATAAGCGGTTACCCTTCGGTTCCTGTGGCCAGACGCATAACGGCCTCTTCGCTGAACTGTGCGCGTTGAAGAATTCCGGTCACCCGGCCTTCATGCATCACGGCGATGCGGTCGCTGATGCCCAGCACCTCTTCCATCTCACTGCTGATCACGATCACCGAAACGCCATTGGCGCCGAGGTTGCGAATGAGTTCATAAATCTCCGCTTTGGCGCCGACGTCGATGCCGCGCGTCGGCTCGTCGAAGATTAGCACCTTCGGCGAGAACGTCAGCCACTTCGCCAGCACGACCTTCTGCTGGTTTCCGCCGCTGAGGTTCGCCGCGCGCATCTCGGTCGTCGGCGTCTTGATATTGATTGCATTGCAAGCCTCGAGCGCGGCCTTTGATTCTTTCGCGAAGTTGATGATCTTCGCCGACGCGTAGCTGTCGAGATTAGGCAGCGAAATGTTCTCGCGCACGTTGAAGTCGACGATGAGACCGCAGAGCCGGCGGTCTTCGGGGATGAGATAGATGCCGTGCGCAATCGCGTCCCGCGGTCCGTTAATGCGAAGCGGTTTACCATTGAGCGCGACGTCCGCTTCGATCGCGTCTTCCACGCCGAAGATCGCGCGGGCCACCTCGGATCGTCCCGCGCCCACGAGGCCGGCGAATCCCAGCACCTCACCCTGCGCAACACTGAACGAGACCGTGTGTTTCGGATATCGCAACGTCCGCAGACGCCGGATTTCAAACCCCTCGTGCCCGGCTGTGGATGGTTGTCCTCCCTGAGCAGCGCCTTTGAAGAAATCCTTCAGGTCGCGGCCGACCATCATGCGGACCATCCGCTCGTGATTGATCTCACTGCGCGCGAGCTCGCCGGCATTTCGTCCGTCGCGCAACACAACCGCGCGATCCGCTATCTCTTCGACTTCGTGCAGACGATGCGAAATATAGATGACGCTGACGTTGTGCGACTTCAGATCGCGCACGATGTCGAGCAGACGGCGAGTTTCAGTCAACGTCAAACTCGACGTCGGCTCGTCCATGATGATCATCCGAGCGCCGGCGCTCAGCGCCCTGGCGATCTCGACGAGCTGCTGCTGCGCGATTGAAAGCCGGCTCAACAGCGTGCGGCTGGAGATGTCGAGACCGAGTTTCCTGACCAGTACATCCGCTTCTCGATAGATGCGGCCGCGATCGATCAATTTCAACCAGCCGCCCTTCGTCGGTTCGCGCCGCAGAAAGATATTGGCGGCAACGTCCAGATTGTCGAGAACGCTGAGCTCCTGGTGAATGAACTCGATGCCGAGAGCGCTGGCTTCGCGTGGAGAGTTGATCTCGACGGGCTTGCCGTCAACCTTGACGGTGCCGTCGTTTCGACGGATCGCGCCGGCGAGGATCCGCATCAGCGTCGATTTGCCGGCGCCGTTCTCGCCAATCAAGGCGACAACTTCGCCGGCGCCGACGCTAAGGTTGACCTGATCGAGGGCAACTACTCCCGGGAACCGTTTGCCGATCCCCTCCATCTCGAGAAGTGGAGTGCTAGTCATGAACTGCGGATCATCAACTACGGCCGCGAAGTGCGTTGATCTTCTTAGTGAACTCCTCGACATCAGCTTTCTTCACGGCGAGTGTCGGCACAAAGATCTGCTTGCCGGCCGGAATGCCTGACTTGTCGCCGTTGAGCACCTTCGCCATCAGGGCCATCGACTGGTAGCCAAACTCGAACGGCTGCTGGACGACAGTCGCATAGATCGCGCCCTCTTTGATCCCGCTCAAAGTTTCGTCTTCTTCGTCGAACGCGATGATCTTCACTTTATCGACTTTGTTTGCTTCTTTGACGGCGCTGACTATCGCCGGGCCGTTGTAGGACCAGAGACCGACCATGCCGGCAATGTCCGGATTGTTGACCAGCGTGTCGGCGGCGTTTGATTTGGCGCGCACGCGATCGGTGTTATCGGTGCGGACGTCCAGAATCTGGATGTTCGATCCGGCAATCGCTTCTTTCAGACCCTGAAAACGTTGCTGGGCGTTGACGGCGTCGAGCGTGCCGACGAAGACCATGACCTTGCCGCCTTGTGGCAGTGCTTCTTTCAGCAATTCGCCTGCCTGTTTTCCGGCGGCGACGTTGTCAGTACCGATGTAGCAGGCGCGATTGCTGTTCGGCGCGTCGCTGTCCTGGGTGACGATGAGCGCCTGGCTCGCGGCTCGGTTCAGCATCGCAGTCTGGTTCGCTGGATCGACCGGACTGATCGCCATGCCGTGATAGCCCAACGCGAGCAGATCTTCGATGATGCGCTGTTGCTCGGTGGCGGTGGCGTCAGCCGGGATCCGGAATTCGACTTGAATGCCCGGGATCTCTTTGGCGGCCTTCTCGGTTCCTTTGCGGGCGATGATCCAAAAGTCGGAAGCGTTGTTGGTGACAAAGGCGAGCTTGTGAACGGTGCCGGCGCCGCCGTTGGTGTTGCCGGTGCTGTTGGTCGGCGACGGGCCAGGCTGACAACCGGCCAGGATCAGGGTGCAGAGTAACGCGCAAACGAAGCTAATCATTAAACGAGTCGCTTTTTCTGGTCGCATTATGTTCCTCAGGCTATTGGGTTTTTAAGGTGCGACTCTTCTTAGCATATTCCGGCGGGAAAAGGGAACAAAGATTAAAGTAATCGTTGGAGCCGGGCTTCGAGGAAGGCGCGTTCCGGGGCGCTGCAAGGGCATTCGAGGGCGCGCTGGTAGGAGTTGACGGCCCGGCTGAGATCGCCCGCCTGTGTCCACAATTCAGCGGCAACGGCGGGGAGCAAGTGGTAGTTTCGCAGCGAATGATGCGCCTCGATCTCTTCGAGCGCGCTCAGACCGGCGCGTGGACCTTGCGATCGGGAGATCGCGATGGCCCGGTTGAGTAGAACAATGGGCGTCGGCTCGAGTTTGTAAAGGTCATCGTACAACCCGACCAATTTATTCCAATCGGTTTCGGCGTCGCTCGCGGCCGTTGCATGAACTGCTGCGATCTCCGCCTGCACGTGGTAAGTGGTGATCTTGTTTCCGGAAGCGGAGACGCCGAAGTGGCGCATGCCTCGCGCGATCAACTGACGGTCCCACAGATCCCGGTTCTGTTCGGACAGGACAGCCAGCGATCCGTCTTCCAGCGTTCGCGCGGGCAGGCGCGCAGCTTGAAGCATCATCAACGCCAATAAGGCGTGCGCTGCAGGCAGTGGCAACGGCGAGTGCTCGACGACGAGTACGCCGAGTCGCATCGCCTCCTCGCACAGATCCGTTCGCACAAGATCGTCGCCGCTCGTCGCGGCGTAACCTTCGTTGAACAGCAAATAGATCACTCTCAGCACGCTGTCGATACGCGCCGGAAGATCATCGGCGCTCGGTGGATCCATCACGATGTCGTGATCGCGGATCTGCCGTTTCGCCCGGACGAGTCGTTGCGCGATCGTCGTCTGGGGCGTCAGAAACGCGCGCGCAATCTCGGCGGTACTGAAACCGCAGGCTGTCTTGAGCGTGAGCGCGATCTGATACTCGACCGGAAGCTCCGGATGACAACACATCAGGATCAACGCTAACTGATCGTCCATCCCGGCGTCGGACGGCAAGGTTGGAGAAGACAGACGAGGCAAAGCCAGCTCGAGTTGGCCGGCTTTGCTCGCCAACGACGCGTCCCGGCGAAGAAGATCGAGCGCGCGGTTCTTGGCGACAAGCGTGAGCCACGCGGCGGGGTTCTCCGGGATTCCCTTGAACGGCCACTGCTGCAACGCTTTTACCAGCGCATCCTGGACCACGTCTTCCGCTAGGTCGAGATGACGCGAACCGAAGACGCGCGTGAGTGTGGCGACGATCCTCGACGAGTGGCGCCGGAAAAGATGATCCACCAGTTGTTCCGGATCTGCGTTCATCCTTCTTTAGTTACGATCATTTCGACTTCGCGAATCTCGATCGTGCCGTATTCGAGGTGCGGACAATCGCGGGCTGTAGCGACGGCCTGTTCGTAGTTCTCCGCCTGGATCTCGAAGAAGCCGCCAATGATCTCTCTGCTTTCGGTATACGGTCCGTCGAGCACTGACGTCTCGCCGCCGCTGCGTCTCATCACCCTGCCGCTGCCGTCCTGGAGTTTTTCGCCGCCGACAATCACGCCGGTTTTTTGCAGACGCAGACGCCAGTCGCGGTATTTCTGAATGATGGCCTGCATCTCCGCCGGGCTGGTCTCGTTGAAAGCGTCCGCTTCTGAGTAGAGAAATAGTAAATAATTTGGCATTTTGTCGCCTCCTTTAAAGTTCGTTCCAATTGGATAACGAACGAGGAAGCGGCTTTTCGACACTACTTGCTACATAGAAAAAGACACGGATGAAAGTTGAGTCTCACCCGTGTCTTCCTGTTTTTTACGTGGTTGACGAACTTAACTTGCCGGCTTATTCACGACGCCGCAGGCGATGCGGCTGCCGGAATTGCCGGAGGGGTCCGTTTTCTGATCGTCAGCTTTCTCGTGAACGACCAGCGAAGCGCCATTCGCGCCGAAGAGCGAATGAGTATTCGTTCCGAGATTTACGTGCGAATTGGTCACCGTTTGATTAGCAGTGCCGTCGGCTTTCACGGTGAAGTTCATCATGTCGCCGGCGTGTGGTCCCTGCGGGTTCTTCATTCCGTGCTTTTTACTGTCCGGATTGAAATGTGCGCCGGCTGACTCGAAGCCTGGCCCTTCACACTTCGCCATCTCGTGAAAATGGATCCCATGCTGCCCTGGCGGCAGGTTCTTCAGATCGAGCTTGATGCGAACGCCTTTGTTGTTGGCCATCGACGTGAGCATTGCCGTACCGACCGACTCGCCCTGACCGTTCATGAGCTCGACCGTGACTGAATGCTGCGGCTTCGCCATAGCCGGACTTGAATTCGAATTTTGCGCGGCAACGTACGACAACACGCCGCCGACTACTATTGCCAGAATCATCCATAGAAAACGTGCTTTCATAGTTTCCCCCTCGAGGTATTCCGTGTTAATGGGACACGGGTACGTTCAATTCTGCCTAACACAAATAACGCCAATAATGCGGAGATAATCAGCATCCATAAGAGCGGACGAATCCCACCAAACAGACGTTGTCCCCAACTCGCGGATTGATGAGCGACAACGTTCGTCTCCGCTGCATCCACCGACGAGCCGTCGAGACTCAACCTCGTATGTTCGAGAATCGACTTCAAACCGTCGACTGCCTTGTTCTCGATCATCCGCCGTTTGAACTTGCTAAACGCGCCTTGAAGCCCATCTGTGCGCGAACGATTCTCGTAGACGAGATATGCCGCCGGCGTCGCGCCGGGCACGGTTATGAAACCCGTCAGCGCCAGCGACGAGTTGAAATAGTGGTTAGCGTAAATCTGATTCGACGCGACCAGCACCTGTGGGCCATACTCGCGCGCGTCTCTATAAACTTTGATGTGATTGATCACCAGGACCGGCTTCAGCCCAAACTTGATCTTGGACCAGACGATGGCATCTTCAACGAGGCGCATCGCGGATTGCGAGTTGCGCAGCAGGTCGTTTAGATAACCCGGCGCCGTGTGGAGCGCCTGGTGTTCGTCGGCGAGCCTGACTCCGTCGCGCTTGTCGTTGTACTCGATCAGCGCCGCTTTGCCGCGCTTGAGATAGTCGCCGACGTATTCGACGAGCATGCGTTTGAGAAGTTCGGTGGCTTTAATCTGGTAGTCAGGCGCTTGCCAGTCGACTTCGCTGCGAAAGCGTTCGATCATGTTTGCCGAAAGCTTGAGCTCGCAGTCGCCGACGACGCACTGCTTCAAATCTTCAATGTCAGCCGGGTCGAGTGTCAGTTGTTGCAGATCCGCCACAGACGGGGCGGTTCCGAAACGGCCGGCTTCGAGAATCGTCTTATTGTTCTTGCGGGTCATGCCGTCGAGATATGACTTGATAAAGCGGTCCGCGTTGCTGCTCAGGCTGACGAGCCCGTAGACTGCGACTTCGCGTTTATCGGTTATCGGAGCGAGTTTGACGACGGTTTGACCCTGTTCGAGGGCGGTGAAGTCGGCGGCCTCTAAAGCTGCTTTGTCGCGCAGGATCCGTTGAAAATCGGCGGCCGACGTTTGGGCAAGCGCCGAATTTGCGGCCAGTGAAATTAGCGCGTAGGTAATGCAGACTACCTTAAGATACTGCCCCCGGGTTAGCATAAAAAACCGTGCCTGACTGTATTTCTATCCTGCACTTAGATGCCGCGCGTGAATACTTTTGCTACGCAAAAATGCGCGTTAACTAGATGACCGCATGATCCGTGCCACGGCAGTACGGATCGAGCGGCGCATTTACACTGTCATCCAACAAGAGAGGCTTAACTATGGAAAGTGCTAGTCAGAGTCAAAGTCCAGATATGGACGCACTGAAGGCCAAATTGCGCGCGACCTGGATTGCGGGCGATTTTGAACAGATCGCGAAAGCATTAACCGCTGAAGCTGAGAGGTTTATCAACGGTCTGGGATTGAAGCCCGGCATGAAGGTACTCGACGTCGCCTGCGGCACCGGGAACCTTTCGCTACCGGCTGCCCGGCTCGGAGCCACGGTCACCGGCGTCGATATCGCGCCCAATCTGCTCGAACAGGCGCGAGCAAAAGCCGCGGCGGAGGGTCTGGACATTAAGTTTGACGAAGGCGACGCGGAGGCTCTGCCTTACGAAGACGCGAGTTTCGATGCGGTCGTGACGATGTACGGCGCTATGTTCGCGCCGCGTCCGGATCTTGTAGCCGCGGAACTGAAGCGCGTCTGCAAACCGGGCGGGTTCATTGCGATGGGCAACTGGACGCCGGCTGGTTTTATCGGCCAGATGTTCAAGACGGCTGCGGCGTTCGTTCCGCCGCCGCCGGGAATGACGTCGCCCGTGTTGTGGGGTAAGGACGACGTCGTCCGCGAACGTTTCGGCGACGGTGTTTCCAAAGTCGAAACGAAGCCGCGAATCGTGATTTTCGCGTTTCCGTTTTCGCCCGCCGAAGTCGTGGAGCACTTCCGCGTTTACTACGGACCGACGAACAAGGCGTTCGCCGCGCTCGACGGGGAAAAACAGGCGGCGCTTCGGAGTGAGCTGGAAAAACTCTGGACCCAAAACAATCAGGCTACCGACGGGACAACCGCAGTCGAGGCTGAATACCTCGAAGTGATTGCAACCCGCTAAGCTCTGACTTGTTGGGAGAACATGACACGAAAATTTGCAGCTCTATTTCTTACGATCGTACTTTTCTCCCTGACGATCTTCGCACAACGCGCCACTCCGCCGGCGCAGCCCGCGACCGGGCCCGGCGGCAAGCAGTACGCGCACACACGTGTGACCAAAAACCGTTATGGCGCCGGTAATGAGGAGTACTGGATTTTCGAACCAGACACTCCGAAGCCGGCGTCCGCTCCGGTGATCGTTTTTCTGCACGGCTGGGGCGCCATGAACCCGCTTTATTACGGCGGCTGGCTGGACCATCTCGTCAAACGCGGAAACATCGTCGTCTATCCGCGTTACCAGGCGACGCTGTTGACGCCGATAAAAGCGTTCACGCCCAGTACGCTCGCCGCTGTCAAGGATGCGGTCAATCGATTACAAACCGAGCGCGGACACATCAAACCTGATCTGAATAAGTTTGCGGTTGTCGGCCATTCGGTCGGTGGATTGTTGGCCGCAAGTATTGCGGCGCTGGCCGGCGAAGCGAAGCTGCCGAAAGTGCGAGCAGTGATGTCGGTCGAGCCCGGAATCACCGAGTCGCCAATCAACATTCCGCTTGCCGATCTGAAGCAGATTCCGGCTGATACGTTGTTGCTGGCGCTGGCCGGAGATCAGGACACGCTCGTCCGCGATACGGATGCGAAGCGCGTCTACTATGAATCGACCAGCGTACCCGCCGCTAACAAAGACTACATCACGCTTGTGACTGACGCTCACGGTACGCCGTCGTTGCAGGCGAGCCATCGCGCGCCCACGGCGATGGACCTGAGTTACGACAGTGGTGAAGGCGTGAGCGGCGGACCGGCGAATCCGAGCCGCGTCGGTAATTCGTCGCCGCGTCAGAACGGTTCGTCTTCGCAGGAGCGCCGGCTCGAGACGATGATGATCAATGCGCTTGATTATTACGGCACTTGGAAACTGTTCGACGCCTTGTGCGATGCCGCTTTTTACGGAAGGAATCGCAAGTACGCGTTGGGAAACACGAAGCAACAGCGGTTCATGGGTTTGTGGAGCGATGGCGTCCCGGTAAAGGAACTGAAGGTTACGGACACGCCGTAAGTTCTCGCCTGTGATAGATTCGTGTCATTTCCGGACTATACGAAACCTGACCTCCTTTCTTGATCTATCCCCTAACACAATCGAAGAGGGAAAAATCTATGAAACGGGTCTGTCTACGTGCTGGAAAATATTCAATCGGAATCGTGGCCGTATCGCTGGCGATGGCTTTCGCCGTGAGAGCACAACAGCCGGAATCGTCGCCGCGGGCTGACGGTGAACCGGTGAGCGCTCCGGTGACCACCAAGGTCAAGCCTGATCCTGATCCATTCAATACGTACGTGTTTCCCACTCGGCGGGAACGATTCGGTCGTTACGTTTCGGACACCGTTGGTCCGATGAGACTCACGCGCATCACCTTCTCTGCCGCTATCGATCAGTGGCGTGATAACCCCGAAGAGTGGGGGCAGGGAATGAAGGGTTACGGCAAGCGCTTCGCTTCGAGTTTTGGACGCAACACGATTCAGCAGTCGGTGACGTATGGTCTCGACACAGCGCTCGGGTTAGATAGCGGTTTTCAACGGAGCACCCGCGAAGGCGTTGTCGCGCGCGTGAAGCATGCTTTTCTGGAGAACGTGACGTCACGGACGAAGAGTGGTCGCCGCGTCCTTTCCGCGCCACGGCTGGTTGGCGTTTACACCGGAGCGATCGTCGCGACGGAGACCTGGTATCCCGAGCGATACAGTTATAAGGACGGGTTACGGATCGGAACGGGGACGCTGATCACCGGTTTCGGGATCAACTTAGTTCGTGAGTTTCTGATCAACTGGTAGCCGCAAAAAGGCACAAAAAAGCGTGGGCTGACTGTTTCTGTCGCCCACGCTCTTCTTATGTTCTTAGTTCTTCCTGTTTGTGCCTTCTGTGTCTTTTGTGCCTCTTGTGGTTAAGCTCCGCCGAGCGCAGCCGCAACTTGTTTGAGTACGGCAATCTCCACGGTCACAGTCGCGCCGCCGTTCTGGGCTTCCTGCAACCAGTTCACAGAGGTGTCGACGAACGCTACGGCCGCAAGCAGGTTATTCTCACGGACCATCTGCAACGCGCCGTCGTTGCTGTGTTCGTTCGTGCCGGTCAGGGCACGTCGAGCACGGCGCAGTGACGTGCGTACGTCTGCGTTTGTCGTGTTCGCGATCTGCGTGTCGATCATGGCAATCACCTCGAGTAATGCCTGTTCCGGCGTAAGCACGCGCACGGTGGTGTTTTCGATGTCCTGACCAAGATCGTCGTCGGTAACAGTCAACCGTACGCTGTACGTGCCTGGCGTGTGATAGGTGTGACTCTGCAAGAGCCTTCCGGCGCCGTCGCCAAACGCCTCGTCAAACGAATCGAACGAGGTCTCGATATCGCTCGTGCCATCACCCCACTGTAGGAATCCCGTCTGGTGATCGAGAAGTCCCGGATCGGTGAAGTCCGCCGCCACTTGCAGGGGCAGTCCGGTGAGAGCAAACGGCACGGCCGTGTTCACCTCGTTGCCGCCGCTGTCGAGCACTCGGAATTGCGAGAGTTGCGGCGCTACGTTTCGCACCGTCACCAGTGCCTTCACTTGTCCCGCCGGCCCACCTAACGAGTGCCGCGCCTCAACCGGTATTTGCACATTAGACGGACCATCAATTTGAGCGGTGCTCAAGCTGACTGAGTTTCCCTGACCGACGAAAGAACCATCGCGATTCAAGTCCCAGAACAAGTTGACGGGCGCCGAATAGTATGTGTCGCAGTTAGGCGTGAAAAGGATTCGGTCGATCTCACGATCGATGTCGTCAGTTCCGCCGTCGTGCATGACGAGCGCGAGATCAGTGTCTCTCTCAACTGCCGTTGCGCCAGTGAGTGTCTTCATCTCATCTATGTCCGACGTTGGACTGGTGCGATCGATGGCCTGGATCGAACAGCCTTGCGGCGCAAACCATTTCCACGATCGCGCCTTGTCGTTGTGAGTCAGAAAAGGAAAGAACGACAACTCGTAAATATAGAGATTGTCGAAATCGTCGCTGTCGCGATCTTCGTAGCTGGCCGTGAGATAGTGCGGTCCGAAATTCGTCTGCTCGAAGAGTTGAAGAAATGCTTTCGTTATCGCCTGGTCGGCTCTTCCGGTAAGGTTGATCGCGGAGCCCTCGTCGACGACGAACGGCCCATCAAGGTCCGCGGTCGGCCGGAGCGTTGGGCTGTCCGGCCGCACGACGTCGACGTGACGCCATTCTCCCGCTTTCACCGTTCCGTTTGGTCCATCGTTGTCGTGCTCAGTCGCATAGAAGATAAGTTCGCCGCTCGGTGAAATGTAGAACGTCGACGCAGCCGCAAGACTTGCCAACTGCGTTCCGCCGGTTGAAGGAAAGGGCGAGATCCGCTTGCCGTGGGCTACCGTGGTAATGACGATCGTCTCGCCGGGTTCGCAATTCGGCGTTTGGCAGTTGATGCGGTAGAGATCGACGCGTTCGCGGTCTTCGAAGAACGGACCGATCTCGACGTGTCCACGCGCGCCGGCGATGTACAGATCGCCGTTGATGTTTCCTTCGCGCAGGAAGTTGAGCGTTTGATGTGGGTCTTCCTCCTCGGGCGCGAGCGGTGTGTGAACCTGCACCCAACTCAGTGTCGGACTAGCGAGATTTTTTTCTGTCGAGCGATAGAAGAACCACGAGTTCTCGCCGCCGCCCGTTACGACCATCAGGTAATGCCCATTCGGAAGCGGCGTGATGCCGACGACGCCAAGTTTACTGAGCGTTTCACCGGCGGAGTTCTTTGGGACGAACTGACTCTTGAAGACTGGTGCTTCCGGATCGCTCACGTCGTAAAACTGGAGGAGTGTGCGATCGGGAGCGCGCTCGTAGTTGAAACAGAGTTTGCACGCGTCGGAATCGGGATCTCCGCTTATCGCACAAACGTTACACGCTGCCTGCGGGCCGGTCTGGCGCGGAGACTCGAGTGCGATGGCGAGTATGTTTCCCACCAACTGCATTCCGCCGGGATGCTGGTATACGCGCGGCGGCAGATTGTTTGGTCCATCGCGCAGGACGAGACCGGGACGCTTTGCCGGATCGGGATCGTTTGGATCGCCGCCCGTGACTGTGAAGTAAATCGTTGCGCGATCGAGTGACGGAATCGGTGGAGTCTGATTAACGTGAACGCCCCTGGCGAGGCGGTTGCTTCTGAGTCGTTCGCCGTTCTTGTCGCGCGAGTCGAGACGGAAAACGATGAGGTGACCGTTACGTGTTTCTCCGGGAGAGTCGTCGCAACCGATCTCGCCTGGCGGGAACGGCGTGTTGCCGCTGCGCGTGACGAGGAAGAACGGCGTCCCGTCGGCGCCCTCGGTGCGCGCGAGTCCCTGGTAATGCCGGCAGGTGCTCGGATTGGGTGTGGTGGTGATGTTCAAGCCGAGTGGGTCGGCATACTGGGTAAGACTATTGAACTGTTCCGGCACGTTCGGGACAAAACGCATGCCGTCAGGGCGTCCACTTGTTTGGGCGCTGATCTGTGCCGGCGCCAGTAGTGAAAGTAATAATGCGGCCTTTATGAGTGTCCGCAGATTCATGATTGCTTCTCCTTCTTGGTTTCGCAGCGTTCAGGCTGCGGATATAAATGGTGGCGATCGGAATGATGCCGAAAGAGGAAGTTGCTGAACTGCGGCAAGTATTACTGTGCGGCGTGGAAAAATTTTGTGGGGAAGTGTCCTGGTCTGGACACTACCGATTTTGGCCGGATTTCGTTGGCAGCGCGAAGATCGTTGTGGTATAAGAATTGGCCCGACTCACGCCCTCCCCCAGGGAAGAGTAATCTTGACTAAAGTCTTCGGCTAAGTGCGTTTCCCTAATGCCAACTAGAACATCTTCCAAGCAATTAAGAAGGAGTGACCCTTTCATGCTTACAAGAATGTGCGCTTCGTTGTTTGTACTGTGTCTGCTTGTTCTCGTAACCCCTTCAAACGCCTCCGCTCAAGCGGGGCTCGCTAACGGCCAATATAAATTCTTCCTCGAAGACGGACTGGCGAAATATCTCGAGTTCGACGCGAAATCCGACGAACGAGGCAGCGCCACCGGTTACATGATTTTCACCGACGAAGCCAAAGTTGAGATTCAGGACGTAGACGGCACTGGCGATGTCAAGCCCGATGAGCCAGTCGAGTTCTTCATGAAGGCTGACCTGAATGCGATGACGATCGAAAAGAACCAGGCAATTCTCGGCGGTGTCGTGATCGACTCGAGTTATCGCAGTTATATCGGTAAGTGGGTGCAGTTGGTGATCGAAGACAACGACGGCATCGAAGTGCCTGACAAGTTCGTCTGGTCGTTTTGTCAACCGGATCCCGGTGGCTGGATTCCGTCGGACTCGGAAGTCCCGGGGGATCGAGGAGCATTCATGAGTTGGTGGGCCACCGACGCCGAGCGAAAAGACGACGTCGGCATCCCTTCGCCGAATCTGATTCCGGGCAGTTTGAAAGCCTGTGTAGCCCATCCCATTCGAGCTTACGAATTTGCGTCGATCCTTAAAGGTGATGGCGCGATTACGATCAGGCAGTAATGTAGTAGTACTTTTACACGGATAGCGCCTTTCTTTAATGACTTTATTGGACCTTCTTATCCTGCTGCTGGTCGCGGGGCTGTGTGGAGCACTTGGACAGGCGATCACAGGCTTCTCGCGCGGCGGCTGCCTGGTGTCGATAGCGCTCGGTTTCGTCGGCGCCGTAGTCGGTATGTGGCTATCGCGAGCGATGGGGCTGCCGGAGCTCTTTGCTGTTCGGATCGGCACGACCAACTTTCCGATAGTGTGGTCGATCATCGGATCTGCATTGTTCGTCGCAGTGATCGCACTGCTGACGAGACGGCGTTACTAGTTCACAAACAAGTTCGACACACAGGATCGATCGATTCCTGTGTGTCGACTTGTGTAGAACGGTTTCGATCGGTCGAATCGTCAGAACACCAGGGTCCATCCGGGATTTGACGCCTGCGCTTTCGTATAAGACACACCGTCAACCTTCAATCCCGTCTCGTCGATTATGGTGATGATGCCGCCCTTGTTCGACAGGGCGACCGGCTTCTCGACCTTGACGGCGCGGGCCTCTCCAGCGTTGAGCGTGCCGGAGAGTTTCTGTTTGTTCTTCTGATTGTCCATCAACGCCCAGCCTTTTAAATCTATCTGTCTTGGTGACGCGTTCAGCAACGTTACCACCTCGACCTCGGGCGACTGCACAGCGTTGACGAGCGCGGCCACGATGCGCACCAGGCCCTGCGGGTCATCGCTGGTAGGCAGCGGCGGAGGCTGCGGTGGGATCACGATCGGCGGTCTCGTGGGCTCCTCCGGACCGATCTTGTGGCCCGTCTTGTCGTCCGTGTGCCAACCCTGCGACTGGAACTTCAGAAAAATCGCGACCCACTGCTGTTGCGCAGGGAAGTGCACGATAACCCCGCCGTCCTGCCACACGCCATCATCGGCGACGAAGCTTCCGACGTTGCTTTGATTCATGTGGATGTCATGGATTCCATTGCCCGGCAGAAAACCAAAGTACTTGTCCTTCTTGTTGTTCTCCGGTCCCCAGCGTTCGCCGAAGGCATAGACCAAAGCTTCCTCGGCCGCCACAGCGCGCTGCATGACTCCGTCGATCTTCTCGTTGAGATCGTTATCGATTCCCGGCAGGTTGAACGGCAGTATCCGCATTTTTGTGCGATCGAACAGATTGGCCCGGATGTAATCCATAGCGGTTGTCCCCGGCTTGCTGGCGACCTTGGTAAAGCCGAGAGGCAATTCATGTAACATCTCGAGGATCGGATGATCGAAGTGATCGTCGATCAGGTATTCGAGTTCATTCGGCTGGAGGGCCGATTGTACGTTGATGGCGATGCGATAGTCGGTCGTGTCGTCGACGATACGCACTTGATAGTGCGGGCTCTGACCCCCGCCTAGTCTGACTTCGATAGCTTTTCCTTTAAGAATCCCGTAGTGCTTTAGAGGCATGATTTTCTCCTGGTGGGGCGGCCTCATCGGCCGCGACAGTTGATGCTCGTGAGTGAGCGAGTGTTTGATCCTGAGCAAATCTACTCCGTTGTCTCATATATGTAAATGACGAAACGGAGTCGTTTCGTTTCAGTCGCCGCCCATAAGGGAGACGAGCATCTTCCAATACGACACGGGCAGTAGGCGGGCGATGAGTGAGATGACTTTCGCGTCTGAGCCGACGAGGACCCGCGGTTGGCGGCGCTCCACGGCGCGAACGATGATCTCGCCGGCGATCTCGGGTGGCAGGCGTAACAGCTTCCGGTATCTCTCACGACGGCGGGCGATCTCTTCTTCGCTGACGCCGGCTGGCAGGCGGGCATTTTCCGCGATCGAAGTGGCGACGCCGCCGGGATGGACGACAGTCACGCCGATGCCGGAGCCGTCGAGTTCGTGACGCAACGCTTCTGAGAATCCCCGGACGGCGAACTTGCTTGCCGAGTACGCGGTCTGTTCGGGTGGTGCGACGACGCCGTAGATGCTCGAGAGATTCACGATGCGCGCGTCGCCGCTGGCTCGGAGCAGCGGCAGAAAAGCGCGCGTCATGCGCACCACGCCCCAGAAGTTGATCTCGAAAAGCCATTCGAAGTCGGTCTCGGCGACTTGTTCGAATGTTCCGCCGACGGCGACTCCCGCGTTGTTGACGAGCAGGTCCACTCCGCTGTGTTCGGCGGCGACGGCGTTCGGAAACTCAGCCACGGTCGTGCGATCCGCGACGTCGATCTTGTGTTGGGACACGCGTACGCCGTGTTCTCGCGCGAGGTCTGCTGTAGTTGTTAGTCCGGATTCGTCGATGTCGGCAAGCGCGAGGTGACAATGGCGGCGCGCGAGTGACAGGGCGATTGCGCGTCCGATTCCACCGGCGGCGCCTGTGATCACGGCCGTTCGCCCATCAAGGCGCATGCGCTCAGCCACGACCTGCTGCTCCTGCTTCGACGTGTCGCGCGACTGGAGTTGATTTGAATTCCATCGTGCCGTCGTCCACTCGTCCGTATCGCATCATCGAAAGGTCCTTGATGTAATTCTGGTGCAGGCGCCAGGGCGTCTTCAATCCCTGCCGTGGCAGTGTGTGCAGCGAACGGAGAACGTAACCGGAGTTGAAATCAATTACGGGCTGCTCGCCGACGTCAGGGTCGTTGAGGCGCGGCGTACAAATGGAATAGTTGTGACGGTCCATGTGGTTCAGGAGTCTGCAAACGTACTCCGCCGCGAGATCGCATTTCAACGTCCACGATGCGTTCGTGTAGCCGACGGCGAAAGCGAAATTCGGTACGTCACTGAACATCATGCCTTTATAGACGAGCTTCTGCGGAAGATCGACGGGCGTGTCGTCGACTACGAGTTGCATTCCGCTAAATAGTTTCAGTACGAGCCCCGTGGCGGTGACGATGATGTCGGCGTTCAGTCGCTCGCCGGAGGTGAGCAGGAGGCCGTCTTCGGTGAAGGTCTCGATCTGATCTGTTACGACTGAGACGCGCCCATCGCGCATTGCGCGGAAGAGGTCCGAGTCAGGGACGAGGCACAGGCGTTGGTCCCACGGGTTGTAAGAAGGAGTGAAATGTTTTGGATCGTATTGTTTACCGAGCTCCTTGCGCACACCTCGAGCGAGCATCCGTTTGAAAGTCTCGGGCCTGTTTCGCGCGAGGCTGTAGAAGAACGTAGATGAAAGCACGTTTTTCCAGCGAGACAACATGTATGCGGCGCGGTTCGGGAGAATTCGTAAGAGAAAGTTGGCGATTTTATCTTCCGCCGGGCGCGAGACGATGTAGGTCGGAGAGCGTTGGAGCATCGTCACATGCGCGGCGCGCTCGGCCATCGCGGGCACGAGTGTGATCGCTGTTGCGCCGCTGCCGATCACGACGACGCGCTGGTTCGCGTAATCGAGATCGTTGGGCCACTTTTGCGGGTGGACTATGGTTCCGCGAAAGCGTTTGACGCCGGGCCATTCGGGTGTGTAACCGTTGTCGTAGTCGTAGTAGCCGGTGCACAGGTAGAGGAAGTTGCAAGTCAGTTGGATGGTGGATTTGTCACCACGCTCGACGTTCACTGTCCAGCGCACGTCGTCGGAGGACCATGAAATCTCGCGCACGCGATGGTTGTAGCGGATGGTCTTGTCGACGCCGTACTCGGCGGCGGTTTCGCGGATGTAGTTGAGTATGGCTGGACCATCGGCCATCGCTTTGGTTTCAAGCCATGGTCTGAAGCGGTAGCCGAGCGTGTGCATGTCGGAATCGGAGCGGACGCCGGGGTAGCGAAAGAGGTCCCACGTACCGCCCATCGTCTCGCGTGCTTCGAGAATGATGAACGACTTCCGCGGGCAATGTCGTTTGAGATGACAGGCGCCGCCAATTCCCGATAGCCCCGCCCCTACGATGATGACGTCGACGTGCTCCACACTCGTTCAAGTCACGGCTTGATTTTCTGTAGCTTCTTCAGAAGTTCGTTCTTTTCGGGCGCCGTTGTTTTTGCGACAGCCGCACGCAAGGTAGCTAACGTCTTTCGCAAATCGGTACGCTGCTCGACTACGTACTGATCGCCGCCTGTGCCGTTCGCCGTAGTGATGACTTCGTCGGTGAGTGCTTCAGTAAGACTTGTGAGGGCCTCGGCTGCATGCGCTCCGTTGGGATGCAAACTCAAATACTTGATGGCATCGGAGATCACGAAGAAGTTGCAGACCTCGTCGCCTTCACAATCCGATGGCTGTTCGTTCTGCGCAGCTTCCCAGGCAATGCGGTCGGCGATGGGCAGAGTGTGGTATTTGGTTTCGAGGTTCCAGAGCACTCTCGAGTTCAGGTTATAGCCGCCGGCAAACTCATTGCGAACAAGTTCAGCGGCGTGCGCCTTATGCCATTCGCGATACGGCGACTTGTCGATCATCTGCTCGTCAACTGTTACGGCCCAGTTCGCGAGCGCCAGGAGTTTCAGGAGTTCGAATTCGGCGCGCGTGTTGGTGTCCTTTGATTCGGTGATTGCAGTCGCGGCGAGGTTGTAGATCTCCTGCCGGTCGGCAAATTCCGTGTTCTCCGCTTTGAGTCGGGCCTCTATGATATCGCGCAATACGCGCTGCCGTTGCGCACCGTCGTAGTCAAGCAGCAGACCGCCAAACAGCCACCAGGTCTGACCGTTTGGCAAAGCTGTCTGCCCATTCGGCAAAGCTGCCTGCCCGTTCGGCAAAGCTGTCTGCCCGTTCGGCAGGTTGATGCGATACCAGTAATCCGTCTTCCCGCCGATCGTATCCTGGTTCGTCGAACGCGCGATCGCATTAACAACAGTTCCCAACGTCAACCGCGCAACCTCCTCGGCAGCGACCCTTGGCTCCTTCCGCACCCGCATCGCCGAGACGGTCGTAATCTTCGCCTGCGCCGCCTCTAACCTGACCTCATCCTGTTGGGCGTTGAGGGGCGATATGTGTCCGAGTGCCAGTAGGAAAAGAAAGATGAATGATCGGTGTCTCATTTTTCCGCTTCGCGAAAAGAGTCTACTCATCGATGATTTTGCCATTTGCGCTACTCGAAAAAGTCCAAATAATTTGCACAGCTTCTCTGGCATTATAATGCGCGGTCTTAATCGTACTCGCCTGTCGGCTTGGTTTTTACGGCACTACTTGGATTGTTCCAAATTGGTGAAAGTGATGATCGAATGCAAATGCGATCGTGATGTTAAGTTGTTCCATGACGACTTTACTTGTGCAATCGGTGAAGCTCCAATTTTTATCGTCGAATTGCTCAAATATTTCCCACGCAAGCATCAAATCAGCAGAAGTGATCTTATATATTTCGGCAAGGCCATTACGAAAGAGTTTCTCCCCAAGCAATAGAGCGCGCTTTTTCTCACCGCGAACTCTGAGCAGCGTGAGTGTTTCGTCAACGACATAATCTGTTGTGAACAATGGAGAATGATTTGAGGCGAGCCATCGTGCGGCTCTTGAGTGATCAAGATCAGTGGGTACTAATGAGGCGTACCACGCGCCAGTATCGACGAAGATCATTTAATTCCTATTCTTTAGGATATAGAATCGAATCGTGTTCTCGGCCTGCGAAAGAATCATCTGCCCCTTCGAGAGGTAGGGCTGCGATCTCGGCAAGGATTTCGGCCGTATTTCCATTCGTTTTAGGTTGTTCGTGAGTAATGACGACTAGATCGAGCCGTGTCCCCTCCGGCAACTCTAACGGCTGCAGCGGGCGAATCATGCCTCGTTCATAGATTGCCTCGATCTCTTTAGTCATGATGCTTCAGCATTATACACCGGTCATCGGTCACATAGATAAGAACAAATTATTGACGCACAAAAAGCAACCGTGCTAGCTTCGAATCCCCCAACCTTCAAGCCGGGATTGACCTCAAGACTCAGATAGCGCGAACGACAGTCAACCAACACTCAAACGGTCCTTACATGGCCCACCACGAAGGAGATTGAAATGTTCAATGCTTTACCATCCAATGTGTTTACTTTGTTAGTGGCAGTTATCCTGGCGGCGATATATTTGATCGCGGCGCCGCCGGCAGTTCAGGCCCAAACGGCCGGCCCGGGCCAATTACTCATTAGCGAATTCCGTGTGCGCGGCCCCGGTGGCGCCAACGATGAATTCATCGAGATCTATAACACTTTCAATGATGACCACGTGGTTGTCGCGGCATCAGGTGCCGGTTACGGCATAGCAGCCTCCGACGGCGCGACGCGTTGCACAATCCCAAACGGCACGGTCATCCCCTTTCGTGGTCACTTCCTCTGCGTCAACTCGGTTGGATACTCACTCGCTTCCTATCCCGCGGGCAGCGGTGCGACGGCAACCGGCGATGCGACCTACACCACAGACATTCCCGACAACGCCGGCATTGCTCTCTTCAACAACAACACCGGCGGCAGTAGCTACTCACTCGCTAATCGTATCGACGCGGTCGGCTCCACCTCCGAAGCAAACACAGTATATAAAGAAGGAACGGGCTATCCGGCTCTCACGCCCCTTTCCATAGACTACTCGTTCTATCGCGACAACTGTGGGAAACAGGGAGCCATTACGGGCCCGGGCCTTTGTACGTCGGGTGGCTTTCCAATTGACACTAACGACAATGCAAGTGACTTTATTTTCGTCGACACCAACGGAACGTCGGCGGGCGCAGGGCAGCGCTTGGGCGCGCCTGGACCAGAAAACATGTCGAGTCCGATTCAACGAAACAGTCAGTATCCTTCATTCTTTGTAGACTCGAACGTGTCCGGGGCAAGTCCACCGAACCGAGTGCGCGACTTCACTTCCGATCCGCCTAGTAGCTCTACTTTCGGAACATTGTCGTTTCGTCGCCGGTATGTGAATATCACCGACGACCCGGTGAACAGACTGCGCTTTCGGATTATCGATCAAACTACCTTTCCGGCGCCGTTGGGTTTTGCCGATCTTCGTGCGAGAACCTCGGTAACAATCGTGGTGAGCGGTATCACTGACGCCGCAACGTGTTCGCAAACGGGAACTCCAACCACGCCGCCCTGTTCAATAACGATTCACGGTACGACTCTGGAGCAGCCGCCTTCACAACCGCATGGCGGTGCCTTCAATAGTTCGCTTGGGGTCGGTACTATAAGCCTCGCTACGCCGCTGCCGCCCGGCGGGGTGATTAATGTCCAGTTCTTGTTTGGAATTCAGCAGACGGGATCCTTCCGGTTCTACGTCAACGTCGAAGCATTCCATGTCGCGCCATAACCGTTTTGGAGGACAACATGAAAACAAAAACGATTGCACTAACAATCTCCCTCGTTTTTGTAAGCTCCTTTCTAAACTTGCCCGTGGTTGCCTCGGCCAATGATGGCGAGTTAGCTGTGCTCGTAGACGGGCTCGGTAGCTACAGCCGGCCGATTTCAACGAAGTCGGAAATGGCTCAGAAGTTTTTCAACCAGGGGCTCCGGCTCGTCTACGGCTACTACTCTCCCGAAGCAACAGCCTCCTTCAAAGAAGCTGTTCGTCACGATCCTGATAGTCCTATGCCTTACTGGGGCCTGGCACTCGCACTCGGCCCAATTCCCAACAGCCGGTTTCAAAGATTTCCCGACGATCCGAAAGAAGAGGGTCGTAAAGCCATCGCGGAGGCGCGTGCTCGCGCCACGAAAGGGACCCCCGTGGAACAGGCACTAATCGAAACTCTCTCGGTCCGATACGATAGCGAGAGTTATATCGACCGTGATCTCCGCGACGCAAAATACATCGCAGCAGCCCGCAAGACTCATGAGCGATATCCAAAAGATCTCGAAGCCGCGTATCTCTACGTTGATGCGCTCATGACTCACGCCGCCTGGTCCTACTGGAAACGCGATGGCTCGCCACTCGAGGGCACTCGCGAGGCAGCTCAAACCCTCGATCAGATCCTGGCCCAGAACCCGAATCATCCGGGCGCCGTCCACCTGTACATTCACCTATACGAGAGTTCGGCCGAACCTGAGCGAGCGTTGGCGCAAGCTGATCGACTGGAGTCGATCATGCCGAAGGCGGGCCACATGGTCCATATGCCCTCGCACATCTACGTCCGAACCGGGCATTACGAAAAAGCTATTGCGAGCAATCAGCGTTCACTCGCCGCCGACAACTTGTTTCAAAAGGACTGGGGCGATCGCGCTACTCCGAACCTGGGTACATACGGACTGTCGTCGCGCACGCATGCGCGTCATGCTTGGGATTTCATTCGCTACGCCGGAGTGCTCGCCGGTAATTACGCGCGTGCAATGGAAGCGGCCAAAGCCACAGCGGCCGGGCAGTCGCATCAAGGTATGGGCGCGAGTGAACGCGCCGCTTCAATCCCGTGGCTGATCAATAAGATCTTCGGTAAGTGGGAAGCCGTGCTTGCCGAGCCGGAACCCGCGCACGGTTCGGCGTATCTGCGTGGTCTATGGCATTACACGCGCGGCAGCGCGTTTGTCGCACAGGGAAATTTTGCGAAAGCCGAGGAGGAGTTGAAAGCGGTAAGAGCAGCGAGCGCTGATCCATCGGTGAAAGACTTGTATACGGCGGCGAATCCTGCGCCGGCGATCCTGGAGTTGTCGGCGCGTGCGCTCGAGGGCGAGCTACTGTCAGCTCAAGGCCAACATGACGCGGCAGTGAAAGCGTTTGAAGCGGCGGTCAAACTCCAGGACACGTTGAAGTACATCGAACCGCCGGACTGGGGACAGTCGATGAGGTTGTATCTGGGCGCGGCGTTACTCAAAGCTGGCCGCGCAAGAGAAGCTGAAGCTATTTACCGCGAAGATCTGAGAGACTTCAGGGATAACGGCTGGACACTCTTCGGCCTGGTCCAGAGCTTACGAGCACAAAAGAAGAGCGGGGAAGCGCACAAAATGGAACAAAACTTTCAACGTGCGTGGAAGAATGCTGACGTCACTCTGAAAGCATCAGTCTTCTAAGAACGACTCATGAGAACCTTAATTCCCCTGCTGCTCCTTCTCATCACGCTTCCTTCAGTGATTGTTGCGCAAAGCAAGAAAGACAAAATCGAGATCGGTGTCCAGTCAACATCGCTGACGCTCGCTCATCCTGACTTCCCGGTCGATAACACGCAGGGCGGAGTCGGTGGGAGAGTTGGTTATAACTTCAACCGGTCCATCGCCGCCGAGGGTGAGATTAATTTCTTTCCTCAGAAGCAAATCCTCTTCAATGCCGATGGCAGCGCCGTCCAGGGTCAATTCGGAGTGAAGATCGGCAAGCGGTTCGAAAAGTTCGGGCTGTTTGGGAAGTTCCGCCCGGGCTTTCTCAGTATCGGAGGAGTCGGCTCGTTCGTACCGGGAGCTCAGGTGCCGAGCGTACCGGCCTTCAAGATCGAACGGGAAACTTTCTTCACCCTTGATGCGGGTGGTGTTTTGGAGTTGTATCCATCCCGACGAATGGTAGTGAGATTCGACGCCGGCGATACAGCGATTAGACATCCGGAGCTCTTTCCCGAGGGCATCTTTCCCACTTCGCCTCTGCAACCCATACGTTCAGCAAAATTCACTCACAATTTCCAGTTTACTGCCGGTGTCGCATTTCGTTTGGGCGACTTTCCTGACGAGGAGCCCAACGTGCAGACGTCGGGCGGAGGGCAGGAACGAACCAGGCGATTCGAAGT